>JBBSRA010000019.1:0-39765 GCA_038243515.1 Caryophanales bacterium
AAATAGGTTAAGACTGTGGAATTTCCACGCCATCCGCTTTTTCTATTTCTTCGGTTAAGTAGACCAGTTCGTCGACAAGTTCACCGATATAGGCAATCGTGTCACGCAAAGGTTGTTCTGTTGTGATATCAACTCCAACCATTTGCGCGAGTTCTGTTGGAGATTTAGTGCCTCCTGCTTTTAATACGTCGAGCCATTCATCTACAGCGGGCTGTCCTTCTGAAAGAATCCGCTTAGATACTTGAGTTGAGATAGTCAGTCCTGCACTATAAGTGTATGGATACAAGCCCATATAGTAATGAGGTTGACGCATCCACGTTAACTCAGCACCATCATTTATATCGACAGCATCTCCCCAAAAATCTTCTAATACGCCTCGTTTAAGCTTGTTTAAAATGCCGGCATTGACGCTTTGTCCGGCATCGATTCGGTCGTATACTTTTCGTTGATAAGCGGCTTCAAGTAAATGCGTAACAAAGTTATGGTAATAAGTTCTAGCAACAATTGATGAAATTACCCATCGTCTGAATTTCAAGTCACTCGAATCTTTTAATAAATGATTCGCAACTAGCATCTCATTCATGGTAGAAGGCGCTTCAATAAAATAAAGAGAGGGTCTTCCGTTAAAAATGTTTTGTTCTTGATGCGCGTGATAAAAATGTCCTGCATGTCCAAGCTCATGAGCAAGCACGAAAACTTCGTTCATTCGACCGGTCCAAGAAATTAAAATATAAGGGTGGTCTCCATAAGGACTTGAGCAAAAAGCTCCTGTAGATTTCCCTTTGTTTTGCGCAAAGTCAATCCATCTTTCAGAATAAGAACGGTCGACCATTTCAATGTAATCAGGTCCCATGATTGAAAGAGCATCATCTATATATTGCTTGGACTGGGCTACTGTAATTTTTGGTTCATAGCTTGGGTCTAAAGAAATTTTCAAGTCAGCAAAAGTCATTTGATCAAGTCCGTGAACTTTCTGTAAAAGTTTTGCGTATTTTTGCATATGTGGCGCAAGTTCGCTTGTGATCAAATCAATTTGGCGGTCGTAAAGAGATCGATCTACTTCTTGATCAAATAATAGATAGTCAAAAATGCTTCCATAACCACGCAGATCAGCAGTGGTTTTTTCTGTCTGTAATTGCATATCGTAAGTTTTAGCTGTTGTTTGCTGATATTCTTTTAATTTTTCTGAAAAAGCATCAAATGCCGCACGTCTGAGTTCTGTATTGGTTTCTGCTTCCCAATCGCCTTCAAAAGAACCATAACTCAACGGATATTTCTGGCCGTTTACTTCAAAATCTCCAAAGTTGATATCAGCCATTTTGGTGGTGTTGTAGAGACTGTAAGGTGCGCTAAAAGTTGACGAAAAAGCCGCTAAACTCTTTTCTGCTTCTGGGTGCAGTTGATAAGGCTTTTGGCGAAGTAATGTTTTCAAGAACACTCGAAATTCTGTTGATTCTTCCATTGCTTGCTCGAGAGTTTTTGTAGGTAAAGATAGCAGTTCACTAGTGATGAAAGATAATTGGCTACCGATTTTCGCTGCAGTAGCTCCGAGTTTACTCGCTTGTAATTGCGCTTCATCGTTGGTTTGATCCGTACTAGCTGTTAAATTAGCATGGGTGCTTACTAAAACTAGTTTTTCTGTAAAAATCATATAATCTGTCAAAACTAAAATAACCGTTTTTGAGTCATTAATTGTTCCTTTAAACTTTTCATTTAAAGCTTGCGCTTGCTTTTCTAAATGGTTTAACTCTTCGTTAAAGTCAGCAGAATCACTAAGTAGACTTGATAAATCCCATGTTTCTTCGACAGGAACAGCTGAACGTGCAGGTAAAATAGTAACCAATCTTATCTCTCCTCTATGTATTACGGATTTCGAACTAATTACTAGTATAATAGGCAGATATGAAAATGTAAAAATAAAATATCAGAATTTATTAAAAAATTTTAAAAATAGGTTTATTCATATGGTAAAGGGGTACTATATAAATACAAGGCGGAATCACCGTCAGAAGAATACGAATGGATTTGATCCAGAATCGCCTTCGGACGAGAAACTGCACAGCCTTGGCGGGAAATTTGCTTTACTGACGATATTTACTCTTGTCAGGAACCATTGTTAATTGGGTTTCTACCCGGTAAGTGTTTCAAACAGTAAGCCGTAAGTTTTTTGTGGAAGTGCATTTGAAAGCCTGACTGCAGAACCAAAAACTCACAGAGAAGTAGATGTGAACATAAGTGCCTTATGGGCAAGTGACAGTCAGCGTAACTAAACTGCAATGACGAGAGTTTCGTATTCGTCAAAGATGTACAGTTTGTAGAAAGAATTTAATAAGATTTTCCGCGTGCAAAAGATCTCTCAGGATTTTCGAGGGATGGAAAAAGGAAAAGCATGATCCGATGAAAAGGATCATGCTTTTCCTTTTCGGTTTTGAAAAATCAGTTTTTTTAGTGTAGTCTACAAGTATAGACTTTCATAAAAAGTGGAGTTTATGTTACATAGAGCTGAAATAAAACAAACAAAGGGGAATAGACTATGAAAAATCAACCGGAAATCGCAATACAAGATGAATATGCAGATAGTTTTGCTTGGTGTTATGGTTGTGGTCGATTAAATAAAGAAGGACATCATTTCCGTACAATGTGGAATGGAGAAGAAACGGTTACGTTATACGAACCAAAAGAAGTACATACAGCTATTCCTGGATTTGTTTATGGTGGATTGATTGCTTCGTTCGTTGATTGTCATGGAACGGGTTCAGCATCGCTAGCGCTTCACCGAAAAAACGGTTTTGAACCAGGTAGTGGGGAAGAGCCACCACGTTTTGTAACAGCTTCTTTGCATGTGGATTACATAAAACCTACACCTCAAGATGTTGTATTAAAAGCAGTAGGCGTTGTTGAAGAAATTCACCCGAAGAAATTTAAAGTGAAAACAGAAGTCTACGCGGGTGATACGCTATGTGCAACAGGTGAAGTCGTTGCGGTAGTTATGCCAGCTTCTTTTGCTAAATAACTAGTATAAAGTCATAAGAAGGAGTGCTTGAAAATGATAGAAGATAAAAAAGAAGAAGAGCTGATTGAGCAGCCAGAAACTGTAGACGCAGATGAAACTGAAAACGTAGAGCCTGTAAAAATAGAGTCAAAGTTCGATAAGATTTATAGCAATGTAGCGTCTAATCGATATGAAAACCTTCGGACGAGTTATATTGAAACCAGAGCAAAAGAATTGCGAAAACGTAAAAAATAGGAGCGGCAGTGCCTATGCACTTGCGCTCCTATTTTTTAGAGAGTTTTTCAATCTCTTCTGAAACCTCAAACGCTAAATCATCATTTCCAAACAATTGAAGGATATCCAATAATGTATCGTGGTCAATAGCTAGTGTTTCTGTACCTGCTTGTTCAATCGCATCAATTAGGACAGAACTTTGCAATTGACCGGGATATGCTCGTTGATAAAGATCAGCAGGGTCCAACTGATGGTTTGTGCACCAGTGAACGAAAAGCTGAACCATAATTTGTTCATCCTGTTGATATTTTTTAATGATGTACTCATCTCTATTTTCGTTATTCATAAATAAATGCCTCCTGCAGTAATGGTTTAGTGGTAGTAGCATATCAAACAATTAGATTACTTGCATGGACTTCTTGCTGATTTTCCTCTAGAATAAAGGTATGACAACGATAGTATCGGAGGATGAATGATGAAACTACTACAAGTGCGAAAAGGACAATTTGTTTATTACAAAAATGAGTTACACAAAGTGTATTCTGTAAAACCATTAGCTAAAAAGTCGGTATTGATGTTCCGCGTAAAAGATATGGAGCAAGTAGACGCTAAAGCTGAAGAAATTACATTGTACAAACCGAAGCACATGGATTCCTTCTTATTTTTCGGATCTAAGTATACCTTGCTTGATAAACAACCAGCAGAAGAAAGCGGATATATTCTAATTACTAAACCAGATCCAGACTACATGGACCATTACTCGTTGAATGAATTCGAAAAAGTAGAATCTGTTGAAGGCAGTAATGTAATTACAACACGTCAAAACACTGTTAAATCAAAAGAGTTTCTGGTGATGTCACCAGGTGAAGTATCGGGTAGCAACGACATTGCTTACTTTGAAAAAACAGATGTTCCGGCTGAACAGTTGGAAGAAGATGCTAAGTTAGAAGAAGTACTACGTGAAAAAAACGCAATCCGTCCTTCGATTGGCGATGTTTACTTGAACTTAGATAACTCAGGAACAGCAATGGTAGTTGCAATCTTTGGTGAAGAAGTGACTTTGGGTACAGGAGATCGACTTACTTTCCACCAGCTCTATAAAGCCGACAACTGGAGCTATTTATACAACGTTAATGACGGCGAATTCAGATAATCATAAAAAAGACGACCTATGGGTCGTCTTTTTTGAATCAATTTCTTAAAATAACACTAATTTTATGAATTTTACACGACTTATTTATCTAATACATCTTGTAATTCAGGTGTTTTGTTGATAACGCTATCTGCAAAAGGACATTTAGGATCAATTTTTTTGTTTTCGCTACGTGCGTATTCAACAATTTGCTCTACTAATTTTTTGCCGATGCCTTGCCCTTCAAGTTTTGAAGAAACTTCAGTATGGTCGACAGTCAATACATCACCGTTTGGTGTATAGCTAAGAAATGCAAGTTCTTCAGCGTTTTCTAAAACTGAGATTTTGTTGTCTTTATGTGTAAATTCCATTTTGAATCCTCCTCTAATTTGAGTTACTTTCTCTTTTCTTGTATTCCCGTTATTATCGCAACTAGTCAAACATTCGCAAAATCTTTAGTTATTTATCAACGTGTAGAAGTTAAAAGCAGAAAATGGGGTATGACAAAGTATAAGAGGTGATGGTAATGGAGCAATTAGCGAAAAAAACGGTTGATCAGATTGAAAAAGTGTTTGATATTCCGGCTGGATACCGGAGGGCACACGCGAGAGGAAAGAGTTATAAAGCAAAGTTTACCGCTACAGGTTCAGCTGAACAGTTAACCATTGCACCGCATTTTCAAAAAGGAGAGACTAGAGCGCTTGTGCGATTTTCACATTTTTCTCCAGACCCGACATGGGCTGATGCCATGTCTCCAGTTAAAGGAATGGCTGTCCAATTCCGTTTACCAGACGGTCAAGCGACGAACATTGTTGGAGTCACGTCTCCCATTTTCTTTGCTAAAACGCCTGAAATCTTCAGCGAAATGATAGGCGTTGTGAAATCGTTTAAAAAAGGCAAACCGAGTTTAAAAGAATTAGGTAGTTTGTTAATAGATTATCCTGAAAGTGGTGCAATGATAAAAAATATCCGAAAAATGCAAGCTCCTTCTAGTTTTGCGACAGGACAGTATCATGCGATTCATGCTTTTTATTTTATAAATCAACAAGGACAACGACAACCGATTAAATACATTTGGGAGCCCGAAAAAGTCGCTACTTTATCTCCGATAGATGTGATTAAACTGCCTATTGGATCTTTTGAAGCGGATATAGAAGACAGAATGGCAAAAGGACCGGTGAACTTCCGGCTAGATGTCGTCTTGGGTCAAGCCAATGACCCTACAGATGATCCGACAGTGGAGTGGCCACAAGATCGAGAAAGACTCACAATAGGCTATTTAGCGCTTACAGAAGAAGATGCAGAAGTAGATAAAATCGTTTTTGATCCAACACTTGTAACTCAGGGCATTGAGTGCTCAGAAGATCGAATTTTAAACTTTCGTCATAATGCATACCAAATTTCTCATCAACGGCGGATGTCAGAAAGTTAAAAAGCACAGCCCCTAAAAACTGGGCTGTGCTTTTTTTAATAAAGTTTCCCTTGACGATATAATACGGTTGATAAGCGTTGAACAGCGTGAATAAAACAATTTTGACGCAGTGCAAATGGATCTCCGTAATATTGAGGTAGCATCATGTCCATCGTTTCCTTCATTTTGTCTATCAATAAACGATAGACTTCGGCTTCATCGTAAAATTGGGTTTCACGGCCCTGTAGCCATTCAAAGTAAGATACAATAACGCCACCGGCATTTGCCAGGATATCAGGAATGATAACGACCCCTTGCTCACTCAAGTATTGGTCAGCTTCTGGCGCAGTCGGTGCGTTCGCTCCTTCAATGACAATTCGAGCCTGGACGTCCTTCATATTATCTTCTCGAATTTGATTTTCTAGCGCCGCAAGAAGTAGAACGTCGACAGGTAAAGTAACGAGACTGTCTCGTTCTTTGATGTCAGCTTTAATAGTGGCACTTTGCAGTTGCTCTTCTGTTGAAGGTAAATCCCCACGATTTGTTTTGGTAAATTCGACTAGTGAGGGTATATCCAATCCGTCTTCGTTGTATAAAGTGACGTTGCGGTCACTGACGGCCACAATTTTGTGATTGATCAAATGACAATGGTAGGCTTCAAGAGCTGCGACGGAGCCAACATTTCCGAATCCTTGAACAGCCATTTTCAATGGACGGTCGTACAGCTCTAGTGTTGTTTTTGCAAAAAGGTTGTCGCTCTTGGCAAGCATTTGTTTATTAGCCTTTACATAATCATAAAGCAAGTAGCGGAAAGTAAAGTATACGCCTTTGCCGGTTGCTTCGCGTCTGCCGAGAGAGCCACCATTTACGACGCTTTTGCCAGTGAAACTTCCTAAGTAAGGGGTGCCATCATTGATTTCCTTGTATTCTGCCATCATCCAATCCATTTCTCGTTCTCCTGAACCCATATCCGGTGCAGGAATATCTTTATCAGGACCGATAACATCCGCAAAATAACGAACGTACTCTTTAGAAATAAGGTGTAGTTCTTTTTCTGAGTAATTTCGTGGATTGATGACGATTCCACCTTTACCCCCACCAAATGGTACTTTATGAAGCGCATTTTTTAAGGTCATCAAAAAAGCGAGGTTGATGATTTCATCTTCACTGACGCTCTCGTGAAAACGAATTCCGCCTTTATAAGGACCCATTGCATTGTTGTGTTGTGCACGGTAAGAAGGGATTCGCACCACACTTCCATCATCCAAGGGAACTCTCAGGAATGATTTATGGATATTGTCAGGTGTGGAAAGAATTGCACTCAGTGAAGTAAATGCCTGTTCGCGGTTCTCTAGGTCAGGTAAGAAGGAATCATTTTCTAGCAAGGCATCTAATGATTCCTGAATGACTTTTTGAGTTTCTGTCTGCATATCTGAAACACCTCCAAATGTATAGTTTAGTTATCCTATACCCCAACCTTCTCGATTTAATCAATAAGAAAAGCCGTCTTCGAGAGTACTCCTCAAAGACGGCTTTTCTTATTTTTTATTTCTTATTATATCCATTTCCGAGTTTAAAGCTTTAAATAAAGAAATGACCATTAAAATAATAACGAAAGAAAAGGGCAATGCCGCAACGATGATGGTGTTTTGCACTGCGGTTAAACCACCTACGGATAATAGAATTGCAGCTACCGTTGATTGAGCAATTCCCCATAAAATTTTGATTTGATTGCTTGGCAGCAGTGAACCGCGTGTTGATTGCATTCCTAACACAAAAGTAGCTGAATCGGCTGATGTGATAAAGAATGTGCTGACAAGTAAAATTGCGACGATTGACATGACAAACCCAAGAGGCATCTCATTGAACATCGCAAACAAAGTCTGTTCAGCTGGGAAAGAAGCTAAATCTATACCGCTTTTTTGAAAATTAATTGCTGTTGTTCCAAAAGTTGCAAACCAGATCGATCCGAAAATCGTTGGCGCAAGTACGACACCCGTAAGAAACTCACGAATGGTACGACCTTTAGAGACACGCGCGATAAACATGCTGACAAATGGTGCCCATGAAATCCACCATGCCCAATAGAAAATAGTCCAACCATCCAACCAGCTACGATTTTCCGCATCTAATGGAGCAGATTTAAAACTTGTGCTAATTAGGTTTTGGATATATTCCCCGAAATTTTCTGTGAACATATTCAAGATTAAAAGAGTAGGACCCAATATTAACACCATCACCAGAAGGACGACAGCTAAAACCATATTGGTATTAGACAAATATTTGATGCCTTTATTAAGTCCTGACCATGCTGACATGATGAACAGGATGGTAACAACGCCGATAATTGCCATCTGGACCCAATATGTTTGAGGGGCACCAAATAAATAAGCGAGTCCCCCATTAATTTGAGCAGCACCAAAGCCAAGTGAAGTTGCTACACCAAATACTGTAGCAAAAACAGCAAGTACGTCAACAAGCGTTCCTAAAGGACCGTTCATCTTATCACCAAAAATTGGCTTTAATGTTGATGAAATTAACGCAGGTTGCCCTTTTCTAAATTGGAAAAACGCTAAAGACAACGCAACCATTCCGTACATCGTCCAAACATGGATTCCCCAGTGATAAAATGTCCGTTGTAAAGCTTCTTTAAACGCTTCATCGGTTCCGGCAACTGCAGTTGCTGGTTGAACAGCAAAATGAGACAAAGGTTCAGAAGCGCCGTAAAAGACAAGACCGATCCCCATTCCTGCAGAAAAAAGCATAGAAATCCAAGTGAATGTCGAGAATTCTGGACGATCTGAATCTTTTCCAAGCCGGATTTTGCCATATGGACTAACAATGATGATAACAACAAAAATCATTAGAATAGCCATAATCAATAAATAATACCAACCAAATGCTGTATTGATAAAATTGCGGATGTTTCCGGTAGCAGATTCAAACGCTTCCGGCGCGATAACGCCAAAAGCAACAGTCAAGATAACTAGTGCAAATGTGATGTAAAAGACTTTCGAAGCTTTTTTCATAAATCCTCCTTTAAAATGTTTTTAACATAGTTATTAAGATTACCTAAAAATTTCAAAGTAGTCAACTAGCGAAGTAGTCGTATGGTGCTTAGTTGTCCCAATCCTCCATTTGTTCTTCCTCTGTTACAACTCGTAAATCGTCGCCAGTTATGGTTAATACCTCATAATTCGATTTTTCTGCGTAACGTTCTGCTTCTTTTTTTATAAATTTAGGCGAGCCATCTGTTTCTTCATCATAAAGGATTAAAATACCATCTGAATTACGTAAGAAAAACTTGTTTTTCTCGATAAACTGCCAAGGTGCTTCGTAAGGTTTGCTAGTTAAACTACGATGAAAATCAGCGTTTTCGAGAAGCCTTCGATAGTTTTCTTGCTTTGTTTCGTTCCATCTTTTTTCTTGATCAAGAAACGGCGTTAACAAAGCATATTTCAATTGAGGAAATTCTTCTTTCAACTCAAGAACTACTTCTGCAGCCCAAGTTTCCACTCCTAGTTGACCACTTAAAATAACCCATTCCAATCCTTCATCGAGCAAAATGCGAAATCGATTTTCCAAGGCTTTTTTAATAAAACGAATGCCTGGGCTTTTTTCGTCAAATATGCCGAGTTCGTGCTGTTTATAGCCAGTAACGACTAATCGTTTCAACAATAGAGACACTCCTTTTAATTAGTTACTACCTAGTCTACAGGAAACGAGTTAACTTGAATATGTACATAAAATGAAAGAAAGTTCTGTCTTATTCGTTTGAATGACTAAATTGCACTAGCTATTCATGATAAGATATGAAGTATCTAGTGAAGTAATGAACGACAAAGGAGTGCATAATATGATTAGCTTGAACGATGTGAAAAAAGCACACCAAGAAATACGCAGCAGCATTCACTTAACGCCAGTATTGACTTCTGCTCAATTAAATAAACAGTATGAAATGAATGTTTTTTTAAAAGCGGAGCATCTTCAAAAAACAGGATCTTTTAAAATACGAGGAGCTACTAATGCTGTTAAAGCTGCAGTTGCTGAAGGAGCACGTTTTGTTACAGCTGCATCGTCAGGAAACCATGGACAAGCTGTTGCTTACGTAGCCAATCAGCTAGGCATACCAGCAGTAATTGTTGTACCAGAAGATGCCAACCGCGCCAAAATCTCCGCTATTAAAGCTTACGGTGCAGAAGTTGAGTATTGTGGGCTGACATCTGCTGATCGGATACCAAGAGCCAAACAATGTGCAACAGAAAACAATGGAATATATATCCCGCCATACGATCACCCTGCTGTTATCGCTGGACAAGGAACAGTGGGGCTTGAAATTTTAGAGCAAGTAACGGATATTGACGTGATTGTCGTGCCGGTGGGAGGAGGCGGCTTGATTGGTGGAATTCTATGCGCAATCAAGAGCGTAAAGCCAGAGATCCAAGTAATTGGTGTAGAACCAGATACTGCAAACGATACGTTTCTATCACTTCAAAAAGGCGAAATCACTGCAATTTCTGGAACCTCAACCATTGCGGACGGACTTCGCACCTCACAGCCTGGAGATTTAACCTTTCCAATTTTAAAAGAACACTTGGACGAACTGGTTTTAGTTACGGAAGTTGAAATAAAAGAAGCATTTCAATTTCTCTTGGAACGCACGAAGCAACTTGTAGAACCATCAGGTGCAACTGCTCTCGCCGCTGTGATGTCGGGCAAAGCCGGCAGAAAAAATGATAAAGTCGTAGTTGTCTTGTCCGGAGGAAATATTGATATAGAGCAGATTCCGAGTATTATTGAAAACTGAATGTTTAGATAAATTTTGAGTGGGAAAACTACCAATAACAAGATACCAGCTAGCAGATGAAAGGAGCTGTAAGTATGAGCAAAGAAAAAGAGCCACATGAAAAATTAGCTGATAAGGAATTAGACGTAACATCGGCACAAGAAGTTCATTACAGTGATGATTTTAAAAAAGCTGACGATGCTGCTGAACAAGAAAGTCAAAAGAAAAATAAAAACGCTGAGAAATCCGATGAAAATTAAAAAAACAGGCTGACCATGAAATTATGGTCAGCCTGTTTTTTTTATGAAAAATGCATCCTTGCAATCCAAAATTAGAAGCTGTAACATTAAAATTAATTATTCTGAACATACCGACTAGTTAGTATAAGGTTTATCATCAGTCAGGGGGATGGAAAATGAATGTAATGGATTTGTTTGCATTAAACGGGAAGACAGCAATTATTACAGGTGGTGGAAGAGGATTAGGGGCGATGATGGCAGAAGCTTTTGCAGAAGCAGGAGCCAATATAGTCGTTTGTTCACGAAAAGTTGAAGCTTGCCAAGAAACGGCAAAAAAACTAGAAGAAATGGGTGTAAAGACTTTAGCAATGGCGTGTGATGTAACCAATGAAGAAGACGTGAAAAACGTCATTAAAAAAACACTCGAAAAATTCGGGTCGATAGATATTTTAGTCAATAACTCTGGAGCTACATGGGGGGCGCCTGTTGTGGATATGCCCCTTGAGGCGTGGAAAAAAGTGATGGATGTCAATGTGACTGGTACATTTTTAATGAGCCGTGAAGTTGGAAAAACAATGATCGAGCAAAAGAGCGGAAAAATCATTAACATTGCATCAGTTGCAGGACTAGGGGGAATCGATCCAACATTAATGGACACCATCGGCTACAATACGAGCAAAGGTGCAGTGATTACATTTACAAAAGACTTGGCTGCAAAATGGGGACAATACAATATCAATGTAAATGCAATCGCCCCTGGATTTTTCCCGACCAAAATGTCAAAAGCAGTGATGGAAAAAGGGCAGCAAGGATTGTTGTCTAGAACGCCTTTAAATCGCTTTGGAACAGAAGAAGACTTGAAAGGGACTGCTTTATTTTTAGGATCTAGGGCATCAGACTACATAACAGGAGATGTCGTTATCGTCGATGGCGGCATGCATGTCCTTTAACTTTAAGAACAATGACGATATCAAACAAACGGGTATTCTGCTATCTGAAAAGAAAGGTTTTAGTGACATCTCCATCCAAAATATTGTCGAAACTTTAGGGCTTAGTGGCAAAGTATTCTTTAGAGAAATGCGCCATCTTTGTGGAGATAGTGCAGTAGAAGTAAAGAGAAAGCGTGAAAAATTTCGAAAAGAACTTGAACCTGGCATACTCGCTTTTGCCATTTAGGTGTTACTAATTGGAGTTATCAATGGTTTAATCCATCAGGAGAAATTTCAGCAAATCAGTTAGCAGATGTATATAGCGATTTAATTTTTAACGGCATCGTTTAATTGCGCAAAGGGGGAAACAAAAATGGTATATGAAATTCCAGTAAAAGCACGTTTTTGCGAGACAGATGCATTGGGTCATATTAGCAATATTAGCTATTTTATATACTTAGAAGAAGCGCGTACTGATTTTTTTGCAGAAATAGGCTTTGGACGCGACCTCAACAATTGGAAAATCATTCTTGCTTCAATTTCCTGTGATTTTGTTAGCCAAGGCTATTACAACCAAAAATTAATCGTTTTAACAGAAGTCAGTAGAATTGGAAATTCAAGTTTTCAGTTGGTACACAACATCAAAGATGCAGAAAGTGGACAACTGATTGCAAAAGGACAAGCAAATGCGGTCCACTTTAACTTTGATACACAAAAAAGTGAAGGTTTACCTGAAGACAAACGCCAGCAACTTGAAAGGTATCTGGTGAAGGAGGAAAGTCGTCGTGGAAACTAAAACTTTAGCATACAAAGGGGCAGCTTTTCTTTATCAGCCCTCTGGACGCTTTTTTACACCAGAGGATTTCACGGAAGAACATCGTTTAATCGCTAAAACAGCTAAGCACTTTCTAGAAAAGGAAGTACGGCCAAATAACGAAGAAATCGAAAAACAAAATTTCGAGTTGGTTCAAACCTTGTTCGGAAAAGCTGGAGAACTTGGCTTGCTCGGACACAGTATCCCAGAAGCCTACGGCGGTCTAGGGCTGGATAAAATTAGCAAAGGACTAGTCGGCGAATCATTAGGCTCAGCAGGAGGCTATGGTGTGGCGCATTCCAACCATACATGCATAGCAACTTTGCCTATTACTTATTTTGGAACACCCGAGCAAAAAGAAAAGTATTTACCAAAGCTCGCTTCGGGTGAGTTTATTGGTGCGTATTGCCTGACAGAACCAGGTGCAGGATCAGATGCTCTTTCTGCAAAGACGACTGCCAAACTCAATGAGGCAGGAACGCATTACCTATTAAATGGAACGAAAATGTTTATTACCAATGCGGATTTTTCCGACACGTTTATTGTTTATGCAAAAGTAGACAGTACAGCATTTACAGCATTTATCGTTGAAAGAGATTCTCCTGGTTTATCGCTTGGTCCTGAAGAACAAAAAATGGGCATTAAAGGATCTTCTACACGCGCTGTCATTTTCGAAGATTGCCGAGTGCCGATAGAAAATTTGCTCGGTGAAATTGGAAAAGGTCATGTAATTGCTTTGAATGTTTTGAATTTGGGGCGCTATAACTTGGGCTCTGCTTGTATGGGAGCAGCAAAATACGGTTTAGAACTAGCATTAAACTACACGAGTGAACGCTACCAATTTGGTAAAGCGATTGCAGAGTTTACAGCTACACAAGAAAAGTTAGCTTACATGGCGATTCGAATTTACGCTTCTGAATCGTTGCAATACCGAACAGCAGGCTATCTCGAAAATGCATTAGGCGATCTTTATGATTCGCAAGATCATTCTGAAATTGCCAAACAATTAATGGAATACGCAGTTGAATGTGCAGTCTGTAAAGTGCATGGCTCAGAAACGCTTGATTTCGTAGCAGACGAAGCACTTCAACTGCACGGAGGCTACGGGTTTATTAAAGAATACAAAATCGAACAAATGTATCGAGATTCACGAATCAATCGGATTTTTGAAGGGACGAACGAAGTTAATCGTCTATTGATCGTCGGAAATTTATTAAAACAAGTTGCAAAAGGTAAGCTCGCATTGCAACAGGTAACAGCATCCGCCATTGAAGAAATGGAGTCACCAAAGCGGGATGCTAAATCACTCATTTCTCAGGAAATAGAGTCAGTGCATGCGATTCGACGGATTTTCTTGTTTTGTACAAGTGTTGCATATGAAACGTTTGGCGCAAGACTCGGTGAAGAACAAGAAGTTCTTATGGAACTAGCCAATATCGGCATCGCTTTATATGCTTTAGAGTCCGCTGTTATGAGAACGGCTAAAGAGTCTGAAGTTAATAACAAAGAACAGACTACACAAAAAGTGTTGATGGCTCAGGCGATGGCGGGAGATACGTTACTTGAAGTAGAGATGGCAGCACGCAAAATGTTACAAGCTGCTTCTAGAGAAAACCAATTAACACGGAATACAGCCGTTGTTACGAAAGAATTGAGTCGACTGCAGCGCAGTGGACTAGGAAAAGTAAAACGACAAATTGCGCAAAACTTATTAGAAGTAAAAAAATATACTTCTTAGGAGGAGCAAGGATGAAAATTATCAAGTTTGAAGAATATGGCGGTCCTGAAGTTTTACAATTTGTTGAAGCTGAAAAGCCGGATTTTTCCGATAGAGAAGTAATCGTTGAAGTAAAAGCGATTGGTATTAATTACGCAGATACGGCAAGACGCGAAGGTAAATATGTTGTGCCAACGGAACTGCCTTATGTTCCAGGATCTGAAGTGGCTGGAATAATCGTGGAAGTGGGACAAAACGTAACAAAGTTTCATAAAGGAGATCAAGTTGTCGCCTTAATTGGTTCGTCAGGCTACGCTGAATATGCAGCAGTCAATGAAAATGTACTAACAAAAATTCCAGAAGGTGTCGATTTTGAACAAGCGGTAGCATTGCCACTTCAAGGCTTAAGTGCATATCATATATTAAAAACGATGGGACGTATTGAAAAAGGAGAAACAGTATTAATTCATGCAGCAGCAGGTGGTGTAGGTGCCATTTCTGTTCAATTAGCACGAATTTTTGGAGCTGAAAAAATTATTGCCACAGCTAGTACAGAAGAAAAACTTTTTCATGCACAGAAAATGGGCGCCACTCACTTAGTCAATTACACAGAAGAAGGATGGGTCGAAAAAATAAAAACGCTAACTGACGGAAAAGGTGTTGATTTAGCACTAGAAATGGTTGGTGGGGAAGTATTCAATCAAACCTTGAAGTGTTTAGCTCCATTCGGTCGTCTCGTTGTATTTGGTGCTGCTAGTGGCGAACAATCTTCTTTCAATCCAGGACAATTGATGCGCAAAAACCAGTCAGTCATTGGGTTTTTCTTGCCACAAATTATGCGTTATCCAGAGTTGTTCCAAAAGAGCTTTGGTGAATTACTTGCTTATATGAAGAGTGGAGAGCTCGTGCTAACGATTGGTGGGATTTATCCATTGGCAGAAGCTGCAAAAGCACATGAATCGCTCCAAGGAAGAAAAACCATTGGCAAGTTGGTGTTAAAACCATGATGCGAGCTCCATCTAATGAAAATCTTGCCGCTGCGACAATGTTAGAAAAGCTGGGCGTTGAACTAGTTCGGATTGATCTGCCTTTTCGTTTAAATCACGTCAACTGCTTTATGGCAGAAAAAAAAGAAGGTTGGACTATCATTGATACAGGGCTGAACAATGCGATTACGAGAGACTTATGGGACAAGAAGTTAGTCGATAAAAAAGTTGCCGATATACTAGTTACTCATTATCATCCAGATCATTTTGGCTATGTAGGTGGGTTGCAAGAAAAGACAGGCGCCAAAGTATGGATGTCAGAAACCGATGCGCAAGCGGGGATGAATGCTTGGGAAACTCCTTTTTTAGAAACGATTCCCGCTAATTACCGGGCATCTGGAATACCTGAAGAACAGATATTGGAGATGACACAAAACGTAGAAGAGTTTCAGCTGCTTGTTTCTCCATTACCGGTGATTGGACAGTATTTGACAGAAGAAGATACTGTGCAAATAGGAGAGTTCGAATACCAAGTAATTTATACGCCAGGTCATTCAGACGGAATGGTTTGCTTTTACAATGAAGAACACAGCACTTTGTTTGCAACTGATCATATCTTGCCGAAAATCACGCCGAACATTTCATATTGGCTTCACGGAGATCCTAACCCTTTAGCATCATATATAAAATCCTTAAACAAAATACGAAAACTGGATGCGGAATTTGTTATTCCGTCTCACGGAAAACCGTTTTATGGAGCTAATCAGCGAGTTGATGAACTATTGGCTCATCACGATGAACGGTTAGATGAGACATTAAAGATCATCAAAGAGCCACTTACGGTTTACCAAGCATGCCAAGAATTATTTCAACGACCTTTAACGGTGCATGAAATGCGTTTTGCTGTTGGCGAAACACTATCTCACCTAGAATATTTGCGTTACGAAAACGAATGTACGCGTGAAATAGTGGATGGTATTTGGCAGTATCAAAAAGGATAGAAGAGGAGGAGAAGAATGAAAATTTTAATTGTGGGTGCTGGTGCAATCGGTGGATATTTTGGTGGCCGTTTACTAGAAAAAGGAGAAGACGTTACTTTTTTAGTAAGAGAAAAACGAAAAGAAAAACTGGAACAAACAGGTTTGAACATCGCGAGTAAAAATGGCGATCTTCAATTGAGGCCTAAACTCATTACAAAAGAAGAACGCAATCAGGTGTTTGACGTCGTATTGATTTCGACAAAATCATATCAACTTGAGCATGCGATAAAAGACGTAGAACCATTTGTTGGACCGGAGACGATGGTGTTACCTTTATTAAATGGCATCGCTCATATGAAAACTTTAATTGAAGCCTTTGGCGAAGAACGCGTGATTGGTGGTTTATGCTTTGTCGAAACCACTTTAGCAGAAGACGGAACTATTGTTCAGACGAGTCCTATCCACCAACTGATATACGGGGAACGAACGGGTGAGCAAACTGAGCGGATCCAGAAATTGGAGAAAAGCTTTACAGGTACAAAAGCAGACTTTATTAAAAGCGATAACATCAATCAAGAAATGTGGCATAAGTATTTGTTCATCACTACAATGTCTGGAATTACTTCCATGATGGAAATGCCTATTGGACCTATAAAGGAGCTTGAATCAGGACAGCAAACGATCAAGACATTTTTAGAAGAACTTGTGACAATTATGGAGAAGATAGATGCACCGATTCAAAAAGGAATTGCTGAAGCGCAATTAAAAAGAATAAATAGCATGTCAGCAGAGATGAAATCTTCTATGCAGCGAGATATTGAGAAGTTCCAGCCTACAGAATTTGAACATTTACAAGGTTACTTACTTTTAAAAGCTAAAGAAACAGCTGTCCAGACACCGATTCTTGAAATAATTTATACGAAGTTAAAATTGTATGAACAGAACCTATATGCAGATAAATAAAAACAAAAGAAATAGCTTTCAGAACATGTACATTTTTTGCAATCATCTATGTTAAACATATAAATGGATTTTGGCGTTTTCAAAAATGAGGAGAAGGAGTTGGGGAAATGAATGCAATTGCATTAGCCGCTATTGGGATTTTTATATTTATACTGGGTTACCGCTTTTATTCCAAATTTATAGCTGAGAAGATTTTTAGACTTGATCCAAATTATGTTACGCCTGCACATCGTTTTAAAGATGGTGTCGATTTTGTGCCAACCAATAAATTTGTTTTGTGGGGACATCATTTCACTTCGGTCGCTGGAGCTGCACCGATTTTAGGGCCAGCCATTGCAGTATATTGGGGTTGGTTGCCAGCAGTTCTCTGGGTAGTGCTTGGAACTGTGTTTGCTGCAGGTGTTCATGATTTTGGTACATTGGTACTGTCGGTGCGGAACAAAGGTCAGTCAGTCGGAACACTTGCTCACCGTTTGATCGGTCAGCGAGGAAAAGTTTTGTTCTTGTTCATCATTTTAATCTTAGTGCTAATGGTCAATGCAGTATTCGCTTGGGTTATTGCTAAACTATTCATTTCTTATCCAGCAAGCGTTATTCCGGTATTTATTCAGATTCCTTTGGCGATTTGGATTGGTCATGCTGTTTATAAGAAAAACAAAAAAATGTTAATTCCTTCTGTAGTTGCTTTGGCGGTCATGTACATAACTGCTATCGTTGCCAGCCAAGTAAGTTTTCTTCAAATTGATCTTGTTCAATATATGGGTGGAGAAAATGGAACTGGAATATTCGGTCTCGATCCAATCTCAACTGCGTTCTTTATTTGGATCATCGTTTTGATGGTCTACGTCTATATCGCTTCTACATTACCGGTTTGGAAATTACTTCAGCCGCGTGACTTTATCAACTCTCACCAATTGATTGTGGGTCTGGGCATTCTTTACTTAGGATTGTTGTTCACTAATCCTGAAATCACAGCACCGATGACCAATCCAGATGCCGATATTTCCTGGTTCCCGTTATTGTTCATCACCATTGCTTGTGGTGCGATTTCTGGATTCCATGGACTTGTTTCATCGGGAACATCTTCAAAACAATTGGATAAAGAAACAGATGCTCGTTTTGTCGGTTATTTAGGGGCAATTGGAGAAGGGATTTTGGCATTGATTTCGATAATTGCTGTTATTACCTTATTCCCTGATCGTGAGTCATTCTTTGCGACGTACAGTAGTTTCCAAGCTTCTAACGGAGCTGGTTTAGGCGCATTTATCGAAGGGGCTACAAATTTAGCTCAAGGCTTACTAATTCCAGCTGAAGTTGCTTCAACGATCGTCTCGATTATCGTTGTCTCATTTGCTGCAACAACTTTGGATACGTCGGTTCGATTGATGCGTTACATCATTTCGGAATTAGGTGTCGAATACAAAATTCCGTCTCTTGAGAAAAAGCACGTAGCAACCACACTCGCGGTTGGTGCAAGTGCTGCATTGGTCTTACTTCCTGAAGGTCCAAACGGGTTTGGATCAGGTGGATACTTGTTATGGCCGCTATTCGGGACAGCCAATCAGCTGCTTGCCGGCATCAGTTTATTGCTCATATCCATATGGCTTAAGAAGCTCGGGCGAAACTACATGATTACCATAATTCCAATGGTTTTCCTTATGTTTATGACGCTTTGGGCAATGTTCCAACAAGTGTTCTTGCAGTGGGCATGGTATGCAGAACAGCCAAGTATGCTATTGTTCATATTTGGAGCCATTATCTTTGTCTTTACGCTGTGGATTATCCTGACAGCTATTCAAGCGTTGCTGAAGAAAACAGATCCAGGTTTCTCAGAAGACGAATAAAATACAAAAATGAGCAAGGGATCATGCATTTTGTGGTCCCTTCCATTTATAGTAGGAAGAGGTGCTGATATGCTGGTGTTCGATAAATTAAAGCAATTGATCGCTTTTTATGAAGCCGTCCTTGAATTGCCACATCGCACTGAAATTGCACGTGAACTACGAGACGAAGATGACTTGTTCTTGCTGATGTTGTATTCAGAGATGCTGGGAATTCCGAATCCCGTCTATTATTACACACTAGAATTGTATCCGTATATGATTGAAGAGTTTCATGACTGGCATCTGCGTATGGGGATGGATAAATCGCCATTAAGCGGCATTCGTTGCTGTTAGTTGTTTGAGAAATGAGGTAAAAAAATGGATGTGTTATCTAAAAGTATCATTTTCGTAGGCGGAAAAGGGGGGGTTGGAAAATCAACTTCAGCAGCAGCAATTGCTTGGAGGTCAGCTGAAGAAGGCAATAAAACCTTGTTGATTTCAACAGACCCAGCTCACAACGTAGGGGATATTTTTAACCAAGAAATTGGAGGTAAAATAAAAGCGATTGCTGACAATCTGTATGCGCTTGAAATTGATCCCGAAATTGAAACGAATAATTATATTAAAACTGTAAAAGCCAATATTAAAGGCACTGTCCATTCTAGTATGATGGAAGAAGTAAATCGCCAATTAGATACCGCAAAAGCTTCTCCAGGTGCAGATGAAGCGGCACTATTCGATAAACTGATTCATATCATTTTAGAAGAACGAAAAAATTTCGATAAATTAATATTTGATACGGCTCCGACAGGTCATACGATTCGGCTGTTAACGTTGCCCGAATTGATGGGAGTTTGGATTGAAGGGCTGCTTGAGAAACGTCGTAAAACCAATGAAAATTACTCACAGTTGTTGAATGATGGTGAACCGAGAGAAGATCCGATTTATGATGTGCTGAGAGAGCGGCAAGAACGTTTTTCAAAAGCGCGCGATTTGTTGTTGGATGAAAAAGAAACAGGATTTATTTTTGTCTTGAATCCAGAACGATTGCCTATTTTGGAAACAAAAAAAGCATTAGAGTTACTTCACAATTACGATCTTCACGTTAAGACACTTATTATCAATAAAATTTTGCCAGAAGAGGCAGATGGCGAATTTTTAATGGAGAGAAAAAAGCATGAAAAGAAATATATGCAACAAATTGAAGAAACGTTCTCAAAACAAAAACTTGTCTATGTTCCACTTTTTTCACAAGACATTATAAGCAAAAAACAACTAGAATTATTCAGTAATTATTTCAAGGAAGGATGAATTAAATGAAAGCATTTGTAATGGCATCAGGTAATTGGAAACTAACAGACATGGCAGAACCAAAGGCAAAGTCAGATGAGGTGGTTGTAGCGTTGAAAGCATCAGGGATCAATCGCAGAGATTTGGGTCTGATCAAACGTTACGGAGACAATTCAGACGCTTTAATTGTTGGCTCTGATGGAGCTGGAATAGTAGAGTCGGTTGGCGAAAATGTAACTGACTTTGCTTATGGAGATGAAGTTATTATTAATCCAGCACTGCGCTGGTATACAAATAGTGAAGCACCGCCTGCTGAATTCGATATTCTGGGCATGCCAGATCATGGAACTTTTGCTGAGAAAATTGCCATATCTGCTGAACAATTAGAGAAAAAGCCTGCTCATTTAAGTTGGGAAGAAGCAGGAAGTTTAGCGTTGCCGGCATTGACCGGATACCGAGCGTTGTTTACTAAAGGACAATTGAAAAAAGGAGATACGTTATTTATCCCAGGAGCAGGGAGTGGCGTTGCAACATTCTTAATTCAATTTGCTAAAAATAGTGGAGCTCGAGTAATTGTGACTTCTCGCAGTGAAGAAAAACGGCAGTACGCTAAAGAAATCGGAGCGGATTTAGCTATTGCGACAGACAGTGATTGGGAAAAAGAACTAGAAGGCGAAACCATTGACCTTGTAATTGATAGTGTCGGAGCAGCAACTTTTAATCGCTCGCTCGATGTGTTGAAAAAAGGCGGGCGCATAGTTGTTTTTGGGGCTACAACAGAAGATACGGTTGAGTTGAATTTGCGCACATTTTTTTATGGGCAATATCAATTAATTGGTTCAACTATGGGGAGTCGGGAAGAATTGCGTGAAATGTTGGCGCACATGGAATCTCACAATATGAATCCAGTTGTTGATAAAATCTATCCGCTCGATCAAGCACGAGAAGCGTTCGACTATTTAGCGTCAGGCAATCAGTTTGGTAAAGTGGTTTTAAGTATTAGTGAATAAAAAAAAAGCCCCTAGGGGCTTTTTTTATTGATACCAACTTCCCACGATTGGGTAGTCGAAAGTTTCGTTCTTGAGCGCTCTAAGAATTCCCATGATGGGAACGATTATGCCCATCAATCCGAAAATAATTAGCAGCGGAATACCAATCAAGAAAACGACCAACCAACTAGAGAGAAACAGCAATGCGCCTATCGCTAATTGGAACAGTAAAGCTTGAATTGATAATCTTTTCACTTCTTTGTCATCTGAAATTAAGAACACGATTACCGGAACAAGAAATGGTGCAAAAAATGCACTGGCGTGGACAAGTACTTTTAACCCGGTGTTTTCCATTTTTTAACCTCCAGTCAAATAGTTATTATTCTTTATATACGGACAAGCAGCTCAAAAGTTTCATTTATTTATTGTCTTGCCGTAAAAATAGCCACGCAGAGTCATTTTTTTATAACTCTGTGCGGCTTTTATTATTCAAGAATATACGTTAAGGCTTTGATTGCTTGATCACATGTTTCAACAGTAGCACTTGCTTTTCTCGACAATTCTTTTAATGGATGATGCAATTTCTCTGGGCGAATGAGTACGACAGGCTTACCTGAAGCAAGCGCTATGCTAGCGTCCATTGCGGTGTTCCATTGTTTGTACTGTTCGCCAAAAAGCGCAATAACCAAATCAGCTTTGTGCATTAACACACCCGTACGCAAATTATTAAAGCTAGAAGCTGCATGATCTTTCGCGGTGGCGGTAGGTTGCTCGCCAAGAATGTCTTCGCCAATATTATCTGAGCGTTCATGAATTTCCATTGGACCTACAAAATCGATTGGCAAATCTAACGCAGCAGATTTCTTTTTAATTTCTTCGCGCCAATCGCTATGGATTTCTCCAGCAAGATAAACAGTTAATCTCATCATGTCACCCTCCAAAAAGTATTTCCTCAAGTGTATCATAATGGACATGGCGGCTTATATGATCTGACGCTCTTTAACTATAACGGGCATCAGTGAAAGCACATTGTCTATTTTAAAAGTTCTTTTTTTGTGGCGAAGAAAGCAATAAGCTTGAAATGAATCTCCGCGAATTGATAAAATTTTAACGCGTCGTTTGCTGATGCTACCATCTTTAGCAATGTACATCATATCAACTAATTGTTGGTACGAAAAAGCCTTTTGAATTTGAGCTTTCATGAATAACCCTCCTTATAATTAGAACGTTTGTTCTTATTATAAAACAAGAGCTAGATTAAAACAAGCAAGTAATCTCGTGTATAATGGAACGAACGTATATTCTTTTGCAACAAACGAAAGGGGTAATCTGATGAAGTTTTTTCATACTGCCGACTGGCATTTAGGGAAATTAGTACAAGGAGTTTATATGACAGAAGATCAACAATTCGTACTTAAACAATTTATAGATGCAATCAAAGAAGAAGAGCCTGATGCCATCATTATTGCTGGAGATTTATATGACCGAGCTGTACCGCCAACAGACGCTGTCAATTTACTTGATGAAGTGCTAGCAAAAATCGTATTAGAGTTGAAAACGCCAGTCTTAGCGGTAGCAGGCAATCACGACAGTCCAGGAAGATTAAATTTTGGTAGTCGACTAATGAAAGGAAACGAGATTCATATAAAAGGGCACGTGCATAAAAATCACCAAGCGGTAGTTTTAAAAGATCGCTTTGGAGAAGTCCATTTTCACTTGATTCCTTATGCAGATCCTTCGATGGTTCGCTATGAGTTTGAAGACGAAGCTATTCGCACACATAATGATGCCATGAAGGCAATTACAGAAAATATTAAAGCGGCTTACGATCCACAAGCTCGACATGTTTTTGTTGGTCACGCTTTCGTAACAAATCATGGTGAACAAGAAGAGAATACGAGCGACTCGGAACGACCACTTTCTATTGGCGGAGCAGAACATGTAGATGCTCGTCATTTTGATGGGTTTCACTATACAGCGCTAGGACATCTGCACAAAGCGCACTATGTGCTAAATGAAACCATTCGCTATTCAGGATCGCCTTTAAAATATTCAATCTCAGAAGAACATCATAAAAAAGGATTTCATATCGTAGAACTAGACGCACAAGGTGGAGCAACTGTAGAAAAGCGCTTGTTTTCGCCAATACGTGACATGCGAACGGTAGAAGGTACGATGGACGATATTTTGCGTCACGAAATCAGTGAAGACTTTGTCTTCGTCACATTATTAGATGAGGCCCCAGTACTTTTCCCAATGGAAAAAGTTCGCTCTGTTTATCCGAATGCGATGCATATAGAACGGAAAAACTTTTCTGGAGCTATGGTCGAAAGTCAAACGGGTTCGCGCCGGAAAATGGATTCCTTGTCATTATTCCATGCTTTTTATGAAGAAGTAAAAGGTGAAAAAGCGACAGATGAGACAGTTGAAGTTTTCAAAGAAGTTTTACAAGAATTTCTTCACGAAGAACCTGCTAGAAAAGAAGAGGTGAAGTCATGAGACCGTTAAAACTAAAAATGACCGCCTTCGGTCCTTATAAAAATACGGAAGAAATTGATTTTGCCGACTTACAAGGAAACCAATTATTTGTTATTTCTGGAAGTACAGGCTCTGGAAAGACTACCATTTTTGATGGCATTTGTTTTGCTTTGTATGGTTCTGCTAGTGGTTCTGACCGTAGCGAGTCACGCATTTTGAGAAGTGATTTTGCAGATGACACAACGCACACTGCTGTTGAAATGGAGTTTGAAATTCACGGAAAAAAATACCGTGTGTTGCGCCAAATGAGCCATGTGAAAAAAGGCAATAAAAGTTCGACTGGTGAGCGTTATGAATTTTTCGAGCTAACAGAAGAAGGCGAAAAGCCAGCTGTCGAACGTCAAATCGTTTCGGAAATCAATCGGCATATCGAAGAAATTGTCGGATTGACACAAAATCAATTTAGTCAGATTGTCATGCTACCACAAGGTGAATTCCGGAAACTATTGACATCGGAAACAGACAATAAAGAAGAAATCCTTCGGAAAATATTCAAAACAGAGCCTTACAAATTGATTAGCGAACGGCTTAAACAAAAAAAGGATGCAGCTGAAAAAGTTGTTACTCAAGAGCAGCAAAGTCTCTCTATATACATTCAGCGCATAAGTGATTCCTTGCCAAAGCGAGATTCGGAAATTTTTGAAGTGCTAAGTCGAGAGCATATGAACATCAATCAAGTATTAAAAGGATTAGAAAAAGAAATTTTTTATTATAAAGAAAAAGTTGATGAAGATGATAAAAGATATGAAAAAATGCATCAACTTCATAAAGATAAGTTGAATGCTTATCACGAAGCGAAAAAATGGAATGATCGTTTTAGTGAACTCCACACAAAACAAGAGCAATTACAACAGTTAGAAGAACGCAAGCCTGAATATGTAGAAAAAGAAAAGGCTTTGCAAGCAGCAGAACGTGCTAGTTATATTGCTAGTATCGAAACCGCTTTTCATGAATTGAGCAAAGATGAAATAGAGAAAAATAACGGACTAGAACGAGCAATACTTCAGCAAGAAAAAGCAGATCAAACAAAGATTTCTGCTGAAAGAGTGTTCCAAGCGCAAGAACAACTTCAAGGTGATCGCGACCGACTAAGTGAACAGCTCGTTTATTTAAAAAAATTATTACCAGTTATTCAAGAGCTCAGTGGGAAAGAAAATAACGTCATACACTTGAAAGAAACTGTAGACCATTCTGAAATACAATTGAAAAAAGCAGAAAAGGCTTTTAGCTTACAGAAAAACGAAAAACAGCAACTAGATGAAAAGATAGCTATATTAGAAGGTGCTTTAGACTCCTCTGAAGAAATGCAACAAGAATTGTCAGTCGCCACTGAAAAACATCGAGTAGTTCGTGAATATGTTTTAGTAGAACAGCAAACACAACAACAGCAAGCAATGGAAAAAGAAAACAAAGCAAAGTTTGAAGAAATGGCCGCATCTTATCATCAACTAGAAGCGCAATGGTTTGCCAATCAAGCGCATGTTCTTGCTGGTCAATTGCATGACGGAAAAGCATGTCCTGTTTGCGGAAGTATCGAACATCCTGGAGCGGATTTGACGAATATAGAAAACGTGGTATCAAAAGAACAAGTAGAAGCTGCAAAATCTAGTTTTGATCGAGTAGATGGAGAATTCCGCAATGCTTCAGCTAAATTACGTGCGTTACAAGAACAGTTGGAAAACAAAACGAGTGAATTAACAGAGCTGGAACTAGAAGCCGATCGAGCAGAAGAAGATATGACTTTGTTAGAACAAACAAAAAATCAATTAACTGAAAAAATAAGACAACAGCAAGCGCGTAAACTTGAATTGCGAAAATGGAAAGAGCAATTGACTAGTTGTGTAGAAAAAGTAGAGCAAGTAGAAAAAAACAAAGAAGAGGTTTCAAAACAACTACAACAGTATAGTTCTTCTTTTCAAACAGCGAAAGCAGTTTTTGAAAATGAATTAGCTGCTGTTCCACAAGAGCTTCATGAGTTGTCTGTTTTGCAAGAACGATTGCAACAAGCATCTGTTCAAAAGAAAGAACTTGAACAAAACTGGAAGAACGTTCAAGAACAATTCCAGCAGTCGAAAGAGCAATCAGTCCGTGCAGGAGTTTCCGTTCAACATGCTAAAGACACAGCCAAAGAAATAGAACAAAAAAGAAAAAAAGCGCAACTGCAATTTAATGCAGCCTTAGCAAAATCATCATTTGATTCGGAGCAAGCTTATCAGCAAGCGAAAATGACAGAAGCGGCATTCGTTTCGTTAAAAAAAGAAATTATAGAATTCAATCAAATGCACCATACCTTAACGCAACAAGTCTATGAACTAGAAGAATTGCTAGCAGAGCAAAGCGTAAAAGATTTAAGCCAAGCAGAAGTAGAGCTTGCTAGACTTAAAGCGGCTTACGAAACGGCCTTTGCAGAGCGCAATCATTCACATGATTACGAAAAAATAGGAAATGAATTGAGCCAAAGCGTTCAAGAAGTGGTTGAAAGCGCACTTGAAGCTGAAGAAAAATTCAACCAAATTGCTGATTTGCATAATATGATTCGAGGACAAAATGGGTTAAAAATTTCATTTGAACGCTATTTGCAAATCGAGTATCTCGAGCAAATCATTTTATCCGCCAATGAACGACTGAAAAACTTATCGAATGGACAATTTTACTTAATTCGCAGTGACCGACAAGAAGCACGAGGCAAACAAAGTGGTCTCGGATTAGATGTGTATGATGCGTATACAGGACAAACACGAGATGTGAAAACCATGTCGGGTGGAGAAAAATTCAATGCTTCGCTTTGTTTAGCACTTGGCATGGCAGATGTCATTCAAAGCTTTCAAGGAAATGTCTCAATTGATACAATGTTTATTGACGAAGGGTTTGGTTCGCTCGATGAAGAGTCACTCAATAAATCAATTGAAACCTTGATTGATCTGCAAAAATCAGGACGAATGATTGGCGTCATTTCACATGTACAAGAACTAAAAGCTGCGATTCCTGCCATATTGCAAGTTGAAAAATCCAAAGAAGGTTATAGCCGTACAAGTTTTTTGATCAAATAATGGATAAGATCAAAATTGGTTGTGTTTAACGTATTCGTGAAAAGTGAATGGTAGAGTAACAAAGTAAATTTCAGCAGGCTAGAGACAATCGCCTCATTCGGTGGACATTAACGAAAACCAAAGGAGTTTAGCGTATGAAAAATTTTAGTTTTAAAGGACGAATTATCTATTTTAGTGCCATTGCGCTAGTTAGCCTGGCTTTCTTTGCGCTGCAACTAACAGCTGTGATACAAGGATCTGATGGCATAGGCTCGATCATTCTCGTGATTTTATGGGCGCTAATGGCGTTGTTTGGTGTAGCTGGTATTTTATTTGCTATGAAAAACCGAAACCGTCCTAAAAAATGATAGGTTCGGTTTTATTTTTCAGAAATAAAAGAGCTTACGAGATGTATGGTAAAATCAGAAGATAATGCAAAGAAGCAGGAGGGCGCAAAATGAGTAAGAAATTAACGCCGCAAGAAGTTATTGATTTAATTGATATAAAAGCGGATATTATCATTCCGATTGCCAATGGTGAACCAATCAAACTACTGGATATATTAGAAGAGCATGCAGAGCAATTAGAGGAAGTAAAAATCCATCAAATGCTCGCATTGCACTCGCGTTCATATATTCAAGGCGAAATTGCTCAATTAAAACATGTCTCGTATTTCCTAAGTGGTGCGACACGCAAAGTATATCAACAAGCCAAGATGGAGCTCATTCCAAACAATTTCCACGAAGTGCCACGCTTGCTTCAAAAAACTACGAAGATGTCGATGATTTTGACAGTGGCGTCATCGATGGATGAACATGGGTATTTCACTTTAGGAACACAAGCTGACTATATTGCTGAATTTATAGGGAAAGTTCCGTTTATTCTAGAAGTAAATGAAAACATGCCACGGACATTTGGCCGTAACCAAATTCATGTTAGCCAAATTTCAGGGTACGTAGAACATCATGCTGCTCTTACAGAAGAAAAAGTCCCAGGAGTTAACGATAAAGATTTATTGATCGCCTCTAACATTATTCAAGATATTCAAGATGGTGATACATTGCAAATTGGAATTGGCTCAGTACCAAATGCCGTAATAAGCATGCTAAAAGATCACCGTCATTTAGGGATTCACACAGAAATGTTGCCAGATGGAGTAGCGGATCTAGTAGCTGCAGGTGCCGTAGATGGCACGCGAAAATTCACAAACCCAGGAAAAATCGTTGCAACTTTCGCTTTTGGCTCTAAAAATCTATACAATTTTATTAACAACAATCCAGCAGTTGAATTTTTACCGGTTAGCGTTGTGAACGATCCGCGAGAAATTGCAAAAGAAAAAAACATTGTATCCATCAACTCCACAACAGAAGTAGATGTATTCGGTCAATGTGCATCGGAAACTGTAGGAGGCAAGTATTATTCATCTAGCGGTGGACAAGTTGATTTTGCACGAGGTGTACGATTTGCCGAAAATGGGAAAGGCTATATTTGCATGCCGTCTACTGCCAAAGACGACACATTATCACGTATCAAACTACAGCTTGCTCCAGGTTCGATTGTAACAACTGGTAAAAATGACGTAGACAATATTGTTACAGAATACGGAGTAGCTCGTTTACACGGCGTTTCTATTTCAGAAAGAGCAAAGCGCTTAGCTGCAATTGCACATCCAAAATTCCGTGACGAATTATTGTTTGATGCTAAAAAACAAGGCTTGTTAATTTAATAAAACCAAAAGTTGTTTTCTTTTGAAAACGACTTTTTTTATTTTGAATACGAAACACTTGTCTTTACAAGTCTATCGTTCAAGAATATACTTACTTAGGTAAATACTTTAGAGGGTGAAGCGCATGAAAAAATTATTGTTCCACGAAGTCCATCAAAAATCTCGTTTATCTATTAAAGAAGTAAACGAAGCGTTAAAAGCCTTTGGGTTATATAGTTCGCAATGGTCGATACTTTTTTGTTTAAAGCAGTTTGGTTCAATGACACAAAAAGAGATTTGGCAATATTTGAGTGTTGAAGCACCAACTATTACAAGAACAATTGCTCGTCTAGAAGACAGTGGATGGATTTGTCGGCAAGAAGGCAAAGACAAACGACAACGAATAGTGTATCTGTCGCATTTTGCAGAACAAAAGATGCCTGAAATCGAATACAAAATTCAACAAGTAGAAAGAGCCTTAGTTTCAGGTCTGACAGATACAGAACAAGAGCAGTTGCTCGTTTTGTTGAAAAAAATAACAGCAACAAAATTTACAGTAGAGGATGGAATGAATGGCTGAAAAAAGACCAATTTGGACAAGAAGCTTTATTAATATATCAATAAGCACATTTTTTATATTTGTTGTTTTTTATGCGTTGCTCACGTATACACCGCTGTATGTAATAAACGATTTAGGTGGCACAGCAACAGATGGAGGACTAGCGGTAACTGTATTCTTGCTGTCTGCGATCGTTATGCGTTTTTTTGCAGGAATGATTTTAGAGAAATTCTGAAAGAAAAGAATTTTAATGATTTCTCTTTTCTGGTTTGCGGTTAGTACCATACTGTATATATTTGTTGGCAGTTTTGCTGTGCTGCTAATGCTGCGTTTTTTCCACGGCATTTGGTTTAGCTTGTTGACCACAGTAGCAGGAGCCATTGCTGCAGATATTATTCCGCCAGAACGGCGTGGTGAAGGCTTAGGGTATTATGGCATCGCGATGAATCTTGCCGTTGTGGTCGGCCCTTTTATTGCGTTGAGTTTGCAGCAGTATGTATCAGCGCAAACAATTTTTATCATTCTAGCAATAATTATGGTGATCGGATTCTTTTGTGCGTTAGTCGTTAAAGTGGATGAAACGCAATTTACGAAACAAGAAAAGCATAAATTGTCGATAAGTGATTTTTTAGAGAAAAAAACGGTACCTATTGCAACAGTTGGGTTTTTAATTTCGTTTGCATATGCAAGCATCATCACGTTCATTTCAATTTATGCCGAATCACTGGGATTGATCAAAGCTGCTAGTTTCTTCTTTGTCGTGTACGCTATTGCGATGTTAGTCGTTCGTCCAATATCTGGCAGGTTGTTTGATACCATTGGTCCAAAAGTTGTCATTATTCCTTCGATCATTATCTTTGGAATAGGACTGATTTCATTAAGCTTTACAGAATCTTCTTGGATGTTGTTACTGTCAGGAGCGCTCGTTGGTCTTGGATATGGGACGTTGCTTCCAAGTTTCCAAAGTTTAGCTATACAAGCTGCAGATAAACACCGTAGCGGATACGCCACAGGAACTTTTTTCGCTTTTTATGATAGCGGAATCGCAGTTGGATCTGTATTGCTCGGGTTAATCGCAGGAATCGCGGGGTATTCAAATCTCTACCTAATACTTGGTATATTCGTTATCCTCACGGTTTTTTATTATATGTGGATTGCATCCAAACAACAAAAGCAGGCAAATTAAAAAGGAATGCACAGTAAATTTGTGCATTCCTTTTTAATGGACTGTTAAAGTAACAGAGCCGATCTCGCCATAGCTCGCTTCATAAATGCCTTTTTCTAAAGTTTTCGGCAAAATAAATGTACCTGAAGAAATGGCCATGCCTTTTTCGATCGATAGTCCGTGGCTAGCTAGCTCTTCGACTATCCATTTAACGGCGTTGACCGGATGATCTAACACTTCGGAAGAATCGTTGGCAGCAATTTCTGTACCGTCTAATGTTAATTTCCCAGGCAACTTTTCCAATTGTTCGTAACGAATATGATCTTTCGGTACGCCTATCACAATTTTTCCAGCGACAGCACTATCAGCAATCACTTGCTCTAAAGTGATTTTCGGGAACCAATCTTCAAAACGCGAATCCGGTACTTCGATGCCTGGAGCTACCAGCGTTTTTTCCAGAAGTTGATGAACATCATCGTTAATGGACAACTCTTCTTTCGCAATAAAAATCAATTCCATTTCAATTAATGGAGAAGACATAGAGTCTAATTGAATCTGCCCATCTGATAAAGCTGGAGTAGTAAGAGCGCCATATAAAGGAGTTTTTGATTTGAAAAGATCTTGTGTTTCTTTACTCGTTAAGCTAATTTTATAGCCTTCCAATTGTTCTCCATCCTGTATTTTCTTTGCAGTAACAGCGTGTTGAATTGAGTAAGCTTGAGATTTTTCTAAAGAAACAGGTATTTCTTCTTTCGAAATAGGCTGTCTTTTTTTATAAGCCTCGTATAAAATCGTCATCATTTTTATTTGAGATGTATCTAGTTGTTTCATTGGTAAGCTCCTTTCCTGCACTGTCATCTCTAGCATATCATTTTAACGATATATTTTGAATGTTTTGTGGATTTACAATACATAAAAATAAACAGATAAGAAGTGACAAAGACTTCCGAAAAGAATGAAAAGGTGAAAAATTTCATGAAAGCCTAAGTATTTAGACGACAGAAAATTGGGTTTTATTCCGTAAATGACACCACCAACGGTATAAGAAACACCACCTGCAACAAGTAAAAGCAGACCTGTTAAAGAAAGGCTATCTGCTAAAGGCACGACTGCGAAAATGATAATCCAGCCCATTGTGATGTAAATGGCTGTAGATAACCATCTTGGAGAATGAAACCAGACCATTTTAAAGAAGATGCCACTTAGTCCGAGAACTGCTACGAGAGAAAACAAGGTCCAACCAAGCGTTCCACCGAGTGCAATCAAACAAAATGGTGCGTAAGAGCCTGCGATTAACGCGAAAATCATCGAGTGATCGAGTTTTCGCAAAAAGGCAATAATAGGCGGCTGAGAAATAGCTGAATGGTAAATGGTAGAGGCGGTATACAACAAGATCAAGCTAATACCAAAAATAGAAACGGCGGCTACATGCAAAGCAGGTTCATTAGCGTATGCTGTTTTAATGACCATAGCTAACAAGGCTAGTAGAGATAAAATGGCACCTGCTAAATGGGATAAAGCATTAAATGGTTCACGAATGTATGTTGTCATATAAAAAAGCTCCTCGCTTTATGTAGTTATTGAAACTACTTATAAAGATACTTGTATTATTAAACAGAGTCAAGTTTGGAGAAAAACGAATAATGATGTAAAATAACTAGTATGAAATACCACAAGGAGCGTTGTGAATACATGGAAAAAGCAAATGAGCTTATTGGAGAAATGGCTTTTCATAATCAAGTTTTACCAGAAGACATTCCGAAAATCGACTTATATATCGACCAAGTAATTCAATTGTTTGAAACTAGTTTCGCTGATTCAAAACGACATCCAGATGAAAAAATTCTGACTAAAACCATGATCAATAATTATGCGAAAGGAAAATTGTTTTATCCAATTCAAAACAAAAAATACAGTCGTAATCACATTATGCTAATCAGTTTGATTTATCAGATGAAAAGCGCATTATCGATCAATGATGTAAAGCGAGTATTAGGTGGCATTAACGAAAAAGCAGAGCGAAAAGAGATAGACTTAGAGCAGTTTTACGAAAGTTACTTAGTTCTCCAACAAACCAACGCCGGAAGCTTTACGGCCGAATTAAAACGTCAAGCACAAGAAGCAGCAGGCCAAGTAGAACAAGTTGAAGATTCCAAGGAATTAGAGCGTGTATTGCTCATTGCGTCACTCGTTCATACGAGCAATCTATACCGAAGAGCTGCTGAGAAATTAGTAGATGAGATGATGAGGAAAGGCGAGGAGACGTAATGGTCACAATTTTAATTGATGCAGACGGCTGTCCAGTTGTAACACAAACCATTGAATTAGCGAAAGCCCATCAACTACAAGTCATTTTGATTTGCGATACGTCCCATGAAATGCATAAAGAAGGCGCAGAAACCATCACCGTATCTAAAGGCGCAGATGCCGTCGATTTTGTGCTAGTCAATCGAGTGAAGAAAGACGATATCGTTGTTACGCAAGATTATGGACTTGCCGCAATGGTTCTTGCCAAAAGAGGAATTCCACTCGATCAAAACGGACGCGTCTATTCAGACGAAAACATAGAGCAATTGCTTCACGGTCGTCATGTTGCCAAAAAAATAAGACAAGGGGGAGGCCGTATGAAAGGTCCCAAAAAACGGCGAGCCGAAGACAATGAACATTTCCAAGCCGCTTTAACTGGGTTATTAAAGCAAGCGAGCGAAAAAAAAGAAATGCCTGACACATAAAGTGTCGGACATTTCTTTTGTATTTGAGGCATTAAATGGTCCAACGATCATTGATAATCGCGATTAACACCCAGTTGCCGCTACTGTTTTTCTCGAATACCATGTTCAGACTTTGCCAATCCATCTGGCTGTATTGCTCTGTACCTGGATAATAGTATTCGACGATCATAGCATCCGGATACAGCTGATGAATAAACTCTTGCGTCATCGGCTGACTTGTCCGTCCGTAGCGTTCTTTTTTAGTGTAAGTTGCGTTCATCAAGTAGTCATCGTAATACTCTGCTGGTGTCAAATTGATTTCAAAGCCACTACCGTCTTGATAGCCCCACATATAATCATCTGGGTTACTCATAAAGCCGGTAAGTTGTCCTTTGCTGAATGTGACACCTTCACAGCCACCGCTGTACGGACAGAAAGTCAATCCATCTGCCGAGCCAACATAAGCTGCCACGTCAGCAAAATCTTCGGCTTGTAGTTCTGCCAAAATTTTATTAGCGGTTGAAAGTAATTTCTGCTTGTCGGGAATAAAAGCAGGCTCGATAGCACGTGCTAAAAATGCAGAAAATTGAGCGCGTGTTACCGGAATGTCGGGACGGAATGTATTGTCTGGATAACCGCGTGCAACGCCAAATTCTGCAAGTCGAGATACAGCATCAAAAGCAAAATGTTTTTTTCTCATATCTTTAAATGTGTTGTCTTTTGCTTCAGGAAAATAGAAAGCTCTGTCAAGCATGGTAACCGTCTGACCACGAGTGACCGTCCATTCAGGGCGGAAATAATTGTTAGGGAAACCAATAATGATTTCCTCTTCAACAGCTGAAGCGATATAACCTGAAAATGGATGTTTGGCAGGAACATCTCTAAAACCGGTGGAGCGAGCGGTATCATCCAACTTCAAAGCTCTTCCAATCATCGTGACGGCATGGGCACGTGTAACCGGATCATCTGGTCTAAAGGTACCATCAGGGTACCCATTGATGATGCCTTCTTCGTACAAGTAAGCAATTTCAAAAGCAAACGGGTGATCTGCATACACGTCATCAAACAAGACAATTGCTTTAGCGGGAGTTAAAAACGAACTGAACATCAGGATGGCAGCTGCAATTAAAGACAACAAAGTCTTCATATCTATCCCTCCCTTATTTGATCTTATTTTATCACAAAACGAAGAAAAAAGTAATAATAAATTGCTTTTAAAGTAATATAATGAGTGAAAAATAAGGAAGTAAGTGATTCTATTGCATAAGAAGAGTAGGATGTTTTGCTAGTATAATTAAAAACAGAGATTTCTTATTTTAAATCATTGTTTATTTACTGCAAAGCAACCTTTAGTGGAAAAAGTAGAAGACTTATTTTGAAAAAATGAACTAGTAGTAATATCAAGTCTAGTTTCCTTTTTGCTTTTTATTTTCTACATAATCCATGAAACGCAGCGGATAATTGGTTTGAATAAGATTGATTCCGAGATCTATCAACCAGCCCCATCCTTTATCAGGTTCTAAAAAAGAAAGAGAGTCTGAGTGACGGGCATTTTCAGCGAAATCAAGAGCATTACCCCATAAATTTGTTTGGCCTTTAAGTTTAGCGAGAACAGAATCTGAAATTACTTTATCAGTTTCTGTATAAAAAAGAAGCTCAATCGCCAATGGTGAAATAGTCTTTAAGAGCAAATCAAGCTCATGAAGATTTTTGTCGTTGAGCTTGTGCATATAAGGCATGTTTTGTGAATGTGCATTAAAAAATACTGTTAATTGTTCAACAGATTTATCGCTTTTTAACATAATGTGATCAAACATATCATGCTGTTCGACTAAATCGTAAAGTTCATAGCGCAAATCCCAAGCCTTATCTGCATTGACTAATGCTTTTCCTTTAATGATAGGCAAAACTTCGAGTAGTGAAGGAATTTTTTCCTGGGTGTTTTTCGCGTTGAGTCCCCCGTTCAATTCTTTCAATGACAACTCTTTTATTTCCTTTAAGGTTAGTTGATTTACTTCTCCTGAGCCATTTGTCGTCCGATCAACTGTCTTGTCATGCATAAGAATGATATGGCCGTCTTTAGTCAATTGCATATCCAGTTCGATTAAATGGATATTATGTTGGATGCAGCTCTGGATAGCTGGAAGGGAATTTTCAGGAGCAGGGTTCCAAAGACCGCGGTGAGCAACGGGAATCAATGGATTTTGTTTTTTTTGCAAAGCCTTGAAAAAATCATCGTAATTGTTTAATTGCCATCCGAGTATCTGGTGATTCACCATCATAAGTTTCCTCCCTGCCGTATCCTTAGAGTATACAAGGTTTGATTGAATAAGTTTATTGAGAAGCTTAATGGGGTAATTTTGGAATATTGCTGTAAATCGAAAAGTGTCGACAACCGCAGAAAGACAAGGACGGAATATTAGAGCACTGCTATGGTAGAAATAGAGAATTGATGAATACAATAAAAAGGAGGAACTATCAATGTCCATGATTCGAAAAGTAGCTACGGAAAATGCTCCATATCACGTAAATCAAAAAGAGATTGTTGGTGTGGTTCGGAGTTTGTTTGGTGGCCATTACGATGACATTGAAAGGCTTTTAAGGGTATTTGGAAACGGCCAGATTGAAGGCCGTTATTTTGCCGCTCCTTTAGATTGGTTTGAAAAAGAGCGAGGCTTGGAAGAAAAGAATCGGCTTTATGTGGAGGAAGCGGTAAAAATGGGAAGCCGCGCCGTAGCTCGATGCTTGGAAGAAGCACAAGTGGACAAAGAGGATGTTGACGCCTTTATCTTCGTATCGAGCTCCGGAATGTCTACGCCGACTATTGATGCCCGGATTATGAATGTCTTAAAGATGCCCTCACATATAAAACGCATCCCTTTATGGGGGCTTGGGTGTGCAGGAGGTGCATCGGGAATCAGCCGTGCCGACGATTATTGCCGTGCGTATCCAGAAGCTGTCGTGTTGGTTCTCTGTTTGGAGCTTTGCAGTTTGACCTTTCAGCGCTCCGACACCTCAAAAAGTAATTTGATTGGAACTTCCTTGTTTGCGGACGGCGCTGCCTGCGCATTGGTTACAGGAGATAAAGTGATTTTGCCAGGAGAAGGGTTCCATATTAAAGATACACAATCCACCTTAATGCAGGATTCTGAAGATGTTATGGGATGGGACATTAAAGATGAAGGTCTTCATGTGGTTTTTTCGCGTGACATTCCAAAAATCATTGAAAAATGGCTGAAACCAAATGTAGATCATTTTTTGGAAAAAATTTCAAAAACGTCTTCAGATATTACTCATTTCATTGCTCATCCTGGCGGTAAAAAAGTATTGACAGCATACGAAAAATCACTAGGTCTGACAACTGACATGACGGACGTTTCCAGAACAGTACTCGCAAAGTACGGCAATATGTCTTCTCCTACAGTGCTCTATGTGCTAAAGGACTTTATGGAAAAGAAACCGCAGCAGGGAGAAGAAGGACTACTTACCGCTTTAGGACCTGGTTTCAGTTCGGAAATGCTGTGGCTTGAATGGGGAGATTCGGCGCTATGACATTCTTCTATCTGTTGATTGGTTTTGTCGTTTTGCAACGGCTGTTGGAAGTGGTATATGCGCGTTCCAATGAAAAAGTTATGAGAAGGCAAGGTGCCATTGAAGTTGGAGCTGAACATTATAAATGGATTGTCCTGCTTCATGTGCTTTTCTTTGTTTCTCTGCTTCTTGAAAGCTGGATATCGGGAATAGAGCTAGGGAGTGGCTGGCAGATCTTTTTAGTCATTTTCGTTGGTGCACAGTTGCTTCGCTTCTGGGCTTTATCCTCTTTGGGCCGCTTTTGGAATACCAAAATTCTGATTTTGCCCGGAGCGGACAAAGTGAAGAAGGGACCGTATCGATGGCTACCACATCCCAATTACATAGTAGTCGTTTTGGAAATTGCTACGTTACCGCTCATTTTTGGTGCGTGGCGAACAGCTTTAATCTTTAGCATTGCAAATGTGCTATTGCTTCTTTTCGTCCGAATTCCAGCAGAAGAAAAAGCTTTGCGTCAGCTGAAATCTTGAAGTACAAAAAATACCAGAGCTTAGTTAAAAAACGATATACAGGGTATATAGAAAAGAGTAAAAGAATACGATGTAATTATGGAGGGAATTTAATGAAAAAATCAACAATGAACACACTTATTGGCAGCGCGCTCGCGGCAGCTTCTGGAATTTTTGTCTACCGGGCATACCAAGAAAAAAATACTGTGCGTGTAGAATCAGATATAGATATGTACAATAGTTCAGAAATAGATGAGCGTGAAAGTGTCGATGCTCTAGAAGACTCTGCTGAGCAAGGCTTGTCTCAATTAGATTCTGCATATCGTGATGAATGGCAAGCTAATGGATTTCCACAAACGCATAAAGAAATGCGAGAGCTTGAAGAAGACAAATAAAAGTTAACTAGAAGCGAAAGCAAACTAAACTTGTTTTCGCTTTTTTTATGCCAAAATTAAAACTAGAGAAAAGAGGAGGTGAAAGGAGTTGTGGATTAAAAAACCATTTTTTGAATACACATCAGCTATATTACTTATTGCGATTACTTTGTTTTTCTTAGGGAAAATTAATTATGTTTTTGAACCTTTACAGATTGTATTAGCCACTATTTTTGCGCCTATTCTGTTAGGTGGTCTTTTCTATTATTTATTAAGACCGTTAGTTAGCTTGTTAGCACGCTATATGCCGAAAATCGTAGGCATTAGCATCTTATTCGCTATTATTGCTTCCGCAGTTTCTATCTTACTTTATTTTTTTGGGCCATTGATCAGTACACAAGTTGAAAGTTTAGCAAACTTGGCGCCAGAAACTGTAGAAGAAGTAACGGCAGAATCTACTTCTTTTCTAGCAGATTTTGAAGTAGGCGGAGTCACGGGTTCAGAAGTAAGAAATTGGGCATTGGACTATCTAAAAAACTTGTCAGAAGGTTTATTAGACAATGTTATGGATATTTTAACGATGCTGATGAATATTGTCATTGTGATACTAGTTGTTCCTTTTGTCTTATTCTTTTTATTAAAAGATGATGAAAAGTTTATCCCTCATTTGACGAAGTACTTACCGGAAGAACATAAGCTAGAAGGTAAAAAAATACTAAAAGACGTGGATCAGACCTTGTCTGCATTTATTGTAGGTCAAGCATTTGTCGCTGCTGTGGTTGGAACTTTAATGTGTATCGGCTATTTAATTATTGGGCTGGATTACGCTTTGAGTTTAGCTATTTTTGCGATGTTCTTAATTATTGTGCCTTTTTTAGGTCCACTGATTGGAATCATGCCTGCGCTTTTTGTGGCGATGATGAGTGGCGACATGTGGATGGCAGTAAAAGTTATCTTAGTACTGCTAGTTGTCCAGCAGATTGAAGGAAATTTAGTAACACCAAATATTATGGGGAATCGGTTAAATATCCATCCCTTAACAATTATTTTACTATTAATGATTGCAGGCGCTTTATATGGATTTATTGGAATTTTGATCGCGATTCCTACCTACGCCGTGTTGAAGACCTTGGCTCATAATTTCCGGTTATTTAATCGACTACGTAAAAAACGAGAAGTAGCTAGTACAAAAGACCTTTAAATTTATTTTTTTCCTCAGCGTTCTAGTTATTTTTATTCAAAGGTTCTGAAAAAGAGAAAAATATGATATATTAGTATTCAGAATGATCTGTAAAATCGAAAAGGAGGAATTAGGATGAAGAAGTGGAGTCTTTTAGCGTTACTTGTATCGTTGATGTTCGTAATTGCTGCTTGTGGATCTGATGAAAGTGAAGAAGATACGACAAGTGGGGATGGCGGTAATGATACAAAAACATACAAAGTAGGAATCGATACAACATATCCGCCTTTTGAATTTGAAGTAGATGGTGAATACACAGGAATTGATATTGACTTGATTAAAGCAATTGCAGAAAACCAAGAATTTGAAATCAAATTCAGCCCAATGGATTTTGGTGGGATTATTCCTGCATTGCAAGCAGACCAATTGGATATTGCCATTGCCGGTATGAGTATTACAGATGATCGTAAAAAAGTAGTGGATTTTTCTGATCCATATTTTGAAGCAGGATTGTCTCTCGTTGTTGCAGCAGACAACAGTGACATCACTTCTTTAGAAGATCTTGACGGAAAAACAGTAGCTGTGAAGAGCGGAACGACAGGCGCACAGTTTGCGCGTGATAACGAAGCGAAATACGGCTACACGGTTGCACAATTTGAAGATAGTCCATCTATGTTCCAAGAAGTTTCAAACGGTAATGCAGCAGTGTTATTAGAAGATTATCCAGTTATTGCGTACGCAATTGCTGAAAGTGGACTTGATCTGAAAACTGCAGGAGAACGTTTGACCGGAGATGAATATGGAATTGCTGTATTAAAAGGTGAAAACGACGAAGTGTTAAAGCAAATCAATGCAGGTCTACAAGAATTACGTGACAGTGGAGAATACGATGAAATTTTAGCGAAGTATATCGCAGAATAACACAAAAATGTAGCGCGCATATGCGCGCTGCATTTTTTTATGCGAAGGAGATGTACACATGGATACAATTATCAATGCCTTGCCTTATTTAATGGAAGGCCTAAAAGTAACCTTATATATTTTCGCAATTGCTATTGTTATCGGCTTTCTAATTGGGTTAATCATTGCCTTATTCAGACTGGCACCTTTGAAAATTTTAAACTGGATTGCGAAAATTTTTGTTGATGCGATTCGTGGAACGCCGTTTATCGTTCAATT
>JBBSRA010000020.1:0-37789 GCA_038243515.1 Caryophanales bacterium
ATCAGCTCGAATTACGTTCAGAACCGATGAGTTAACAGCAGCAGCAGCGGCTGCTACAGGAACAACTACCTTAACGCCAGAAGCAGTGCAACAATCGATGGCTGAAGTTGCTGCCAACTCTTTTGGAGATACATTCGGCATTATGGTCATCGTAGCAATCGTCGGAGCGGTTCTCGGCTTGTTCTTGCGTCGTGATAAACCTTCTGTTCCGGAAACAAAAACAGCTGCAGCTGCTCTTGCAGAAAAAGAAGCAACTGTGTAAGGTTTGCTAATTTTGAACAACAAAAGACGTTACAATTTCGTGAGAACTGCTACAGCCGCTTTTCTAACCTATTTTGATGGTACAAGATAATTGAATGTGAATCTTATATAAAAACAGACCCCAAAATCATTTGCATAATTTTGGGGTCTGTTTTTTGCGCATTATTCGCTTTCACTAATATCTTTCAAGTTCCGCAAGGTTTGCTCTACTGAATTGGACATTAATTTTTTAATATAAAGCGTATTGGCTACTTTTCCAATGATGCTGCCGGACAGTTCATAACTCATTTCAAAATTGATTTCAGTGCCTCCATCTTTTGGCAGATACCTCCATGTTTGAGTTGCATCAAAAGAACCGGTGACGAAACATCGCCAGACGTAACCATTACCTACCGGTGCGTTTTCCTCTACAAGCACGTGCACAGATCGCTCTCTTCCTAAAAGAAAATACTTCATGTCCATACTTGTCCCTTTTTTGCCTGTTCCAAGTAAGTTTTCAGCTTCGGATAAACTGGCGTACCATTGATACCAGAACTTTGGATTTGTCGCGAATCGATGGACTTCTTCCACGCTGCGATCGATGAAAATACTCTTCTTCACATCCCACATTGCACTATCCTCCTCTCACCTTACATTCACTGCATCCTTTCAAGCAGTTGCGAAAAACGCTAAAGACTACTAACGCGATTACTTTCTTACTCCATAATATACCATATAAAGCTCTGAAAAAATTGATTTTTCTGATAAATATATACTTTTATGATAAAGTTTACGAGATGGGCAATATGGTTAGTGATTTGTATTGCTCGCTACTTCCAGTCACGTACTTGCTTCATTCTATACACATTAGGCACACTTTTAAAAATCATCTTTTTTGTCTGTATGACTAAGAACGTTTTAGTAAAGAAAGGAGATTTTGCTATGAAAACAAATCAATTTGTGAGAATTTTAATTATTTTGGCTGCCATACTGCTGATTGGTGTCATGGCTGTTTTTTATGTTATTTACAATTGGGAACCGGGGCCACAGAACGTACTGGAAGAAAAAGTGATTAAAGTACAAATCGATGACATAGAATTAACGTTAGAAAATTCTCGTGTAGATTTTCTACCGAGCGGTGATGCTACTACTCGCATCATCGTTGTTGGCAATAACGATAACTTCACGTTGCAAACAAACGTATCAGACGATCGTTTGTTTATTGAATTAGAAAACAAGAATTGGTTTTCTCTATTAAACTTTAACCGCTCCTACTCACTACAAGTTTTTGTTCCAACAACCGGTCTAACCTCGCTTTCTGCAGACAGCGAGAACGGACGGATTGGAGCAAAAGATATCAAAGCTGCAGAATTATCACTTCAAACAGATAATGGACGCATCTCTTTGGAATCTGTCGAAAGTGAAACCATCGATGCCGAAACATATAACGGCCGGATCGAACTGACAAACATGGAAGCTAACATGACAGTCCACACCTCCAATGGACGTATCGTTTTCACAGATACATCAGGTAAACTAGAAGCAACAACAAATAACGGACGCATCCAGTTAACTACTGACACACTCGACTTCCCTATCGATTTTGAAACGGACAATGGTCGCATTGAAATACAGACACAAACCGAGCCAACTAACGCACGTATTGAGACACACGTCGACAACGGACGCATCGATATCTTTGGTCAAACTTCCGAACAAGTCACTTTCGGCAAAGGTGACACGCTTATTAAACTTGATTCGGATAATGGTCGCATTGTTGTGGAGTAACTCAAGTCTATTGCTATCTATCAACATCGTAGTTTGGGTAAAAGAGCCTGAATTATGATGTTTTCACGTTTACTTATCGCTTATTTGCACCAATCTAAACCAAAATTTTAAACTAATAAATAATTTTATTTTCCATGAACTTTTTCGGTACTGCTATGTCTAATACATAACAAGAAAGTGAGGTGTTGGCTGTGAACGAACTTACCATCGCCAAAAAAGCGATACAAGGCGATGAAGAAGCATTTACCGCGTTAATGCAGACACATAAAGAAGCGTTACTTCGAACGGCTTTTGCTTTTCTTAAAAATGAGCACGACGCTCTCGAAGCTTTACAAGAAACCACTTATCGTGCATTTAAAAAAACTTATACTTTAAAAGAACCGAGCTACGCAATAACATGGCTGATTCGCATCATGATGAATTATTGTCAAGATCAACTAAAAAAAGACAAGCGTTTTGTTCGAAGCGGGCTAACCATAGATTCTTCTGTTTCAGATGATTTAACACAAATCGAATTGCAAGAAGCTTTGAGTATATTGTCTCTTGCTGATCAACAATTAATTTACATGAAATATTTTCAAGACATCAAAATTAAAGACATCGCAGCCATCGAAAAAATTCCTGAAGGCACTGGCTATCTCAATCCTGTGAAAGTTGAATTGTTCTCTTATCTCAATTACATCAATGGCAGGGACCAGACAAAGGTCTCTGCTATTTATCGTGGTGTAGCCAAAAGCACGATTCGAATAAAATCTGTTCTTTCCTATTTAATTGTTTTATTAACAGAAAGGTAGGGAAAAGCCCAATAGAGAGACTTTTAAAGGAGGGATTGGATGAAAGTATTCGTATTTGGCGGAGGCGGCAATGTCGGTGAGTATGTGTTAAAGAAATTAGCTGCTGAAAACCACGAAGCGGTGACGGTCGCAGAAGCAGAAAACCGAGCAGAAGAACTCAAGATGATGGGTGCTGTTGACGTAATCGTCGCTACAGATAATAAGTTTGTAGATGCCATGGTCGGATGTCAGGCTGTGATTTATATAGCAGGAGCAAATCCAACCGCAGGTGAAAATAAAAATGTGCTCGTCGATAAAGACGCAGTCGCCAGTGCCTTGGCGGAAGCCAAGAAGCAAGAAATTGAACGAGTCATTTATTTGAGTCCTGCTCGCGCAGATGAATCAGCGGAATCTCAGGAAACAGGCGATAAGAAAATTCCTGAAAACCTAATTAAATTAGATGTTTTTACGTATACGGTTGTACATGCGAGCCGTGGTGTTGATAAACCGGGTAAAGGCATGATCAGCGTTGATTCTTCTAATCGTGAAAAAGATATGGAAATTCCATATGAAGATGTGGCTGCAGTTCTGGTCGAATCACTCGTTAACGAAGCGACATATAATAAAACCTTTGAACTAGCACCAGGAGATTTACCAATCGAAAAAGCGTTGGAAAAGTTATAAAAATACTAGAAACTAAAAAGGTGGATTTTATGGGAAAAATAACAAAATACTTACCGTCCGCGATTTTGGGGTCGACTGTAGCAGCTCCACTTGCTTATATTGCATATATTTACCAAAAAGATAATCATCAAAAACAACACGCGATTCTCCGCAATTTCCCGTTACTAGGACGAGTTCGTTACGTGACTGAACACATAGGCCCTGAGCTTCGCCAGTATTTATTTTCCGGAGACAATGAAGGGCTGCCCTTTTCACGTATCCAATACCAAAATGTCGTCAAAGCTGGAAAATACAATGAACGTCTGATAGGGTTTGGATCTAATCGCAATTTTGCGGAAGACGGTTTTTACATCCGCAATTCGTTGTTTCCTAAATTACGGACAGAACTAAAAGTGGATAACAGCGAAAAAGTGAAAACAGTTAAATATGTCGTCGACAACGAAGGCTTAATGTCACGGAAAGAACACCGAGAAGAAGTTCTTACCGATCCTTACTATCTCCGCGACGAAGATGCGGTTGTACTCGGCGAAGGCTATTGCCGACAGCCTTTCCGAATAAAAGGGCAAGTTGGCATGTCCGCGATGAGCTACGGCGCTTTAGGAGAAAATGCCATTACAGCCTTGTCAAAAGGACTTGGCGTTGCAGGTGGCACGTGGATGAATACCGGTGAAGGTGGAATTTCTGATCATCACTTGGCGGGTGGCGCAGATTTGATTATGCAAATCGGACCTGGCTTGTTTGGCGTCCGTACTGCCGGTGGTGAATTTTCTTGGGAAGCATTCAAAGAAAAATCCGAAATGGAACAAGTAAAAGCTTTCGAAATCAAATTGGCTCAAGGTGCTAAAACACGCGGTGGCCATTTAGAAGGCAATAAAGTGACCGAAGAAATTGCGCGGATTCGTTTAATTGAACCAGGCAAAACGGTGAACAGTCCTAACCGTTTTACGGAATACGATTCATTTGATAAGCTGTTTGACTTTATTGAAGAGTTGCGTGAAGTTGGCGGCAAGCCAGTCGGCATGAAAATTGTCGTCGGTGATGTCGAAGGCCTCGAAGAAATGGTTCAAATTATGAAAGAAAGCGGTAAAGGTCCTGATTTCATCACAATCGATGGTGGTGAAGGCGGAACCGGCGCAACCTATCAAGAACTTTCAGATTCAGTCGGTTTGCCCATTATGACAGCGCTGCCGATTGTCGACGAACTGCTTCGTCAATACGAAGTCCGCGACCGCGTGAAGCTAATTGCTTCCGGTAAATTGATTACACCGGATAAAATTGCCATCGCACTTTCAATGGGTGCAGATCTCGTCAATATCGCCAGAGGATTTATGATCAGTGTCGGCTGTATTATGGCAGAAGTGTGCCATACGAATACTTGTCCAGTGGGTGTTGCTACGACCGATCCTGATTTACAAGACGGCTTAGTAGTTGGTGAGAAAATGTACCGTGTTGCCAATTATGTCATGTCTTTGCGTGCCGGATTGTTCAACATTGCCGCAGCTGCAGGCGTCGAGTCACCGACAATGCTAGAGAGAAAACACTTAACTCATAAAGATATTCAAGGTCGTATTTCGTCTGTTGGCAGTATGATTCATAAAATTGAGCAAGAAGAAAAGAAAGAAAAAGACGTTGAAGAGCTATCAACTAAACGATAAATCTCGAAAAAAAGCAGTAGGGGCTGTCCTAAAAGGTCATGAAAAATGACTTTTAGGGTGCAGCCCTTTTGCATGCTACAGAATAGGCTGATGTCCATTGCGACGGACGTTTTCCGCGGACACGGCCTCAGCCGGTTGTACCGTCTTCACCACGCGCTGTTCCGCAGGAGTCGCCGTCTCCATTCCCATCAGCCATTTTGAATCTAAAAAAATACAAAAAATCGGCCATTTCTGTAAAATGAAAGCAAAGGTCAAAGCAGCTCTTGAAGGTAGATCGATAACGCAAATCTACGGCAGACGCAAAATTGACGGAGAAAGTGTGTTCGGTCATATTAAAGACAATCAGTCGTTCCGGAGATTTTACCTTCGGGATCTTGAAAAAATGCATACCGAGTTCGGAATTGTGGGCCGCGATTCAAAAAACAGACGGAGAAAAAGGAAATCTTTTTCTCCGTCTGTTTTATTTTAGAGGCCTATGAGACAGCCCCTACTTCTTTTAGCGTGATTCTATCATGTTAACTTTCTTTTTCTTTTTCTTCTGGATAAACAACTTCTACATCATCTTCTTTTTTCAGTTCAGCTGGAGCGCCCCACATAGCAATTTCATGCTCAATTATGTCAATACTTTCGTCTTTCCCATCAATAATGTGAAAAACTTTATGACCATTTGCAACAAGCCAATTACTGATTAAAAAACGGTGACAACGCGAAGGATGCCGCTCTGAACAGCAATAAGCTACGCGCTTTTCGCTAGCAATCGCTAACAGCTCTTCTACGCCTTCTTTAAATTCATCAGTCAAGGTATAATCGGCGTAATTATGAAACGACTGATTGTTCCATCCTGCGTTCACTTCTGCATCAATTTCTTTCGATTTGCGTCGACGCCCACCGAGTTTCGGGAAATGCTGGTAGTGGATGTTGTCTGCCTCTAACCATTCTGGAAAAATGTCTTTCGAAAACTGCGGCCATTTGCGGCTGCCCGGAAATGCTCGCACGTCTGCCAACACCTCAATCGAATTGTCTTTTAACATCTTTTCAAAAAATTCCTTCGAGTGGCTCGAATGGCCAATTGTATAAATGTCCATCTGACTCTCCATCCTTTTCAAACGATCTACTCTTACTATTCCTGTCATTCGCTACGGTTAAACACATTTTTAAAACTAGAAAGTTCCACAAAAGCTCTTTAGTTGAAGAATAAAACCTTGTTTCTTAATACCTTGACACTCGATATATCAGTATTTATACTATGGGTAACGATATATCGATAGTCGATATAACAAAAGAGGTGATTTGATGCAATCTCTATCCGAGTCCACATATTTGGTTTTATTGGCGTTAACAAAAAGGCCTTTACATGGGTACGGCATCATTAAGAAAATTGAGCACTACAGTGATGGTGCTATTGTTCTAGCGCCCGGCACTTTGTATGGTGTATTGACCAATTTGCAAAAGCAACACCTAATTGAACTGGTCACCGCTGAAAAAGAAAGTCGCCAAAAGAAAACTTATCAGCTAACAAATGCAGGACACGAAGCTTTTAAACTTGAATATCAACGGTTCAAAAACATGCTGACGATTAGTGATAATATTCTGAAAGGAGCGGAAATCCATGAAAACGATGAAAAGGTTTAAATTGTCGCTCGCGAATGATATTGAAAAAGAAGCCAATTGGCTAACGGAAATGTCAGCAAAAGGTTGGCATTTCTTTAAATACAAATGGGGATTTTATTACTTTAAAGAAGACAAAGAGATTTCGTATATTTACCAAGTAGATTTCCAAGAATCTACAGATGAGTATTTTGAACTCTATGAACAAGTCGGTTGGGAGCATATGCATACAGAAGTTATGCAATTTCATTACTTCCGTGCGGATGCATCAATCATTGGTAATAAACGAATTTATTCAGATCCTGCTTCTGTCAAAGGAATGTATAAACGAATGTTCTCCTTCTACCTTGTCATCTTTGGTTGCATGCTAGTGACTCAAATTGGCTTATTGCTGATATGGGATGGCAATCTATTTTCAAAGTTCGTTTTAGCTTTGGTTACTGCTGTACTTTTGCTTTACGTTTACTTGTTTATTAAACTAATGCAACAAATGAAGAAAAATGAAAAACTTGTATAATAGCGAGAATCCCTGAATCTTTACATCAAAGATTCAGGGATTGCTATTTTCTCGCATAAGCAGTCTGATCAAACTTACATCGTCTAAGTGCATGAAGCATAAAACAACTCTTCTTAAGATAAAGTCATTTTATATTATCATTCGACTTTAGTTAATAAAAACTGGCGAACTTTATCCACTTCACTCAAACTGTTTTTCGGCACAATAAAAGCAGACAAGCTGCTATTATATAAATACAAGTTGGTTATGTCTTCGCCTATATGCTCAATGCCTACCCACGACACGCATTTTTCACCCATTGCACTCATTTCTCGAAGCCCCTCTTCCGTAAAAATCATAGTATGGACACCAAGCACACCTTCATTTTTTCCTTCTCGAAGCATTTTTTTAGCCGATTTTTGGATGTGACGATAGAAATATTTCGGATAAAAAACTATCCACAACAAACTAATGAGTAGAAACGGAATGACCATAGATAAGACCGGGATATCTAACAAGAATGAAATCACGATAGCCATCACCAAATAAAGGATGGGGACTAATACTCGTTGCATAGTTATTGCTTTTTTTATCGTTTTAGAATTTTTTGCGTGGTATACATTAAACTCAATATACGCTTCTTCAGTTACTTCATATGTGATTTCCATTAACTTAGTTAGCTCCTTTTTTGTCTGTTATCAATGACTTACTATAAGATGTTGGATCGCTCTTCGTGGGCTTGTAGCATAGCAATTTTTTTGTTAATCATACTATTAAAAAGGGAATTTTTGTTTTATTTCTGTATACAGAAGTAAATTCTTCATTCCGTTTAAACCGCTATACACATGGAATTTTGTTAATGCTATACTTAACGTAAAAGACTAGTTTGATCTTAATAGATTCAAAGATAAAGGAGAATATCTAATGACTGAAGCTGTTCAACATTCAGAAGAAATCAAAGCGTTTTTTCAACAACATCGGGAGTCGTTTGAAGATAAATTACTAGAAGAAGCTGTCACTGTAAAAAACAAAATCACTGAAATTTTAACCATAGGCAATATTGACCTTGTAACCAATGCCCATACAGTCGTCGGATATATCATTGATGGTCAAGAAGAAGAGTTGAAATTATTTGCTAAGCAAGAAGGCATTGCTTGGGCTACGCATTCGATTGAATTATCATTTAAACTCGAATGGATTCAAGCGATTCGCCGCACACTTTGGACTTTCCTCGAGCGATACAATCAGTCGACTGACGACGAAAACGCATTCGACTTTTTTGCTATGGAAAAAGAAATCAATACACGTGTCGATACATTCGTGAATACGTTCTTCATTAGCTATTCAACCTATAAAGATTCGTTAATCTTGGCAAACAGAGAACTTGTTGAAAACTTGTCTGTGCCAATCATTCCAATCAATTCCGCAGTGTCAATCTTGCCATTGATCGGCTCGATCGATGCTTTCCGCGCATCCATTATCGAAGAAAAAGTTTTAACTGAAGTCAACACATCTCGCATTCAAACATTGATTCTGGACTTGTCTGGAATCGTCGACATGGAACCCGAAGTTATTCATCACATTATGAAAATCATCGACGGTTCGACCCTGATGGGCTGCAAATCCATTATTACGGGATTACGTGCAGATGTCGTCCGCAAAATGGTCGCATTTGGTTTGTTATTTGATCCGAAAACTAAAACGTTTGGAACTTTACAGCAAGCGCTTAACGAGTATTTGGTTGTTTGATCCCGTAGAAAAACCACTTGGAAGTGGTAATTTTAAGGAGTGAGACATTCACTAAGTTGCTGCAACACAATAAAAATGCACCGATTTCTCTATTATAAGAGAAGTCGGTGCATTTTTTAGTTCACTTTCTACGAGTGTAACTTTTGATAATGCCGAATCTGAGTTAAATTCGGCATTATGGCCATTTTCAAGGATGATTATGATCTTTGAATCTCTTTTTGTCACATGTAAGATAGTGAAAGAGAAATATCAATTATCCAATGGTTTTCAAAATGAGTCTTAGCTCGTTCGATCTTCATGTATGAACCGCAGCTTTTTCCCAATTTCTTCGCTCTGTGCTATTTGGATCTTGAACAACGACATATTCATTATTAAACAGCAAAACAGAACGGTTTTCCAAATCATATGCCGGCCATTCCGGTAGTTCCGAAGTGCTTGGATTGCCTTTTTTTGCAAATTGCAACCAAGACTGGTGCATGGTGAGTGAAAGTTTTTCTTTTTCAGTTTCTTCGCCTGTCAGCTTTTCCATTCCCGGTTTTCCGACAGTATTCCAAACAAACGGGATTTCCATCGCATGGCATGCTTTCAAGCCGCCTTCTAGAACGGGGCTTTCCCAATCAAATCGGTACATCCAAACAGGTGCGTTTTGTTTGATTTGCTGTTCTGCTAACCGGATGGCTGGAAACGTAAAGACACTCATTGTCATGAGACCGTCATAGACATCTTGATTTAATTTTTCATTTTCTAGCAACTGACTCGACATTTCAGCCCATCTAACTCCAAAGGTTTTTTCGAAAATAGCAGCAATTTCTTTTTCATCATCATTTTTCCATCGTGGATCAAAATAAGAAAACAATCGGTACTCGTCTTTATTTGTCCCGATCAACATTGTAATATCGCTGGCTGCGCCTTTTACCAATGCCTGTTCTGGGTGTTCCAGCAAAGTTATGCCATCAATAACTGGCACAAGGCTCATATAAGGCAAAAGAGCTGCCGTTTTCAGTAATTTTTCTGTCGATAGTTTTCTTAATTCCCCTAAATTTTCCGGCCCTATGTCTAAGGCAGTCAAGAAACGATTTGCTACTTTTTCAGCCATTTCCGAACTATGGACGTTGGCTCCAGCCCCGCTCTGCAAAATGGCTTGTTGGAACAAGCCTCGTGCTGACGGAAAAGCGAGCAGCACCCCGATGCTCATCGCACCTGCTGATTCCCCGAACACTGTTACCTGGTTAGGATCTCCTCCAAACTTTGCGATATTGTCTTGTACCCATTGAAGAGCAGCGACCTGGTCTTGGATGCCACAGTTTCCTGAACCGGCAAAGTCGTCCCCTCCAGCCTCGCCGACATGCAGGAATCCGAAGACTCCCAAACGGTAATTAAATGTTACGACGACAACATCACCTTTTTCAGCAAAAGAAGTTCCATCATACATAGGACCCGAACCAGAGCCTGCAGCGAAAGCGCCTCCATGAATCCACACCATGACTGGCCGGCGCTTATCATCCGCGGCAGGCGACCACACGTTTAAAAACAAGCAGTCTTCATCTGTATTTTCCAATTCACTTCCTAAAAACTCCATGACTTCACTCGGTACTTGTGGAGCGATTGATCCGAACTGAGTGGCTTCACGGACGCCTTCCCATTGTTCGGGTTTTTCAGGACTGCGAAAACGCAGTTTCCCGACAGGGGGTTTCGCGTACGGAATCCCTTTCCATACACTTATCTCTCCAATTCGTTCTCCTTTTAACTGACCATATGTGCTTTCGACAATAATTGCTGACATCTCCATTTCCCCTCTCATCTTAACTACTACTAACTTAACTTAAAATCTTGGTGATTCTCTTAATAGTGTAGGTTTTAAATTACGGACTGACTTTTCTCCAATCAGCCCCAATGTGATATCAGTATCAGCAATTATATTACGAAAGACTTCTTTCACACCTTGCTCACCTCCAACAGCAAGGCCATACATTACTGGCCGCCCGATAAGTACAGCTTTAGCGCCGAGCGCCATAGCTTTAATGACATCGGATCCACGACGGATTCCACTGTCCATGAGCACTGGTATTCGGTCTTGTACAACGTCGCAAATTAACGGCAAAGCATCAAGCGCGCCAATCGCTCCGTCTACTTGACGTCCTCCATGATTAGATACAATAATTCCATCGACACCGTGTTCTATCGCAAGTTCCGCGTCGTCCGGATGTAAAATACCTTTTAATATAATTGGTAGTTTTGTATGCTCCCTTAAAAACGCGATGTTTTCCCATGTCAAACTTGAATTGCCAAAAATCTGTGACCAATACATAATTGCTGCACTCGGGTCTTCAGCTGGTGACTTTTTCAGTTTCGAACAAAAGATGGGATCGCTCAAGTAATTGCCGACTCCTTCTCCTGCTAAAAAAGGCAAATAGACGTTTTTTAAATCATGCTCACGCCATGCCATCATTGGTGTGTCGAGCGTAACGACAATTGCCGAATGACCGGATGCTTCCGCTCTTTTTAAAAAGCTGGCTGTAATTTCTTCATCTTTGCTCCAATACAATTGAAACCACCTAGGTGCATCTTCCATAACATTCGCAATTTCCTCCATTGCTACCGACGATGCGCTACTCGTTATAAACGGCACACCCATTTCAGCACATGCTTTTGCAGAAGCGAGTTCTCCGTCTTTGTGAATGATAGATTGCACGCCTATAGGAGCGAGTAGCAACGGAAAATCATACGTATAACCGAATAATTCTACACTTAACTCACGCTCTTCCACGTTTCGCAACATGTGAGGAACAAGCTTCCAACGGTCGAACGCTTGCAGATTGGCTGTCATCGTTCGCTCTCCACCGGCTCCGCCTGCAACATAATAATAAGGTCCGTCATCAAGCACTTCTCGCGCACGCGCTTGCCATTCTTCAAATTTGACTGGCAAACGGTCAAAAGAAGGATTAGGCATAGTTTGATAAATTTCAAATTGAACTCGGTTTCCAAAATTCGGCATTTTTTTCTCCTTTCAAACTTTTCTTAGCTTAACTACTAGTTTTATTCTATCATTTACCAATGAAATTAAAATGAATATTACAACTTTTCAGTTTATAGTTCCCTTTTATTTTATCGTTTAATGAAAAGGGATCTCTTCTGATAAATTAGCTCTTAAAGTTAGAATACGTTTACAACAAGGCAATAGTTAAAGCAACGTTGCTCAGAATTTTATAGATGAATACGAGGTAACAGATCTGTCCGCTTTATCACATCGTTTGATACAAACAGAGAAAGTAATAAAAATTTTTAACGGAAATTAAAAAGTTTTTTATCTACATAAACCATAGAAAAGGTCCGCAAGCTAGAGTGCTTTTGGACCTTTTCTTTACTCAGTTTTTCTTATCTAATTCACTTTCTTTATTTTTGTCTTTCTCAGTTTCATCATCGTCATCACCCATAATTTCTTTTGTCGAATCTTTAAATTCTTTCAAAGTTTGGCCGACTGCCCGTCCTAATTGAGGTAATTTGCTTGGACCGAAAACGATCAAAGCAATGATAAGAATAACGATCAACCCTGGTATACCTATATTCATTGGCATATAATATTCCTCCTACTATAAGATTGTAGCCATGTAAAAAGACCGCAACCCAGAAATAGCAAGGATGCAGAATATGAATAAACAATGCTTTTTTTGGCTTTGTACATCATTTATCAGACTTTTTTCTTCCAGAAGACGTGCTTTATCCATAAATTCCTTCTCGCGTTGCTCTTCTTGCAGTTCGTTTTTATTTTTGTCTTTGACCATAAAGTAGTGCTCTTTTTTCTTCCTGTTATTCCTATTCCCGAATACAATACACTAAAACAGAAAACTGCTAATTCCCCATTTTTTATTATCAAACGCTTGTACAGCTAAAAATAGTGGAAATACCTCTAAGACAAAATGGAATTTTACTAAAGCACTTCCTAAATTGCTAATAACACAAGAAATTCAGGAAGTTTTTTTAGCTTTAATCAACAGACTCAAGCAGTACCGCCATTCCTTGACCCCCACCGACACATAATGTCGCAATGCCGAATTTTTCTTGACGCGCTTTCATTTCGTGTGCAAGTTTAGTCAAGATAAGCGCACCTGTTGCACCGAGAGGATGACCCATAGCAATCGCACCACCGTTGACGTTAACTTTTTCGAGGTCGATATTCGCTTGTCGAATAACTGCGAGCGATTGAGAAGCAAATGCTTCGTTCAATTCAATCAATCCTATTTCATCAATAGTTTTTCCGACTTTTGTCAGCAGTTTTTGAATTGCCGGTACAGGACCGATTCCCATATAACGCGGATCGACTCCCGCTAATGCCCAATTGCTGATTTTCACCAGTGGTTCTATTCCTAACGAATCCGCTTTTTCTTTTATCATCAAAATCAACGCACTCGCTCCATCATTGCGTCCGCAGGCATTTCCGGCAGTCACCGTTCCCTCTTTCTTAAAAACGGAGTTCAAGCCACTCAGTTTTTCTAAAGTCGTGTCGCGCAAATGCTCATCTTTCACAAACAATTTTGTTTCTTTTTTCGTTTTAATTTCTACCGGAACAATTTGTGAATCGAATTTGCCGTTTTCCCAAGCTGCTTTTGCACGTTTTTGGCTTTCGAACGCAAATGCATCTTGGTCTTCACGGGATATGCCGTAGTGCTCGGCTACATTTTCAGCTGTAATGCCCATACCGAGGTCCTTGCCGAACAGTTCAACCGGTTGCTGGCCGTTCTCCAAGTTGGAGTCAACGAGGTAAGGATTGCCTTCTCCGTATCTGGAGTTCCGCAAATAAATCGGTGCTCGGCTCATATTTTCCACTCCGCCCGCTACGACAATTTCGTCTGGCTGGAATGACAAATGCTGGACAGCCGAAATAACAGCTTGCATTCCCGATGCACACAGACGATTGATAGTAAATCCGGTAGCTTCGTTTGAAACTCCTGCCTTTAACGCAGCCACTCTTGCCACATTCGACGCTTCTGAAGTCTGTCTTACTTCTCCCAAAATGACTTCATTGATTTGCTCTCCGTTTAAGCCAGCTTTTTGGATGGCGTCTTTTACTACGGTTGCTGCTAAATCTTCTGCTTTCACATCTTTCAACGACCCGCCTAAGCGTCCAATAGCCGTTCGATTTGCGTTGACGATTACGAATTCATGTGTCATTCTGTAGCCTCCTTTTAATCGTTGTGCCAGATCTATTTCTTTTCAGCATCGATTCCGAATAAAATGAAGTCCGTATACATATCGGCAAGATCTTTTACCGATAAAGTCCCTTCTGGATCAAACCATCTGTAGCTCCAATTTGTCATCCCTAGTATTGCAAATGTAATGACTTTAGGCTGTATATTCTCACGAAATTCGCCTGCTGTTATACCTTGCGCTACTGTCTCTTCTATAAGACGGCGGAATTGCGTTCGTTTCGCTTGAATCGTCGCGGCATTTTCCGGAGTCAGATGCCGGATTTCTCGGTAATAGACACGTGCAATTTCTCCTTGTGTTTTAATATCATGGATGATTAACTCCACGACTTTCGCTAGTTTTTCTTTGGGGTTTTTCTCTGTTTCCAAGATGAGCTGTTGTCTTCTCAATAAATCATTAATATAGTAAAGATGAATATCCATCAGAAGCGCTTCTTTGCTTTTAAAATGGTAATAGAAAGAACCTTTTGTTACGCCAATCGTATCGACAATGTCCTGTATCGATGTAGCGCTGAAACCTTTCTCTACAAAGAGACCAATGCTTTGTTTTATTAATTCTGTTCTCACCATGCCCCACTTCCTTTCTTTTTATCCTAGCGACCTTTTCGAACTACAGTATATCATTTTTGCTACTGTCACTTTCCAGGTAAAAAGAAAAAAGAGTACAGCTTGTACTCTCTTTCAATTACATTCATTCTTTGCTCAATACTTTCAATTCGCCGTCTTCAACATAAGCCATTCGTAATAAAGTGCCGAATCCGCCATTTTCATCAACACCTTCAACCTTATAAACTTGCTTCTCTTCCGGCAAGTTTGTGGCTGCTTCGTCCATCGCTGCCATAATTGCTTCTGTATCATCTACTGAACCTGCAGCTTCCATTGCACCTTTCAAAACATAAAGTGACACGTAATGGTACCCTGATTCAGATCCTGGGTCTCTATCATTATTTTCTTTATACGTTTCAATAAACTCTGATGTTCCAGCGAATTCTGTGCTCATTAATGGAGCCGTTGAAATAGAGCCCTCCAACATACTGTAATCTCCACCCAACACTGCGGCCATTTCATCTAGTTTTGCTTGGTCCATAATCATAAATCCACCTTCAAAACCTAGATCACGTGCTTGTTTAGCAACCAGAGCTGTCGGTTCAGAAGCTCCACCGATAAACAATACATCTGGATCTTTTTCCAACGCATTTGCTACAATCGTTTGAAAATCTGTATCTTTACTAAAATCAATCGACTCATCAAAAACAATCTCTCCACCGTTTTCTTCCCACACCGGTTTAAGTGCAGCTGACCAGTCTTTGCCGTATTGGCTAGCTGTCGGAAGGAAAGCGATTTTCTTCCCGAAATTGTCCATTTGGAATTTTGTAAACGGCTCTAAATATTGATCGTATTTAGGTGGAATACGCACCATCATTGAGTTGCCTTGCTCTGTTACGCCTGGTTCACTTGTATAACCCATAATAACGAAATCTTCCATTTCATTAAACACTTGCATGGCGTAAATTCCACCGCTATGTGGACTGTAAATAAATTTTGCTTTTTCTTCTTGCACTAAACGTTTAGCGTTTGCTGCCGTTTCATTTGGCAAATATTTATCATCAAGCGATTCAATTTTAAAAGTATAATTTTTACCGTCTACATCTAAGCCGCCTTCTTCATTGATATCTTCTACCGCTAGTGTCAGTCCTTTTAAAGTTTCAGCACCGTATGTGGCTGCAGGACCGCTTAGTGGTCCACTATAACCGATTGTAATTTCTTTTGCGGAATCCGAATCTCCATTACTGGCATCCGCTTCAGAAGATGTATCATCATTTCCACATGCAACGAGAGTTAAGATACCAAGAAACAAGATGCTACTGAATAAGCCTTTTTTCAATGACTGCATTTAATTCTCTCCCCTTTTAGATAGAATGTTTTCATTTAGGCGACTCCGTAAACTGTTTTCACCTCCTTAAATTTACTGCAGAAAAACCAAGTAACCGTATTATGCACCGATATACGCTTTTCGAATAGCGTCGTTATTGAACAATTCATCACTATTTCCTTGCAAAACAACATTGCCGTTTTCAATGACATAGCCGCGGTCCGCAATTTTCAATGCAGCATTAGCGTTTTGTTCAGCAAGTAAGACCGTCGTACCACTTTTATTGATTTCTTTAATGATTGTAAACATTTGTTCCACAATCAGAGGTGCCAGCCCGATGGACGGCTCGTCTAACATGATGAGTTTTGGTTTGGACATCAATGCTCTTCCAATCGCAAGCATTTGCTGCTGCCCTCCGCTCAATGAACCGGCAGAATTATTTTTCTTATCTTTTAAAATCGGAAATAACTCGTAGACTTCTGCTAGAGTTTCTTTTAACTGTGCTTTTTTTCCTCGGTGTACAAAGCCGCCCATCATCAAATTTTGCTGGACCGACATATCAGGAAATAATTTTTTGCCTTCCGGACATTGTACGATGCCTTCTTTTACGATGCGATCCGGTGAATTGCCTCGAACACTTTTTCCGATAAAATAAATATCGCCTGCCGCCGGTTTGTTCAAGCCGCTGATCGTGTTGAAAATTGTGCTTTTCCCTGCTCCATTTGCTCCTAATAAAACAACAAGTTCTCCTTCATTTACTTCAATATTGATTTTATTTAAAGCTTGAAAAGCACCGAATTTTACTGTCACGTCATTTAACTTCAACAACTGGATCTCCTCCTAAATAAGCTTCGATGACAATCGGATTGTTGGCGATTTCCTGTGGTGTTCCTTCTGCGATTTTCGCTCCGTGATTTAACACCATGATTTTGTCAGCAAGCCCCATAATCATCTGCATTTTGTGTTCAATTGTACAAATCGTGATTCCACTGGCAGCCAATTTCCTCATTAAATCGGCCAAACCATCTGTTTCTTCTGGATTGATGCCTGCTGCTGGCTCATCTAGGAACATCACTTTCGGATCCGTTGCCAATGCCAACGCAATGGCAACTCTTTTTTTGGCTTCTTGAGTAATTGTTGCCACCGGCGTTTCCGCTAAATGGCTAATTCCTACAAACTCCAACGCTTCCATCGCTTTTTGATGAGCAAGTTGTTCTTCTCGTTTTTCTCTTGGTGTCCGAAAAACTGCATCGTACAGCTTTGATTTCGTCCGCAAGCGGTGACCGACAATAATATTATCGATAACCGTTGACTGTTCAAAAAGTTGGGTTGCTTGGAAAGTCCGTGCAATTCCGAGTCTTGCGCCAATATGAGCAGGTGATTTTGTAATGTCTTTGCCATCAAATAAGATTGTGCCCGATGTCGGTTTATGAAATCCACTAATCAAATTAAAAAAAGTCGATTTCCCAGCGCCATTGGGTCCGATGATGGCTGTTATTTTTCCTTCTTCAATTTCAAAGTCAACATTGTCAACTGCTGTCAAACCACCGAATTTTTTTGTGATTCCGGTTAATTGAATAAATGCCATACTGGTCTCTCCTTTCTTACTTTTCGTCAGAATTTAAAGTCACGGGCTTAGCACTGCGACTTTTTTTGATCTTTCTAAAATTTTGAAGTTTGTCTTTCAATTTATAAAATCCACCAACAATTCCTGTGGGAGAGAAAATAACGATCAGGATCAAAATTGGACCGAAAATAAGCATTTGGTATTCTTGGTAGCCTTTCAGGAATTGCTCAAGCCAAACAAATAGCATCGTTCCGACAAGTGGACCAGACAATGTACCAATCCCACCGACAATCAAATACATCAAGAAACTAAAGACCATATTCGTACCTGCAATTTCAGGGCCGATAAAACGAGTAAGCGATGCATATAATGCGCCTGCTAATCCCGCAAAAGCCACAGAAATGACAAACGACACGAGCTTGTTGAATCGTGTGTTGATGCCCAAAGTCTGTGCCAGCTCTTCACTGTTACGAATAGCAATATAGGTTCTGCCTGTCAATGATTTGACGATTCGTACTGCTACGAAAATCGAAACCAAGAGGAAAACCAAGACTAAATAATACATCGAAGTCGCTGTTTCAAAAGTAAGAGGTCCAATTGGGTCAGGTATCGGAATGCCGATCAATCCCCGGACTCCTCCCGTCAATTCGTCCCATTTATCAATCATTAAGTAAATGAGATAGCCGACAATCAATGTATAAATCGCGAAGAAATGCTCTTTTGTTCGAAGCGCGAAAAGTCCGAGCACAAAACCCGCAGCACTGGTTATTAAGACGGACAATAACAACGCCAACCAGAAGTTAATTTCAGTTTTTGTAGTGATAATCCCGAGTGAATATGCACCGATTGCGAAAAAACCTGCGTGGGCAAGTGATAATTGCCCGGTGTAGCCGGCGATGATATTCATACCGTACACACTAATGGTGAAAATGAATCCCAATGTCATAACATGCATCACATACCGGTTATCTGCGTAAATTATTGGAAACACAAGCGCAAAAATGATCAAGACAATGATGACATTGCGTTGGTTGAAAATCTTTTCCACTTAGTAGACCCCCTTTGCAAACAACCCTTTAGGACGGACAGTCATAATAATGATCAAAAGCAGAAATGCGATTATGTCTTTGTAATCATTGGAAATATACGTAGCTCCCATACTTTCCGTCAACCCCAAAATAAGACCGGCGATAATCGCCCCTGGAATACTGCCCATTCCTCCGATAATGACGACGACAAATGCTTTTAAGATGACGAGATGCCCCATCGCAGGAAATACCAAGTTTATCGGTGAAGCAATTGAAGCGGCAATTGCGGCGAGCGCCCCTGCAATTGCGAATGTCATCATAGCTACTTTATTGGCATTGATTCCCACTAAAAATGCCGCTTCACGATTTTGTGCCATCGCCAGAATCGATGCACCCATCATGGTCTTTTTCAAGAAAAGTGTCAGTAAAACGACCACAATTACCGTGACCACAATTACTAAAATCCGTTGCCCTGTCATCGCTACACCCGCTATAGAGATATTATTACCGAAAGGAGTCAGCATTCGCTGATATTCAGTTCCCCAAATCAATTGAACAAGTGCCTCAAAAAACAGTACCATCCCGATGGCGGCGATATTGTCATGAATCGGCGGAGAGTTTCTAAGTGGATGGAAAACAATACGCTCCATTAAAACTCCAAGTAAAGCTACGACCAAAATCGATACGATAATGGCGATAAAGTAATGAACTCCTGTCGCTTTCATAACCATTAACGTCACATAGCCTCCGATTAAATACAAAGAACCGTGTGCAAAATTGGGAATGTGCAAAATTCCGAAAACCAATGTTAGACCGATCGCAACCAGCGTGTAAATGCTTCCAAGAGTAAGACCATTGAAAATCTGTTGCAAAAATAAATCCATCTTGTTCTCTCCTTTACTTCAATTTTCAGCTCGGTTAATCGGTTATGAATATTCTTTATTCAAACGGCCTGCAATGATATTTTTCTGAATTTCCGAAGTTCCTTCATAAATACGTGTAATTCGCGCATCTCGGTAAAAGCGTTCAATTGGATAATCCGCCATGTAACCAATGCCGCCATGCACTTGCAGCGCTTTGTCTGCCACACGGTTGTAAACTTCAGAACCGAATAATTTCACCATTGCCGCTTCTTTGATCACTTGTTTTCCTTGATCAACCATCCAAGCAACGCGATATGTGAAAGAACGAAGCACTTCGACATCGACGGCCATTTCAGCCAGCATATGTGACACCGCTTGATGTTCAATAATCGGCTTATCAAACTGAATTCGCTCTTTTGCAAATTTAACGGATAAATCGAGCAATTTCTGAGAAGAACCAAGATTTCGTGCAGCCAGTCCAGCGCGGCCATTCGCTAAGATTTTTAAAGCATTGACATAACCTTGCCCTTCTTCACCTAACACATTTTCAATAGGTACTTCACAGTTGTCCATAATGACTTCCGCAGAATGCGATCCGTGCAAGCCCATTTTTTTCTCTACTGCTCCAATATAAAAACCTGGAAAACTTTTTTCCACAATAAACGATGTAATGCCTTTTGCGCCTTTTGATGGATCTGTCACGGCCATCACTGTAAAAATATCTGCTTCCGTAGCATTTGTAATGTAATGCTTTGTGCCGTTTAAAATATAGTTATCGCCTTTTCTTTCGGCAGTCGTTTTTAAATTCGTGGCATGCGATCCTGCTTCCGGTTCTGTTAAAGCGAATGCGCCAAGCCATTCCCCTGAAGCCATGCGTGGCAAGTACTTTTTCTTTTGTTGTTCATTGCCCATTTCAACAATCCCGACAGTCCCGATGCCTGTATGTCCGCCGATTAATGTCGTATAGCCGTTATGCGTTGCCCCAAGTTCTTCATACAGTGCGCATTTTCCGACCATATCAATGCCAAGACCCCCGTATTCTTCGGGAATACTCAATCCGAACAAACCCATTTCTTTCGATAACTGGACAATTTGTTCTGGTATTTTATTGTCTTCTTCGATTTGCATGGCGACTTTTTCCACTTCGTTTTGGACAAAGTCGCGGACATTGCGCTTTAAAACTTGAATTTCCTCACTGAAAGTAAAGTCCATTTACGTATCCCCCATTCCGTTCAAATCGGCTTTCAAGCAGCCACTAAAAATTCCTCGAGCATCGTGCGGAGCACATTTGGAATTTTTTCCGTTTGCTGATTGTGATAGTCAAAACAAACGATGGATGCACTTCCTGCTGCAATACAGACTCCCGTTTTCTGATCTTTGATTTCGTGCATCAGTTTAAAACTTTTCGTACCGATCTGCCTGACTGTTGTCACAATGGCAAGCGTCTGACCAGCATAGGCTTGTGCGATAAAATCACAAGTAGTGGATGCAATAATGAAATCGATGTTTTTTCTGTTTTCTTCACTGGTAAAACCGATTGTTTCGAAAAACTTTGAACGCGCTTCTTCCATATAGAAAAAATAACTTGTATTGCTGACATGGCCTCCGGCATCTGTCTCACAAAAACGGACATAGACATTTATTTCAGGTTTTTTCTCCACTGCCTCACCTCTCACGTTCGATAATGGTGGCGATTCCTTGGCCTCCGCCGATACAAGCTGTGATGAGCGCATATTTTCCACCAGACCGTTCCAATTCATAAACTGCTTTTGTTAAGAGAATGGCACCCGTTGCTCCAAGTGGATGGCCTAAAGCAATGGCACCACCATTAACATTCACTTTTTCTAAATTCATCTTCATTTCTTTATCACAAGCCAGAACTTGAGCAGCAAACGCTTCGTTAATTTCAATAACATCGATGTCTTCCAAGGAAAGACCTGCTTTTTCCAATACTTTTTTGGTTGCCGGTACAGGGCCGATACCCATAATATTCGGATCGACTCCTGCAATTGCTTGTGCTCGAACGACTGCTAAAGGCGTTACACCCAATTCATCTGCTTTTTCTCTCGACATGATGACAACAGCAGCTGCTGCATCATTTAAACCCGAACTGCTCCCTGCCGTAACCGTACCGTTTTCAAGAAAAGCTGGACGCAGTTTAGCGAGCGCTTCTTTTGTCGTTTCGGGACGAGGATGTTCATCCGTTTTAAATTCAACCGGTTCTCCTTTTCGAACCGGAATCATCACTGGAACAATCTGCTCCTCAAAACGACCTTCTTCGATCGCTTTCGCTGCCTTTTGCTGACTTTCAAAAGCAAATTCATCTTGTTCTTCACGGCTAATTCCATATTTTTCAGCCAATTTTTCTGCCGTGATGCCCATTGGCGGATCACCAATTTTCTTTGGTGACAATTGAGATTTTTTAAATTTTGGTGGTACGGGGCTATATGCTTTTTCAGGACGTTCCATCATATAAGGAGCCCGGCTCATGCTTTCCACTCCGCCCGCTATGTAAATGTCTCCGTCTCCTGCCCAGATTGCTTGAGCTGCAAGATTGATTGCATTGATTCCTGAGCCACATTGCCGGTCCACTGTCAGTCCTGGAAGATGATTGCCGAGTCCGGTTTCCAAAGCTGTCAACCTCGCAATATTCCCTCCACCACTTAACACATTGCCCATTATGACGTCATCGACCGATTCAGCGTCGACACCGGCTCGTTTTAACGCTTCTTTCACAACTTCTGCCCCGAACACATGGGCTGGAACAGAAGCCAATGCGCCTCCTTGACGGCCAATTGCCGTGCGAACCGCTGAAATAATGACTGCTTCTCTTTTTGTTTCCACGTTCTCACCTTCCTATTAATAGAAATTTCTGAAAATTATAACGAGAACACAACATCGCCTTTTAATACATTTTTTGCATTTTGATTGGCGGCTTCGACTGTAAAGTTAAGTTGCCCTACTTGTTTTTCTGTAACCGTCGCTTTTAATGTGATAACATCTTCAAGAAAAACCATTCCTTTAAAACGAATAGCATAGTCTTGGATAAACCCTTCTTCCAAATAAGGCGTGAACAACTTCGATAAATTTCCCATCGTCCACATGCCATGCGCAATAATGCCAGGCAATCCCGCTTTTTTGGCTTCTGTGTCTATCGTATGAATCGGGTTGAAATCACCAGAAGCGCCTGCATATTTGATCAAATCGAGTCGGCTAACTGGCTCTAATTGAATTTCAGGTAACGAATCTCCTATTTGCAAATCTGCTATACGACTCATACGAGCATCTCCTTTCGCACAGCTTCATTGATAATAATAATTCGCTCTTCTGTAAACAGCAGCTGCTTTTCCGAATCTTCACCGTATTTAATCATGACCAAAAATCCCATATCTCCAAAGTTGCCGCTTTTCTCATAATAATCTTTAACTTCCATCCAGCAATAGACATCTTCTCCAACAAAAAGCGGACGCGTATAATGGTAAATTTGTTCTCCGTGAATCAACCCTTTTTTAGGTAAACGCAATTCTTCAATTGTTCCAGCATCGAATGTTACAGGAAAAGTCGGTGGCGCGATATTTCGTTTGTATCTTGAATTCGCTCCTGCTTTTTCATCTAGAAAAATTGGATTTGGATCTCCAATCGCTTCCGCAAACTTACGAACAGCGCCTTTTTCAATTGTGTTTTTTACTTTATCCGAGCGTTTTCCAATGCTTGCTTTCAGCATAGCTTTCGCCTCCACTTCTTAGTTTCTCGGTCCGCCTGCTACATAAAGAACTTGCCCGCTGACAAATGAAGAACGTTCATCTGCGAAAAAGGCGACAGCATTTGCAATATCTTCCGGCTTGCCGCTTCTGCCTACTGGAATATTCGAGACACTTGCTTTGATCAGTTCTTCAAAAGGAACACCGATTCGTTCTGCTGTTGCTTTTGTCATATCCGTTTCGATAAATCCTGGTGCCACAGCATTAGCAGTCACTCCAAATTTTCCGAGTTCAATGGCCAATGTTTTCGTCAGCCCTTGCAAGCCAGCTTTTGCCGTAGAGTAATTGGCTTGACCGCGATTTCCGAGTGCCGATGTGGAAGAGATGTTAATGATGCGTCCGTATTTATTTTTCGTCATATACTGCTGTGCTGCACGCGAAGCATAAAATGCTCCTTTCAAATGAACATCCATGACCGTCAGCCAGTCTTCATCCGTCATTTTAAATAGCATATTATCTCGAATCACTCCGGCATTATTAACTAGAATATCGATTGACCCAAATTTTTCGAATGCTTCTTTCATGGCTTGTTCGATTTGTTCACGGTCTGTGACACTCGCGTTTTTCACGTAAACCGAATATCCTTTTTCCGTCAACTCGGCTTCTGCCGATGTTAATGCTTCTTCGTTCACATCAATAATAGCGACATTCGCTCCTTCACTTGCGAAACGCTCCACGATTTGACGCCCGATTCCCCGACTTCCGCCGGTGATAAATGCCGTTCTGCCTTCAAATGTTTTCCCCATCACTATCTCTCCTTTTTGTCCTTGGTTTTATACGTATTGTCCAACTTTGACATGTCCTTTAAGTAAGTTTCTTGAAATAATCATGCGTTGAATTTCATCTGTGCCATCGTAAATTCTCCACAGTCTGGCTTCACGGTACCAGCGTTCGATCGGCAATTCTCTCGTATAGCCCATACCGCCATGAATCTGCAATACACGGTCGACCACTCGATTGCCCATATTGGCTCCATATAATTTTGCCATCGAAGCAAGATGACGGTTATCTTCTCCTTCATCAAGCGTGAATGCTGCGTTTAAGACAAGCCATTTTGCCGCTTCAATTTCGACAGCGGAATCTGCAATTGGCCACTGAATTGCTTGATTGTCCGCAATCGGTTTGCCGAATGTCTTACGTTCTTTTGAATAATCGATCGCCATCTGCAATAACCGTTCGCTCATTCCGACAGCACGTGCGCCCACAATCCATCGTGCAAAGCCGATCCATTCCAAGCCTAAATTATAGCCACCATTAATTTCTCCTAAAATATTTTCTTCTGGAACTCTGACATTATCAAATACCAAGCCTGCTGGTCCCCATTCACCCATCGTGTCGATATATTCGGATTTCCAACCCATATCGCGGTCGACGATAAAGCACGTTACGCCTTCGCGGCCGGTTTTTTGATGCAGTTCTTTATCGGTAATCGCAATGACCATAACGAAATCCGCTTCATTGCCGCCTGTGATAAACGTTTTTTCACCGTCCAATACCCATTCATTTCCGTCTTTTACAGCAGTCATTTTCAAATTTCGTGTATCAGACCCTGCATCCGGTTCTGTCATTGCAAAACACGATTTCTTTTCGCCATTGATTGTCGGCAATAAATACCTTTTCTTTTGTTCTTCGTTGCCATAGTAAAGAATATTATCAGCCGACCCGCCGAACGAAAACGGGACAAAGGTTTTGGAAACTTCTATCAAAACGATTGCCATCATCATCTGTCCAAGATCTGAGCCGCCGTATTCTTCCGGTGTGTTGATACCCCAAAAACCGAATTCTTTCGCTTTTTGCTGCAGTTCTTTTGTTTTTTCTTTCGAGATGCCTGGTCGGCCTTCTCGTTCATTTTTCAATACTTCGTTTTCTAACGGTATCAATTCTTTTTCCACAAATCTCCGAATTGTTTTTTGGACCATTTTCTGTTCTTCTGATAAACGTAAATGCATGCTAATCTCCTCGTTTCTCTATTCTTTTAGTTGGTTGATGAACTGTTCTTTTAAGCTGCGTTTCAAAATTTTTCCGACGGCTGTTTTTGGCAGCTCATCGACAAACAAAACATCTTTCGGCGCTTTATAGGCAGCTAATTGGGAACGGCAAAACGCGATCAGTTCCGGTTCTGTTAAATGTGTTCTTTCTTTTAATACAACTACTGCTCGCACTGTTTCTCCTCGGTATTGATCCGGCACACCGAATACGGCAACTTCAAGCACAGCAGGATGTCGGTAAATCACATTTTCTACTTCAATTGGATATACATTAAAGCCACTGGCGAGAATCATTTCTTTTTTTCTGCCGACAATATAGAAAAAACCGTCTTCATCCATTTTTGCGAGGTCACCTGTAAAGAGCCAGCCGTCTCGGATTGTCTGTGCTGTTTCCTCTGGTTTATTCAAATAGCCTTTCATCACTTGAGGTCCTTTAATGACGAGCTCTCCGACTTCACCTGGAGAAAGAGAGTGTTCTCCTGTTGCTACATCAACAATTCGGGCGTCTGTATTTGGCAGCGGAATACCGATGCTGCCATTTTTTTGTAAGCCACCGATTGGGTTACGGTGCGTGACAGGTGATGCTTCTGAAAGTCCGTAACCTTCTGCTACAGTCGTCCCACTCACTTCATTAAAGCGGCTGAGTACTTCGTGAGGCAATGGTGCAGAACCACTCGTGCATGAAGTCAAACAGCTCAAATCGAACTTCTTCGTATTGTAATAATCCATCAATGCAATATACATCGTTGGCACACCCGGAAAAGTAGTTGGTTTTACTTGTTCAATTAGTGATACTACTTTTTCGACATCAAACTTAGGCACTAAAATCAAATTGCCACCAATATAAAATGTGACACTCATTCCGCTAGTCATGCCATATACATGAAACAGTGGTGAAATTGTCAACACACGTTCTTCTCCTTTTTTCGTTTTCAGAAAAGAAGTGGCTGCACTTTGCAATGTGTTTGCCACGATATTGCGGTGCGTTAACATAGCTCCTTTCGGGAGACCTGTTGTGCCACCCGTATATTGAAGAACAGCTACGTCTTCATTTGGATTGATCGACACTTTCGGCAGTTTTTTCTTTGATGCTCTATTTGTAAAATCTTCTTGCAAATCAACAGCAATCACTTCTTTCACTGAAGTTTGCTCTTGAATTTGTTCGAATACTGGGAGCAACCGGTCTAAAACGATTAAAACTTTTGCATCTGAATCCGTTAAAATATGAAGCAGTTCAGCGGGCTGAAACATCGGATTTAATTGAACGATTGTTGCGCCACAAGCAAGAGCACCATAAAAACTGATTGGGTATTGTGGACAATTCGGCATCATAAGTGCCACTTTGTCTCCTTTTTGAATGCCTCTCGCAGCAAGTGAATTAGCCGCTTGGTTTATCCGATCGTCCAATTCACTGTATGTATATGACTGTCCGAGAAACGTCACCGCTGGATGATGTGGATAGGTTTGGACAGATTCGTGGAATAACTCCGTCAACGAAATATCCGGAATGTCGATTTCTCTCGGGTTTCCTTTTACGATATGCTGCATCCAAATTTTTTCCATACTTGACTCCTCCTTTACAAAGAACTTCCACCGTCCACTGCAATGACTTGGCCCGTTACATAATCGCTGGCACCGCTTGCCAAGAAAAGAGCCGCTCCTTGCAAAGACTTTGGATCACCTAGTTTTTTCATCGGGTTTGTATTTATAATCTTTTTAGCATGCTGCTCGAGAACACGTTTTGTCATTTTCGTTTCAAAAAAACCAGGCGCAATCGCATTGACGTAAAGGCCATGCTCGGCCCATTTCCGTGCCAAGTCTTTGGTGAAATGATGGACTGCTGCTTTACTCGTGCTGTAACCGATTGCATTCAGTATTTCAGGCGACTCTGCTCTTAGTCCTGCTACTGAACCAATGTTTATAATTTTTCCATAACCATTCTGGATCATATGGATGCCGACTTCTTTTGACATGAGAAACGTTCCAGTGACATTAACATTCATGACTTTCTGCCATGCTTCAAGCGACATATCCTCAACACGTTCACCCCAAGTGGCTCCGCTGTTATTAACCAAAATGTCTACTTTGTCGAAATCGCCAAGAATCGCTTCTACTGTCTTCTTGATATCTTCTTCGCTGGCGACATCGCATTCATATGCTTTCGCTTTTACCGAATAAGTCTTTTCTAAAAAATCCGCTGTTTCTTGGCAGTTAGCCAGTTTCCGTGAACAAACAGCGATATTGGCACCGTATTGCGCAAAAATCTCTGCTATATTTTTCCCTAATCCACTTCCACCACCTGTGATTAAAGCCGTACGTCCGTGTAAATCAAATAAAGAGTTTTCCATTTGTACGCTCCTTTTTAAAATACTGTACGGTCGGTATGTAAATACTGAACGACCGGTATGTTATACATAAAAAAAGACAATTGACAAAACTACTCATTCCAATATAAATGTAAGCGCTTTAAAAGTTTTCTTAAAATTCAGTATACACTATCTTTTCCATTCTTTTCAAGGCTATTTCTAATTTTCATTTCAGTCCAGAAAATTTACTCAAAAAAAAGACGATCAGAAATAACCGTCTTTTTGTTTACTCTTATAGAATTGTCTGAAAATGAATGTATCTAGTTTGTTATTTAATCCGAAGACCAAAATATTTACACCTTTGCAGCAAGCGCTCAACGAGTAGTTGGTTGTTTGATTTTGTAGAAAAAACGCGATGTGGATTTTAGATCCACATCGCGGTTTTCTTTTTAGTGATATTTGGCGTTTCGCATTTCTTCTCTAGAGTACGAAACAATCAGGAGATAGAACCCGCAATCATAATTGAACTTCGAATTAATTGATAGCACTCTAATATATCTGTACAAATAAATGATATTTCTAACGGACCAAGTTTTTTTACGTAGGGCAATATGTCAACTGCGTCTGCTTGTCCAGTGTTTAAAAAAGTCATTTTTACTATGTAAGGTGGTTCAATTCGGTAAGGACTAATTTCACTACGAGCTACTAATGCAGTTTTCGTATTTTCTTTTATGAGCTCTCTTGCCAAAACAGGATGTGTGTTTAATGCAGTAGTTCGATTGATTGTCTGCTTTACAATCGCTTGATGGATAGAGGGAACTAACGCCTTTGCTTCTTCTGCCACTAAATTACATCCGGATACAAAAACAACAGGCACATTAAAATGTCCAGCAACCAAAGCATTCAATCCAAATTCTCCAAGCTCTATACCATTCAATTCAATTGATCTAATAACTCTCCCGTTAAATGTGTGATTTAAAACTCCTTCTGACCCCATTTTTGTATGGTAGCCAACAAATAATGCTGCGTCGAAATCGCTACTAATGCCCTCCATCATTGCGAGCTTCTTGGGCGTCCCTAAAATCAATTCCGCTCTTTTATGTAGTTGTTCATGGTAAATATTACGCATTGTTCCATGAGAGTCATTTACAACAACCTTATCTGCACCCGCCTCCAAGGCTCCAAGCACACAAGCATTCACTTCTTTTGTCATTAACATTCGCGCATAATCATGTTCTCTTCCTTCCCGCATCGTATGTTCTCCGTGAACAACACCAGAAACACCTTCAATATCTGCAGATATAAAAACCTTCAACATGTGTTCCTCCTAATAAAAAACATTTTAAACTTGATAGCATACCTATGCGAGAAGCTTCTTATAAATAGGTTTGTCGTCAGATTCAGAATTCCGCTACTTATTTTATTAAAAGAAGCCTTCTCGATAAAACCATGTACTTTTTCGCACTAGTTGACTTCTTAGTTATGAGTTGACTGATGAAAATCAAAAAAGACTTCTCCTTTATCCGACAGCTTTGTACCGCCTCTACCTTTACGCACATTGACTAAACCTAATTCATGGAGAACTTCTAAGCGCAACCTAAGTTGCTGATCAGTCAAAGTGATTCCCATATCTAGTAATCGAGACTTAACTTTTGTTCGTCCAAAGGACTCTAGTTCTTTCTTTCCTGATCGGTAAATTCCTAGAATTGCTAAACTCTCATCTAAAAATCCATGTACTTCGATTTTTTCTATCATTAAACTTATGTCTTTTGAAAAACGATCTTTTGTTTGAGTTTCTACAATGTTATGCATTGTACGTGCACGTTCGTAAGAATGCTCTTCACTATCCATACTATTAATCAAATACTGTTTGTTATTGTACTGTTCAGCTACGACTAGTTGTGACTTAAAAAATCGATTCATTAATGACGTTTGGTTAATATTCATATCTAAATAACTTGAAATTTCTAAAACCGTATTGAAATCTACGATTCTAGGACCAATATCAATCACATTTGTAAAACCTTTTGGAACCAATTCCATTTCCCCTGGTGTAACTAACCAATCGGTAGTTGGCTCTATTGAACTAATAGAATCATAGGCACTGTATTCATGTTCAAAAAATATGTTCCTTAAAGAGTTTACTGTTTCCTTTGCATGTTCGGATGTATCATTAATAATTAGGATTTGCTGTTTTTTTGGCAAGCTTAGTAGTTTTTTTGTTGCAACAATATTTACTTCTCTTTTAGCAAGTATGACCGGACAGGATTCGGGAATAAATGGACGTGTTATACCAATTAATACTTCTTTAGAAAGAACGACAATATCATTCTCTAACACTAGATCTTTTGTCATATCTTGCACAGTGGTCGAAGATAAGGCAATACTATCACCGAATATCTCCGACAATTGATGAGAGATCGTATTTAAATAGGCTTTTTGACTTGCGATAATATGGAGTTTTCTCATCTGACTACCCTTCTAGTTCTTCTGCAAAATGACAAGCAACAAAATGATTATCTCCATAGTCTCTGTACTCAGGTGTCGTTTCTACACACACATCTTTTGCAAACGGACATCGCGTATGAAATGTACATCCTGATGGTGGATTTGCAGCACTTGGTATATCACCTGTGAGAACGATTCGATTTTTTTTTGCTGAAGGATCAGGAATCGGAACTGCACTTAGCAATGCTTTCGTATAGGGATGAAGTGGATTTTTAAACAATCGATCCCGGTCGGTTAATTCTACAATTCTACCTAAGTACATAACGGCTACACGGTCAGAAATATGTTCAACCACACTCAAATCATGCGCGATAAATAGATACGTCAAATTATACTGCTCTTGTAAATCCTTCAATAAATTAAGAATTTGTGACTGAATTGAAACATCTAGTGCAGATACAGGCTCATCCGCAATAATAAGTTTTGGATTTACTGCGAGTGCTCGCGCAATTCCAATTCTTTGTCGCTGGCCACCACTGAATTCATGTGGATACCGATTTGCATGGTACTTATTCAACCCAACAACTTCTAATAACTCAATTACTCGTTCCTGCCTTTTTGACTTTTCTAAATTATGAACGATTAAGGGCTCTTCAATAATCTCTTTTACCGTCAAACGCGGGTTAAGTGAAGCGTAAGGATCTTGAAATATCATTTGAAATTCTTTTCGATATGGTCTAATTTTATCAGCTGAAAAATCAGTAATATCTTCTCCTTCAAAGATAATTCTTCCTTCTGTTGGATCCAATAACTTCATTAGCACTCTACCAGTAGTCGATTTCCCACATCCGCTTTCTCCTACAATACTTAATGTTTCACCTGGTTTGATAGTAAAAGAAACTCCATCTACCGCTTTAACAAAATTCTCTTTTCTACTAAACATTCCTTTTTTTAAAGGAAAATGCATTTTAATATTTCGGGCTTCCAACAAATACTGACTCATTTTCAGGCACCTCCTCGTGTAACCAACATCTACTCGAATGATTTGGTGAAACTTCTTTTAGCAACGGTTCTTCTTCCCAGCAGATATCCATTGCAAAAGGACATCTCGGTGCGAATTTACATCCCTCAGGCATTCTTGATGGAATCGGAACGTTACCAGCAATTGATGGTAAACGATCTACTCTCTCCCCCATTTTTGGTATCGAAGCAAGTAACCCTTGTGTATAAGGGTGTTGGGGATTTGAAAATATTGAATGTACATCACTTTCTTCTACCGCTCGACCACCATACATAACGACTACGCGATCACACATTTCTGCAACTACACCTAAATCATGAGTAATCAATAAAATTGCGGTTTCTGATACTTCTGTTAAGTTTCTCATTAAATCTAGTATCTGTGCTTGTATCGTAACATCTAAAGCAGTTGTAGGCTCATCAGCAATTAGTATCTTAGGAATACAAGCCATCGCCATCGCTATCATAACTCGTTGCCGCATACCTCCAGAAAGCTGATGTGGGTAATCATGAATAATTTCAGCAGGCCTTGAAATACCAACTGCAGTTAAGATTTCAATCGCACGACCTCTAGCATGTTTCTTTGATAACTTAGTATGAAGAATGACTGCCTCTTCAATTTGTCGACCAATTCTAAATACAGGATTTAAAGAAGTCATAGGTTCTTGAAAAATCATGGCAATATCGTTACCACGTATTTTTCTCATTTCACTTTCACTAACTCCAACTAGATCTGTTCCTTCAAATAGAATTTCTCCACCTACAATTTTTCCTGGAGTATCTTTTAGCAGTCCCATTATAGATAAAGAAGTAACACTTTTGCCACTTCCAGATTCTCCGACTATCCCCAGTGTTTCTCCTTTCGAAATTTTAAAAGAAACATCATCAACTGCTTTTACTGTCCCAGAATCGCTGATGAAATGAGTTTTTAAGTTTTTAACTTCTAGCAATAGATTATTATCCATTTGAAATCCTCCTTTCTTTACATTCCTATTCTTTGATCTTTGGATCGAGTGCATCGCGTAATCCATCACCCAATAAGTTAAAAGCAAGTGCAGTAATAAATATTGCTAACCCTGGAAAAAGTGTAACGTGTGGTGCAATGTTCAAATAATCGCGACCTCCGCTTAACATCGCACCCCATTCAGGTGTTGGTGGTTGTGCACCTAATCCTAAGAAACTTAAGGCTGCAGCTGTCAAAATAGCTGATCCAATTCGCATCGTAAAATAAACAATAATACTTGAAACTGTTCCTGGAAAAATATGTTTCCAAATAATTCTAAGAGGTCTTGCACCTATTGACGTCGTAGCTTCAACATACAACGTTGATTTTACTGCTAAAGTCGAACTTCTAACAATCCGAGCAAAAACCGGAACACCAAATATGGCTACCGCAATTACTACGTTACTGAGACCTGGTCCTAAAATCGCAATAATACCAATTGCCAGTAGAATTCCTGGAAATGCCAGTAAGATATCACAAATTCTCATAATAATTCGGTCAACCCATTTTCCATAGTATCCCGCAATCAAGCCAAGTAGTGTTCCACCAACTGCACCGAGCAATACAGAGCTTAATCCAACAATCAAAGAAATTTGTGTACCTGCTATTACTCGACTAAAAATGTCACGACCAAATGCGTCTGTACCTGCCCAATGCTCTGCTGAAGGTCCTGATAACACATTCACATAATCGGGTTCAGTAATGTCATAAGGTACTATTGAAGGACCAATGATCGAAAGTACAATTAAAAAAATAACAAAAAAGAATGATATAAACGCGAGTTTTTGCTTTTTGAACTTTCTCCAAAACTCTGAGAACGGCGTTCGATTTTCAATATTTTCTAAAGACATTTTTATATATTGTTCTTTTTTAGATAGTTTCACTTCTGTCACAGAGATCCCTCCTTACTCATATCTAATTTGCGGATTTAATATTCCATAAAGCAAGTCCACAATCAAGTTAATAATAATGAATTCTAATGCAAAGATAAGCATTTCAGCTTGAATGACAGGATAATCTCTAAATGCAACAGAGTCTATCAATAGCTTTCCGAGACCAGGCCAGCTGAATACCGTTTCAATAACTACGGATCCACCTAGTAAAAAGCCAAATTGTAATCCTGTCATTGTCACAACTGGAATCATGGCGTTCCTTAAACTATGCCCCCAAATAACATTTCTTTCTTGTAAACCTTTTGATCTAGCAGTTCGAACATAATCTTCTTTTAAAACATCCATTAATGCTGACCTAGTGAAACGAGCAATTACTGCTGCAACTCCAGTTCCTAGAGTAAAGGCAGGTAAGACATAACTTTTCCACGATTCGAGTCCCCCAGTCGGAAACCATCCAAGCGTTACAGCGAACAGTTGGATGAGCATGAGTCCCAACCAAAATGCTGGTAATGATAGACCTGAAACAGCTCCAAACATCCCTAAATAATCTGGCCATTTATTTCTTTTAGTAGCTGATATAACTCCAATTATGAGTCCTGCAATTGTCGCCCACACCATACTCCAAAGTGTTAACCAAAAAGTTGGCATAAATCGTGCACCAATTTCTTCTGAAACAGGACGATTTGTTTTTAAAGATGTACCTAAGTCACCTTTTAAAAGATTTCCCATATATGTAACGTACTGTTCAACTAAAGGCTTATCCAAACCTAATTCTTTGCTAACCAATTCTACATCCTCTATTGTTGCATCCGGACCTGCAACAAGACGTGCAGGATCTCCTGGAATCATATGTACGAATAGAAAGATAAGGATGGAGACAACTATTAAAATTGGAATTATCTCTATTAGTCTTTTAATAAGAAAACGAAACAATATCATCCCTCCTATTTGTTAAAAATAGAAGCGCTATATAATATATATAGCGCTTCATTCATATGTTATTGCTTGATTTCAAGATTCCTAACATCTAGTGAACCATCGGGTAATAAGTAGATCCCTGTTAAATAATTTTTCTTACCAGAAATTGTATTTTCTGCCGATAAACTTATCCACGGAAGATCATTCCATAATAGACTTTGAACTTCTTCATATGCTTCTGCGCGCTTGTCTGAATCTGCAGTTTCTAATGCTTCTGCGATTAATCCATTTACTTCTGGATTATCATAATAAGAAACGTTATACGATTTCGGTGGGAAGTTTTCTGATCCTCCTAGAAGTGGTCGAATTCCCCAATCTGCATCTCCAGTGGATGGAGACCAACCGCCATAATACATCTCGATTTCAGCATCTTTTGGATCTTGTACAGACCAGATTTTATCAGAAAGCGTTCCTGCTTCCATTGGAACAACTTCAACTTCAACATTTATTTGTGCGAATTGTTGCTGTAAAAACTGCATAGCCTTCATGGCACTAGAATTGTTCGCACCCCATATTTTAGCTTTAAAACCATCTTCAAGTCCTGCTTCTTTTAGTAGGCTCTTAGCTTTTTCAATATCGGGTTTTGTAGTTTCTTGTTTAGAATAATATTGAACGGCAGGTGCAATGATAGAATCTAATACACTTGCATGTCCGTTTGTCACAACTTCGATAAATGCTTCTTTATCAACAGCTAAGTCTAAAGCTTGTCGTACTTTAAGATCGTCGTACGGTTCTTTTAATGTGTTCATTGTCATATAACGGACAACGATAGAAGGCTTACTATCTACTTCAATACCATTTTCTCCGTCTATGCTATCAGCTTGCTCTGTTGGCACTGGGTAAATAAAGTCCGCTTCACCTGTTTGCAGCATAGCAATTCTTGAACCGTTCTCTGTAACCGGTTTAAAAGTAATACCATCAACTTTTGGTTGATCTTCTATTCGATAATCTTCATTTTTAGTAACTTCCAAACCTTCACCTGGTTTCCATTCAACAAACTTAAATTGACCTGTTCCAACCGGGTTTGTAGCAACATCTTTACCAAATTCTTCTAAAGCTTTAGGGCTATGAATCAATCCTGCTGGGTGTGCAAATGTATTGATCATGGCACCAAATGGTTCTGATAATGTAAATTTCACTTCATACTCGCTAACAACTTCCGTATTTGCAATTAAACTATATAAACTATGTCTTTTCAGACCGCTATCGGGATCTGCTAGACGGTCAAAGTTTACTTTTACTGCTTCCGCATTAAAAGGTGTCCCATCATGAAAATTAATGCCTTCATTTAGAATGAATGTAAATTCTGTTGCTTCATCATTTGCAGAATATTCTTTTGCTAACATTGGAACGACATTCATCTCTTCATCAAACCCAAGAAGTCCTTCGAAAATTGTTCTTTGAACAGAGCCAGACAATGTATCGTTCGTGTCGTGTGGATCCATACTTGTAAGTGTACTGGCTACTGCTACTACAATATCCTTTCCTTCTTTTGTTGCTTGTTCGGGTTCTTTTCCTCCACCATCGGCTTCATCTTTTGAATCACTTGAACAAGCTGCTAAAGCAAATACAAGTAGTAAAACTAGCGATAAAAGTAAACCATAACTTTTTTTCATCTTTTTTCCCCCTAAATTTTTTATGATAAAATGCATTATGCATTTTTCAGCGTGAACACTGGCTGTAAATGTCCGATAATTTCTTCTCTAGCGTTTTTTAAATCGGGATAATGATACTCGTTTAAAAGTTCATTTTGCTCTTCAGAAATTAGTTTTAGTTGATGTAGAACTTCAACCGCCACAGGGGAAGTTGCACGGCCCGCCCCGTCCTCAATTTTAAGAGCTATTCCCAATCCGTTTTTAAGATCTCCAATACAATAGACGCCTTCTGCTCCAGCTTTTCCAAACATTTGTCCGTCTTCAACCCTCATGAAGTCTGAACAAAATCGATTGGTTCCACCAACCATTTCTGGTACTTCCATCATTGCAGAAGTAACTCGTTCAATCGCTGCTTTTCGTTTAGCTGAAAACGAGGTTGGATTGGCCATTTTAGCAAAGCCTAGCGCTAAATTTTTAAGCGGAATTCCGTGAACTGGAACGCCACACCCATCAATACCAATTTCAATATTTTCAACTGAGGTTTCTGTAATGTCACTAATTACTTCGAGTATTCTCTGCTGAACTGGATGATCGGTTTTGTAATAATCTTCTACACTTTCTCCCATATGTATAGTAGTTGCCAGCATTCCACTATGTTTACCTGAACAATTATTATATTCAGCTGTAATCTCTGTACCTGATTGCATCAGGTTCTCATACGCTTCTTGCCAGCGTGGCGGATGTGTACCACATTTCAAACTATCCGTAGTTAAATTTAGTTTACTTAAAATTTCTTTTACTCGGTCTGTATGCTGACTTTCTCCATTATGGGAAGCACATGCCAACGATAGATCTGCTGGTTCTAACTGAAAATGATCTGCAGCACCTGTTTCCACTATAGGAATTGCTTGTAAGGGCTTCATCGATGACCTTGCAAATACTACTTTATCCGGATTTCCATTAGAATAAAGTAGTTCACCGGCACTATTTACTACCGCAATATGTCCCCAATGTTCACTTTCCACCATCTTTCCTCTGACAACATCTACTAGATGTTCTGCATCCATGGTTAGCATCCCCCTTTGTTTGTATTTTCTAATAATATATATCACAATCCAACTCATTACAACAGTTTATTTAAAATATTTAGTTAATTTAGTTTTCTAAGCTTATAAATTTCTGTTTCTATAGGTATTAACTACAAAAACAGCATTTTTCACTTTTTATATACTATTTCAAGATACATAAGACAATTAAACAACTAGTTATAGTTCTTTTTAAAATTTCTATACAACACATTAAACCGCATTAAAACAAACTGTTTTAATTGATATGATACTTCTTTGTTTAAATTCTCAGAAAGTAAGAATCTTTCAAAAAATTATATAAAAACTTTTGGTATCAACTTCAGGCATTGTTTAAGAAAATTTATTTCTCCGTACCTATAAAAACTAAAGGAAATATAAAAAACACATTGAAAAAACGATTTTTATATATTAAAAAAACCGCAGTTCGGATTTGTGTATCTCCGAATTGTGGTTTTTTTCAAAATGATATTAGCGTTTCATGTTTCTTCTATAGAGCATCAAAAATTATGGCTACTTACTTTTCGCTATAGAAATACACTAGAAATTTTTGCTGCATTGCTGATAAAAAACGCTTTCATGTACTATCTTCTTTTTTACCATTCTTAGTTAAAAACATAATTATTAAGATAAAAATAAAACAGGTATTCAGCAATGCTCCCCAAGCTGCGCCTTTAAACACACCTGTTGGTTCTCCGAGCCTGCGTTTCTCTACCGTTTTCTTTGTGAACGTGTCTTCTTCTCTTTTCCCTAACATGCAAACAGCCTCTACCTTTTTGTAATGTGAACCTTGCTCTTTTTCAATTCAAAAAAAAAAGCAATTAATCGACAAGCTTAATTGCCATCTTCTTGCTCAACTAACTTAATTTTTCGAAAATTTATTAATAAGATTATTTTACCATATATCGCACGTTTAATAGCGATGGATTAGGAACAAAGTTTTAAAAGAAATAGCCCGCTCTGCTTTACGACTTTCTCCCAAACCAAAAACCGCTAAATGGAATAACTTCCATCAGCGGTTTCTTTTATTTATAAGCTTCTGCTTAATCTTTTCAATTTTTTTTAGTGTGTTTTCAGTTTTCCAAGGCCAGTTTGATATGCGCCAAATGATGTTCTTCATGCCAAGACAATTTTGCTAGTTTTGTTGCGACGCTAATTTCGCCATCTGTTTCGTGTGTAAAGAC
>JBBSRA010000021.1:0-36010 GCA_038243515.1 Caryophanales bacterium
AAAATGGCGGTCCCGACCGGGATCGAACCGGCGATCTCCTGCGTGACAGGCAGGCATGTTAACCGCTACACCACGGGACCATTTGGTTGCGGGGGCAGGATTTGAACCTGCGACCTTTGGGTTATGAGCCCAACGAGCTACCGAACTGCTCCACCCCGCGACAATAATATAAAATCTTTTTTAAAACAACGTTTTTTTCAAAACATTCATTTGTTTTCTTATAGTTATTTAACTCATGTGTTAGTGTAACACAGTTATTATCGAACTATAACTTTTCAGATTAATTGTTTTTTAAAGGATGGTGACCCCTACGGGATTCGAACCCGTGTTACCGCCGTGAAAGGGCGGTGTCTTAACCGCTTGACCAAGGGGCCATAAAATGGCTCCGAAGGTAGGACTCGAACCTACGACCATCGCATTAACAGTGCGGTGCTCTACCACTGAGCTACTTCGGAATGACAGTTAAATAACTTGTCGACCTTTTCTATTATAGAGAGCTCTGAAAGAATCGTCAATACCTTTTTCACTTATATTTGATTTTGTTCTTTTAGCTCAAAGCATTGGTTAAAAAAAGTTACAAAAGGAGTCAGTCTGTAAGTAGCCTGACTCCTTTTCCCAAAGAAATATTATTGTACTGCTAGCTTTCCAGAGCAACGGCCACATCTATACCGCTCTGTATTCATTCGAATCTTGCGTTTGTAATTCGTTTTACAGGTGACACATTGGTAAACATACACCTTCTTAGAGATTTGCTTTGTTTTGTCGTCTATCAAAGAACAAAAACGTGGCGATTCTGTTTCTTTTAGTAACTCTCTGAAATCTCGATCACGATGTTTGTAACCTCTTCCTTCTATATGAAGGTGGTAATGGCATAACTCGTGCTTAATAATGCCTTCGATTTCTACATACCCAAACTTCTCGTACGACTTTGGATTGATTTCAATATTATGAGAGCGTAACAGATACCTGCCTCCCGTTGTTCGTAATCTCGAATTAAAAACTCCTTTATGCCGAAACGGTTTACCAAAGCTTGTTCGTGAGATTTCTTTTATCAGTCTCGTTAGTTCTTCATTGGTCATGTTAACGCCCCTGTACTGTTAAAGAGTTTGCTCTTTCGGCGGTAGCATCGTCAAGGCAATGCGTCCTTTGTCTTTTTCTACTTTCTCTACCCAAGCAGTAACAATGTCTCCAACCGCCACTACTTCTAATGGATGTTTAACAAAACCTTTTTTCAATTTCGAGATATGCACTAAACCGTCTTGTTTTACGCCGACATCAATAAATGCTCCAAAGTCGACCACATTGCGAACAGTTCCTTGCACTTCCATACCTGGAAGTAAATCTTCCATTTTCAAAATATCATTTTTTAATAATGGTTGCGGGAATTCGTCGCGCGGATCACGGAATGGTTTTTTCAACGCTTCTAAAATATCTTTCAACGTGATTTCTCCGACTCCCCATTGCTCACTTAGCTCTGCAAGCTCAAGTGCTTCAAGTTTTTCAGAGATTCCTGTTTTCCCGACGGATTTCTTATCTTCTCCTACTAGTTTCAATAGTTTTTCGGCAACATCATAACTCTCAGGGTGAATACCTGTTGCATCTAATGGATTTTTCCCTTCTGGAATGCGCAAAAACCCAATTGCTTGTTCATACGTTTTCGCTCCAAGACGAGGGATTTTTTTCAACTGAGCACGTGAAGTAAACCGACCATTTTCATCTCTTACTTTAATTACATTGTCCGCTACCGTCTTACTTAAACCAGCTACGTAGTGCAGTAGAGAAGAAGATGCTGAGTTGACGTTAACGCCTACTTGGTTAACAGCTGTTTCTACAACAAAAGTCAGTTGGTCTGCCAATTTCTTTTGAGACACGTCGTGTTGGTATTGACCCACGCCAACTGCTTTTGGATCAATTTTCACCAGTTCGGACAGCGGATCTTGCAGACGACGTGCAATTGAAGCCGCACTTCGCTCTTCTACTTTTAAATCCGGAAATTCTGCTCTTGCAATATCAGATGCCGAGTAAACACTAGCTCCCGCTTCGTTAACAATGACATAAGAAATGTCAGCTGAGGTTTCCGATAAAAAGTTAGCAACAAATTGTTCTGTCTCACGCGACGCCGTGCCATTTCCAATTGCCATGATTTCAATTGGATACTTTGCTATTAGCCGCTCCATTATTTTCTTCGATCCTGTTTGATCTGATTTTGGTGGATGCGGATAAATAACAGCCACTTCTAAAAGTTTGCCTGTCTCATCGATGACCGCTAGTTTGCAGCCTGTTCGGTAAGCTGGATCTACACCTAAAACCATTTTGTTTTTCATCGGTGGCTGCAGCAAAAGATTACGTAAGTTTTCCGAGAAGATATGAATTGCCTGTGTTTCACCTTTTTCACTCAGCTCTGTACGAATCTCTCGTTCAACAGATGGCTGAATCAGTCGCTTGTAACTATCTTCAATTGCTGTAGTTAACAAATCTGCCGTTGAATGCATTTGCTTTATCCAATTGTTTTTCATCAACGTGATAATGCGATCAACTGGTGGGTTGATTGAAACTTTCAGCACATCTTCTTTTTCACCACGATTAATCGCCAAAATTCGGTGTGGCACAATTTTTTGGATCGCTTCTTCATATTCGTAATACATCTGAAACACTTGTTTCTCATCTTCGTGATTTTTTTTAGCTAGCGTAGCGACGGTTCCGCTTTTTCGTGTCATGTACCGAATTTTTTCACGAATGTCCGGATCGTCTGCAAATCCCTCTGCTAAAATATCTTGCGCTCCTTGTATCGCTTCTTCTGCTGACGCGACTCCTGTCTCTTCACTGACGAACGTTTCTGCTTTATCCATCAATTTTTCATGGTTCGGTTCTATGATCCATTCAGCCAGTGGCTGCAATCCTTTTTCTTTCGCAATCGTCGCTTTTGTACGGCGTTTTTGTTTGTATGGTCGGTATAAATCTTCTACACGTTGTAAAACAGTCGCACCATGAATGGCTTTTTCCAGTTCTTCTGTCAATTTCTCTTGTTCCGTAATAGATCGGATGACTTCTATTTTACGTTGCTCTAAATTTTGAATGTATGTATACCGATCATCAATTGCTTTAATCTGAACTTCATCCAAAGAGCCTGTCGCTTCTTTCCGGTAACGTGCAATAAAAGGTACGGTGTTGCCGTCTTCGATTAAAGCAATAACTTGTGCGACTTGGTTGTTTCGCACATCTGTCTCTTTCGCGATTAATGTATGAATTTGTTGCATTTCCATCTAGACACTTCCCTTCAATTCATTCTCATTTTAACACAATCAGAAAAACACAGCTCGAGAAGGCTTTTGGTTTTTGACCACAAAAAAGAAGCCAACTCATTTGAGAAGGCTCCCTGTTATAAATGTAGCATCGTCACCTGTTTGGATAGCCTCCAAAATAGTGCGGTATAGTTGTTCAGGAACTGCTGCTTTTCGCATCATGGATTTCGGATTTCTTAAATCCACTCCGTCAGAATGAATCAAAAACAAATCATTTTCCACATACGTGTACAGCTGAGTGCGCAACTTCTGCGGACGCCCTGATAAATACCCCATTACTGGCAACGGGTAAATGATTTCATCTGTTTCCTTGCGATACAGATAAAACCGAATATTGCCGACACAACTATATTCCAGTGTTTTCTTATTAAAATCCACTTTAAAAATAGCTACAGCAGCACCACGTTTTTGAGGCATCCCTGCATTAAAACGATACATCAATTGATCGATTGTTTCATGATGAAACTCTCTTAGTATTTGAGGAATGACTTGCGACGATTCACGCGCCACAGGTCCACTTCCTAATCCATCAGCGACGGAGCAAATGAAATAATCATCTGTCAATACTGTGTGATAGCTATCGCCAGATTCATAATTCCCTTTTTTTGCTTCGTTAAAAATCAAGGCATTGACAAAAGCATGCTGAACTTTTTCCACTACGAAACGCCGCCAGCAGCTAAAATGGCTTCTTGAAGTTTTTTAATGGCTTTTCTTTGCAAGCGAGATACGTGCATTTGAGAAATACCGAGCTTGTCGCCGGCTTCTTTTTGGCTCAGTTGCTCTATGTAAGTGAATTGGATGATTTGCTTTTCACGTTCGGAAAGCACACTCATCGCTTCAGCTACAAGCATCCGCTGATCCGCTTTCTCGTATCCATCATCTTCTTGACCAACAACATCAAATAAGGTAATTGTACCGCCATCTGAATCTGCCTCTAAAGAGTGATCCATTGAAAGCGCTTGATAGCTTTTGCCCATTTCCATTGCTTCCAATATATCATCTTCTTCGACATCGAGGTATTCAGCAATCTCCCATACTTGTGGAGAACGTTGAAGCTCTCTCGTCAACACTTCAACTGTCGCTTTAATACGAGGCCCTAACTCTTTTATACGACGCGGAACATGGATTGCCCATGTCTTATCACGTAAAAAACGTTTAATTTCCCCAATAATTGTGGGAACAGCAAAAGCCTCAAAGCTACGTCCGAATTCAGGATCGTAACGTCTGATAGCTCCTAAAAGACCTAGCATACCCACTTGTGCGATGTCTTCGTGATAAGATTTCCCATTAGAATATTTTCGTGCAATAGATTCAACAAGGCGTTTATAATTCAGCACCAAATTTGTTTGGGCTTCTTGATCTTCTGTCTTTTGGTAAGCTTCAATCCAATCGAGCACCTGCTCTTTAGTAGGCTGATTAGGATGAGACTGTTTCGACATCCTTCTCCACCTGCTCTCCCTCAACATGCTTTGTCATGAAGATCGTTACTCCTTCTTGATGATGAACTTTAACTTCATCCATTAATGTTTCAATCAAATACAAGCCGAGGCCTCCTTCACGAAGAAAAGCACCCTCTTCTTGGTCGTGATACGGACCGACTTTAGCTTTTGTTTCTTCAAAATTAAAGCTTTTGCCATGGTCTGCTACCATAATCTCGATTTTATCTTCGTATAACGCACAGCCAATAACCACTTCACCTTGTTCACCTTCTGCGTAAGCATGTTGAACTGCATTTGTTACTGCTTCACTTGAAGCAATTTTCAAATCTTCTATATCGTCAAATGAAAAACCAATTCGACTAGCTAAGCCTGAAATTGTAAGTCTTGCAACACCAACGTATTGTGATTTAGCAGGAACGCGCATTTCTACATAATCGAAAGGGCGCATATTAGTTCCCCTCCTTTTCAGCTGATTCGATATCCATAATATCGCCTAAACCAGTAATATCAAAAAGTCGTTTTAAACGAGCTGAAAGCCCTTTTAATTTTACGTGTCCGCCATTTGAATTAACTGCTTTATAAAAAGCCACAAAAACGCCTAATCCTGTACTATCCATATAATTAACGTCGGAAAGATCCAACTCTGCTTTTAAGTCTTGGTGATTCTGGTAATGTCCTAATTTTTCTCGTAGGACTGGTGCAGTGTGCGCATCAATCTCTCCACTTATAAACCCATCAAGAATATTGTTCGATTCTGTTAAATCAACTTGAATATTCATTGTAATTCGACACCCCGTTTTTTATAATTCATTTATCACTTAAAAAAGCTATTCTAAGCATCAATACCACTACCGGAGTGCTATTAAACCTATCATCAAATCTTTTTATAAATTACCAATGTAAAATCATCTTGAAACTGTGCGTTTTGCATGCGTTCAAGCTCATCATACACATACTGCACGATGACTTGCGCAGGCTGTTCTTTTTTTTGTTCGATTAACTCAAAAATAACTTCATGTTCAATAAAGCCGTCTTCGTTTCGACCTTCAGTAACACCATCTGTCATCATAATAACTAAATCGCCTGTTTCGAGATCTACGGTATGTTCTTCGTAAACTGCAGCAGAAGAAACACCAAGCAATAAGCCCTTAGCGTACAACTCGGTAAATTTCTCGTCTTTTGCACGATATAAAATAGCGGGTTCATGTCCTGCTGATCCATAAGTTAAGCGCGCACGCTTTGCATTATAATTACCGTAAAACATAGAAACAAACATGGAGTCGTCAATTGTTTTTTCTACAATTCGGTTGATTACACTGAGCACATCTTTTGGAAGTGCTTGCGAACTACTTAAACTATCCATGCCAAATTTAATCATAGACATGCAAAGAGCAGCCGGTAAACCTTTGCCAATAACATCCGCTACCGCTATACCTGCAGAGCCATCATGTTCACTAACAAAGTAAATGTAATCTCCGTTCATTTTTTTAGCAGGAATAGAAAGAAGGCCAATATCTAGACCTTCTAGCATCGGTAATTTCGTTTTCAACAAAGTTTCTTGCACATTTGCCGCTAACTCCATTTCCACTTTTAATTCTTCCTGTTGCTTTAAGAGACTTTGTCGCTCTTGAAGTGCTAACCCATAATTAATCATCATTTCGATTAAAAAATCGAAAGAGTGCCATACGACATCGGGCAATTCATTGTAAAGTTCTTGAATTGCCACTTTGTGCATGCTGATCACTTCTTCAGGCGCAATATTTTCTAAAATAAGCTGTCGGCTAAAATTTTGACCAACGTACAAGTTTTGTTCGGTCTGCTTTTTCATGTACTCATTTAGAATTTCTTTGTATTGGTTCTCAATTTCCTGAGCCATTGGGTGTTCCCCCTAACGAAGCCACTTTGTAGCTCGTATATCTGTGCCTTCACCTATAATTGTCTCAATCTTAAAATCGTCCATTAATCTTTTGACACCTGGAAGTCCTGCTCCCAATCCACCAGACGTTGTAAAACCATCTTCCATGACTTGACGGATATCTGGAATTCCTGGACCGTCATCTGCTGCAATAATCAAAATGCCTTTAAGACCATTTTGAGTCAATTGCTGAATTTCAATTCGTCCTTTTCCTGCATATAAATAAATATTGCGAGCAAGCTCGCTGATGGCCGTTGTAATACGGGCCTGGTCTACTGTGCCAAAGCCAAGCTCTTTCGCTACATTGCGTCCGAGTTGTCGTGCAGCAACAATATCCCATTCTGTTAAAATTTCCACCAAGGACTCGTCGCTCATTGTTAAGCCTCCAATTCCAATTGAAGTTTATCCAGACCATTTTCTAAATCTAGTGCTGTCATAACATCTTCAAGTCGAATTCCCAACTCGATTAAAGTGATAGCAACTGCTGGCTGGATACCGGTAATAACTACTCTAGCTCCCATCAGACTTGACATACTGATGACATCTCCCAGAACTTTCGCAATAAATGAGTCGATAAAATCAATTGACGTCAGATCAATTACTACGCCTCGTGCGCTTGTTTCATGTAGCTTCGCTAATAAATCTTCCTGAAATTGAAGAGCTGTTTGATCATCAAGTTCCCATTGAATTGAAACAATCAATGTGTCTCTTAACTTTAAAATCGGAATTCTAAAATTCATTCGTCTTCAACCTCCACAATTTTTCGATTCGTCCAAGCTAATGCTTGTTCTACCCCACGTTGTAAAGTGCTTGTTGTTGTAAAGTCGTTCAAATTGATGCCAAGCGTTACAATCGTCTGTGCAATTTCAGGACGAATTCCAACGAGCATGCATTTTGCTCCTACTAAACGAACAGCGTCTGCAGCTTGAATAATATGATGAGCTACCATCGTGTCCACTACAGGAACTCCGGTAATATCGAGTAAAACAACTTCAGCACGGTGTTTTACCACACCTTCTAATAAATTCTCCATAATCAGTTTTGCACGTTCTGTATCAATTGTCCCTACTAAAGGCATTACTGATATCTTTTCAAATACTGGGATCAATGATGCTGAAAGCTCTTGCAATGCAATTTTTTGAAGACTTACTGTGCGTTCCCAAGTTTTCGAATACGCTTCAATTGTACTTTCACGAATGGGTGTAATCCAATTGCTATATTCTCGTACATAGCCTGCTAGATTACCATCATTGATTATTTCTTCTTTTGTCATGTTATCATACACGATTTCAGAAAAATGGTTGATTGCCTTTATCACAAATGTAATTGTCCAGCCAAGACGAACAACTTTTTCAGCAAAGTCATTGATCCGATTTTCATATGCTTGATGACTTTCTCTTAAATTCGAAATCATTAACTCCGCAAATTCTTCGCTAGTTCGATTCATTAATTCTTCGGACATAGTTTGAAAAGAACGTTCGTCTTTTTCATTTTTCATTTTTTCTTGCCATTCAGAAATAATTTCCGTTAAGTTACTTTGTATATATTGAGCCATCTGCTTATTCATTTTGCTCAAAAACCTCCTACACTATGTACTTCTTTTTTTGTCTACTACTCTTTATTGTATCGGAAACTAGTTTCTTTTACATCTTTTTTATCGAATGAAGAAATTCTAAAAAAAAAGCACCTGGAGAAGAAATTCTCAAGGCACCTTTAAAAAGAGTATGTATGCTTAAAATTTCACAAGGCCAACGCTGATTTCTAAAGCTTCGTCCACTTTTTCCATCAATGTGTCATCGAGCTGTGTAATCTTATCCGTTAGTCGAGACTTGTCTATGGTTCGTAATTGTTCTAGCAAAATAACTGAATCACGCTCAAAACCATATTTTTTGGCATTGATTTCAACGTGAGTAGGCAATTTAGCTTTTTGAATTTGTGCCGTTATTGCAGCAATAATGACCGTGGGACTAAAACGATTTCCTATATCGTTTTGAATCACCAAAACCGGACGGGTCCCACCTTGCTCAGACCCGACGACTGGCGACAATTCCGCAAAAAAAACATCTCCGCGTTTTACATTCAAGTTTTCAACCTCCGCTTACGAGTCGGACGGTCATGTGCTCCGCTTCGTACTCAGCGTGAGAACATTCACAGGCAATCGATAGATTGATTTGAGACATCTCCACGTAGCCCTTGATCATCGCTTCTCGAATATGATATGAGTCATACAGATTTTTTGTCACTCGGCTCGTGGAAACGTAAATATAATCTCCACTTTCTTGGACATGCTCATTTGAATGAGTTGTCAACTCCGAAATAAATTGCTTTGGCATTTTCACAACCACTTCTTTAGTCTTTGACTTCCCGTACACAGCCGACACCTCCGAAAATCCCGTTCTTCTGTCTTCGTCTTAATCATCTTACCATTATATCAGGCTTGTGAAAAGACAAATCAGAATTCTCTATGGCTTCCGAATAAACACGAGGAACCCGTTTTGTTAAAATACATGGAATTTCATAAGGAATGGTCTCTAACTTACGCGCCCATTCATCAATGAAAATTTGCTGCTTTCCTTGCTTACCAATCAATTGTACTTTTTCTCCAACCGGCAATTTTTCAGGAAGTCGAATTATGCATTGATCCATACAAATGCGCCCAATAATAGGAACACGTTGCCCAGCGACCAATACTTCTTGTCCTTGAAGCCCGCGCAACATGCCGTCTGCATAACCAATCGGTAAAGTGGCAACCCATTCGTCTTGCTCCGCGCGATAGGTGGCACCGTAACTCAAGGTTTCTCCCGCTTTCACTTTTTTCACATGGATAATTTCTGTTTCTAAACTAAGCGCTGGATGCAATTTAAAGTCCATCGCTTGTTCTACATAAGGAGAAGGTGCAATCCCGTACAAGGAAATACCGACGCGCACTGCATCACACGCTAGTTCAGGATGCATAATAGCGGCTGCGCTATTGGATACATGGACCATTACAGAAGAATCATCCAATTTATCAAGCACGTTATTCAGTGCTTTTACTTGTCGACTAAACAACGGTGAATCTGGTTCATCCGCAGTCGCAAAATGAGTAAAAATCCCTTTAAAAGAAAAGTCGTGATTCGCAATAAAACCAAGTGCCTCTTCCACTTCATTCGTTTGAATACCAATGCGTCTCATTCCAGTATCTACTTTTAAATGAATTTTTAATGCGTCTAGCTCTTCTACTAACTGTTTTTCTGCCATTGATAACCACTCAAGAGAAATAGCAGTGACGATTATATTTCGTCGTTGCGCTACAGGAATAAAACTCGCAGGTGTTGCACCGAGTACAAGTATTTCTGCTTCAATTTCTTGATCGCGCAAATACAACGCTTCATCCGGAGTCGCCACCGCAAGTGTTTGAACGCCATTTTCGATAACGATTTTTGAGACAGCTAAAACACCGTGTCCATAAGCATCTGCTTTCACCACGGCAATCACGCTAGCTCGGCCGCTCTTTTCTTGAAAAGCTGTTAAGTTTTTTTTGATTGCGTCTAAACTAATGACCGCTTTTGTCGGTCGATAGAATTCTGTCATTCCGACACCACCCAATTAAGTTAAGTTGTTTGTATAAGAACTTGTGCCGCAGCAAAATCTCTTGAATGCGTGATCGATACTAGCCCTGTTTCTACATTTCTTAAAAAAACAGAAGGCTTGCCTTTGCTATCTTTTCTAATTTCTATATCTTGAAAAGAACAAGCACCGCCAATCCCTGTCCCTAGAGCTTTAGAAAAAGCTTCTTTTGCCGTAAAACGACCTGCTAGAAATTCTACTTTCCTCACTTTTGTTAATTTATTATATTCGGATTGCTCGTATTGTGTTAATACACGCGTGCGAAACTTTAACGATTTTTCATCTAATCGGCGAATTCGTGACAATTCAACAATATCAAGCCCAATTCCTGTAATCATAAATGTTTCTCCTTTCAATCACAAACACGTAACGGTTATAATTAAACGTATGAAATAGAGGTGACAAAATGTTTATTCGAAGAGAAAGTTTTAAGCAATACCTGCGTATGTACCCAGTAGTTTCTACTTTAATCGCGCTCAACTTGCTCGCGCATCTACTAACATGGTTGCCAGGAATTGGTAACATGTTATTCTTTTATGGTGTCGGTTCCAACTTTTATATCGCAGAAGGAGAATGGTGGCGCTTTTTCACACCTATGTTCCTACACGGTGGATTGATGCATTTACTATTCAATATGTTTGCGTTGTTTTTATTCGGACCTGAGTTAGAACGCTTAACTGGAAAAGTTCGGTTTATCACAATTTACTTATTAGCAGGACTTTTTGCTTCAGCAGCTACGTACTTTTTACAACCGCTAGAATACTCACATGTTGGAGCCAGTGGCGCAATTTTCGGAGTCTTCGGCGCATTTGGCGCATTGGTGTATTATGGAGGACGAGCTTTGCCTCAACTCAAACAAATTATACTCCCAATTATCGTCATTAGCATAGTCATGACTTTTCTAACACCGAATGTTAACGTCACAGCACATATCGCCGGAATGATTACCGGGTTCTTAATTGGACTTAGTTATTTCCACCCAAAACGAATTGTTAGTTGGCGAGCTAAAAAATAAAAACAGCTGGATTTTCACTCCAGCTGTCTTTTTTTATGCAAAAAAGCCCAATTTCAACTTTTCGTTTCTTTTGTTCCAGACGGCTCGTACCAAGTTAAAATTCGAGTGGCGTCTTCTTTTTCCATATGAGGCGTTGTTGCCGTCGCTCCCATTGTGCCAGATTTAATCGTGGCATGGATAGAAGCAATGTCTTTGCGACGCTGAAAATAACTTTGCGTTATTTGGACAACTTGCACTCTTTTTTTCAATATGAAATAGCGATGCTTGCTTAGCCCTCTAAATTGCATCGTTAGTTGCTTTTCACTTAACGCATAGCCAACCGTTCGGTGTTGCCATACCCCGATAACGACAACAATCGGAATCATAAGCAGCAGCAACAAACCATAAGGATAAAAGAAATAACCAACAGCAGCAAAGACAGGAGACCACCACACCAAACTCATGCGGTAAAAGAAATGTATACTGCGTTTCGGTGCTTTTACTAGTTCTGGCGTCCAGACAAGATCGGGGAACAATTCCGTCAATATTGGAAGCATTCGATTGTTTTTCACTAAAGGAAATAACCTAATTTTTTCGTCTTTATCACCAACTGTTCCGCCTGCACTTTCAACCACGACAGTGGCATATCCGAAAAGCTGACGTACCGGATTTTGACTTATTTTGATTCCTTGAACACGCTTTAACGGAATAGAAACTTTCTTTTTCTCCAATAATCCTCTGCTTATATAGATATGATCTTCATCATACTGAATAGTAAATTGATAGTTTGCGAAGATGGTCATAATAACTGAAATAACCCACGCAATCAGTAAAACAAAAAAGATAGTCAAAATAACAATTAATAATCCAAAACGTAAAAATGAGACAACTTCTTCGTAAACTGCATCGTATGGAATAAACTCAGAAAACTGGGAAAGAAAAATTAACACAGCTGAAATGACCACACCGATTCCGCCAGAAGTTGTCGCAAGAATCAATAATTCTCTTATAGACATGTGATAAAGCGTTTTTGTTGTTTTTTTAGCAGGCTCCACATATTCTACAGGACCCATTACTGGGGCTCCTTTTTCTAGGAGTTGATGCTTTGCTTTTTCCATTTCATTTTCAATACGATCTGCATCTTCACGCGAGATAGCTGTCAGTTCAGCTTCTGCTTGACCTATTTTTCCAGATCCAGCCGTTTCCACTTTGACTTTGACCAATCCAAGTGGCCGGTGAAAAATGCCCTCTGTATAGTTAAGACTTTGAATTCGTTCAAATGGAATATATCTTTTTTTCTTCACAAACAAGCCGTATTCAATACGCAATTCGCCATCTTCAAACCAATAAACAAACCGCTTCCACTTAATGATTCCGGTAACCAACAAGAATACCAAGATTACTCCACCAACTATTAACGGAATTAAACCTTGCCATCCTTGGTTGAACATCGAACTAATGCCACCGTCTCTGAATATATTAACACCAAAAATAATAACAAAAGGAAGAATCAATTCCTTTAACCCTTTAATAAAGTTTAAAAATGCCGAAATGGGGTGAAGTTTATAACGTTCTTCATACATCATCTTCCGCCACCCTTGCCAGTACAGAAATTCTTGCTCTCAACTCATCAGCTTCTGCTGTAACTAATGCTGGAATTATATGAGTGGTAGCAGCTGTTGAAATTGAAATTTCTGCTAAATCATATTTACGCAAAATGGGCCCTTGTTCTGTATCAACATGCTGAACACGTACCATCGGCACCAACGTCCGAGTCACAATAAACAAACCATGCTGCAACTCGATTTCCTGGTCTCTTACTTCGTAGCGCCAACGCTGCCAGCGTATTTTAGGAAACAAAAAAATAAACAAAAAACCAAATAAAACAATAATGCCTCCGTAAACTGCATATAGCCATTGCGGCCAGTCAAAGAAATATGTTAGAACACCTGCGCCAATCGCCAGCAACGCCACAACTGCTGTTTCCAAACTACCGTACACACGCCAGACAGTCAGGCCTTTTCGCGAAATTTGATTTTGCGGTTGATTATCCATTTGCTTCTCTCCAATCATCTACCTAGTCCTCTTTATATGATTTATTCTTCTGAACGTTTCACTCTATTGTAACTGATATTCAGACAGCAAAAAAGGACGTATGCGAAACAGTTTCCTGTTTGTGCATACGTCCTTTTAAATTGATCAATATTAAGATTCGCTACGACGAGTCGTACGTCCTGGACGTCCGCCACCAGTTCCGCTTCCGCCTTCACGACGACGGCTTGCGCCTGAGCTTGCTCCACGGCTTGAAGATGGACGAGCTGAGCTTGAAGAACGATTGCCTTTATAGCCGCCGCCTCCGCTACTGCGTCCACTTCCGCTTCCGCTCTTACCTTTATAACCGCCGCCTCCGCGTGATGGCAAAGGACGTTCTTCGGAAATAGAGACTGGAACATCTTCCGGTTCTTTAGTCATTGTTTTAAGAGCTGCTGCAATCAAGTCAACCGCATCATGCTTTTCAAGCATTTGCGTCGCGAATTCGCGATAGTCGCCAAGGTTGTTTTTCTCTGTCATTTCAAACAATTGTTCCATTGCAACGCGTTTTTGGCCAAGTACAGCTTCATTAGCAGTTGGAGGAACTAATGCTTCCATTTTTTTCTTTGTAGTGCGTTCAACGATGCTCAAGTAGCCCATTTCACGTGGTGTTACAAACGTGACTGCGACTCCTTTTTTACCAGCACGACCTGTACGGCCAATGCGGTGAACATAGCTTTCAGGATCTTGTGGAATATCAAAGTTGTATACGTGTGATACACCAGAGATGTCAAGTCCACGAGCTGCTACGTCAGTTGCTACCAAGATATCGATTTTGCCGGCTTTAAATTGTTTTAAAACGGACATACGTTTTGCTTGGCTCAAGTCACCATGAATTCCTTCAGCAAGGTAGCCACGGATATTCAAAGCTTTTGCTAGTTCGTCAACACGGCGTTTTGTACGACCGAAAACGATCGCAAGTTCTGGTTGTTGAACATTCAAAAGACGTGAAAGGAAATCGAATTTCTCGCGCTCTACAGATTTTACGTAGAACTGCTCAATGTTTTCAACAGTCATTTCTTTTGATTTGATTTTAACAACTTCAGGAGCTTTCATGAATTTCTCTGCAATGCGGCGGATTGCATCCGGCATAGTTGCTGAGAACAACAATGTTTGACGCGTGTCAGGAACACTTGCCATGATTGTTTGAATGTCTTCGATAAAGCCCATGTTCAACATTTCGTCTGCTTCATCAAGGATCAATGTGTTTACATTATCCAATTTAAGAGTACGGCGGTTGATATGGTCTAATAGACGTCCTGGAGTACCAACGATAACTTGTGGACGGTTTTTAAGTGCACGGATTTGTCGGCTAATTTCTTGGCCGCCGTATACTGAAAGAATGCGTACGTTTTTATCTTGGCCCAATCTGTAAAGTTCTTCTGAAACTTGGATTGCCAATTCGCGTGTTGGTGCGATAACTAATCCTTGAACATTACCGTCTTTAGTGTCGATTTTTTCAATCAAAGGAATACCAAACGCAGTCGTTTTACCTGTACCTGTTTGCGCTTGTCCAATAATGTCTTTGCCTTCCATTCCAAGACGGATAGTACCTTCTTGAATTGGTGTTGCTTCTTCAAACCCCATGCGTTTTACGGACTTTAAAGTTGTTTCACTGATATTTAACTCTGAAAATTTTACCAAATTTTTTCAATCTCCTTTTGTCTTCATCTGATTTACAAATGGTGTACATTTTAGATGAATTCGTGACAAGGTCGAGCCTTTATGAGGAAGTTTCACGTCGAAAATCATACTCTGTAGTTTTAAGTCAGAGGGGATGTGTGAACAGAAAAAGCTCGGGCTTTGCCGAGCGGTCTGATCGGCGGGTGTTTGATGCCCTGTCTATAGAACAAACCGTTTTGCTCAAAAAAATACTCTTCACGGGGAAGAGTGCTTCAAAAATGTATCCATTGCTCTCAAAAGAATAGCATATTTTTTGTTCCTTTGCAATCAATACACAAAGGTTCTAATAATCAGTTTACTTCCGACCATCTCTCATAAACCCTAAAACTTCCTCAAACCACTTTAAACGATCTTCGCTATAACAGATTAAATGCTTGCCTGTTTCTGAATGGATCATTTGTTTTTCGATTGAACCGATGTGGTTATAAATGAAGTCTGCAGCAGATGCTGGAACGATGCCATCTCGGCCACCTTGCACAATACAAACTGGAACCTTAATTTTATCGTAATAAGGTTCAACCATTTTTACCACACGTAAAAATTCAACAGCTGAGCTGATTGGCGTGTGTGTCAGTTTGTATTCATAAAGATGAAAAAGAGAGTTTTTCGCTATTTTACCTGACATTGCATCTTTTACCGCTTCTTGTACTTCTTTAAACATTTGCACAGGACTGATGTATTTCGCAGCAGCACTTAGTAGGACTAATCGATCTACTTTATAGCGCATTGCCAAATACATTGCGATTAAGCCACCCATTGAAAACCCAACAATGATGATTCGATCTGCTGCCTTTTTTAATCTTTTCAACGCCAGTTCCGCTTCCATCATCCAGCTTTCAGCAACTATGCTCTTTAAAGCCAGTTTTTCACCATGCCCTGGAAGTGTCGGTATTTCAACAAGCCAATCGGTTTGCTCCATTAAAAAGTCGGAAAAAGGTTCTACTTCAAATGGACCTCCTGTAAATCCGTGAATACAAAGCACACCGGTCTTCAAATTACTTCCCTCTTTCTATTGCTGAGAGTCTTTAGTTCTGATTAACAAAAGGTTCGATAATGTTTTCTAAAGCCATACCTCGTGAACCTTTTACTAAAATGACCGAGTCTTTGTTTGTATATCGCTTTAACAAATCAATAATCGGACCGTACTCTGCTTCACTCCACAATAACTTGCCTGCATAATCTGTTTGTAACTTATCGTAAAGCCATTTCATCCGAGGCCCGTATAAGCAGACACCCGCTAAACTTTCCGAAATACAACTGCTGAGTACTTCATGGTAACTTTGTTCTTTGTCTCCAAGTTCGAGCATGTCTCCTAGTACGACCCATTTCTTTTCTTTCATCGTTGTTTCACGAATAAAAGTCATAGCCGCTTTCATTGATGAAGGCGCCGCATTATAAGCATCGTTAATAAAGATGGCTCCATTATCAGCCTGAATCATTTGCATCCGCATATCAGTTAATGCTGCATCTTTTAACGATTTGCGTATTTGTTCTTCCGATAAACCTGTTTCTAGCGCAACCAAAATAGCTGCTAATGTGTTCTTCACTTGATGTTCGCCTAATACCGGAATGGTAAATGCAGCATCGATAATACCACTTACCGTAAAACTACTGCCATTTTCAGTCGCTTTAATATCTGTTACTGTCAACTCGTTATTGCCATCAAACCCAAAAGACACTCCTTGCGGAAAAGATTCCATGAACGGCAGTAACAGTGGCTCATCACCATCGTAGAATAGTTTGCCATGTTGCTGAAGACCCGCAACAATTTCGAATTTCGCTTCTGCAATAGCTTCACGCGATCCAAGATCTTGCATATGTGCTTCCCCAATATTGGTGATAATTGCGTAATCAGGCCGAGCCAGCTGAGATAAAAACTCAATTTGCCCTTTCCCGCTCATTCCCATCTCCAAAACAGCCACTTTCGTGTCTTCTTCAAGAGACAAAATCGTTAACGGTAAACCAAGCTCATTATTAAAATTGCCTTGCGTTTTTTGCACTTTGAAATATGGCTTTAAGACACTTGCCACTAAATCTTTCGTCGAAGTTTTGCCGTTAGAGCCTGTAATTCCAATCACCATTGTTGATAGTTCATCGCGATAAGCTCGAGCCATTTCTTGTAAAGCCACTTCACAATCGTCAACAAACAACAAAGGCAAATCGTCCGGCGCCCCTGGTTCGTCGTGCTGCCAAAGTGAAGCCGTTGCACCTAGCTCAATTGCTGAACGGACATACTTATGTCCATTTACATTTTCTCCACGAAAAGGAATAAACAAATCACCCGGCTTTAGAGTTCTCGTATTAATCGATACTCCTGTAACGTCAAAGCTTTTTAAGTTAGTTTTGATATCCAGCCACTTGGCTACTTGTTCAATCTTTTTTTTCATTTGGCTTCTCCACTCAATCCATTTTAACTTGTAGTAATTGTTTTTCTTCATGTCGTTCAATCGCTAATGTAATAAGTCGTTCAATTAGCTCCGGATATGGTACGCCTGTGTTTTCCCAAAGCAGCGGAAACATACTGTAAGGTGTAAATCCTGGCAATGTATTGACTTCATTAATTAGGATTTCGTTGTTTTCAGTTACAAAAAAGTCTGCGCGGACAAGTCCTGAACAATCTAGAATCTTGAAGGCTTTTTTTGCATCTACTTCTAACTTCGCATAGATTGTCTCATCTAACTCCGCAGGAATAATCATTGCTGTATTGCCATCTTTGTATTTTGCTTGGTAATCGTAAAAGGCTTTTAATGGTTTGATTTCACCGGCTACTGAACACGCTGGATTATCGTTTCCTAGAACACCGACTTCGATTTCACGAGCGACTACGCCTTGTTCAATAACAATTTTACGATCGAATTTCAACGCTTCTTTTACTGCAGCAATAAGTTCTTCGCGATTGTCCGCTTTGCTAATCCCGACACTCGAACCCAGATTCGCTGGTTTAACAAAAACCGGCCACGCTAGTTCTGCTTCTATTTTCTCTAACCAGAAATTCTGATTTTGATCCCAGTCTCTTCTTATAAAATACACGTAAGGCGTTTGTTTTAAACCTGCCTGCTCAAATAATTGCTTCATAACAACTTTATCCATGCCGGCTGAAGACGCTAACACACCGTTTCCAACGTATGGAATGTTCATCACTTCAAGTAAACCTTGAACGGTTCCGTCTTCTCCATTTGGTCCGTGAAGTAACGGAATGATGACATCTAATGCTTCATCGTTTTGTGATGGAAGGAAACTAGAAATATCGTTTGGTTTCGATAATCCCCCTGTCAGTTGAAGCTCCTCAATCGTTTGGGCCGGCTCTTCAAGACGCCCATCTTTTCTCCACTCGCCATCGTGCGTGATGTAAATCGGAAAAACTTCATATGCATCAAAATCAATTGCATTTGTAACTGCTAAGGCTGTAGACAGTGAAACTTCGTGTTCTGCTGACTTGCCTCCATATAATAAACCAATCTTTTTTTTCACTTAAGAAACCTCATTTCATTATCCATATTGCTTAGTTTATCACGAACCCGCGATGACTAATAATTTTTTCTCGTTAACTACCAAAAATTTTCAAGCCGACTACTCCCGCAATGATGCATGTTAAAAAGAATATTTTCATCGGTTGCTTGCTTTCACGAAAGAAAAACATGCCTACTAAAACACTTCCCGCTGCTCCGATTCCTGTCCAAACCGCATAGCCGGTACCAAGCGCAATTGTCGTTAACGCCAAAGACAATAAATAAAAGCTGAGCGCTCCCGTTACAATGGTTAACACCGTATACCGTTTTACTTTAAAACCTTCCGATAACTTCATTGTCGTAACAAAAGCTACTTCAAAAAAGCCAGCAATAATTAAAAGTATCCAGGCCATCATGAATCCACTTCCTTGCCTGAAGTTTCTTTTCCATCAAGCACTTTTAAACCAATAATGCCGACCAACAATAACAGTAAAAAGAATATTTTTTCTAAACTGGCATTTTCACTAAACAACAAGATCCCAACTACGGCTGTCCCTGCAGCACCAATACCTGTAAACACTGCATACGCTGTTCCGATCGGTATTGTTTTCATAGCGGTGGCAAATAACATAAAGCTGATGCCGATAAAAATGATGGTAACGAGAGATGGGAAAAAGTTCGTAAAACCATCAGCAAACTTTAAACCGACTGCCCAAACAATTTCCGTGACTCCTGCAATTAAAAGATAAATCCAAGCCAAGCGACTCCCTACTTTCATTTTTGGTTTGTGTATGATTCTAATTAGTTTGGAAGTTGGTCCAAAAAAATGATACCCGTTTTCAGGTATCATCTCCATGTTTTTTGTTTACGATCGTAAACGATTTTACGCGACACACCCTGCTTTGTGTATTCTTCAATATCAGACCAAAATTCATCTAGAAAGGCGATCTCTTCAACTGGACGAATATGCAATTCAATCGTATTTTTTGTTTTTTCAGGATCTGCGAATGAGATTAACACCCCTTCGCGGTAATTCTTTTTTAAAGACTGAAGAATATCAGCAGGTAATTCTGGAATCGCGTCTTTCGGTTTACGACGCCAAAAATTTTGTCCATTTTCTTCACGTCGAATTAAATACGTAAAGTAGTTTCCAACAAGTTCATTTAAACGTGCTAAGTTACGAAAATATATTTTTGTGATTTCTTCTTCTTCGCTGGACAAATAAACAAATTCGTTTTGAAGCGTTGAGAAAAACGGTGATTTAACGGGTGCTTTTTTATGACCAATAAACAGCAGTTCGGCTTGTTCTTGAGATGTCAGCGAATTTAATTGCTTTTCACTTCTAAAATCCACCCAACAAAATTCACTCTTTTTATTGGCACGTGCTTTTCGCAATTGACCAAACTCTTCTTGTGTCGCAAATTCCATATGAGTGTGCATATTAAAAGAAGCATCTTCGTATGGGTGTTTTAATAATAATAGATTTTTAGGTAATTTCATCGCATCTAAGAAATGGGCAAATGTCAGTCCACTAAACAAAGCAAACTGATCAGATTCGTTTAAGTAAATATATAAATGCTGTATGTAGGCATCTGTGTACAACGGTTTTTTTTCCAATTCCCCCACTCCATTCCATTTTCTATTATACGATTAAAAAGATAAAACATGAAACATCCATACTCCAAATGCGTCATTACTTTTGTCATGCGCATATTACAGTTATATACGTTATAATAGTTTTCGACTCATAATAATAAAAAGCACAGGTGAACTTACATGCAAACTAACAAAAGCTTTACGGACCGCATCGACTGGCCATTAGCTTTCATCTTATTTCTATTTTTCATTGTCAGTTTAGTCGCTATTTCTTCGGCTCAAACTTCTGGTCAATATTTAACAAACTTTGTCCCAAGACAAGCTCTATTTTATATCATTTCCGTTATGATGATTGGCGTTTTGATGTATTTCGATCCTGAACAATATAAAAAAATGGCTTATTATTTATATGGGTTCGGTATTTCACTACTGCTTCTATTGATGATTTCGCCTGACGGCGTTGGCCAAATAGCAGCACCTGTTAACGGCGCAAAAGCTTGGTTTCATACACCTTTCGTGAACATACAGCCAGCTGAATTTATGAAAACCTTCTATATATTAGCATTGGCAAAATTGATTTCCTCACATCATGAACAATACTTGCTCAAATCAATCAAATCCGATTTTTATTTACTCGGAAAAATTGCTCTTTGTTTAGCGATTCCTCTCGGTTTCATCTTGCTACAGCCCGATTTAGGAACTGCTCTTGTTTTTATTGCTATTACATTAGCCGTAGTTGTTGTATCAGGAATCACTTGGAAAATTATTGCACCTAGTTTTGGTGGAGTTGCGGTTATTGGCGCCACATTATTGTGGATGACAATTAATGCACAAGATTTTCTTTCTAACACATTTGGATTAAAACCTTATATGTTCGAACGGATTTACACGTGGCTTGATCCGTACTCTTATGCAGCGTCAGGCGGTTACAACTTAATCGCTGCAATGAACGCCATTGGATCTGGAGAAGTATTTGGTAAAGGGTATCAAGGTAGACAAGTTTATGTCCCTGAAAATCATACTGACTTTATCTTTACTGTCATCTCAGAGGATTTTGGATTTATTGGGGCAAGTGCCGTTATTATTTTGTTTTTCATGCTGATTTATCACTTAACGAAAATCACTTTACAATTTAAAGATATGTTCAGTACGTATGTATGCGCAGGTATTATCGCGATGATCACGTTTCATGTGTTCCAAAATATCGGCATGACAATCCAATTGTTGCCGATTACCGGAATTCCATTGCCTTTTATCAGTTACGGCGGTAGCTCGTTAATCGGAAATATGTTCGCACTTGGAATTGTTTTTAGTATGAAGTTCCATCATAAAAATTATATGTTTGATAAAAACAAAAAATAAAAACTCCGGCTCACTTCAGCCGGAGTTTTTATTGTTGAGATTGCGTTTGAATCGGTTGAGGCAAGGCAATTGCTTTTATTAATTCGACGCGAGATTTTGTGATTTTTGCTTGGATTCCAAGTTTCGATAAATTTGAAACAATGCTACGAACATCTACGTTTTTCGCCATCCAGATCACCTCTTTGTTTTTTTAGCTACTTACAAGGACGTATACCAAACTCTCATGTTTCATAAGTAAGGAGTAGATTATTGACTTTTCTATGTCTATGTATATAATACCATCATTTCAGATTTTTAAACTTATCAATTTGATGACAATTATGAAGAAGTTGTAAATCAATTGATTTGCATACCCTATAGAGGTATACTATAGTAAGAAATAAGAGGGGGGAGAATCTTCAGATGAGCGAATTGATTGAAGAAACCTTGATATCAGATAACAGTTTTCGTAAAAGCCACCATCCTCTCTCCGTTAAAAGAGATTTAACCAACCGGCTCAGTCGCGTAGAAGGTCAAATCCGCGGTATCAAAGGTATGGTGGAGAAAGATGTTTATTGCGATGACATTATCACACAACTTGCAGCAACACAGTCTGCATTAAACAGCGTAACAAAAGTGTTGTTAGAAGGTCATTTAAAAGGCTGCGTCAAAGACCGTCTCGAAAAAGGCGAAGATGAAGTGCTAGATGAGTTGCTTATTACCATTCAAAAAATGATGCGTAAATAACAAGGAGGAATTTCTCATGAAAGAACAAATTAACTTGCAAGTAAGCGGTATGTCATGTCAACATTGCGTGAAATCCGTAGAAGATAGTGTTATGGCACTACCAGGAATCGAAAAAGTAGAAGTTTCTTTAGAAAATAATTCAGTAGATGTAGCATACGATTCTTCTGCTGTAGAAGTAAGTCAAATTGCTGAAGCAATTGAAGATCAAGGATACGATGTTGCCACATTAAGTGAATAACTGCGGAAACGCAGTTATTTTTTCCAGAAAACTATACCCCCTATAGGTATATATAAAAAAAGGCGGGATACCATGAGCACCAAACAAACTGAAGTAGCGATTACCGGCATGACGTGTGCAGCGTGCGCAAGCCGTGTAGAAAAAGGACTACAAAAATTACCTGGCGTTCAAGAAGCGACCGTTAATTTTGCTACAGAAAAAGCCAATGTTGTCTTTGATGATGACCAAGCATCGACGACAGAAGTGCAGAAAAAAATCGAACAATTAGGATATGGCGTACAACAAGAAGAACTTGATTTCTCTATCCAAGGTATGACGTGTGCCAACTGTTCTGCACGTATTGAAAAAGTATTAAACAAAATGGATGGTGTTCAGCTTGCCAATGTCAACTTGGCAATGGAAACCGGACATATTTCTTATAATCCCGGCACCGTGACGCCTGAAGATTTTGTTAAACGTATTCAATCGCTTGGCTATGATGCAGTTCTTGAACAAGAAAGAGAAGAAGCGACAGATCACAAACAACAAGAAATCAAAAAGAAAACGCGGTTATTTTGGATGTCTGCAGCACTTTCCTTCCCGCTCTTGTGGACCATGTTTAGTCATTTTTCGTTTACCTCTTGGATGTATGTGCCTGAAATTTTAATGAACCCACTTGTTCAATGGGCTTTAGCAACACCTGTCCAATTTATTATTGGAGCTTCTTTTTATAAAGGTGCTTATTTTGCTTTGAAAAACAAATCCGCCAATATGGATGTGTTAGTGGCACTCGGAACTTCAGCTGCTTATTTTTATAGTGTCTACTTGGTGCTTGCTAATTGGAACACAGCAAGCAATATGGGCTTGTATTTTGAAACCAGTGCTGTGTTAATCACTTTAATTATTTTAGGGAAAGTATTTGAAGCAAGAGCAAAAGGTCGCTCTTCTGACGCTATTAAAAAGCTAATGAAGCTACAACCTCAACACGCACTAGTTGAACGTGGAGATGAATTCATCAGCTTGCCGATTTCAGAAGTCAAAACTGGAGACATTTTGCTGATCAAACCCGGAGCATCGATTCCTGTAGACGCTGCAGTTCTTTCCGGAAACTCAGCAGTTGACGAATCCATGTTGACAGGTGAAAGTTTACCGGTCGATAAAGAAGCCGGAGACGCAGTGTTTGCGGCGACCGTCAATTCTAACGGCTCGCTTCATGTACGTGCAGATAAAATTGGTAAAGATACGGTTTTATCGAATATTATTCGTGTCGTAGAACAAGCACAAGGCTCTAAAGCGCCGATTCAACGACTTGCCGATCAAATTTCCAGTGTCTTTGTTCCAATTGTTGTAGGAATTGCAGTATTGACGTTTATCATTTGGTATTTCTTAGTATCACCAGGAAACTTTCCGGCTGCTCTTGAAAGCACCATTGCTGTTCTCGTTATCGCATGTCCGTGTGCATTAGGTCTTGCTACACCTACTTCTATTATGGCGGGGTCAGGACGTGCCGCTGAACAAGGCGTTTTGTTTAAAACAGCCGAATCTCTTGAGAATACAAAACATATCGATACCATCGTATTAGACAAAACAGGCACCATCACCAACGGTCGTCCTGTCGTTACAGACTTTGTTCCGGCAGACGGAGTCGATTTAGACGAATTGAAAAATATAGCGGCTAGTGCCGAAAACCAATCCGAGCACCCTGTCGCGCAAGCAATCTCTGATTTTGGTGAATCTAATTTGACTGTCAGCTCTTTTGAAGCCGTTCCAGGACACGGTATTCGTGCGACTGTAGCAAATCGACAAGTTGTTATGGGCAACCGCCGTTTGATGGACGATCTTGTAATTGATGAGGCACAAGCGGTTGCTTTAGAACAAGACGGAAAAACCGTTATGTTTATTTCGATAGATGGTCGCTATAGTGGACTCGTTGCTGTTGCTGATACGGTGAAAACAACCGCTAAACAAGCGATTCAAGAAATGAAAGATATGGGATTACATGTTGTTATGTTAACAGGCGACCAAGAACAAACTGCGATGGCAATCGCTAAACAAGTCGGTATCGAGGAAATATTCGCTGGCGTCTTGCCTGCTGAAAAAGCAGACGTTATTACCAAACTTCAAGCTCAAGGTAGACATGTTGCGATGGCCGGAGACGGCTTGAACGACGCCCCTGCTCTGGCTAGTGCTGACGTTGGTATGGCGATGGGTACCGGAACCGCCATTGCTATGGAAGCTGCGGACATCACATTGATGCAAGGTGACTTAATGAGAGTCGTCGACGCAGTTCAAATGAGTCGGTTAACTGTCCGGAACATTAAACAAAACTTATTCTGGGCACTTGCCTATAACACAATCGGCATTCCAATTGCAGCCGCCGGGTTGTTAGCTCCATGGCTTGCCGGTGCTGCGATGGCATTTAGTTCAGTATCAGTTGTTATGAACGCATTACGTCTCCAACGTGTTAAATTAAATAAATAATCATTTTCCTAAGAGGACCCGAAATGGTCCTCTTTTTTATTGTCATTGTTCTAAAAGAAGATCAAGGGTAAAATGAGGACATATTCTTTTTCAGAAAGTAGGCATTCTTTATTATGAAAAAAACCATCTTGCTATTGATGTCCGTTCAGTTTTTTGTTTACTTGGGATTTGGCATTATTATACCAATTTTACCTGAAGTAATCGTACAACAAGGCTATTCTGAAATTCATGTGGGTGGCTTAATCACCATTTATGCCTTGTCTTCTTTTTTCACCGCACCGCTATGGGGGAAACTTTCTGACGGCATGGGGCGAAAAAAACTCATCCTTGTTGGATTAGCCGGCTTTAGTTTAAGCTTTTTCTTATTTTCATTGTTTCTCAATAATTTAATGCTATTGTATGTATCGCGCATTGTAGGAGGCTTGTTCTCTGGTGCACTTTACACGGCAGTAACTGGTTATGTGGCAGACATTACATCAAATGAAGACCGCAATAAATACATGGGACTTCTTGGTATGTCGATTGGTCTTGGCTTTATCTTCGGACCTGCAATCGGTGGATTGCTTGGTTCAGTATCTTTGGCTTTACCTTTCGTAGCTTCTGCAGTACTTGTCTTGTTATTAATGGGCTATGCGAGTCTTGTGTTGAAAGAACCTGTTCGAAAAGGCGAAGCCGTAAAACGTGCTCTTTTGCCAAAAGGTTCAAGTACGCTTTGGCATTTTCGAATCCGTTATTTGTTCTTAATGTCCTTTATGGTGACCATCTTGCTAGCAGGATTAGAATCAACTTTTCAGCTATTTCAAATCGACCAAATTAGCATTACTCCGCTTCAACTTGGTTATTTGTTTGTCGCTAGCGGACTCGTTGATGCCGCGATTCAAGGTGGTGTCGTACGTCGCATAAAAGACGGTGCTGAAACAAAGTGGATCATTGGTGCACAAGTCGTTACAGCTCTTGGCTTGGTTATTCTTCCTTTTACTAATAGTTTGATTTTCGCAGGAGTTGCCCTCAGCATCTTTACTGCCGGGAACGCCCTTTCTCGTACAGCATTGGTGTCGCTAACTTCAAAAGAATCAGGTGGCAAATACGGTACAGCTGCTGGGTTGACTTACTCGATGGACAACCTAGGACGCATTATTGGTCCTTTGGCATTTACGTGGCTTCTCACTATGCAAGCAGGCGGAATTTATTATTTATCTGCGGCTCTAGCAATAGCCAGCATTTTGCTAATCGTACTATTTAGAGCTTCTACCAATACTTTAGCCACAACAAAAAAAGCCAGCGCTTCTGCGTAATTGGCAATTCTATTTAGTATGAGCATCGCTTCTAGCGATGTTTTTTTATGTTAAGAAAAAGATCAGCCAATAGAAATGAAGAAATAGGATGGACACGTAAAGTCCATTTACAAAAATGAGTGTGTAACGCCAAATACAGGATTGAACGTTCACTAAAGAAGTAAAAAGAAAGCTAAACAAACAAAGAGATAACAAAGTTTTCATCATTAATAGAGCAACCGGAGAAAGACTTGCTAACAATGGATTCCGCTCAGTTATTACGCCAAACGATAGTCCCATATACGTCAATAAGCCATCCACGAGGTTTAAGATGATCAAGCCCCAAATATGCTTTTTTAATGGCGCGTGAACCTTTGTTGCTGTCATACTGCTTCCTCCCCATTGAACAAAATCTATGTCCTTAGTAATGGAGTACCCTTAAATCTTAATATTCAGACAGTATTTAAGGGTATTTTTTCATAGGGATTTTATCTCAGCTAGTCTTTAGCAGTAGATTACATTAAAAAAATTAGAAACATCCTAATGATGTGTTCTAATTTAAATTAATATAGAATCCAAACTCATACTTTTTGATATTATGGAAAATGTAGAAATCGATCTCTTTTTTATTACGATTAAAGTTCATTTCTGAAATTTTTTACTCTCGATTTTTAAGTAGTCGATGCATTGATTGACCAAATTCTTAAAACCATCCCATAGATAATACCTTTCAGCATATACACAAAGCCCATCACGTGGAGTGAGGAGCTTGTGTTTTTGCATGGTAACGCTGATAGATGTTGTAAAACTCGAGAAAATGTCCCCAGTCTTTTTCAAAATCGGGTTGAATGCAAGAAATTTGAAACAAGTCTCGGGCTTTTAAATACCCACTAGCAGAATGCAACTCGAATCCTGAAAGATGGGCATCTTCGACTAAAAACTGAATATCCTCTAGTCCTTTAAACGTGCAGGACGTTGGATAGCCAGCAGCCACGTTTGGCCAGTCTTTCGTATCTTCTTGTAATTTTTTTATACGCTCGTTTAATTTTTCGTAACGTGCCGGATACGTTTTTAATGCACGACGCATGCTTTCTAATAAACTTGCAGAAAACGTAAATGGAATCTCTGTCGCATAAAGCCCGAGATCTAAATAACTTGGTAAACTGTTATCCGGATCAATTTTTTGACTAGCAAAGACGATCGCGACACCACTCAATGTTCCAAGTGCTTTTCCACTTGTTGCTGTCGCGAGCCACACATTGGCTAGTGAAAACGGCACAGCACCAAAACTGCTAATACAGTCTAGACATAACTTGATGTCTTGCTGTTTGCAACTATTAGCTAATGCACGAAAGTCATTTAATTGGCCAGTTGACGTTTCACCATGAGCCATCAAAACCCAACCGAAGTTTTCTTGTTCCAGCTGTTCTGCTATTTTTTCTGTCTGAAAAGCTTGTCCCCACGATTCTTCTACTATCTCAAACTCCAATTCCCATCGTTGTGCTTGTTGAACTAATCGTTTACCGAATTCTCCATTCACTAAAATGATCCCTTTTGCATTTAGGCGCTTAATCTGTCCGAGCATCGCTTCGTTTGCTAGCGTGCCACTTCCTGAAAGCAAATGAGGTGTCAATCCTGTCATTTCTTCAAGCATGCGATCTACTTCTTGTCGAACCTCACGGAATGCGGCCGACCTGTGAGAAATAGGAGCTTCTTGAAAAGGAGCGGCAAGTTCAGCAGTTAACGCGACTGGACCCGGTAAAAACAAGCGGCGTTTTGCTTGTAGCCTAGCTGCAACAGAGTCATTGTACTGGCAACGCGTCGTGACCATTGGAACAAATACAGCTTCTCCAGTCCCCATTGGTTCTGCAAAGGTTCGGAATCCTAGCTGTCCATACAGTTTTAACTGACGCACGGTTCCTGAGATCACAGCAGAATCAAACCTTTGTTCGAGGCAATAATCGGATAAGGCTCGAGCTAAAAGGAAAAAGACACGTCCATTGCGATGTTCTTTACGTACGGCGAGCAAACGGATTTCACAAACCTTGCCAGCATCTGGAAGAAACTCTTCAATTGATCCAATTTTGAGATCCAAAGAAAAAGGACGTTCAGAACGTAAAGCAATCATTCCAATCACTTCTGTTCCAGATAGCACAATTAAATACGTGTTTTGCTCATGGAATAGATCGGTTCGCATTCCACTATTATTTGCTTCATGTTGAGGAATCTCTTCAACAAAGGTCTCATAGTTTAAACGCGCTATTCCATTAAATTCAGTTTCGGTTCGAGCGACTTTACACCAATACATAATCTTCCGCCTCCCTTCAACTCCTGAATGCTTCTTCTACTCGATAAAGACTCAAATCGATATCAACAGGTTCCTTGAGCGCTAGTTTCGCTAGTTGTCCTCCTAAATATGGACCTGCCGTCAAACCAGAAGCACCAAGTCCATTCGCTGCAAAAAAGCTGGGATAGCCAGGAACTTGACCGATAAATGGCAGCGCACTTGTCGTAGCCGGTCGAAAGCCAGTTGAAGCGCCAGCCATTTCCGTTCGGCCAAGTCCAGGCGCCGCTTCTAATGTTTTATCAAGAATGTGGTGAATACCGCTTGCCGTAAGTTTTTCGTCAAAGCCTACCCCATTTTCATGGGTAGCTCCAGCAACAATTCTACCGTTTTCAAAAGGTACAATGTATTGACCGTAAGGAACCATGGCAACGGGCCAATCGCCTGTTGTTTGATCTTCTGCTTGCAACTGCAAGATTTGAGCTTTTTGAGGCACAATGTCTAAATCCAACCCTAATGGCTTGAACAAATCTGCAGCCCATGCCCCTCCTGTTGAGACAATTCCGTCTGCATAAAATTTCTGTCTATCTACAGTAACCCCAACTACGCAGGATTCTTCAACTAATAATTTAGCATCGCCTGTCAAACGCTCTGCTCCTAGTTTTACAGCCGCTGAAATCAAAGCATCTCGAATAGCTCTGCCATCTACTCGAGCAGCGCCACTGACCCAAAGCGCACCATATTCTTCAGTCGCATAAGGAAACACCTCTTTTGTCTCTTCGGATGACAATCTTTTTATGTCGCCCATTTCACGTGCATCCACTTTTCGTTCATATGCTTTTTGTTCCATCTTGTCTAATTTGCTATCTTCATGGATGCTCACAATGCCTACTTGTTTATAGCCAGTATCAGTTTCTCCTAAAGCTTCAAGCTCACGAATCAATTCAGGATAATATTTGGCACCGCTTTTCGCCAGTCCGTACCATGCTTTATTTCTTCGCTGTGAAATCCACGGACAAACGATACCCGCTGCAGCTCCCGTTGCCTGTCCTTTATCGCCTCTATCTATAAGCGTGACCGATGCGCCAGCTTTGACTGCATGATATGCCGCAGAGGCTCCTAAAATTCCTGAACCAATAATAATCAATGATTTCATCTATACACCTAGTTTCCAAAAGTTTTATGCCTTCATTCTAATGCAGTCCGTCAAGAGACTCAAACACATTTCTCCTATTGCATGGCTAGATTGGATTTAGATTTTATTTTTGGGGTAAAGCTAGTAATAGATAGTTAACGGAAGTTACTTAGAGGAGGAATCAGACCTATGGAAAGAAGTTCGTCAACCGAAAGCATTTTACCTGTAACATCAATTCGCAGTGGTTCTGGAACCGAAATAGCTCCTGATGTGTATTGCTATACCACACAAGTCGCGAATGTTTTTTTTATTGGAAATCCTACTGTTAGTAATGAATGGATCTTAATCGATGCCGGTATGCCTCATTCTGCAAATAAAATTCTAAAAGCAGCTGAAAAGCGCTTTGGACCAGATCATCAATTAAAAGCTGTTATTTTAACTCATGGACATTTTGATCATGTTGGAAGCTTGATTGATATCTTGTTGGAACGGAAAGTACCAGTCTACGCACATCCGCTTGAGTTTTCTTATTTGAAAGGAATAACGGATTACCCGCATCCTGACAATACCGTCGAAGGTGGATTAGTAGCTAAAATGTCAGGCATTTTCCCTGTTAAAGCCATTGATATTTCTACTCATATTCATGAACTGCCATCAGACGGGAGCATTCCACACATGCCAGGATGGCAATGGATTCATACACCCGGTCATTCAGAAGGACATGTTTCGCTATTTCGGTCACAAGATCGACTGTTACTTGCCGGAGATGCTTTTGTCACGGTAAAGCAAGATTCACTTTATAAAGTATTGCGTCAGAAAAAAGAAATTCACGGGCCGCCGGTTTATTTAACAACCGACTGGCGTGCAGCTTGGGAGTCTGTCTGTAAACTCGCCGACCTTGAGCCATCTATTGCAGCAACTGGTCACGGCAAGCCAATGACGGGTGCTGCGCTTGCAAGAGGCTTGGTCGACTTAGCAGAAAATTTCCAACAAACGGCTGTACCTAATCATGGAAAATACGTTCACACAAAGTAAAGTAAGCAGAAAAAAACAAGGTAATAAAATTGCCTTGTTTTTTCTCTATATAATGAATGAAGAGAGCTGAGAGAATAAAAGGTTTCTAATTTGCTGAAAAAGGGTAAATAGTTATTACGACCTATCTTTTCTAAACTAAAAGTAAGATCAAAGGAGTTGAGCTTTAATGAGTAAGAAAGCATTATTTATTTCGGATCATGGTGATCCTTTAGCGAAGCTCGGTGGCCAGCAAGCTGGTGGCCAAAACAACTATGTGAAGCAATTAGCCCTAGCGCTAGAAAATAAAGGATGGCAAATTGACGTTGCCACTCATTGGTCTGATTCTTCAGAGCCACAGATAGAAACATTTGGAGTTGCTTGCCGAGTCATTAGACTTGAAGCTGGACATAAAGGATTTGTATCTAAAGACGATATGTATTCGATGCTTCCTGCTTTTTATCAAGAATTGAAAGAAACAGTAAATCTAGCTTCTTATGACATTGTCCACACTCATTATTGGCTATCAGGTTTAATCGGTAAAAAATTAAAAAAAGAATTCGGACTGCCATACGTCCATACTGCACATTCACTTGCCTGGGCAAAAGAGCGCGCAACAGGCGTTCATGACCAACGCCGGATAAATGCAGAAGGAGCCATTTTGAAAGATGCAGATCAAATATTAGCCACTACTAAAAACGAAAAGCAATTGATCAAATCTTTTGTTGACTCACCTTCGCCCATCCAAGTTATCCCCATCGGAGTAGACCAAGCCTTTAAAGTACGTGGCAATCGAGTGCATTTACGTAAAAAAATGGGTTACAGTAATCCCCTCTTTGTTTTTGCCGGGAGATTGGAAGTAACAAAAGGCATTTTCACTTTGTTAAAAGCCTTTCAGTTATTAACAAATAAAAACAGTGGTATTAATGCACCACGTTTGATTATTGCTGGCGGAGACGCTGAAACTATTGATTTAGAAACAAAATTACCGAAAGATCAAAAATTGCGTGATGCGATCAAAGGCATTGAAGATCGCATCGAATTTTTAGGACCACAAACTCAAGATGAGCTAGCGCTGTTATTTAACGCAGCCACAGCTACGATTGTGCCGAGCTTCTATGAATCATTCGGAATGGTTGCCGCTGAAGCACAAGCTTGCGGTAGCCCTGTCATCGCTTCAGATGTCGGTGGATTGAAAAACGTTGTGCAAGATGGAATCTCTGGACTTCTTGTCGAAACGAAAAGCGAAGTTGATTTGGCTATCGCAATGGAAGTCTTATCAGCAAATACGCTTTTAACAGAGCGTTTAAGCCGACAAGCTGTTAAAATCGCTAAAAAAGACTTTGACTGGGATGCGATTTCTTCCCGCATAAGTTCATTATATGAGGTGACTATTGGTGCACAAAACAACTCACTTGTTAGCAACAGATTTAGACGGAACACTCGTCGGTGATAAAGAGAGTTTGCTGACCTTACTCGATTTTTATAAAGAGCAGACATATAAAGTGTCATTGATTTATATTACAGGCAGACATTATAAATCTGCGTTGTCTCTTATTACAGAAGAAAACTTACCGGTTCCCGACGTACTTATTACAGACGTCGGAACCGCTATTTATATTGGCCATTCACTACAACAAGATTGGGCATGGAAGAAGCAGCTAAAGCAATCGTGGATGCCTAAACAAATAGATGTTGTAGCTAACGGCATCTCGGGTTTAGTTTCTCAAGACCTTCCTGTTACAAACCGCTGCTCTTATTACGCTACTGACGTCGCTGCAGTAGAAACATTTCGTGAAGCACTCGACAAAGCAGAGATTCCTCATAAACTAATTTATAGTGGCGGACGCGATGTCGATATTCTACCTATAGGCAGTGGCAAAGGACAAGCTCTTCAATATATTCTAGACAAGTACCAGTTGAATAACGCCAAATTATTAGTAGCCGGTGATTCTGGAAACGATATCGAAATGCTGACAATGGGCTTTCCATCCGTTATCGTTGGAAACGCACAGGCTGAACTTCTTGAACAAGCTGAACATTCTTCTATTTATCGTGCTAAAAAAGAATATGCCGCTGGCATTCATGAAGCATGGCAATATTTCTACAAAGAATAACTCTTCCCTTTTGAGCAAGTAACATCTGTTCAAAAGGGTTATTTTTTGCTTAAACGATTAGCTTATAGGGTAATCGTTTGTTTTTTTGTCTAGATGGTTTATATTTAGTAGGAAGCTATTTATAATTAAACGATTTTTCATACATACTTTAATTAATGTCAAATCACAACAGGAGGAAATTGAGATGAGCAAAGTTTCAAATCTACAAAAAGAATCCTTGGTCATGCTAAAAGAAACCAGTCGGACCTTTTTCATCCCAATCAGCTTTTTAGAACCTACTTTAAAAAAGACGGTCGGCTCTGCTTATTTATGCATGCGCGCCATCGATGAAATTGAAGATCATCCAGAATTGGAAGATCAAGCTAAAATCAAGTTATTAAGCACCATTCAACAAATGCTGGAAACCGATTTTAATGAACTTACCTATTTAGAGTTAGTCACACCTTATAAAGAGTTTCTACCGCCTGTCACGATGCGTTTAGCTGATTGGATTAGTGTATGTCCTGAAGAAATTAGAGGGAAAGTCATGGAATCTACTGCTATAATGGCTGGAGGCATGTCTAAATGGGTAGAAAAAAAATGGGTGATCCAAACCAAAGAAGACTTAGATGAATATACCTATTACGTAGCAGGTCTTGTCGGCACGATGCTGTCAGACATTTGGCGTTGGTTTGATGGCACAGAAACAGATTCAGAACACGCCATTGCCTTTGGGCGTGGTTTGCAAGCCGTTAATATGCTCAGAAATTATGATGAAGATTTTGAGCGCGGTGTAACATTCGTTCCAGAAGGCTGGACGCGTGAAGACATGTTCAATTACGCGAAAAATAATTTAGCGAAAGCTGATCTTTATGTAAAGCCAATTAAAAACAAACGAATCTTGATGTTCTGTAAAGTTCCATTGGCATTAGCCCATAGCACGCTCAAAGCGTTGAAATCTGGAAAAGAAAAAATGAGTCGTGTTGAAGTTGAAGGCATTGTCGAGCAGTTAAAACAAGAAGAACGATTAAGTTAAATGTCTCCAGCCTTATCTTTTTAAAAGAGGCTGGATTTTTTGAATGGTTCGATTATTGATTGTTATGTGGTTTTCAAGTGCATTATCACCCGCTACGAGTTAAGTTTCACAATTTGTATATACTAGATTTTCACGTTAGGAGACTTCCGATGACTATAACCATCCTCAGCGTCTTTACTGCGCTGATCTTTATGTTGAACGTTCTTCTTGCAGCTGCTCTCGTATTTCTTGAGAGACGAGATGCTTCTACTACATGGGCATGGCTATTGGTCTTATTTTTCATCCCTATCTTCGGGTTCTTTATTTACTTGCTTTTAGGAAGACAACTACGAAAAAAGACATTATTCAAATGGGAAGGTAGTAAAAAAATCGGAATTGAGAGCTTGATTGCTCATCAAATGAACGAGTTAGTTGATGAGAATTTCGAATTTATAGATCCCAATACAAAAGACTATGCAGATTTGGTTTATCTTCACTTGCGGAATAACGGTGCGTTACTAACAGAAGATAACAGTATTGAAATCTTTAATGATGGGCGGAAGAAGTTTGCTTCATTGATTAAAGACATTCAAAATGCCACTGATCATATTCACGTACAATATTACATTTTCCGATTAGACGAGTTAGGTACAGAGATTGTCAACGCGTTAACTGCAAAAGCAAAAGAAGGCGTTAAAGTGCGTTTGCTTTATGACGATATGGGTTCTCGTCGTTTGAGAAAACGGCATTTTAAAGAGTTAATTGCCGCTGGAGGAGAAGTTGAAACTTTTTTCCCTTCTATTTTACCTATAATTAATCCGCGTCTAAATTACCGAAATCACCGCAAGCTCGTTGTAATCGATGGACAAGTTGGCTACATTGGCGGATTTAATGTAGGTAATGAATATGTTGGCTTAAGCCGAAAATTTGGCTATTGGCGTGATACTCACTTGCGTGTCGAAGGTAGTGCACTTAATCCTTTACAGACACGTTTTATCCGAGACTGGAATCAAGCATCTGTCAGTCAAGACATTGAGTATAAAGAAACCTTTTTCCCTACCCGAACTGCAAAAGGAAATACCTCTATGCAAATCGTTTCTAGTGGCCCCGATGAAGACTGGGAACAGATTAAAGATGGGTACGTGAAAATGATTAACTTAGCAAAAGATTACGTTTATGTTCAAACTCCTTATTTTATACCAGACGCGACTTTTTATGATGCTATTCGCATTGCTGCTTTATCAGGCATCGATGTGCGAATTATGATTCCGAATAAACCAGATCATCCGCTTGTCTATTGGGCTACTTACTCGTATGTTGGACAAATGTTAAGAGCCGGCGCGCGTATCTTTATTTACGATAACGGCTTTTTACATACAAAAATGATTGTAACGGATAATAAAGCATCTACTGTTGGCACTGCCAATATTGACGTGAGAAGTTTTAAATTGAATTTCGAAGTAAATGCATTTATTTACGATGAAAAAGTGTCTACAGATCTTGCAGAACTTTTCCACCAGGATATGAAACTTTCAACCGAGTTAACATATGAAATGTATTTAAATCGCACACGCATGATTAAAACCAAAGAATCGCTCGCTCGTTTAATCGCACCTATTTTATAAACTATTTGATCGTTTAACAAGCTGCTTTTGATTAATCATAACCTATATAAAAAAGCGTCTCCCTTTTTAGGAGACGCTTCAGCTTATAGACAAAAGAATACTTACTCATTTCGTTGTATACATATAGGATTCTCCGCACCTAGTGGACGCTTTCCGCGAACTCCGCGCTGAGCCTCCTCGTCGCAAGCTCCTGCGGGGTCTCATCCCTTCGTTTTTCCGCAGGAAAGTCAGTGACCGAAGGAACTTTGGGCAGTGGCTTTGCGACGAAGCTAGCGCAGCGATGCAGGAGCATATCTTTGCCCTTCGCCACTAGGTACTCCGAATCCTGGAGTGAGTAGGGAAAAGTCTTTTAACACGTTATTTTTATGGTGAAGTGTACTAAAGAATCTCACTTTGATTGAAGCTGGAAGCCTTCAACTGGGCTAGTCCACGAAGACTCCTGTGGGACAGCGAAAGCTGAAGACCCCGCAGGAACGTCAGTGACGAGGAGGCTGAAGCTGAGCCCACGGAAAGCGAAGTGGCCAGCCCAGTTGGCGATTATACATCACTATTCATTTTAATAAGACTTTGTCTACAGTCTGAAGCGTCTCCTTTTCAGGAGACGCTTTTCAGGCTGTCGAGAAACCCTCTCGACAGTCTTTTTTTGTTTATTTCGATACTTTTTTGATGTAAACTGAAAGAAAAAAGAAGGAGCGAAGTTCCATGA
>JBBSRA010000022.1:0-35981 GCA_038243515.1 Caryophanales bacterium
CTTTTTTGAATTTTGTTGATCACTTACTTTAAAGTCGCGTTGAAAATTTCGCCATCGCCATCGCTACCGATTTTAATGATTTTCAGTCGATCGGTCGGTTTGATAAAGATGGTTTTGTACTGTTCCTTGCCATCTTGATCAATAAGCAGAAGAATTCGTTTTTCCGAAACATCGGTAACTGTCTCGAAATCATACTCTCCGTCATCAATTTGTTCCATGATGGTCGAGTACTCAGGCAAAGAGGCCCATTCTCCGTGATCCGTAGTTGCAGCAGGTTCATCAGACTCGGTTTCAGCAGGCTCGCTTTGAGTACTGCTAGTTTCTTCGGTAACAGGTGTTGTTTCTTCGGTTGCTTTGTCACTGCAAGCGGCTAAGAACAGCGCAGCCATAGAAACCATCATTACTTTTTTAATCATCTTCGAAAATCTCCTTTTGCACGGGTGTTCAGTCTTGTATCGTGCTTGTTAATGCCAAAACGATACGGTCTATGCCTTCAGACAATGTGGCTCTCGGACAAGCTGCGTTTAATCGTAAATAACCCAGTCCTGCCGGTCCATACTTGCTTCCAGGTTCTAATGCGACTTTCCCTGTTAGCAGTAGTTTTTTCATCACTTCTTCTTCAGTTAAATGTAACTTGCGGTAATCGATCCACAATAAATAAGTGGATTGCGGCTTCATGACGTGTAAGTCGGGAACTTTTTCTTCTAATGCGTTGCTCGCAAAGTCGATATTGTCTGAAAGGGTTACCAGCATATTTTCAAGCCATTCTTCACTGTCATTATAAGCAGCGGTTAAAGCAGTTGGTGCAAAAGCATTCAGCATGCCAGAGCCGTGTGCCAGTGCGTGCTTTTCGAGTTTGGCACGTTTGTCTTTGTCGGTTGCGATAATCATGGCAACTTGAATGCCGGCCAAGTTAAAGGTTTTGGTCGGTGCGAGACATGTGAAAATACGATTGCTTTCACTGCCAGCAATTTTTGCGAGTGGTGTATGACGGCTTTCGCCCACCATCAAATCACCATGAATTTCATCTGAAATGATCAGCACGTCGTGTTTTGTGCACAGTCGAATAATTTCCGTTAGTTCGTCGACCGTCCATACGCGACCGCCTGGATTATGCGGATTGCATAAAATAAACAAAGCAGCTTCTTGTAACTTTTCTTCAAAGTCGTTGAAATCAATCGTGTATTGGCCGTCTTGTACAACGAGTGGCGAATACAAAACTTGTCGATCTTGATGTTCAGCAAGTTGGAAAAAAGGAGGGTAGACAGGTGGCGTCACAACAATTTTATCGTGTTTTTCTGTAAACGTTTCAATGATCGATGCCATCGCGGGAATAATGCCTTGGTGGAACAACATCCAGTCTTTGTCGATTTTCCAATCGTTTCGTTTTTCTTGCCAATTGATGACAGCAGTACGACATTCTTCGCACATAAACGAATAGCCGAATATCGAATGCTCGACGCGGTCATGCAAGGCCTTTAAAACAGCAGGGGGAGCAGAGAAGTCCATATCTGCAATCCACATGGGCAAGATGCCTGAAGTTTCTTCTAGACCGTAAATAGCACCAATGTTATCCCATTTTACAGAACGGGTATTTTTTCTATCATATACATGTTGAAAAGAATTCATATTCGTAGCTCCTTTATCCAGTTGATTTGACCAATAACACACTAGCTAATTGAAGCATAGCCCGTCTCTCTCAATCTTTCAAGCGCATTGTCCATTGAATTCTTAAAAAAGCGATAGTCGATCTATCCAAAATATGCCATAATATGAATAAGATGATTGAATTTTAAAAAACTAAAAACAGGGAGTGTTCCTTATGAACAAACAAAAAACACCACAAGAAAAAAGAAGTCAATTGAGACAAAATGAACAAAAGAACAATTCGGCAGGCAACTTGCGTGATGGGTTTGACAATGGAGCAGGGAGTGGCAATTTAACAGATATCGCAGGCGATATGGGCTGGAAAGGCATGACCTTATTGATTCTGGTGTTACTTGCAGGATACGTGATTTATCAGTTATTTTTTAATTGAGAGGAGCAATTGTATGTTTTGGTTGAAATTCTTCTTGTTTATGGTGTCTGTGTTTGGTGTGATTTGGTTCGTGAAATGGATTTTGAGAAAAACACTTGAGATTGAGAAAGAAAAAATCAACTGGTTTTCGTATAACCATATTAACAACCTACATAAAAAAATAGACTGGACAATTCGGATTTTGACGATGATTGGGACGATCTTCGCGATATATTTAGTCTTTTTCAAAGAATATCCAATCGCTCTTTATTTAATCGTCTGGGTTGCATTTATGGTTATCGACTACTCGATAAGAGCATTTTTCGAATGGAAATACACCGATAACCCGAAACAATGGATATTGACCATGAGTGAAATTGCGATTTTGGTCGTTGTGGCTAGTATTGTAACGATTCAACTGGATTTGGTTAATCTGAGACTATAAAAACTAAAAAACACACCCTTCCTTTAAAAGGGCGGGTGTGTTTTTCGATTAATTTACTAGTTTGTTGTTGCGGATAAACAAGGATCCTACCAATCCAACAACGGCAGCTACCAGTACTGCGTAAAACGCTAAATTTGTACCAGATGCTAAAAACGCTGCAGGATTGACTGCACCGAACTCGGCAATGTAATTTTTTTGACCGGCTGTAAACAAGGTAATGGCAATCGCTGTCCCTGCAGCGCCTGCAACTTGAGTCAGCGTATTCATGGCAGCTGAGCCATCTGCATACAAATCTGGCGGCAACTGATTCATGGCGTGAGTTTGTGCGGGCATAATGGCCATCGAAACTCCTAAGAACAAAATACAAAGTGCAGCGATTACTTGCCATACGGGTGTTGTTGCTGAAAGAATAATGATAAACAGTACGGCTGCGACGGTCATAAAAGCAAATCCGGCTCGTGTGTAGATGCGGGCACCCACTCTGTCAAAGCTAGAGCCGACAATCGGCGCCATTAAGATATTCAAAAAGTTGGCCGGTAACATCAATAAGCCTGCGGCAATCGATGAATAAGCGAGTACACTCTTTAAATAAAGAGGAATCAGGATGGATACCGAAAGAATAACAAATAACGTCGCGAACATCAGCAAAGTGCCCAATGAAAACATTGGGTACTTAAACACACGTAAGTCGATCATGGGCTGTGTCATATTTAACTGGCGCAGAACAAATAACAACAAGGCGATAATTCCTGTAACTAATGGTCCCCAAACGAGCAGATTTGTAAAAGGTGTTTCTGCTAATGTCGCGAGCGAGAAAATAAGTCCGCCAAAAGCGAGAGTAGATAATAACAGCGAAGCGACATCAATTGTCGGTTTAGAAATAATTGAAACGTTTTCTACTTTTAAAGAACCTAGTAGGAGCAAAATGTTCAACACGATGATGACCACAAAAATATAATGCCAACTGCTCACTTGAATGATTAATCCACTCAGTGTAGGTCCTAAAGCAGGACCTGCAGTGATCACTAGCCCAACAATTCCCATAACCGATCCGCGTTTTTGAATCGGGAAAATCATGAGAACGACACTGAACATTAACGGCAAGAAAATACCTGTTCCAATGGCTTGAATCAACCGACCAACGAGCAGAATCGCAAAGTTGGGTGCCAGCGCGGCGAGAAGCGCACCAAGTGAAGAAATAAGCAATGCTGAAACGATCAATTGGCGCGTAGTAAACCAGCGAACCAAATAAGCAGACAGTGGCACCAGCGTAGCCAACACCAATAAATAACCAGTCGTCAGCCACTGCGCCGTGCCTGCGCTAATGGATAAATCGTCCATAATATTTGTTAACGCCATATTTAATGCGGTTTCACCAAACAACCCGATAAAAGAACCAAGCATTAAAATGCCCGCTATCAGTTTCGGTCTTTGGACGTGGACATGAGATTCCATAACTCAACTTCTTTCTCTAACTTTAGTTTTGACTTGTAAAATTTTTCGACTATTTCTTACTTTCAATAGCATCAATGAGTCTATGTGCAACTATAGCAAAATTTCTTTACAAAACTCAATGACAATCGAATGACCTGAGAGAGGCTACGCCACATTCTAGTCATAATTCCTTTTCAAAAATTCACAAAAAGGAATACCTCGTACGATAGTTGAAAACAAAACGCTTAGATTTCATCGTGAGAAATCTAATTCTATATGGAGTGCTCTAAAATAGCTTGCTGTGACAAGGATTGGAGCTGTGCTACCACTTTTCGGAAAATCTCAATAGATTTTTAGCGACTAGAGCAAAAAAACTACGGAATGGTTAATTGGAAAAATAAATTTTCAATAAAATTATTCTCTAATTAAAAAAAATTGCATCTTAATTGTCGTTATTTTTTGACTATTCTTAAAAGCGACTTACTTTTTCGCGTCATACGCTATATAGTAAGTAGATAAAACAGAATAATAAGTTAATAATTCAAACTAGTTGAGTGGATTGATAACTAGAAGAGCTGAATTATGAGTGAAAAACTTTTTCGCTTATTGGTCGTGCTAGAGTTGCTGCTTAGTCACTGGTAAAAATAGTTATTAACTTTAATAGAGGAGGAATTTGATTGTCTTTGAAAATAGAGAACGTCACGATTTATACAGGTAGAGGCGACAAGCTGATGGAGTCGGCTATCCTCATTGAAGAAAACAAGATTGTTGCGGTGGGTGAAGAAGCTGTTAAAAAACAAGCAAAAACCGTAATCGACGGTCAAGGAAAAACCATTTTGCCTGGATTTTTTGATATGCACATTCATCTCGGCATGGATGGTGTAGCAGATCCATTTGCTCAAATTGCTACAGATAGCCAAGCAATGTCTGCTTATCGTCACCAAGCTAACGGGAAAAAACAAGTAGAGTCAGGTGTTACAAGTGTTCGCAACTTAGGATCGAAATGGCATATTGACTTAGCATACCGCGACGCTGTAGAGGCAGGTCTTGTAACCGGTCCTACGGTTTACGGTTCTGGTCAGCCTATTGTCATGACGGGTGGTCACGGATACCCACTTGCTTCAGAAGCTGATGGAGAAGACGAAATCCGCAAAGTAGCACGTCAAACGTTAAAACAAGGCGCTGACGTATTAAAGCTGATGGCGACTGGTGGAGTGATGACGCCTGGCGTTGATCCAGGCTCTCCACAATTATCGGAAAAAGAAATGAAGGCAGCAGTTGAAGAAGCGCTTCATGCTGGAAAAACGACTGCTTCACATGCACAAGGAACCATCGGCATTCAAAATGCTGTACGTGCAGGAATAACGACCATTGAACACGGCATTTTCCTAGACGATGAAACTATTAATCTGATGATTGAATATGGAACTGTACTTGTCCCGACGCTTGCGGCACCGTATTACATTGTGCAAAATGCAGATTCAGGTGAAATTCCACCACATGCTATCAAAAAGGCAACCTATTGTTACGAAGCGCATAAAGAAAGTTTCCGAAAAGCTGTAAAAGCGGGCGTGAAAATTGCAGCGGGTACAGACGCTGGTACACCGTTTAACTTACACGGTGATTTTGCTAAAGAACTGGAATTGATGCATGAAGGCGGGATGACTGTTCGTGCCATCATTACTTCCGCAACGTATGATGCGGCAGCTGTCTTAAATGTTCAAAACGAAACCGGGTCACTGGAAACCGGGAAACTAGCCGATTTTATCATTCTGTCTGAAGATCCCGAAAATAGCCTTTCTGCTTTTCGTTCAGTCGAAACCGTCTATCAAGGAGGCGTAGTTGTCCATGTCAATTAACACACAAAAATTGTCTATAGAAAATGAAAAACTGCAGCAACTGGCAAGCAAATTAGAAAATCTTTACCCTGAAATGGTGAGTATTCGCCGTCATCTTCACCAATATCCTGAGATTTCCCATCAAGAAGTCGAAACACCCAACTACATTGCAGAATACTACCGCGCGTTAGGGTTAGAAGTCAGAACCGGTGTGGGTGGACGTGGTGTAGTCGCTAAATTCAATGCAGACAATGCACAAAAAACCATTGCGTTCCGTGCGGATTTTGATGCTTTGCCGATTCAAGATCAAAAAGATGTGCCTTACAAATCGACCATCCCTGGCGCTATGCATGCTTGTGGTCATGATGGCCATACAGCGGCACTCATGGTTTTTGCCAAAACTTTAGCTGAAAACCCAGAGCAAGTGCATCATAGCGTAGTCTTTATCCATCAATTTGGAGAAGAAGAATATCCTGGAGGTGCACAGGCCATGATCGCAGACGGTTGTCTTGAAGGCGTTGACGCTGTCTATGGCTGTCATCTTCAAAGCACGATGCCATCAGGAACCATGTTTTACAAAGAAGGCTATATCCAAGCAGCGGTCGATACCTTTGTTATTACCGTTAATGGCAAAGGAGGTCATGGCGCTATTCCACAAGAAACGGTCGACCCGATTGTCACGGCTTCTCACATTATCACGGCACTTCAGTCGATTGTCAGCCGGAACACAAATCCACTGGAGCAACTGGTCGTTTCGGTAGGTTCTATTAACAGCGGTCAAGCCAAAAACGTGATCCCGACAACAGCGGTCATGACCGGCACCATTCGCTCGTATAAACCGGAAGTTCGCTCACTCGCTACTGAGAGATTGTCGACAATCGCTTCTCAAGTGGCAAAAGCATTTGGTGCTAGAGCCGATACCGTTCTTGAAAAAGGCTATGATGCTGTGTGGAATCATCCGGAGGAAACTCAACTAGCGAAGCGCGCAATGGAAAGTGTGTTAGGTGCCGAAGCAGTAGTCGAAACACCAGCTGTTATGCCGGGTGAAGACTTTTGCTACTATACACAACAGATACCGGGTTCTTTTATTTTCGCAGGCGCTCAATTAGCAGAAGACGACAAAGTTTATCCGCATCATCACGCTCGGTTCGACTTTGACGAAACAGCCATGCTCAATACAGCTAAATCATTTGCTGCCATCTTAGTAGCATACGATCGTGTGAAATAAAGTAAGTTAGTCGAGAAGCCCCCACTTTAAACACCTGTATAGGTTGTTTAAAGTGGGGGCTTTTTATAATTGAAGTAATAGAAATCATTCTGCTCTAAAGATTCTTGATTTTGTCCAACGCCAACAGCAGTGCAATGAAGAACAAACTCCTGACTAAAGACACGATCAGTTGGCATGAAAAGCAACTAATTCAAATTCAGCTAAATAGTTTTTCAACACATCCAAGTCTTGCGTGTTATTCGCTACAGCCACGTGACCATCCGGACGAATAAAGTATAAGGCATCTTGTTTAAATCCAGTTTTTTTCATAATAGGCTGCCACGCAAATTCATGGAGTTCGAGAGACTGCGCGGCGGCAAAATCTTTCAGCTCTTGACTTGCTTGGCCATAAATATGAATTTGCCAATCCACCGAGCGGAGAGCACGGAAATTGTCGACATCTGTTGTTTTGATCCAAGGCAAGCGCATACCCGCAAAAACTTTTCCAGCTTTGCCTTTACTGAGTCTACTTTTTTTATAGTTGATGTGAATTTGAGATAAGACTTTAAAAGCATTCTTTTTAGTAATCGAAACGGTGAATAAAGAAGGCAAAATGTATGGGATAAAAAATTTGCGCAACGCCGTACCCGGAAGCTTTTGGTTGATGATGGTTTGGAATGCTTTGTCGGTAGTTGCGACTAACGTCCGCGCAAATGCAATCCGTTCTGTTTCGTACGTTTCCAATATGGTAGAAGCGGCTTTGCCTTTTAGTACCGCTGCGAGTTTCCACGACAAGTTGAAAGCATCTCCAATACCGGTATTCATGCCTTGCCCGCCTGCAGGACTATGAAGATGCCCGGCATCGCCCAATATAAAAGTGTGTCCTTTAACAAAGTGATCACTTACGCGGTTATGAACGCGATAAGTAGAAAACCAATTGACGCGTGAAGCCGTAACTTCGATTTTCTTTTCAATGTAATCGCTAATGTCACTGTATTCGATTTCCGTCTGGTTGTTAAATCGCTCTGGTACAACGCCAAGGATTCTTTTTGTGTATTCATTGCGAACAGACATATATAACATAAAGCCATCATTATCCATATACATATCCATTTTTTCCATTTCAACTTCTGCTTTTTTGGTTTCTACATCGGCTACGAAAAACAATTGATCATACGTGCCGCCTGGAAATTCAAAATCTAATCCTTTTCGAACGGTACTACTCGCTCCGTCACATCCGCATAGATAAGCAAAGTCAGCCGACTCTTCTGTCTGCCCTTCTTTTTTTAATACAGCATTTACTGTTTTCCCGTTATCTTCAAAAGAGGATAATTCCGTATCCCACTCTACTTCAATTCCTAGTTGTTTTAATTCATCCACTAAAATATCTTCGTGTTCATCTTGAGGCAAGCTGAGGATTAACGGAAACGGACTCAGTCCTTTACCAAAATCATGAAATTTCAAATTGGCTTTTACTTCTTTTCCATCACTCAAATCGAGTGACAAAATCGGTTGCCCTTTTTTGACGATTCTATCGGACAAACCGAGTTGTTGATAATGTTCTAATATCCGTGCATGTACAGCCAGTGCACGGGAAGCTGTACCGGTACCGGACTTTTTTTCGATAATCCGAAAAGATACACCAAAACGCGCAAGGCTATAAGCGAGATCAAGTCCAGTCGGACCCGCTCCTACGATCAATATTTGTGGTTTCACAATGAAGACCTCCTATTGAATTAAAGGATAGCAAAGTAAAAAATATAAAAGTGTCTAGCAATAATTAAAATTTCGTCTATTTTTGCTCACGCTAACATAGTACATACATCTTCGCAAAAAATAATATCTTGTACTGTTACTATATCCTTTTTCACGATATTTCAAGCTAACTGTGCTCACAAGTAACCATAAATCGCTAGTAGAGTGTGAAGAAGAACGTCACGTATTAAAAAAAGACTGTTCTAAAAGGTATTGAAACAACCTCAAAACGACATCTCTAATGAAACTTACACCAATCTAAGTCGTATTAAGTAAAAAGAAGAGACCTTCAAGCATATAAAAATGTTGAGATTCGTACTACTATTAATAAGAACAGCTTCAGCAATCGTCTAAATGCACTCGTGCTTGATAAACTCAGAAAATTTAAAAATGCTAAGTGATAATCAATAAGTACGTACTTGAAGGCCATTAACTACGGAGGCGAATCCATTGTTTAACAAAAAGCCACTATGCTCAGTATGCAAAAGGGACATCGAAGACGGTGAAATCGTACAGATTAACATGCGCTACCCAAAAAGAAGAGGAATGACTGAAATCAAAGCTTACTTAAAAAACGAAGCGCAATTTACTTGCGAAGCTTGTTTTGAAAAACAACAACGAGAAGTTTAAAGCAGCTATTATCCATCATTTCTAAAAGCAGTAAGGATTTTTCCTTGCTGCTTTTTATTTTCCACATGTTCGTTGCCAAGCAACTTTTCGAATCCATAAGAGCTTATTCTGACAACTAACCATCAAATTTGAGAAAATCATTGACAGAAAACTCTCATAAAAGTATACTTACACTAAATTAATGAAAGTTTGTTGTCACAAATAAATAAAAATTGAAAGTCAGCTTTCAGTTTTTGTAAGCACTTTCATTAAAAAGGAAAAGGGGAGAGAAAAATTATGACAAAACGTTGGTTATCAATAGGGGTATTGTTTTTAGCATTATTCGTTTTAGGCGCATGTTCATCATCAAGTGAAGCAGGCGGCGACGACTCATCAGAAAAAGTTGAATTGAAATTCGGAATGGTTGCTGGAAACCAGCAAAACGAATACAAAGCAGCTGAAAAGTTAGCAGAGTACGTAGATAAAGAAAGTGACGGACAGTTAACGATCAAATTATATCCAAACTCTCAACTAGGTGACGACCGTGCAATGCTTGAACAAGCAAGCGAAGGATCGTTAGATATTGCTTTAGCTGAAACAGGGCGTTTTGGTATTTGGGTGCCACGTGCTTCTCTAATGGGCTTACCCTATATTGTTGATAATTATGAACACATCACGAAAGTCTTAAACGATACAGAATACGGTAAAGGGTTGAAAGAAGAGTTAGCGACAGAGCACAACTGGGTTCTTGCAGGAAATGCTTATAACGGTACACGTCAAACAACATCTAACCGTGCAATCGAATCGTTAGCAGATATGGAAGGCTTGAAACTTCGTGTTCCAGAAGCGCAAAACTTGTTAGACTATGCAAACTACACAGGCGCATCTGCAACACCAATGGCTTTCACAGAAGTTTACTTGGCATTGCAAACTAACGCAGTAGATGGTCAAGAAAACCCATTATCAACAATTGACGCACAAAAATTCTATGAAGTTCAAGATTACTTAGCGATGACAAACCACGTCGTAAACGATGTAAACTATGTTGTCAGCAAAGTAACAATGGATAAACTACCAGAAGACTTGAAAACAGTTTTAGAAGACGGTATCGAAGAAGCGACAGCTTATCACACATCACTATTTGAAGAACAAGAAGCAAGCTTAATCGAGAAGTTTAAAGAAGAAGGAGTAACTGTAACAGAGCCAGATCTTGAGGAATTCAAAAAAGCAGTTTCTGAAGCGTACCCTTCGTACTTGAAAGAAATCGGTGAAGGTTCAGATGCGTACTTGAAAGAAATTCAAGAGGCGAATGATTAATTAGGAATCAGGTGAAAACATGAAAAAGTTTTTAGCGAATTTTGAAGAAATTGTAGGCGGGGTTCTTTTTATCATCATGTTAATTGTCTTGACGATGCAAATTTTCTTCCGCCTCGTTCTTGATCAGCCGTTAACGTGGTCAGAAGCATTAGCGAAATTTATTTTCATCTATGTCGGTTACTTAGCCGTATCCATTGGTATAAAAGAAAACGGACATGTCTATATTGATTATTTTGTTGAAAAGATGCCGAAAGCAATACAAAAAGGGCTGAATTATGTATTCCAATTTGTCATTTTAATCGTTTTATTGTTAATGACGTATATTGGTTATGAAATGGCTTTACGTAAGGTACCTGTTGATATTGTGGCATTAGGAATTTCGTATGTGTACATGTACAGTGCTCTTCCACTTCTTTCACTATTGATGATTTATCGCCTTCTTGAGCGAAACTACCAAGAATGGCGCAATATGAAGGAGGAGATTTAAATGGAAGTAGGCATTATCTTTATCGTTTGGTTGCTGCTTCTGTTTTTAGGAATGCCAGTTGGTTTTACTTTAATCGTCGCTGCATTTGCGTACTTTGCTATGACCGATTGGAGCTTGGTATTTTTTTCAGGAGCAAAGTTAATCGATAGTATTGATAGCTTTGCGTTGCTCGCGGTTCCGTTCTTTATTCTGACGGGGACGTTGATGAACTCTTCTGGTATTACCGAACGAATTTTTGCGTTTGCGAAATCACTCGTCGGCCACTATAGCGGTGGACTGGGTCATGTGAATATTATGGCGTCTCTGATGTTTTCAGGAATGTCTGGATCTGCGTTAGCCGATGCAGGAGGACTTGGACAGTTAGAAATTAAATCGATGAGAGATGAAAATTACGATGATGATTATGCGGGCGGTTTAACGGCAGCATCTGCCATTATCGGTCCAATTATTCCACCGAGTATTCCACTCATCATTTATGGCGTTATTTCCGATCAATCAATCGCGCGATTATTTTTAGCAGGAGTATTACCTGGACTGTTGATGACGTTCTCGCTAATGGTCGTTGCGTATATTTGGGCAAAAAAACGTGGCTATGCGAAGGCACCAAAAGCGTCAATGAAAAAACGATTTTATCATTTTAAACGGGCATTTTGGGCATTGTTAACACCGATTATTATTATTGGTGGGATTTTCTCTGGTTTCTTCACACCAACGGAAGCCGCAATTGTCGCTACATTGTACGCTATGTTCTTAGGGTTCTTTGTCTACAGAGAGCTAAGCTTCAAGTTATTGTTTACGAACGTCGTTGAGTCCATGAAGTTAACTGGAGTCGCTGTTTTAATGATTATGGGTGTCGAGTTTTTCGGACAAATGATCGCGCACGAACAAGTAGCGATTAAAGTAGCAGATTTCTTCTTGAACGTGACAGATAATCCAATTATTCTGTTGTTATTGATGAACTTGTTGCTTATTTTCTTAGGTATGTTTGTCGAATCATTAGCATTATTGATTTTACTCGTACCGATTTTAGTGCCAGTCATACTAGTAGCAGGAGTGGATCCTGTACACTTTGGTATTATTGTTATTTTAAACTTAATGATCGGAATATTGACTCCACCGATGGGCATGGCCTTGTTCGTTGTGTCACGAGTCGGGAACATTCCAGTGGCCACGTTAACACGAGGCGTTATTCCGTTTATCATTCCACTGGTTGTTTGTTTGCTGTTAATTACGTTCTTCCCGCAAATTGCTTTGTTCTTACCAAATCTATTATTACCTTAAACGAAAGTAGGAATCTCACATGTTAGTAGCTGTATTCGATATTGGTGGAACAAATATTAAATACGGTATTGGAGATTCTCACGGTAATCTATTCGCTGAGAACGTAACGCCAACAGAAGCTTCTAAAGGCGGAGCAGAATTGGTTGAAAAGATTCATCATCTGACAAAACAACTTCAACAACAATGGACCATTACAGGCGTTGCCATCAGTACAGCAGGATCAATTGACTCGACAACGGGTAAAGTAATTTATGCGACGGAAACCATTCCAGGCTATACAGGGATGAACGTCAAACAACTACTAGAAACTAGACTTCAACTTCCGGTTGAGCTTGAAAATGATGTACATTGCGGTGCGCTTGGAGAACTTTGGAAAGGCGTCGCATCAGATGCGCAACAGCTATTGTTTTTGACCATTGGAACAGGAATTGGTGGTTCACTCGTGCTACACGGGCAAATCCATAAAGGTTCAACGCATTTAGCCGGAGCCATTGGTCATATGAATCTCTACCCTAACGGCAGACTTTGTTCGTGTGGCCAAAAAGGCTGCTTTGAACAATATGCATCTGTCAATAGGTTAGAGCAAAAAATACAAGAAACTCATCTACAACAACAAGTCCCTGCATTTATGGAAAGTGTTAAACGGGGCGACGATGAGTCTGTAAACTTATTTCATGAATGGTTAAATGACTTAGTGGTTGGTTTGCAATCCTTGATCTATATTTGGAATCCCGATTCGGTTGTAATCGGAGGCGGGATTTCAGCTCAAGGAAAATGGCTAGAACAAGAAATTGAGAACGCTGTTTTCAAGAATTTGCTAGAACCCTTCAAAGAAAATCTCGTCATTCGGTTAGCAAAAAACGGCAATCGCTCGAATTTGTTAGGTGCTATTAAAAACTATGAACTTCAACAAGCGAGGCGAGGAATAAGATGAAAACACAAACTAAGTTTAGCGGTCTTAAACCAACACTATTGATGACACAGTTGAAAGCAGATTTCACAAAATCAGACACGAAAATATACGAATACATTTTGGCAAATAAAGAAAAAGTTCTGTATCATTCGCTAACAGAAATGGCTGAAGCGTGTTGCGTTGCAGAAGCTACTTTATTGCGGTTCTTTAGAAAGCTAGACTACAAGGGCTTTCAAGACTTCAAGTTTATGTTTGCTCAAGAAATTTCATCAACGGTAATAGACGCTACTGAAGATACGTATATTGATAAAGTGAAAAACAATGTGATTCAAGTCATTACGGATACTGCTGATGTGGTTGAAGAAGACTTGCTTGAGCAAGCCATTATGAAAATTGCTGGATCTGAAGATGTCGTGATTTTTGGTATTGGTTCATCAGGAATCGCAGCGTTAGACATGCAAAACCGATTAATGCGAATCGGCAAAAATGCCAGTATTATCACAGATTCACATTTTCAAATGATGCGAGCGGCTTCTATGACGGAAAAGACCATCGTCATCGCTGTTAGTTTAACAGGTAGCACAAAAGACATCGTAGACGCTGTAAGTGCATCAAAAGCGAATGGTGCAACAGTGATCGCGTTAACAAGCTATACAAAATCCCCTTTGACGAAATTTGCTGATTTAGTCTTATTATCCTCAGCCAAGGAAAGTCCACTCGATAGTGGTTCATTAGTTTCGAAAATTTCTCAGCTATTTCTGATTGATTTAATCTGCACAGGTTTAGCCATGAAAAACGAAAAAGAAGTAAAAGCAACACAATTAAAAATCTCAGAAAACACAGCAAATAAACTGTATTAATCAACTAAGAAGAGTTACATTATGGAACAGTAGGGAGTAGTCATTATGGATAAACAGTCATTATTAGCAAAATTAGAGCGAGGGCTGATTGTCTCATGTCAGGCACTAGAAGATGAACCTTTACACAGTTCTTACATCATGTCGAGACTCGCAGTGGCAGCGCAAGAAGGTGGCGCTGTCGGCATCAGAGCCAATAGCTATGAAGACATCAGTGCCATAAAAAAACTTGTCGACTTGCCAGTCATTGGTATTGTTAAGCGCGATTATGATGACAGCAAAGTGTTTATCACAGCTACGTTAAAAGAAGTTGAAGAAGTAGTAAAGTCGGGAGCGGAAATTATCGCACTTGATGCAACAGATCAATTGAGACCGAACGGCCAACGACTGGATGAATTCTACGCAGAAGTTCGTCATGCTTTTCCGGATGTTGTCTTAATGGCAGACATTTCAACGTTCGAAGAAGGCGTAAAAGCCAGTGAACTGGGCTTTGACTTAGTAGCAACGACACTTTCAGGGTATACGGATTACACGAAAGATCAAGTGCTACCGAATACCGATCTGATCCAATCGCTTGCTAAAGCAATTGAGACGCCAGTAATGGCAGAAGGCGGTTACTGGAAGCCGGAAGAATTAGAGAAAGCGATAGCTTACGGAGCTCATGCATGTATTGTAGGATCTGCAATTACGCGACCAAGAGAAATCACTAAGCGTTTTGTCTCAAGTTTGAACAAATAGAATACATTATGGTAAAGGGAGCGGTTATTAGATGAAAGGTTTATTTACAGCGTTAATGGTTTCTTACGATAAAGACGGGGAAATCAACGAAAAAGGATTACGAGAAATTATTCGCTATAACGTAGATGTATGTAAAGTAGACGGCTTGTATGTAAACGGCAGCACAGGAGAAAACTTTATGATTTCCACAGAAGAAAAAAAACAGATTTTCCGCATCGTAAAAGATGAAGTAAAAGACCAAGTCGAGTTAATCGCACAAGTAGGATCGATCAACTTAAAAGAATCCATTGAACTTGCTAAATACGCAACTAATTTAGGCTATGGCGCACTTTCCGCAGTTACGCCGTTTTACTATAAGTTTGATTTTGAAGAAATCAAGCATTATTATAACGAGATTATTAATTCAGTAGACAACAAAATGATCATTTACTCGATTCCTTTCTTAACAGGAGTTAATATCAGCTTGGAACAATTTGCGGAGCTTTTCGAAAACGAAAAAATCATTGGCGTGAAATTCACAGCTGGTGATTTCTACTTGCTAGAAAGAATGAGAAAAACATTCCCAGACAAATTACTTTACGCTGGATTTGACGAAATGCTTCTATCTGCAGCCGTTCTTGGTGTTGATGGTGCAATTGGTAGCACGTTCAATGTTAACGGACAACGCGCGCGTGAAATTTACGAGCTGGCAAACAAAGGCGAAATTGCAAAAGCGAGAGAAATTCAACACGAGACCAATGATTTCATCACAGAGCTGTTAAACAATGGTCTTTACCAGACATTAAAAGAAATCTTAAAAGAAAAAGGCGTCGATGCAGGATATTGCCGTCAGCCGATGAAAGAACTTTCAGAAGAAAAAGTAGATGTTGCTAAACGCATTGCAGCAAAGTATTTCTAACATACAAGGTGATAAATAATGAAACAACCGCAAAGTTAGATACTTTGCGGTTGTTTCATACTGTAGACAAAGTATCTCAAAAATGAATAACCGTGTATAAATCCAACCGGTCTGGCCACTTCGCTTTCGGGTGGGCTCAGCTTCAGCCTCCTCGTTACTGAAAAACCCATGCTCCTGTATCGCTGCGCTAGCTTCGTCGCAAATGCTTGTCCTCGCAGGCTTCAGTCAATGCATTTCCTGCGGGGTCTTCAGCTTTCGTCCCACGGGAGTCTTCGTGGCCAGACCGGTTGGAAGCGTGAGGCTCTAATCGGAATGAGCAGCCTGCTAGTCCGATTCCCCCTAAAAAGAACCTCAATATGCAAGGTGTTCAGGCCACTCTAGCATCCGGAGCGCAAGGCGGCGACTCCTGCGGAAAAACGGAGTGATGAGACCCCGCAGGAGCTTGCGACGAGGAGGCTCAGCGCTTCGTCCGCGGAAAGCGTCCGCCTGGAGCGCAGGATCTAGCCCAAATACGATAAAATAACTATCATGAATATTCTTTTGTCTACAAGCTCAAACAACCGTAAAGTTAGATACTTTACGGTTGTTTTTTTGGAATGATTTTATCACTTTCCAATTTATTTCCCAATTCTAGGAACTATTCCACTTCCCATTCGTAAAAGTAAGAGAGAAGAAATTTATGGAGGTGATTTTATGTCAAAAACAGCGATGCAGTTGATCCATTTAAAAAAGACCATCGGCAAAAAGCAAATTATTAAAGGCCTGGATTTTGAAATAAAAGCAGGTGAAGTTTTCGGGTTTTTAGGGCCAAACGGAGCGGGGAAGACAACGACGATTCGGATGATGGTAGGCTTGATCGATATCACAGAAGGCGATGTGCTGATTGAAGGAAAAAGCATCAAAAAAGATTTCAAAGGAGCCATTCAGCATGTTGGAGCGATTGTTGAAAATCCGGAAATGTATCCGTTTTTAAGCGGTTGGAAAAACTTGGAGCAATATGCGCGTATGGTCAATGGTGTTACAGATGACCGTATGAAACAAGTAATTTCACTGGTTGGATTGGAAAAAGCCATTCATGAAAAAGCGGGCAGGTATTCGCTTGGTATGCGTCAGCGTCTTGGAATTGCACAAGCGTTATTGCACAGACCGTCCATCTTAATATTAGATGAGCCAACGAACGGACTCGATCCTTCTGGAATACGAGAAATCCGAAAATACATACGCAACCTAGCAGAAGAAGAAAATGTGGCAGTCATTGTTTCGAGTCATTTACTGACTGAAATTGAATTGATGTGTGACCGGATTGGTGTTATCAAAAATGGCGAACTGATTGCCATTGAAGCGGTTCGAAGCGCTAAAGATGAAGAAGCGTTACAACAAGTCTTTATCGAAGCAGAGCCTCTAACACTTGCTAAAAACTATTTGGAAACCGAAATGCCGAATATTATTAGCGTAGCAGGAAAAGAACTTTCTATATCGGTCAAACGCGAAGAGATTCCGGTTGTTTTGAAAAAGTTAATAGAACAAGGAATCAGCATTTACGGCGTTCGGGTGTTGCAAGCAACGCTTGAAGATAAATTCTTTGACTTGATTGGAGAGAATACCATTGAGTAATTTCATGAAATTGATCTGGAACGAGCAAATAAAATTATATGCCCAAAAATCAACATGGGTCATGTTTATCTTTATATTGGCAATTGCACTAGGTGGCGGATTTTTAACTAAATTTATGGGCAATGAATCCGATTTTAAAGAATACGGCGAAAACTGGCAAACAGAACTTCAAGAAGAAAATGAGCAACTAGCAACTGATATGAAGGAAGATGAATTTCTGCAATTCTCCAATCCACCGATTATTGAAGAAAACAATTATTACTTGGAAGAGAATATAAAACCCAAGCCTTATGACGGGTGGGAGTATGTATTGGAAAACAGTTTCCTTTCGTCATTAATCAGTTTGTTTACGATTGTAGTGGCAGCAGGGATCATTTCCAATGAGTTTAAATGGGGAACCATTAAGTTATTGCTCATTCGTCCTATTTCAAGAACCAAAATTTTGTTCTCTAAATATTTTTCAGTATTGATTTTTGCATTAACGTTACTGATTTTCTTATTGGTAACTTCTTGGATGACAGGAGCTGTGTTATTTGGGTTAAATGGGCTGAATCCAACATTTGTTCAGCAACAGGCAGAAGGTTTTGCTCAAGTGGGTGTGTTGAGTGAAATTGTTGAAGCGTATGGATTGAGTCTTGTCACGCTCGTTATGATGGCGACTTTTGCATTCATGATTTCCGCTATTTTCAGAAGCAGTGGAATGGCAATTGGATTGGCGATTTTCTTAATGATGGCAGGCAATGCGATTGTGGCATTTCTCGCACAGTATGACTGGTCAAAATACATCTTATTTGCGAACACCAATTTAAAACAGTATATGGATGGTAGCACACCGGTAAATCCAGATATGACACTGACATTTTCAATTGTTGTACTGGTGGTGTATTTTGTTGTATTCTTAGGTGCTGCATGGACCGCGTTCACTAAACGTGATATCGCAGGACAGTAAATTAGAAATGAACCAAAAATGAGGAGGATTATGATGAAAAGAACAGCAGAAATCGTCGTAGGAATATTAGGTGTTTTAGCGTATGGGCTGACAGCAGGACTTGGCGGCTTAATGGTTTGGCTTCAAAACAATAAAAATCTATTGGAAGATACATTAAATGAAGGAGCTCAAGGACAACCAGAAGTTAGTTCCGCTGATATGGAGGCTTTTCTTGATGTGTTAGGCACAGGCGGTTGGCTGCTCGTCGGCACTTCGGTTGTTGCCATTGTTTTGGGAATTGTCGCAATGGTCTTGCTTAAAGGAAATAACAAACCCACGGCTGCAGGAATCATTTTCCTTGTTACTGCGGTAATCGGTTCATTTGTTACAGGCGGAGCCGGCATTTTGGCAGGTATCTTTTATCTAGTTGCTGGTATTATGGCGCTTGTCCGGAAGCCTAAGCAAATGGTCGAGAGATAAGTTACTATAAAAAATGGCTTGGAGTATACATTTGTATATTCCGAGCCATTTTTTTGCGTAGTCGATTTTGAAAAGATGACAAGGAAACCAACTCAAAGAGAGATTCATGCGTTTGCTATTGACAAAAAGTTTCTTTTAGGAATAGTATACGTATAAATACTTTAAAGTTTCCCTCAGGAAAGCTTTTTTGAGGAGAGAAGAAAATCATGCCTGATAAAAAGTCAAATCGATCAAATGGACATTATAAATCTTATAAAGACGTAGCAGCTTCTCCGAGAAAACATAGTAAGATATTGCTGTTTTTAGGACCAGCTTTTATTGCTGGAGTAGCATACATTGATCCAGGAAATTTCGCTACAAATATCACAGCAGGCTCTGAATATGGGTATATGTTATTGTGGGTAGTTCTTGCCTCAAATTTAATGGCAATTCTCATTCAATCTTTGTCTGCTAAATTAGGAATTGCCACCGGGAAAAACCTTCCTGAAATTTCAAGAGAAAAGTTTCCGAAACCCGTAACGTTTGGACTGTGGATTCAAGGTGAGTTAGTCGTCATGGCTACAGACCTAGCTGAATTTATAGGGGCTGCCTTAGGACTTTACTTATTGTTTGGAATTCCGTTATTACCTGCTGCTTTAATTTCAGCTGTTGGTTCATTTGCGATACTTGAACTGCAACGTAGAGGTGTTCGTCCGCTCGAAGCCGGAATAGCCGGGATGGTGTTTATCGTAGTTGTAGCTTTTGGGTTACAAGTGTTCTTTGCGAAGCCAGACGTTTCTTCGATTCTTGCGGGTCTTTTCACGCCGCAGTTTGAAGATGTAAATAGCATCATGCTTGCTGCTGGAATCATCGGTGCTACTGTAATGCCACATGCCATTTATTTGCATTCAGCTTTGACTCAAAATAGAATCGTGGGTAAAACTGAAACAGAACGAAAGAAAATATATCGATTTGAGTTAATTGATATTCTACTCGCTATGGTGATTGCCGGTGCAGTTAACGCATCTATGCTTATTGTCGCGGCAGCTCTTTTTTTCAAAAATGGTCTTAAAGTTCAAGACTTAGAGGTAGCATACAATCAGTTTGCTGAGCTGAGTGGGCCATTATTTGCTATCTTATTCGGAATCGCTTTACTCGCAGCTGGTTTGGCCAGTTCTACGGTAGGAACAATTTCTGGTGATATTATTATGCAAGGGTATATTAAACGGCGAATTTCACTTTATTTGAGAAGAGCGATTACCGTTATTCCACCTCTTGTCGTCATTGCCATTGGTGTTAACCCGACAACCGCATTAGTGCTTAGTCAGGTCATCTTATCTTTTGGAATTCCGTTTGCTTTGATCCCTTTAATCATTTTTACAAGCAATAAAAAAATTATGGGTGGCTTAGTGAATCATAAAGTAACCAGTTTGCTCGCTTGGTTAATTGCAGCCATCATCATTGCATTAAATATTTTCTTATTAGTTGAAACCTTCCAAGGGTTACTATAAAGCTGAAGCACCAATGCTATTCTTGTGTGCAGTACTGTATTAAAGAACCTTTACCACTCTCTGAGATTCAGAGGCTGGTAAGGGTTCTTTTGTTACGTTTTTTTAGAACCAATCAATGTGTAGAACTAAGAGAAGTCGCCAGCTAACCCAATCATAATTGATATAGAGAACGAGAAGAGAAGGCAATTTATTTGTCCTTAAATCAGTACTCCTCGATTAGTGAATAGTTAAAGGTATTTTACTCATATGAAACTCTTTAATCCAAAATCTAAAACCCCAAATGGGTCACTTTTTAAGTGCTTACCAATTGGGGTTCGGTTCATACATATCTGGAGAGTCTTTTTTTGCTCATCATCTTGCTCTATTTTATAATTAGATTCGATCCCAAAAACGTTTCTTCGTAATTGCATCGACAAATTGTGTCGGGAAATCAGCATTGTCTGCAGCGGATACGATGCCGGGTGCGTCTTTTTTCGAGATAAAGTCTTCTTGGCCAGTCGCCACGCCAATCGGTTTTAAATGCATGAACTGCATGCGGACAAAGTCATGAATGTGTTGATCGAACATCATCTGATTTCCAGATGTGCCGCCCACAACGTAAATCGCGTCATACAGTGCTGGGTGAGATGTCAAGAATGATTTGTCAGGCACTAGTTCGCTACCATCATTGCCTTTCACAGGGCTTAGTTTCTCGGAAATCACTTCAATTATGACACCATTCTTGCTTAGTGTATCAAATGTCTTTTTCAGCTCTTTTCCATTAAATCCATTTCCGACTAAGACACCAACTTTCTGCGTCATTGGAGAGTGCGGAGAATTGAGCTGGCTAAGAGATGGATAGCTCTGCTCTGTTTTGACCTGCTTGGTCTTCGGCGGATTGACGCCTACGTTTTCAGCGATTTGGGTAGCCATCTCTTCATCCACATGTGCCCACATCTCCACGTTTTTCTGACGTAATTCCTTGTTTTTAACGCTACCAATATGGAAGCTGAAGGATTCGATTAAATCATCCTTCTCCGGTTTACTCAAACTGTTCCAGAAAACTCTTGCTTGTGTGAAATAATCTTCGAATGAATCGCTTGGATGCTCTCGCGTGACGTGTCCTTCGACTTTGTCTGGATAGTCTTCATAGCCACCTTCTTCAGGTGGTGTCTCTGCTGGTGTATTACCAGCTAAAGAATTATTATGATAGTGGACAGTATCAGAATCAATCTCAGCTTTGTAATGCCCATCACGCAAGTTATTATTTACTTCCGAAATCGGACAGTTGACGGGTAGATCTTCATAGTTCGGTGTATTCTGGCGATAGAGTTCCGTGTCTCGATACGCAAATGAACGGCCTTGTAAAACAGGGTCATTTGAGAATGCTATACCCGGTACGAGATTTGACGGGTTAAATGCAGCTTGTTCTTCTTCCGCAAAGAAGTTATCTACTAAGCGGTTTAACGTCATTTTTCCAATAATCTTCAATGGAACTTCTTCCTCTGGCCATAATTTCGTATCATCCAAGACATCAAAATTATACTTAAACTCATCTTTTGCCGAAATCAGCTGCACACCCAATTCATACTCAGGAAAAGAGCCTGCTTCGATGGCAGTGATCATATCACGTCTGTGAAAATCAGGGTCCACACCTCCGATAAGATTGGCTTCGTCGAGCTTAAGCGAATGGACACCAAGCTTTGGTTTCCAAATAAAGCGAACGAAAGTGGGTATGCCTTTTTCATTGACGAAAAGGAACGTGTTGACCGGATAGCCTTCCATCATTCGCCAGCTTCTAGGACGTCCACGCATCGACATTAGCCACATGACCATATGAGCGGATTCTGGATTACTGATAACGTAATCCCAGAAATTGTCATGAGCGACTGTCGCTTGTGGCACATCTGTTTTTGGATTAGGCTTTGCAGCATGGGTTACGTCCATGAATTTCATGGGATCGGAGATTACAAAGACCGGAAATTGTAGAGAAAGTGAATCGTAAATGCCTTCTTCGGTATAGAACTTCACTGCAAATCCACGGATATCAACAGCTGTATCTTTCGAGCCTTTGCTTCCAACGAAATTAGAGAAGCGGACAAATACAGACGTCTTTTTCCCTGGCTCCTGCAAAAACTTCGCCATTGTATAATCTTTCATTGATTCATAAACTTCGAAGTCTCCGTACACGCCAAATCCGCGCGCATGGACTACTTTTTCAGGGATGCGTTCTCGATTAAAATGAGACTGCTTCTTGTAAAAATGATGATCCTGCATAAGAAGAGGACCACGTTTCCCCGCACGCAGTGACTTTTGATCATCAGATACTTTCATTCCGCTATCTTCTGTCATTTGTTTGTCAGGACCTGTATTTTCCTTACGGTATTGTTCTAGCTGTTGATCTTTGTCATCTTGCTTTTTATTCTGCTTATCCATCTTGTCATCATCCTTTTCTTTAAGAAATTTTTCATTCCCAAACCACCAGATAATTACCTTTAACAAAAAATGCAGAACATCCATACAAATCAGCTGTAAAACGCCAGATGCCTGGTTATATCCACCTTCCCTTAAAGCTATTTTTTCAAACAGAAAATAGCTGCTTTGTACGGTTCTGAAAAAAATAATAGATTATCAAAAAATACGAACAAAGTCCGCCGCTTTTAGTACAAGCGGCGGACTTCTTTTTTCGTACGTCCAGAATCTATCATTTATCGATCTACACTGGAATCTTCATTTTTTTCATACAAAAGCTCTAATTGTTCCAGCGCGATTTTTTCGTCGCTATAGGGAATCCATTCATTGCCGACCAATAAAGTTGTTTCATGCCCCTTGTCCATCAAAATAACGATATCTTCGGGTTTTGTTATTTGAATAGCATGTCGAACGGCTTCTGCTCTGTCCAGAATGGTGATGTAATTCGTGTGCTGCATTCCTTTTTCGAAATCAGCAACAATTTTTTCAGGAGTTTCTGTTCCTGGATTATTAGTAGTAATGATGACGTAATCGGCTACCGATGCCTTAGTAGCCATCATCGACCGTCTTAACACTTCTCGGTGGTTTCCTCCTGCAATCAGTGCAGTCAATCGGCCTTTGTTGAATAATGTAAGACTGTGAATGGCTTTTTCAATCGCATCTGGCGTATGCGCATAATCAATATAGACGCTGGGTCCTGCAGAATAGTCTAGTTTTTCCATGCGTTCTTTTATGGGAAAAACAAACGGCAATTTTTCAGTGATTGTGTTGAGGTCTTGTCCACTGACGTAAAGAGCAGCGACAGCAGCTAGTACATTATGAACATTGAACTCGCCGAGGAAATTCGTTTGGACCGGAAAGCTTCCTTCTGGTGTACGCAAAACAAAATTCGTTCCGTATTCGCTATAACAGACATGCTCAGCGTGAAAATCCGCTTCTTGAAACATTCCATAACTGATGACTTCAAAAGGCGTCATCTGTGAAAACTGTAAGTACCACGGATCGTCTGCGTTCAACACGGCGTATTTAGCTGTCTGTAAATTCTGTCCAAGTTGAGAAAACAACAGCCCTTTTGCGTGGCCGTAGCGTTCCATTGTTCCATGACAATCAAGATGGTCTCGACTGAGATTAGTAAAAACAGCAATGTCCATATCCATGCCCCACACTCTGCCATTGATCAGTCCGTGGGAAGAAATTTCAAACGCCATCGTTTCACAACCAAAATCTACGGCTTGCCGAGTCATTGCCAGATTTGTTAAGATATCGCTCGTTGTATTTTTCGTTGGCATAAAGTTCTCGTGCATGTAAAAACCAAGTGTGCCACATACTGCTGATTTATGACCAGTAAGCAACGATAACTTATGTATTAAATGAGAGACAGAGGTTTTGCCATTCGTTCCCGTGATGCCAATAGAAACAAGATGAGAAGCAGGATAATCAAAAAAATGATTAGCTAAACGAGCCATCACTTTTGCTGAATCTTTTACGATAACTAAAGCAGATTTTGAAAAATCAATCCCGATTTCTTTTTCAGCAATAATAATTCTAGCTCCGTTGCTGATTGCTTCATCTGCAAAATCGTGACCGTCTACCGTATTGCCAGCAATACAAACGAATAGATTGTCACTTTCTACTTTTTTCGAATTCATTTGTATGCCTGTTACAACAGGAGGGAGTTCTCCTTTTATCGTTTTAATTTTTATGAGCGCGATCAATTCTTCCGTATTCATTGTCTTTCATCCTCTTTAATGTGACTTAAGAGAAACTTCACTTTTATACCCAAAATTATAGCATGTTCCAAGTGGGTTTTCGGCTATGGCGTAGGAAGAGTTTATCTCTACAAAGAGATTTCTTCAAAATTATTATAGGAGTATTTTTATAATTTATACTATAAGATGTAAAAATATTCAATCAATTGCTGTATTAAATTACTTTATTTGGTATATTGTAATGAGTGCTGAAAATTGAATCATTAGTTATATAATGCATCTGTGCTTATAATTCAAGCAGTTTACACGTATCGATTTTTTCTGAAAAGAGTTGAAAATGGAAAGGGAGATAAAATGAAGAAGCTAATTTCGTTGATTTTTTTAATTGTGGTCGTGTGTACTGCAGTAGCAGCATACCTTTGGATAAATCCACCTTTGGTCATAGGGGCAATTTATTCTGAGCTTGACGAGAAAAGCGTGATACTTAGTGTCGGTAATGATGGATTTCGTGAAATCCAAATCGATCAAGTGCTGGTAAACGAAAGAGTAGAACCGTCGGCTGTTGTTATGCAGGTGAGCAATGCGATTGAAGGTTACTCTTTAAGCTCTGGTTTTAAAGACGGAGCAACGATTAAAAAAATCGAAAAAGCGAAAATACCGACAGGCAGTGATCCAATAGCTATCTATGAAAAGCTTGATGACAGAACAGCGACAGCAGATGACTTGGTTTATGGGATAGAGATTGTTCACGATCAAGCAATAAAAACAGTGATTATCCATTATCGTTATTTTTGGTTGCCTCTGAAGAAAAAAATGAATCTTGAAATTTGATAAGTATCCCAATCTTCGATTGAAAAAAATTTAACGTCAGTGTATAGAAGCTATTTAACTGCTGGTAGCTTAACTAATAAGGAGAGTGTCAAATGACTGAATTGGGATTACTAGGAACGGGGAATTGGCTTGGCGTTTTGTCGACAGTTTTGCTTATTTTGAGCATCTATTTTACATTTAGCTTTTTAGAACACTTGAAAGATGGCGACAAACGATTACGAACACAAAGTAAGATTCTTGCGCTCGTTTGCATTGCATCTGCATTGATGATTCCATCAATTTATAACTTTTATATTTATATAGAAATGATGCGGTAGTCACGATCAGATCGGTAGGTTTAGCTAAAAAAAAGCGGCCGCTTGGTGTTAAGCGATCGCTGATTTTTATTTTTCTAGCATCTTAGCCATATAAATTTCATTTTGCGGTTCGTTTTCAATTACGATCGCATTTTTGCGTATTCCTTCTGATTCATAGCCATTTTTTTCGAAAAACTTTCGAGCTGGCGTGTTTGCTTCTAAGACGGCAAGTTCAAGACGAGTGATGGCTTTTTCTTTAGCCCATTCTTCTGTTTTTTGGAGAAGAGCTGTTGCGATTCCTTTCCTTTGTGCGTCTTTTTGAACGGCAAGAAGCAAATCTACGCGGTGTATTGCTCGAACAGCATCATTTCCTTCTGCGAATAAGTACCCAACGTGTTCACCATTTAAAATAGCCAAATAAATTATTGACTGTCCACTTTGATTCCAGGCAATGATTTGCTTTCTGACTTTTTGCGTAGACAGTGAACGTTCGCCTTTTCCATAAAGTAAAAAATCCGATTCGCCTTCGGTTTTTTTCTGTAAATCTGCAAGAAAACGAGCGTCTCCGTGCCCAGCAGGACGTATCAATAAGATGTCGTCATTATTATCGTTGCCTGACTCGTCATTAGAGAGGTCTACCTTTTCGAATACCACATAGCGGTTGGGTTCAACATGCTTCACAGCATATCCTGCAGCTGTCCAAGCTTGAAAATGCTTAGCAGGGGCTTTGGTTTTTTTCCACCAACTGTAATTTAAATAAGCGCTATTCGGTAAAATATGTCCCATGATTTTTTCGATTTCTGTAAAATGCAATGTAATTACTGGGTTTTTAGCTGTTAAAAAGTAATTTGCTAAAGGGATGTATTTCTTTTCTAATATCATATCCATTGTCTGTGATTCCTTTCATTGTTTCGTTTTTAGTAACGGAATGTGATCTCTTGTTAAAAGGTCATGTTTTTAGCTGCAACAAGCAAACTCGGTCTACTTCATCTATGCTTTGCTGTAGGTCTTGCACTATGCTGTGTTTTCTACTTGGAGTAAGAGGGGTATCCAGTCTACCTACCAAATTCTTGCTAATTATCAAATTTTCGTCTTATTTTTATGGGACACAAGATATATATACCCGAATTTTTATTTTTAATGTACCGTTCTGAAAAAAATCTATATCTTTATACATATCTTGACTACTATTTTTGGGAGTAATAGGGACTTAGAGGTCGCTAAATTAGTGGTGCTAATTTAATAGGAATATAATTTGAACCACTTGTTGTATGAAAATTTTCTTAATTTCTAGATTGAATTCGAAAGAGGTGTGAAACGATGAAACGTGTGGATATGAGTTTAAAAAACAAACGAGTGAAAGTTTATTTTGCTATCATGCTTCCGTTAATTCTGTTAGCCATCATATTGAATCTGGTTTTACCAATTGAGCTTCAACCCGTTTCTTCTCTAACAGTCGTATTAGGACTTATCAGTTATCTTATTTGGTTAGTAGTCGACAAGAAGAAGGAAAAAAACTGAACGGACGTTGATGCACAGATCGTTACATCTTTTCAACGTTTATAGCAGAACCCCAAAAAGATAGACCGACTCATTAGAGTCGGTCTATCTTTTCATGGTTTTCTTATTTAATTCAAAGATAAGGTTGCTGTTGAAAAGTGATTTTTTATGCTTTTTTTGTGCCGTGTTTTTCATTCCATAGCTTATACGGATGTAATCTTTCAGCATGATCTACTTGTTCCATTGGTAAACGTCGATCTTCAGCTGATTTTGAATATTCATCGTAAAAGTTTTCTAATTCAAAGTACTTACGATCATCGCGGTAATAGGTTTTGTACTCTTCTCTAGTTGTGATGTAAGTTACTTTTTTAGGACTGCAGTAGTACATAGCTCCTAGACACATAGGACATGGACTAGCTAGTATATAAATCTCGCAATCAGTTAAATGTTCGGTTCCTAACTTTTTACATGCATCTTGAATCGCAAGCGTTTCAGCATGCGCCGTCGGATCGTTTGTTTGAGCTACTTGATTTCCGCGTTCAGCAATAATTTCATCGCCACGTGTAATAATGCATGAAAATGGTCTTCCGCCTTCTTCTACGTTTTTATTTGCTAATTGGATGACTCTCTCGATAATCTCCATTGTGCACTCCCTTTCACTAATAAACTAATTTAAATCAATAGTATAGTTATTCCCTTCTGCATTTTTCTTAAACGTTTCTTTTCATTAACGCTCTAGTGACGTCTGCTGTAAACTGGCTATAAGAAGAACTTTTTTTGCTGGTTGATGACGCCTCTATACACGATTTTTAGATGCGCTAGAAAATAGTTTATCAGTGCGGATAAAAAAAAGGATGTTTTTTACGTGGAGTTTGTGATTGAAATGGTCTGGATTTTACTACCACTCGTAGTTGTCGGAATCATCGCGATTTTTGTCGTTACCCAACTAAAAACTAAGCAAAAGCGAGGCACTTTGGGTAAGAAAAACTCACAAGAAGCTCAAACCGTATTAGATAGTTTAATTCCATTAGGTATGCTGTTGGGCGCAGTAGTAGGAATCATTTTTAATTTCTTTTTTTCGGATTCTTTATTGCTGGCAATAAGTCTAGGACCGGGAATAGGCTTGTTGGGTGGTTATTTTGCTTATGAACTATATAGCAAAAAAAAAGAAAGTGATTTGTGAATGAGTGGATTTCAGATAAAAAAAGCCCTTTCAAATCTAATTTGAAGAGGCTTTTTTGTATGGATTCTATTTAACTAATGAGCGACTAAACAAGTCATTACCTTTTAACGATGATCCGCTTAATAAACAACGAACAAAAGAGACCGATTATGGAAATAATGATGGCAAATGTAAAAGCATTTTGAACACCTGCAATTAAAGCGTCTGCTTGGTTTTGTGCACCAGAAGGATCTGTCACATGACTCAAGTAGTTGGTCTGACTTATATTCAAAATACTTATTGCGATGGCTGTTCCAATGGCTCCAGATGTTTGGATCATCGAGTTAACGATAGCTGTTCCATCTGGGTATAAGCGTGGTGATAATTGGTTTATACCATTTGTTTGTGAAGGTGTGGTAACCATAGACATGCTGACCATTAGCAGCATGAAAAAGAACACAATCATGTAAATATTAGTAGAAGAAGAGACGGTGGAAAAAAACGAGACAGCTACCGTACTAATAACAAATCCGCCAATAACCAATCCTCTTGGTCCAGATTTATCGAATATGCGCCCGCTTACCATAGACATAATTCCATTGACGATTCCGCCAGGTAACAGCAGCAGCCCCGCTTTGGATGCAGGTAACCCAAGACCTGCCAACATATACAGAGGCAGTAAAATATTTGCAGAAAAAATAATGATATTTGCAAATAGAGTCACAATAATTCCTAGCGAAAACATAGGGTGTTTAAATACTTCTAAGTTTAGTACAGGCTCTCGAATCCTCAATTGCCGAAAAACGTAAACCGCCATAGCAAGCAACCCTATCGCCAAAGAAGTTAGCACTACCGGACTAGACCATCCTTCACTTCCGCCTGCATAACTAAAACCAAATACAATACCTCCGAAACCAAAAGTCGAAAGGACTATCGATAAAACATCAATTTTTTGTTTACTGGTTGTTGATAAATTAGGCAAATAAGCAATTCCGAACAATAAGGCAAATACGAGAAACGGAATGATGAGCCAAAAGATCATATGCCAGTTGAAATAATCGATGATAATCCCTGCAGCTGCAGGTCCCGTAGCAGGAGCGAACATCATCACAAGTCCAACCAACCCCATGGCAGTTCCTCTTTTCCACGGTGGGAAAAGAATTAAAACAGTATGAAATAGTAAAGGCAGTAAAAGAGCAGTTCCTATCGCTTGAACGATCCGTCCAATTAATAAAATAGAAAAACTTGGAGACATAGCTGCAATAAGCAATCCAACGATGGAAAAACTTAAGCTCGTGATAAAAAGCGTTCTCGTTGGAAACCGTTTAATAAGTAATCCTGATACCGGAATCAAGATGCCAAGAACTAAAAGGTATCCGGTTGTTAACCACTGGGCAAGAGAAACAGATATTTCAAATTCTTTTATCAGATCATTTAACGCCATATTTAAAGCGGTTTCACTGAACATGCCCATAAATCCGCTGATGAGCAAAGCAGTCATAATGGGAATTGTCTTTATGTGTTTGTTTTTTTCTTCGTTGTTTAGTGTATCCATTAGTAGTTGAGTCCTTTCAAAATTCCTGATAGAAAATCGCAAGCCTGTCTTTAGCGATTATACAGACCGAACTATTTAGGCACAACAAAAGTTAACTGCAGGCTAAAATTCGGGATTCGCATTCTTTTTTTATAATGGTGTCAACCCACTTTTTTTTAGGTATTTCAGTTAGATAAAATCTTTGTTTTTCCAACTATAAAGGTCAATAGACTTTAGTAATAGCGCAAAATTGATTTAACGGAATATTTGGGATAGAGTAAATGATTATAGCACTCGGGAGGCGTTGGTTTATCAATATATAGCCAGTTCAGCCTCCCATACAACTGACTAGGAGGCATGTAACATGGCGGATAACAATCAAAGTGAAAAAAAATCCTCGCCTGAAAAGAAAAAAGGGATGAGTAGACGCGATTTCATGAAAAATACAGGACTGGTCGCTGGAAGTGCCATAGGAGGATCTCTGCTAGGAGGTCTGATTGTTAGCCAAAGAGATACAGATTCGAAAACAGCCAAACCGTCTGATAAAAAAGAACCTGCATTCCAAGAAGCTCGAATGTTCTTCACGCGAGCGGAAGATTTTAAAGTGTTAGAGATGGCGACTGAACGTATTTATCCAGAAGACGACAATGGCCCCGGCGCAATTGGCTTAGGAGTTCCGTATTTTATTGATAAGCAATTAGCGGGTGCGTGGGGAATAAATGCAAGAGATTATCGAAAAGGGCCTTTTAAGCCAGTCAGTTCAAAAGAAGGTGGAAAAGAAACAGAAGTAGAAAATTTACCACCCAATCCTAAAGGCGCACAAGGACAAGGGAAAACTTCAGAAAAATCAGTCGAGCGAGAACAAACAAGTTTGATTAGAAGAGATATTTTTCTTGAAGGTCTGCGGAAGATGAACCAAGTAAGCCGAGATCAATACAAAGACACATTTGATAAACTAACTGAAGAACAGCAAATCGAGATTTTGCAGATGTTTGAAAAAGGAGAAGTGGAAATGAAAGGAGTCACGGCTGCAAACTTTTTTGTTTTATTGAGAAAAGTCACGCTAGAAGGTGCCTATGCAGATCCTCTTTATGGAGGTAACAAAAACATGGAAGGCTGGAGAATGAAAGAGTTCCCCGGAGCTTATCCAGCATATGCAGGATATATCGAAAAAGACGAGTTTTTCAAACTAGATCCTATTAGTTTAACGAATTCACAGCATTAATTATCATTTTGTAAGAGGAGGTATATAAATGGCGAAAAAACTGAAAAAAGTGGACGTTGTCATCGTTGGTTCTGGATGGGCAGGAGGCATTTTAGCGGCTGAACTCGCCAAAAAAGGTCATAAAGTAGTAGGACTTGAGCGAGGAGAAGAACAAAAAGTTGAAGACTTTGTAAACGGCAAAGACGAGCTACGGTACTCACAACGCTACGAATTGATGCAAGATTTAACAAAAGAAACGATTACTTCTAGAGGTGGGCTTGATCAAGAAGCGCTCCCGATTCGAACCAATGAAGACGCGTTGTTAGGGAAGGATAAGGGAGGCGCCGGCGTGCACTGGAACGGTGTTAACTTCCGTTTTTTACCCTACGACTTCGAAATATACAGTCAAACAGTCGAAAAGTACGGGAAAGATAAAATCCCTAAAGATATGTCTATACAGAACTGGGGAATTACGTATGATGAATTAGAGCCTTATTACGATCGCTATGAAAAAACAGCTGGGATTTCAGGAGAAGAAAACCCGCTTGGTCCTGCGCGGTCAGATGCATATCCAAATCCACCAACCGTAAATACACCGGCTATTCGTTTGTTCAAAGAAGCGGCAACAAACTTAGGCTATCATCCTTATCAAATTCCTTCCGCTAACGTTACGGAAGCCTATGAAAATCCGGATGGAGAAAAAATTAACGCCTGTGTTTATTGTGCTTATTGTGAAACATACGGCTGTCATTTTGGTGCTAAATCAGATCCGATTGTAACGGTCCTCCCTACTGCACAAAAAACAGGGAATTATGAACTTCGAACTCATTCGTATGTCTACAAAGTCTCATATGACGGGAAAAAAGCGACAGGCCTTTTGTATGTGGATACGGTAACCGGCGTAGAATATGAGCAACCAGCAGAGGTTGTCATATTGGCAGGCTTTACGTTCACGAATACACGTTTATTGCTGCTTTCGAAAATCGGCAAAGTCTACAATCCGGAAACGGGCGAAGGCGTTATTGGCAAAAACTTTACCGGGCATTTTGGCAATATTAATTACCTAGGGGCTAGAGGGTTTTTTAATGAGAAAAAATTTAACAATTTCATGGGTGCTGGTGCATTAGGAGCAACGATTGATGATTTCAGCGGAAATAATCTGGATCATACCGATCTAGAATTTCTTCATGGCTTTGAAGTGCAAATTCAAACAACCGGTTACCGGCCTATTGCATATAATTTTGTACCCGAAGGAACGCCTCCATGGGGGAAAGAATTCAAGGATAAATCTTTGTACTATACAAATCGAAACCTATACGTCAATGCACTGACAGGCACTATGCCGTGGAAGCAGAATTATATGGATTTGGACCCTACGTACACGGATTTTTTGGGCAATCCACTGTTGCGTATTACCAATAGTTACAAAGATCAGGATCTGAAGCTAATCCGATACGCCACTGATATTTGTAAAAACATTATGGAAAAAATGGGAGCAGATATTGTTGAAGAAGATAAAGTTCCAGATGATGTAGAATTCAATAACTCTTACACAACTGGACACTTTGCAGGTGGAGCCATTATGGGAGAAGACCCGCAAACATCCGCAGTAAATAGTTATCAACAAATGTGGGATGCAGAAAATCTATTTGTTGTCGGAGCTTCCGCATTTCCTCACTTTAGCAACTATAATCCAACCGAAACATTGGGTGCGTTTGCGTATCGTACAGCTGAAGGAATTGATACCTACCTTACTAAAGGTGGAGGATTACTAGTAGAAGGCAAGAAAGAGAAAAGTAAAGCATAAACAAGATAAAATCTTCTTTTCATTCGCCGAGTAACAAATGCTATTTAATAAATAAGCAAAAGCTATCTTCTTCGTTTAATAATTTAACGAAAGATGGCTTTTTGTTTAGCTAATTTTTTGTGACAATCAATTACAAACTCTAGAAAGAACTCGATAGACGTTAAAACACGAAAAAAGAGCAAAAACTTAATGCTGCCACTTTTTAATTGACCACATGCAGTTTTACAAAGACCTTTTAAACGGGTATTCACTTTGATATAATTTTTATTGACAATACGATTAGAAAAGGATGGGATGCTACTCCTCGCGCTTTTACAAAACCGAGCGTGGTACGGAACTTGTAAATGAAATTACACCTGAGAACAATAAATGTTTAAAACCGAAAACTGATCGGTTTATTTATCGTGCTTATGTTTAGATGTAATTATCGTTTGCTCGTTCCAGGAATTCGTCTTTTTTGACCGTTCTTAGGCACAGAGTAAATCTGTGCCTATTTATTTTGTGCGCTAATCGTATTGTCAATATGATCACTAAGGAGTTCTTAACTTGTTTATAAAACCTACCCATTTAAATTGGAAAAAAGCTTTTTTTACTATATGGACAGGTCAGGCTATATCACAGCTAAGTAGTTCTGTCCTTCAAATGGCCATAGTTTGGTATTTAATTGCGGAAACACATTCTCCTATTATTATTGCGTTATCAGGCATTATGGCTTTTCTTCCTCAAGGATTACTAGGCCCTTTTATTGGCGTTTTTATTGATAGACATAATCGGAAGGTCATTATGATTGTTTCTGACTTGTTTATTGCACTTGCAAGTCTCGTATTGGTTGTGGTGGGTATCTTCTCGGAATTACCTGTCTGGCTAATAATGGTTGTGTTGTTTAGTCGATCTATAGGTGCCGCTTTTCATTTGCCGTCGTTACAAGCAGTTACGCCGTTACTGGTGCCTAAAGATATGCTAGCTAAATGTTCGGGGTACTCTCAAACTCTGCAATCCATATCATTAATTGCAAGTCCTGGATTAGCAGCTGTTCTCTTTGCCGTAATGGACATTAACTACATTATATTAATTGATGTGGTTGGAGCATTAATCGCTTTTGCTACGTTGGTTATCGTTAAGATACCGCATAGACAGCGTGAACAGATAGAAGTTCCGAATGTGTTAAGAGAAGCAATCGATGGGATTCGTGAGCTAAAAGATAAAAAACTCGTAGGGTTCATGCTACTAGGAGCATTGTTCAATTTGTTTTATATGCCTCTTTTTGTTCTGTTTCCCATAATGCCTTTATCTTATTTTGGAATGACAGAATGGCATGCAGGACTTGTCGAAATCGTCTTTGGTATAGGCATGTTAGTTGGAGCAGGCTTATTGAGCTATTGGGGAGGAACACAGAATAAGGTTTACACAGTGATGGGAGCAGTGTTTATTATAGGGGTGAGTCTCACTATTTCGGGTACGCTTTCTCCAAATGGATTTGTTGCTTTTGCAGTCTTATCTGTCCTTCTAGGGTTAGCGACTCCTTATATTCAGCTCCAGAATGTTGTTTTTCAACAACGCATTGAAGATGAATATCTTGGACGTGTCTTGTCACTCTCAGGAAGTTTAATGGTTATTGCCACACCAATAGGAATCGCTTTGTCAGGCGTTGCAGCGGAATTTATTGGGATTGAAAATCTGTTTTTCATCCTTGGTCTCCTTATTATGGGCACTTCTGTTCTCTATTGGGCTATTCCATCTGTGCGAAATAGTGATAAAACAAATTAAGAGTTGAAACGAACCAATCAACAAGACCTGTCGAAAGCCGACAAGCGATAAGGTAAGCGTAACTACTCAATTTTGTTAGCACAAAAATTTTCTTTCTGTAAATAAATAAAGCTGAGAATCCACATCCAGTGGGTTCTCAGCTTTTTGGTATATTAGAGTTTTATTTTTTCAAAGTGCCGTTTAGTTCAGCGGCTTTGGCAGAGATTACATCCATTAACTCAGGTGAAAGCACATCATAAGTAGGCAATCCAAGCTCGTTTAATTCTTTGCGGATGTCATCCATTTCTGAAGTCGGTGTACCTGTTTCGATAATAGATGATACAAACGCTGCAAATTGAGGAGCAGACCATCCTTTATCTGCTGATAGTTCTGTGTGAACGAAATCTAAACCATAAAATGCATGATCTTTGTTTTCAATGCGTCCGAACATGTGGGCGTTACATTCTTTACAGAAATGTCTTTGGATTGCAGCTGTTTCATCCACGATAGCTAGTTTGTCCTCATTGCGGATAACTTGAACCTTTTCACTAGGAACTACAGCTACTAATGAAAATGTAGCGCCTTCAGGTTTCCAACACTTCGAACAACCACATGCGTGGTTATGCAATGTTTGTGCGTCTACTTTAACTTCTACTTTGTTTGAGTCACAAAGACATTGTAAGGTTCCACCAGAAAAGTCGTTCACTTCTGGATAGTCGTTAATTCCGTTAGTTAGTTTTGGGTGCAAGTTAGTAGTCATTGTATAATTTCCTCCTTCTGTTTTCCCATCCGTACATCGTCATCATTGCACATCATCACATTTAATACAATACTGACATTTATGTCACCATCTTTTTTAAAATAATTCAGTCAGTATATAGAATAGACGTGATATTCTTGTATACCCGTGTGACTTTATGCTAGCACTGATATTGTGTGATAGGAAATTGTTGAGACTTTTTATGAAAAACAAAGGAATTGAATCTGGTTCTTTCTCTTTTCAATCTCATCAATTACTCAACCAAGCCGTCTTTTAAAGTAATGACATGATCCGCATATGACAGCATTTCTTCGTCGTGCGTAACCATTAAGGTCGTAATGTTCAAAGTTCTCGTCAAATCGCGGATCAAAGACATCACTTCTTTCGAACGCTTTGAATCCAAACTTGCTGTAGGTTCATCAGCAAATAACATTTTGGGTTTGTGGATGATGGCGCGAGCAATAGCGACGCGTTGTTTTTCACCACCGGATAAAGAAGCGGGGTAGGCGTCTTTTCTATGTTCCATGCCAATTTGCTCGAGCAATCGGACCACTTCTTTTTTTTGCTGCTGTTTTGAGAGTTTGGTTCCCGATACATCAAGCATGAGCAATAATTGTTCTTCTACTGTTAAAAAAGGAACTAAGTGAGCGGCTTGAAAAACAAAGCCGAACTC
>JBBSRA010000023.1:0-32830 GCA_038243515.1 Caryophanales bacterium
ATCGCACTTGAAGAAGGAACTAAGTTCTCTATCCGTGAGGGTGGACGTACTGTAGGCGCTGGCGTTGTTGCTACAATTACTAAGTAATAGCTGCTGAGTGTTGATTTAAGACCTTGTCTCATTATTAATGAGACAAGGTCTTTTTTTACGTTTTATTATAAATGTATGCGAAATTAGTACAAATATGTGTTATTCAAAAAATACTCAAACTTTTTTGAAAGACCTAGAAAGCTAGTAGTAGCAATAATGAAAACGGATACATCCTTTTAGAATGTTCAAAATTAACTAAAAACTTCAATAAAGTGCATTGACACACTCTTCGATAGGCGATATGATAGCAACAATTTACAAAACGCATACAGAATTCGATATATTGCATATTATAAAATTCGAGAAAGAAGTGGACATCATGAGTGAACAAGTAATTTATATAAATGGCGAGTTTGTTAAAAAAGAAGATGCCAAAGTTTCAGTTTATGATCACGGTTTTTTATACGGAGATGGAGTATTCGAGGGAATACGGTCCTATAATGGAAATGTCTTTCGATTAGAAGAACATCTCGAGAGGCTTTATGATTCGGCAAAATCAGTAATGCTCGAGATTCCACATACTGTCGAAGAAATAACTGGTATTGTTGTCCAAACTTTACGAGAAAATAAGTTCAAAGATGCCTACATTCGTCTTATCGTTTCGCGGGGAGTTGGGAATCTTGGATTAGATCCATATAGTTGTTCGCATCCAAGTGTCATCGTAATAGCAGAAGAATTATCTCTTTTTCCAAAGTCAATGTATGAAACAGGAATTGAAATCGTTTCTGTTGCTACACGAAGAAGCCGCTCGGATGTATTAAGTCCAAAAGTCAAATCCTTAAACTACATGAACAATATTTTAGTAAAACTAGAAGCCAACCTAGCAGGTGTATCTGAAGCTCTTATGTTAAACGATCAAGGTTATGTGGCTGAAGGCTCTGCTGATAATATCTTTATTGTTCGAAAAAACAAAATCGTAACGCCTCCTGGTTATGTAGGCGCGTTAGAAGGAATTACACGAAATGCCATTATGGATGTAGCTGCAAAAAAAGGTTATGAAATTCAAGAAGGTGTTTTCACAAGACATGATGTTTATGTAGCAGATGAAGTATTCTTAACTGGAACAGCTGTTGAAGTAATTTCCGTAATTAAAGTGGATGGACGCGTAATAGGCGAAGGAAAGCCGGGTCCTGTCACAACTGATTTACTGGAATCCTTTAGAGAACTTGTTCAAAACGATGGTGTTAAAGTTTATGCAGATCATTTAAATGTAGTTTAAGAAAACTGAATATTAGTTCAACTCACTGACGAGGTTAAAGTAAATGAAAATTGTATTCACAGAGAGCCGGTACAGGTGGAAGCCGGCAATACAACCATTTGCGACATCCCCTCCGAGTGGATTGCTGAAAAGCGTAAGCTGTTTAGGTAGTCCCGGTAACTTGCAAGTTAAAAGTTATCGTTATCAACGGATAAGCATTGCTTGTCCACGAGGCTGCGGTTGCGCAGTAAAATAGGGTGGTACCATGAAACTTTTTCATCCCTATGCAAAGAACAAGTTTCTTTGTGTAGGGATGAAAAAGTTTTTTTATTTTATAAAAGACTTAGAAAAGGAGGCGGAAAGATTGGGAGTAAACGTACAAGTCAGAGAAGAAGTAAAGCAGCAATTAACAGGTAGTGGTGCAGATGTACTGATTCAATCTTTAAAAAATCAAGGCGTAGAAATCATTTTTGGGTATCCGGGAGGCGCGGTGCTACCAATTTATGATGCCTTACACAGAAATCCAATACGGCACATCTTAGCAAGACATGAACAAGGTGCAATTCACGCAGCTGAAGGCTATGCGAGAGTGACTGGAAAAGCAGGTGTTGTACTTGCCACATCTGGACCAGGTGCTACAAACTTAGTGACGGGAATAGCAGATGCCATGTTAGATTCCTTGCCGTTAGTCATTTTTACAGGGCAAGTTGCTACGTCGGTGATTGGAACAGATGCTTTCCAAGAAGCAGATATCGTTGGAATTACACAACCAATTACTAAGCACAACTACCAAGTGAAAAAAGTATCGGATTTACCGCGAATCGTAAAAGAAGCGTTTTACATCGCTTCAACTGGACGTCCAGGACCAGTGCTGGTAGACATTCCTAAAAATATAGCTGCTGAATTATTCTTATCCAACAATGAAGACGAAGCAATTAATTTACCAGGTTACCAACCAACTTTAAAACCAAACTATTTACAGATTCAAAAAGCTGCTCAACTATTATCACGGGCAAAAAAGCCGTTAATCCTAGCAGGTGCTGGTGTACTTGCAGCAAAAGCAACAGCAGAGCTTAAAGTATTTTCAGAACTACACCAAATTCCAATTACCAATACCTTACTTGGGTTAGGGAGTATTACAGGAGAACATGAATTATTCTTAGGAATGGCTGGAATGCACGGAACTTACACAGCAAATACAGCGATTTGTGATTGCGACGTGCTACTCAATGTGGGAGCTCGATTTGATGACCGGTTGACTGGAAATCTTGCTCATTTCGCACCAAATGCTCAAGTGATCCATATTGATATAGACCCAGCGGAAATTGGGAAAAATGTTCCGACAGCGATTCCGATTGTTTCGGATGCTAAAGAAGCATTGTCCCAGTTACTCAATCACTCATTTGAAAGCCCAAACACAACAGAATGGTTAGCAAAATTATCGGATGATAAAGCGGAATATCCACTTCAGTATCATATGAAAGGACGGGAAGGCATTCTTCCTCAACAGGCAGTTGAATTGATTCACCGATTGACTGGAGGCGATGCAGTCGTAACCACTGACGTAGGACAGCATCAAATGTGGGCGGCTCAATATTACCGCTTCAATCATCCGCATAATTGGGTTACTTCAGGTGGCTTAGGCACAATGGGCTTTGGGTTCCCAGCAGCTATCGGAGCACAGCTCGCCAAACCGGATGAGCAAGTCATTGCCATTGTAGGAGATGCTGGGTTCCAAATGACGTTGCAAGAATTATCTTTACTTCAAGAGCTGAGACTTCCAGTAAAAATTGTTATTTTAAACAATCAAAGCTTAGGAATGGTCAGACAATGGCAAGAAACATTTTACGAATCGCGTTATTCCCAGTCGTTAATGCCTGTCCAACCTGATTTTGTGAAATTAGCAGAAGCTTACGATATTAAAGGCTATAAAGTAGAAACAATGGAAGAAGCGGAAGCGGTATTTGCAGAAGCATTTAATTCAAACGAGCCTGTCTTGATTGATTGCCGTGTTATCCAGCTGGAGTGTGTGTACCCGATGGTCGCACCTGGCAAAGGCTTGAATGAAATGATCGGAGTGAAAGGCGAATGAAGCGAGTTATTACAACAACGGTGATCAACCAAAGCGGTGTGTTAAACCGCGTCACGGGTTTACTTATGAAACGGCAGTTTAATATCGAAAGCATCTCGGTTGGTCATACAGAACAGCCTGGCATATCGAAAATGACTTTTGTTGTCAATGTGGAAGATAAGGGGAAATTAGAGCAATTACTAAAACAACTTCAAAAACAAATTGATGTGCTTAAAGTGAACGATATTACGGATAAAGCAATGGTCATGAGAGAGCTTGCGCTAGTAAAAGTAGTTGTACCGTCAGCAATCAGAAATGAAGTGCTCAGTATCGTTGAACCGTTTCGAGCAACAGTGGTTGATATGAGCAAAAATGTAACAACCTTTCAAGTGACAGGCGACCCGGAAAAAATTGAAGCGTTTATTGATTTAATGAAACCATATGGTGTGAAAGAACTCACTCGAACTGGGGTATCAGCCTTTGTTAGAGAAACACAAAAAGCACAAGCACCGCAATTGAATATCTTATAAAAACCCAAACTCGAGGAGGAAATTAAAAATGGCAAAAATGTATTATAACCAAGACGTAAACGAACAGGTACTTAAAGGCAAGAAAATCGCAGTAATCGGTTATGGTTCTCAAGGCCACGCACATGCACAAAACTTAAAAGAATCTGGATTTGATGTAATCGTTGGTGTACGTCCAGGTAAGTCATTTGATCAAGCGAAAGATGACGGTATGGAAGTGGCTACAGTAAAAGAAGCAACAGAAGCAGCAGATGTCATCATGATTTTAGTGCCAGATGAAAAACAAACACAAATCTATAACGCAGAAATCAAACCATCATTAAAAGCTGGCAAATCAATTGTTTTCGCACATGGCTTTAATGTTCACTTTAACCAAATTGTTGCACCTGCTGATGTAGATGTATTCCTAGTAGCTCCGAAAGGACCTGGACATCTTGTACGTCGTACGTACGAAGCTGGAGCTGGCGTTCCTGCATTATTCGCAGTTCATCAAGATGTATCGGGTCAAGCTCAAGAAGTGGCGCTTGCTTATGCAAAAGGAATTGGAGCTACACGCGCAGGCGTTTTGGAAACAACATTTAAAGAAGAAACAGAAACAGATCTATTTGGAGAACAAGCCGTACTGTGTGGTGGTGTAACTTCACTAGTAAAAGCAGGATTTGAAACACTTGTGGAAGCTGGATACCAGCCGGAACTAGCATATTTCGAATGTATGCATGAGTTAAAACTAATCGTTGACTTGATGTATGAAGGGGGCTTGTCAGGAATGCGTTATTCGATTTCTGATACGGCTCAATGGGGAGACTTTGTTTCAGGACCACGTATTGTCGATGCAGACACGAAAGCACGCATGAAAGACGTGCTGACGGATATCCAAACAGGGAAGTTTGCAAAAGGCTGGTTGCTTGAAAATCAATTAAATCGTCCAGAATTTACAGCAATTGAAAAAGCCGAAGAATCACACCAAATCGAACAAGTTGGACGTGAATTGCGTGCCATGATGCCGTTTGTTAATGAAGGTAAGAAAACTAAACAAAAAGAGGTGGCTGCTAATGTCACAAATTGATATTTTCGATACAACATTGCGAGACGGAGAGCAGTCGGCTGGGATCAACTTGAACACAGCAGAGAAAATCGAAATCGCACGCCAGCTTGAACGTTTGGGCGTGACGATTATCGAATCAGGATTTCCAGCTTCATCTCCAGGAGATTTTGATGCTGTGCAACGCATTGCCGGCACAGTAAAAAATTCAATCGTAACGGGACTTGCTCGGTCGATACAAAGTGATATTGACCGCACGTGGGATGCGTTAAAAGGAGCGGAACAGCCGCATATCCACATCTTTTTGGCGACATCACCCATTCATATGGAAACGAAATTATTCAAAACACCTGAGCAAGTGGTTGAACTTGCTGTGGAATCAGTGAAGTATGCGCGCAAGTTCTTTCCGCTAGTCCAGTGGTCAGCGGAAGATGCTTCTCGTTCAGATCCTGAATTTCTAGCACATATTGTCCGTAAAGTAATTGAAGCGGGTGCAACGACGATCAATCTGCCAGATACGGTAGGTTACGCGACACCTCATGAATACGGTGCATTGTTTAAATACATGACCGATAATGTAGCAGGAATTGAAAAAGTGAAACTATCTGCACATTGTCATAATGATTTGGGAATGGCGACAGCCAATACACTCGCTGCGATTGAAAATGGAGCTACTCAAATCGAAGGAACCATCAATGGCATCGGGGAACGCGCCGGTAACGTCGCACTCGAGGAAATTGCAGTCGCTTTGCATATTCGGAAACCAGTTTTTAATATCGAAACAGGCATCAAACTCAACGAAATTAAGCGGACAAGTCAGCTAGTAAGTCAGTTGACAGGTAGCTTGATTCAGCCGAATAAAGCCGTAGTCGGAAAAAATGCATTTGCTCACGAATCGGGCATTCATCAAGACGGTATGCTGAAAAATCCGTTAACGTATGAAATCATTACACCGGAATTGATCGGCGATGTAGCAACTGAATTGGTGCTAGGCAAACATTCTGGTCGTCACGCCTTTAAAGACCGCGCCATCAAAATGGGCTTTGACTTGTCTGAAGAGAAATTGAATAATGCATTCGCTGAGTTTAAGAAATTAGCTGATAGCAAAAAAGAAATCGTGGAAGATGATTTGTACGTATTGCTGACAGATCAGCAAATTCATGATGATGAAACACCGGTCTACAAGCTCGAAAGTGTTCAAGTACAGTACGGTACAGTAAACATTCCAACTGCTACCGCTTCTGCTTATCATCCAAATGGAGAACTAATCAGTGAAGCAGCTACGGGAGCAGGATCGGTTGAGGCAATCTTTAATACGTTAGAGCGGATTGTGGAAGGCAAAGTGCATATTCTAGATTACCGTGTTACTTCTATTGGTAAAGGACGCGATGCACTAGGCGAAGCGGTTATCAATATGAGTTATAACGGGGAAACCGTTACAGGACGCGATGTTGCGCAAGATGTTTTAGAAGCAACCGCAAAAGCCTATTTAAACGCAGTTAATCGTCAAATTGTTCAAGTAGGCAAGAAGGTCAGAATGTCGGCCGTATAAAAGTATAAATCGAATGAGGAGGAATTTGAAATGAAAAAAACAATAGCGGTATTGCCAGGAGACGGAATCGGACCAGAAGTAACAGATGCAGCGGTAAAAGTGCTTCAATCCATCGCAATGCGCTATGGACATACTTTTCATTTAAAGCATGCGGAAATCGGGGGAGCGGCGATAGATCAATTTGAGAATCCGCTTCCTGCACAAACAATCGCTGTTTGTGAAGCGAGTGATGCAATTCTCCTTGGTGCGGTTGGTGGGACAAAATGGGATAACAATCCCGCGCACTTGCGTCCTGAAAAAGGACTTTTGAATATCCGGAAGCATTTCAGTTTGTTTGCGAATCTTCGTCCGGTTAAAGCAGTGCCAGCATTGCTTGGTTCTTCTCCATTAAAAGAAGAGGTGGCAAAAGAAGTAGATATGGTCATTGTCCGCGAACTAACAGGAGGTTTGTATTTCGGCGAACCAAAACGTCGCTCAGAAAAGTCAGCTGTCGATACATTGGTTTACACAAGAGAAGAAATCGAACGCATTGTAAATCAAGCATTTGAAATTGCTCGTACACGTAGAGGCAAAGTGACTTCAGTTGATAAAGCCAATGTTTTGGAGACGAGCAAGCTATGGCGCGAAGTTGTAGAAGAACGCAAAGCTGCGTATCCAGATATCGAAGTTGAACATATGCTAGTCGATTCAGCAGCCATGAAACTAATCACAGATCCACGTGCTTTCGACGTCATGGTTACAGAGAATATGTTCGGCGATATTTTGAGTGATGAAGCTTCAGTTATCACAGGGTCACTCGGCATGTTGCCATCTGCGAGTATCCGTTCAGACGGTTTCGGTCTGTATGAACCCGTACACGGATCAGCGCCGGACATTGCAGGTCAAAACAAAGCCAATCCATCTGCCGCTATTTTGTCTGCAGCGATGATGTTAAAACATTCATTCGGACTCGATACAGAAGCTGCCGCTATTGAAAAAGCGGTAATAGGTGTTCTAGAAGATGGGTACTGTACAGGAGATTTGGCTGGTAATGGCAAACGGGTCGTTTCAACAAATCAATTTGTCACAAAAGTTGTCGAAGAGCTAGAAAGAGAATTTGTATCAGAACACATCATGTATTCTTATGTGTAAGTAAAGGAGCGGTTAGCATGGCAAAAACAATCATAGAAAAAATTTGGCAACAACATATCGTCTTCGAAGAGCAAGGTAAGCCGGATCTGCTGTATATCGATCTTCACTTATTGCATGAGGTAACTTCACCACAAGCGTTCGAAGGACTTCGATTGAACGACCGCAAAGTTCGTCGGCCAGATCTTTGCTTTGCGACGATGGATCATAACGTGCCGACACGAAATCGGGATACTATTACAGATCCGATTTCGCGCAAGCAAATAAAAACTTTGCAAGATAATTGTGATGAGTTTGGTGTTCCACTTGCCGGAATTAACCATCCTGACCAAGGGATTGTTCACGTTATTGGACCAGAACTTGGTTTGACACAGCCTGGTAAAACAATCGTTTGCGGTGATAGCCATACGTCAACGCATGGTGCTTTTGGAGCGCTGGCGTTTGGTATTGGTACGAGTGAAGTAGAACACGTTCTTTCGACTCAAACACTATGGCAGTCAAAGCCAAAAACAATGGAAGTACGTATTGATGGCAAATTGGGCTTTGGTGTTTCGTCTAAAGATGTTATCTTAGCGATTATCTCGAAGTTCGGTATCGACATGGGTACAGGCTACATTATGGAGTATACGGGTAAAGCCATTCGTGAGCTGTCGATGGAAGAACGGATGACCGTCTGTAATATGTCGATCGAAGCAGGTGCACGTGCAGGTTTGATCAGTCCGGATGACAAAACGGTCGAATACTTGAGAGGGCGTAGACATGCTCCTGAAGGCAAAGCGTTTGAAAAAGAAGCTGAACGCTGGCTAGCTCTTGCGACAGACGAAGGCGCGCAATATGATGCGACAATTTCAATTCATGCAGATGAAATTTCTCCATTCGTTACATGGGGTACAAACCCGTCAATGGGCTCAGGCATTGCGGAAAAAGTTCCATCTGCTGCTGATTATGACAAGCAATCAGATAAAGATGCGTTAAAGCAAGCTTTGACTTACATGCAGTTAGAAGAAGAAATGCCACTTTCTTCTATTGCGATTCAGCATGTCTTTATCGGTTCTTGCACAAATGCACGTCTAGGGGATTTGCGCGCGGCAAGTGAAATCATTAAAGGCAAAAAAGTACATCCATCTGTAACAGCGATTGTTGTTCCAGGATCTGAAACGGTAAAACGTGCTGCTGAAAAAGAAGGACTAGAACAAGTATTTCTTGATGCGGGCTTTGAATGGCGCGAAACAGGATGCAGTATGTGCTTAGCGATGAATGAAGACTCGGTTCCTGCTGGTGAACGATGTGCTTCCACTTCGAACCGAAACTTTGAAGGTCGGCAAGGAGCGGGATCGATGACGCATCTAGTTAGTCCTGTAATGGCAGCTGCTGCTGCAATTGAAGGTCATCTGACAGATGTCCGTAATTATATGAAAGAACCCGTGTCATCAGTATGACAAAAACAGTAAGGAGGCCAATCGATGAAACCAATTGATAAAATCGCAAGCGTCTTAACGCCATTAGATCGTAAAAACGTAGATACGGATCAAATCATTTCAAAAGAGTTTCTAAAACGTATTGAACGAACAGGATTCGGTAAGTATTTATTTTATCATTGGCGGTTTCATGCTGATGGTTCATCAATAGAAGATTTTGTGTTGAATGATCCTCGATTTAACGACTCCGAAATTCTAGTCGCACAAGAAAATTTCGGTTGCGGCTCTTCTCGTGAGCATGCTCCGTGGGCAATTTTGGATTACGGGTTTCGTGTAGTGATTGCGCCTAGCTATGCGGACATCTTCTATAACAACTGCGTCAAAAACGGTATTTTGCCAATTTGCTTAAAAGATCAAGAAGTAGATGAGTTGATCGATAAAGGACAGCAACAAAATTTCAAATTAGAAATCAATTTAGCAGAGCAGTCTGTCGTAGGTCAAGACGGTACTCGCTATAAATTCGACATTGATCCGTATTGGAAAGAAATGCTGTTGAATGGCTGGGATGAAATTGCGCTGACGTTTCAGTACGATGCTGATATTGCAGCTTATGAAGAAAAACAGCGTCAAGCTCAATAAAAAAATAAGATACATTCACTCAGCCTCTTTACGTAATTGTAAAGAGGCTCTTTTTTTTGCCTTGAAGCGAGTGGAATATCATGTGTTGACAACTATTTTTTATTTTGTTAATTTTAAGTGTGTACTTTAACGCTTTAGCAAACTAAAGGAGATTTTATTGATGAATGCAGTTATTATCGCAGTCTTGGTCATGCTCGTATTGAGCTTATTACGCGTCAACGTCGTTTTTGCTTTATTGATTGGCGCGCTTGCAGGTGGGCTAAGTGGTGGGTTGTCATTTACAGATACCATCACATCGTTTACAGGCGGTTTAGGAGAAGGGGCAACAATTGCTTTAAGCTATGCGATGCTCGGTGGATTTGCGGTAGCCATATCACGTACAGGAATTCCCGAGCTATTAGTTTCAGGTATGCTTAAGTTAATGAATAAAGACGGCAAAGCAACGCGGCAAAATTTAGCAAAGGCTCTTATCGTTCTCGCTTTGTTAGCGATGGCTATTTTCTCGCAAAACTTAATCCCGATTCATATTGCGTTTATTCCATTATTGGTTCCACCGATTTTGCACATTTTAAACGAATTACGAATTGATCGGCGCTTGATTGCTGCAGTCTTAACGTTCGGACTCACAGCGCCTTATATATTATTGCCGTATGGCTTTGGATTAATCTTTCATGAGATTGTTTATAAGCAAATGCAACTAGCGGGATTGTCGATTGAAATGGCAGATATCACGAAAGCGATGGCGATACCAGTAGTAGGCTTACTAGTGGGCTTGATCGTTGCGGTATTTATTTCTTATCGTAAGCCGCGTGACTACCACACAGTAACTACTTCTATAGAAGGAACTGTGAAAAAAATAGCTTCAACTAAAGATGTTTTAGTAACCATCGTTGCTTTAATAGCGGCGTTAGTTGCTCAAGTTCAAACAGATTCGATGATTATGGGTGCACTTGCAGGAATTTTAGTGCTTTATATCTTTGGTGCGATGAAGTGGCGTGAAGCGGATGATGTGCTTACAGAAGGAATGCGCATGATGGCATTCATTGGTTTCGTAATGATTACAGCTAACGGCTTTGCAGCAGTCATACAAGCAACAGGAGCCATTGACCCGTTAGTAGCGAGTGTATCGGACCTCTTTGCTGGCAATAAAGGAATTGCCGCTTTCGCAATGCTTGTCGTCGGGTTGTTCGTGACAATGGGCATTGGTTCGTCATTCGCGACGATTCCAATCCTTGCAGCGATCTTTGTACCACTGAGTTTAGAGTTTGGTTTCTCGACAATGGCGATTATCGCATTGATCGGAACAGCAGGCGCACTCGGTGACGCAGGCTCACCGGCTTCTGATTCGACTCTAGGGCCTACTGCTGGGCTAAACGTTGACGGACAGCACAATCATATTTGGGATACATGTGTACCGACGTTCATGCACTACAATATTCCACTCGTGCTTTTTGGTTGGATTGCTGCAATGACTCTGGGGTAAGCTCTAAATGTTCGGACTATTTTCATCTGACTTGATGTTCTGAAATATCCTGTTATAATAATAAAAGCGAATTAAAAAGAATTTCGTGAAACCACTTGCGGAATTCTTTTTTCTTCTGTATAATATCTAATGTTGGTCTTTTGACTGCGATGAAGCGAGAGGTTACCGATACACCCGGCCGCTTTGCCATGGCGAGTGATTGGAAAATTTTCGTGGAGAATGTCTATAAAAAATAGGCGAAAAGGAGGGAAAATAATGGCAAAACAAAAAATTCGTATCCGTTTAAAAGCATATGATCACAGAATTCTAGATCAGTCTGCTGAGAAAATTGTTGAAACTGCAAAACGTTCAGGTGCAAGCGTATCGGGACCGATACCGTTGCCAACTGAAAGATCAGTTTACACAATCTTGCGTGCTGTTCATAAATACAAAGATGCTCGTGAGCAATTTGAAATGCGTACACACAAACGTCTAATTGATATCGTTAACCCAACACCACAAACTGTTGATGCGTTAATGAAACTTGATTTACCATCAGGCGTTGACATTGAAATTAAACTTTAATCGGCAACGAAATAGAAAAACACAAATAACCACAGGAGGTGTGACAACATGACCAAAGGAATCTTAGGTAGAAAAATCGGTATGACGCAAGTTTTTGCTGAGAACGGTGATTTAATCCCTGTAACTGTTATTGAAGCTGCTCCAAACGTAGTACTTCAAAAGAAAACAGTTGAGGTTGACGGCTACGAAGCAATCCAATTAGGTTTTGAAGACAAGCGCGATAAGCTTTCAAACAAACCTTCTAAAGGACACGTAGCAAAAGCTAACACTGCTCCTAAGCGCTTCATTCGCGAACTTCGCAATGTAAACTTAGCTGATTACGAGATTGGTCAAGAAGTCAAAGTAGATGTATTCGCAGAAGGCGATGTAGTAGATGTCACAGGAACAACAAAAGGTAAAGGTTTCCAAGGTGTTATTAAACGCCACGGACAATCTCGCGGACCAATGACACACGGTTCACGTTACCACCGTCGTCCTGGTTCAATGGGTCCGGTTGCTCCTAACCGCGTATTCAAACAAAAGAAATTACCTGGTCAAATGGGTGGAACAACAATTACGATTCAAAACCTTTCAATCGTGAAAGTGGATCTTGAGCGTAACTTGCTACTTGTTAAAGGTAATGTTCCTGGTTCTCGTAAAGCGTTGATCCGTGTTAAATCGGCAACTAAAGCGAAATAATATATTTTTAGAGAAAGGAGGAAACAAGAATGACTAAAGTAGCTTTATTAAATCAAACAGGTTCACAAGTTGGTGACATCGAATTGAACGATTATATTTTCGGTATCGAGCCAAACGAATCAGTGTTATTTGACGCAGTAGTGTCTCAACGCGCTTCACTTCGTCAAGGTAACCATAAAGTAAAAAATCGTTCTGAAGTTGCTGGTGGTGGTAAAAAGCCATGGCGTCAAAAAGGAACTGGACGTGCTCGTCAAGGGTCGATCCGTTCACCACAATGGCGCGGAGGCGGTATCGTATTCGGACCAACTCCACGTAGCTACAGCTACAAACTTCCTAAGAAAGTCCGTCGTTTAGCTTTACGTTCTGCACTTTCATCTGCAGTAGTTGGAGAAAACTTGATGGTACTTGAAGGATTAACATTTGATGCACCAAAAACAAAATCTTTCAACCAGTTGATCGCTGATCTTTCAATTGGGAAAAAAGCTTTGTTTGTAACTGCTGACCTTGATGAGAACGTTTCAAAATCTGCACGTAACCTTGCAGGCATGACAGTAATTACGGCAGAAGGTATTAACGTATTAGACTTGCTTGGACATGACAAAATTGTTATGACTAAAGCAGCGATTGAGAAAATTGAGGAGGTGCTTAGTTAATGGAAGCACGTGATGTAATAAAACGTCCGGTCATTACTGAGCAATCATCTGAAGTAATGGCAGAGAAAAAGTACACTTTTGATGTGGACACTCGCGCAAATAAAACACAAGTTAAACACGCTATACAAGAAATCTTTGACGTGAAGGTTGAGAAAGTCAACATCATGAACTACAAAGGTAAATTCAAGCGTATGGGCAAACACGCAGGATACACAAACAAACGCCGTAAAGCGATTGTTAAATTGACTGCTGAGTCTAAAGACATCGAGCTATTTGAAATTTAATATCCATAAGTTCGTAAAGGACTATTAAAGAAGGAGGGAAACAACGTGGGGATAAGAAAATATAAACCTACCACTAACGGTCGTCGTAACATGACGAGTTCAGATTTCGCTGAAATCACAACGAACAAGCCTGAAAAATCGCTTTTACAACCTGTAAAACGAAAAGGCGGCCGTAATAACCAAGGTAAAATAACTGTACGCCATCACGGTGGTGGACATAAACGTCAATACCGTGTTATCGATTTCAAACGTAACAAAGATGGCATTCCAGGTCGCGTTGCTACAATCGAGTACGATCCAAACCGTTCTGCAAACATCGCATTGATTCATTATGCTGATGGTGAAAAACGTTACATCTTAGCTCCTAAAGGAGTAGAAGTTGGAACTCAAATCATCTCAGGAGTAGATGCAGATATTAAAGCAGGTAACGCTTTACCGTTATCAAACATCCCAATGGGTTCTACAATCCACAACATTGAAATGAAGCCAGGTGGCGGCGGACAACTAGTTCGTTCTGCAGGAACTTCAGCTCAAGTATTGGGTAAAGAAGGAAAATACGTAACAGTTCGTTTGCAATCAGGCGAAGTTCGCATGATCCTTGCTACTTGCCGTGCAACTATTGGCGCTGTAGGAAATGAGCAACACGAATTGATCAACATTGGTAAAGCAGGTCGTAATCGCTGGTTAGGCAAACGCTCAACTGTTCGTGGATCTGTAATGAACCCTAACGATCACCCACACGGTGGTGGTGAAGGACGTACGCCAATCGGACGTAAATCACCAATGTCTCCTTGGGGTAAACCAACTCTTGGTTACAAGACACGTAAGAAAACGAACAAGTCAGATAAATTTATCGTGCGTCGTCGTAAAAAATAATTTGATTCCGCTACGGTTCACCAAAAGAACCGTGGTGCAATCACGAAGGGAGGATCCCACATGGGCCGCAGCTTGAAAAAAGGACCTTTTGTTGATGATCATCTTATGAAAAAAGTTGAAGCGCAAAAGGATTCTGAGAAAAAACAAGTGATCAAAACTTGGTCTCGCCGTTCTACAATATTCCCGACATTCATCGGACAAACAATCGCAGTATATGACGGACGTAAGCACATCCCTGTATATGTGACTGAAGACATGGTTGGCCATAAACTAGGCGAATTCGCTCCAACGCGTAAATACGCTAGTCATGGTGCAGACGATAAGAAAACAAGACGTTAATTGAGAGGAGGATTTCCCTATGCAAGCAAAAGCTGTCGCTAGAACAGTACGTATTGCTCCTCGTAAAGTCCGTTTAGTAGTAGATTTAATCCGAGGCAAGCAAATTGGCGAAGCTGTTGCGATTTTGAACCACACTCCAAAAGCAGCATCTGTTGTTGTTGAGAAGTTATTGAAATCTGCAGCTGCTAACGCTGAACACAACTACGAAATGGACCTGAATGACTTAGTCATCAGCGAAGTATTCGTTGACGAAGGACCAACACTTAAACGTTTCCGTCCACGTGCAATGGGACGCGCAAGCGCAATTAATAAACGCACAAGCCACATCACACTAGTGGTATCTGACCAGAAGGAGGGATAATTCGTGGGACAAAAAATACATCCAATTGGGATGCGTATCGGAATCATTCGTGATTGGGAATCTAAATGGTACGCTGAGAAAGATTATGCTACGCTTCTTCACGAAGATATTAAAATCCGTGAATATGTTGAAGCACGTTTGAAAGAAGCTTCAGTTTCTAAAATTGAAATTGAGCGCGCTGCAAACCGTGTTAACGTAACTATTCATACTGCGAAACCAGGTATGGTAATTGGTAAAGGTGGATCTGAAGTAGAAGTACTTCGCAATCAACTTAATTCTATGACTGGCAAGCGTGTACACATCAACATTATTGAAATTAAAAGAGCTGACCTTGATGCAAGATTAGTTGCTGAAAGTGTTGCACGTCAATTGGAAAACCGAGTATCTTTCCGTCGTGCACAAAAACAAGCGATCCAACGCACTATGCGTTCTGGCGCTAAAGGAATCAAAACTCAAGTATCTGGACGTCTAGGCGGCGCTGACATTGCGCGTGCTGAACACTACAGTGAAGGTACTGTTCCGCTCCATACGCTCCGCGCTGATATCGATTATGCGCATGCTGAAGCAGACACAACTTATGGTAAGCTTGGCGTAAAAGTATGGATCTACCGCGGTGAAGTCCTTCCAACTAAGAAGAAATCTGAGGAAGGAGGCAAATAATATGTTAATGCCTAAACGCGTTAAATATCGTAGAGAGCACCGTGGCAAGATGCGCGGAGAAGCTAAAGGCGGTAAAGAAATCGCATTCGGCGAATTTGGTCTCCAAGCACTAGAATCATCTTGGATCACTAACCGTCAAATCGAAGCAGCACGTATTTCCATGACTCGTTACATGAAACGTGGCGGTAAAGTCTGGATTAAAATTTTCCCGCATAAACCATATACGAAAAAGCCTCTTGAGGTTCGTATGGGATCTGGTAAAGGTTCACCTGAAGGCTGGGTAGCCGTTGTCAAAACTGGTAAAATCATGTTCGAACTTGGTGGAGTAACTGAAGAAGTGGCACGCGAAGCATTACGCCTTGCATCTCACAAACTTCCAATCAAGACGAAGTTCGTAAAACGCGAAGAAATTGGTGGTGAATCGAATGAAAGCTAATGAAATCCGTGACCTAACCACTGCTGAAATCGAACAAAAAGTGAAATCACTGAAAGAAGAGCTTTTCAACCTTCGCTTCCAATTGGCTACTGGTCAATTAGAAAACACTGCTCGCATCCGCGAAGTACGTAAAGCGATTGCCCGTATGAAAACTGTGATTCACGAAAGAGTACTCAGTGGCAATAACTGATAAATCGAGAGGAGGTTTGCAAGTATGACTGAGCGTAACCAACGCAAAGTATACACAGGCCGTGTTGTGTCTGACAAAATGGACAAAACCGTTACAGTAATGGTTGAAACTCAAAAGAAGCACGCATTCTATGGCAAACGTGTTAAATACTCTAAAAAATATAAAGCTCATGATGAGCTAAACGAAGTGAAAATGGGCGACGTAGTTCGCATCATGGAAACTCGTCCGCTATCAGCTACAAAACGTTTCCGCGTATTGGAAGTTGTAAAAAAAGCAGATATCATTTAATTTAAATAATTTCGGAACTTAAGAAATTCCGAAGGGAGGTTACCTAAGTGATCCAACAGGAAAGTCGTTTAAAAGTTGCAGACAACTCGGGTGCTCGTGAAGTACTAACGATTAAAGTACTTGGTGGTTCTGGTCGCAAGACTGCAAACATCGGAGACGTAATCGTTTGTACCGTGAAAAAAGCAACACCAGGTGGCGTTGTTAAGAAGGGTGAAGTCGTTAAGGCTGTCATCGTTCGCACGAAAAGCGGAGCTCGCCGTAAAGACGGTACTTATATCAAATTTGATGAAAACGCATGTGTCATTATCCGTGACGACAAAGGTCCACGCGGAACTCGTATTTTCGGACCTGTTGCCCGCGAACTTCGCGATAACAGCTTCATGAAAATCGTATCACTTGCTCCTGAAGTTCTTTAATAAATCAATGTGCCATACCAAGGAGGTGCGACAGAATGCATGTTAAAAAAGGCGATACAGTTAAGGTAATCTCAGGCAAAGACAAAGGCAAAACAGGTGTTGTTTTGACTGCTTTACCTAAGAAAGACCGTGTGCTTGTTGAAGGTGTAAACATCATCAAAAAGCATACAAAACCGAACCAGGCAAATCCACAAGGTGGAATTGTCAGCCAAGAAGCAGCAGTTCACGTTTCTAACGTAATGTTACTTGACCCTAAATCCGGCGAGCCGACTCGTGTAGGTTATAAGGTTGAAGATGGTAAAAAAGTTCGTGTTGCAAAAAAATCCGGCGAAAAATTAGATAAATAAAATTCCTGAATGAAGGGAGGTACACACATGAACCGCCTAAAAGAAAAATATGTCAATGAAATCACTCCTGCTCTAGTGAGCAAGTTTGAATATAAATCGGTAATGCAGGCACCTGCAGTAAATAAAATCGTCATCAACATGGGTGTAGGCGAGGCTGTTCAAAACACTAAGTCACTTGACTCTGCTGTTGAAGAATTACAAACAATTACAGGTCAAAGACCAGTAATTACTAAAGCTAAAAAATCGATAGCTGGCTTCCGTCTTCGTGAAGGCATGCCTATCGGATGTAAAGTTACACTACGCGGAGAGCGTATGTATGACTTCTTGGATAAATTAATTGCTATCTCTCTTCCACGTGTACGTGACTTCCGTGGTGTTTCGAACAAATCGTTCGACGGACGCGGTAACTACACACTTGGTGTGAAAGAACAATTGATCTTCCCTGAAATCGATTATGATAAAGTTACAAAAGTACGCGGTATGGACATCGTGATTGTAACAACTGCGAACTCTGATGAAGAAGCTCGTGAGTTATTAACACAATTCGGAATGCCGTTCCAAAAGTAAACGTGAGGGAGGCGTAAACGTGGCTAAAAAATCTATGATCGCAAAACAAAAACGCACGCCAAAGTTTAAAGTACAAGAGTACACACGCTGTGAAAGATGCGGACGTCCGCATTCAGTATTACGCAAATTTAAACTTTGCCGTATTTGTTTCCGTGAACTTGCATATGTGGGACAAATTCCTGGCGTCAAAAAAGCCAGCTGGTAATCCCCTAATTTGGGAAGGAGGTAAAAGTAATGACAATGACAGATCCTATTGCAGATATGCTGACACGCATTCGTAATGCGAACATGGTTCGTCACGAAAAGTTAGAGCTTCCGGCTTCTAATGTGAAAAAAGACATCGCTGAAATCCTTAAGCGTGAAGGTTTCGTTCGTGACGTAGAATATGTTGAAGATGATAAGCAAGGCATGATCCGGATTTTCCTTAAATACGGAGCTAACAACGAACGCGTTATTACTGGATTGAAACGTATTTCAAAACCAGGATTACGTGTATATGCTAAAACTAATGAGGTGCCACGTGTACTAAACGGTCTTGGAATCGCTTTAGTCTCAACATCACAAGGTTTAGTAACTGATAAAGAAGCCCGCGCGAAACAAATCGGCGGAGAAATCATAGCATACGTTTGGTAATAAGCAACAAACGAATGGAGGTGCAAAAGAATGTCACGTGTAGGTAAAAAACCAATCGAGGTTCCTGCAGACGTTACAATCACTCTTGGAGACAAGAATGCAGTAACTGTTAAAGGACCCAAAGGCGAGTTAACTCGCGAATTCCACAAAGATATTACAATCGCTCATGAAGATAACGTGCTTACATTAACGCGTCCTTCAGATTCTAAAGAGCACCGTACAAACCACGGTACAACTCGTGCTTTGCTTGCAAACATGGTTACTGGAGTTTCTACAGGATTCGAACGTACACTTGAACTAGTGGGTGTAGGTTACCGTGCTCAATTGCAAGGAGAAAAATTGGTTCTTAACGTAGGCTACTCTCACCCGGTTGAATTTGTACCGGAAAGCGGAGTAACTGTTGAAGTTCCAGCAAACACTAAAGTTATCGTTAAAGGCATTGATAAAGAACGTGTTGGAGCTCTTGCTTCGAACATTCGCCAAGTGCGTCCGCCAGAGCCATATAAAGGCAAAGGTATCCGTTACGCAGGAGAAATTGTTCGTCGTAAAGAAGGTAAAACAGGTAAATAATACTGCTTAGGCAGGCTGAAAGGAGTGACCTCAGTGATTACGAAACTCGATAAAAACGCATCTCGTAAAAAACGTCATGCACGCGTACGTTCTAAAATTACGGGTACAGCACAACGTCCGCGTTTGAACGTATTCCGTTCTAATAAATACATCTACGCTCAATTGATCGACGACATGAATGGCGTTACACTTGCAAGTGCATCATCTATGGAGAAAGATTTTTCTGTAGAATCTACTGGCAACGTGGAAGCAGCAGCTAAAGTCGGCGAAACAATCGCAAAACGCGCTACTGAAAACGGCTTAAAATCGGTTGTTTTCGACCGCGGTGGTTATTTATATCATGGACGTGTAAAAGCATTAGCAGAAGCTGCACGTGAAAATGGTTTACAATTTTAAAAGAAGGAGGGACACATTTCATGCGTCGTATTGATCCAAACAAACTTGAACTTGAAGAACGCGTAGTTACGATTAACCGCGTAGCGAAAGTTGTAAAAGGTGGACGTCGTTTCCGTTTCTCCGCATTAGTTGTTGTAGGCGACAAAAATGGTAATGTTGGTTTTGGTACTGGTAAAGCACAAGAAGTACCAGATGCTATCCGCAAAGCTATTGAAGATGCGAAGAAGAACCTAATTGAAGTACCAATGGTTAAGGGTACAACTCCACACTTAGTAATCGGTCGTTTTGGTGCAGGCCAAATTCTTATCAAACCTGCTTCTCCAGGTACTGGTGTAATTGCCGGCGGACCTGTTCGTGCGGTACTTGAATTAGCTGGAGTACAAGATATTTTATCTAAATCTCTAGGTTCAAGCACACCAATCAACATGGTACGTGCAACTATTAACGGTTTAACTCAATTGAAAAGTGCTGAAGAAGTTGCAAAACTTCGTGGCAAATCAATAGAAGAACTGTTAGGATAGGAGGGAAAATCACATGGCAACTAAATTGGAAATTACCCTCACAAAATCAGTGATCGGTTCTAAACCGACACAACGTAAAACTGTTCAGTCATTGGGATTACGCAAAATGCACCAAACTGTTGAGCACCAAGACAATGCAGCCGTTCGCGGTATGCTCGTTAAAGTCGCTCACTTAGTAACGATTAAAGAAGTTTAATTACGGATTTCTATAGAAGGAGGTGCCAACCAAATGAAACTTCATGAATTAAAACCGGCAGAAGGTTCACGCAGCTCGCGAAAGCGTGTCGGACGCGGTATCGGTTCAGGTACTGGTAAAACAGCAGGTAAAGGTCACAAAGGTCAAAACGCACGTTCAGGCGGCGGTGTTCGTCCTGGATTTGAGGGTGGTCAAAACCCATTATTCCGTCGTTTACCAAAACGTGGATTTACCAATATTAACCGTAAAGACTATGCAGTGGTAAACATTGATGTGTTAAATCGTTTCGACGAAGGCACAGAAGTAACACCTGCATTGTTGATTGAAACAGGTGTTGTGAGCAACGAACGTTCTGGAATTAAAATTCTCGGCAATGGTAGCTTAGAAAAGAAATTGACAGTAAAAGCTCACAAATTCTCTGGATCAGCTAAAGAAGCGATCGAAGCCGCTGGCGGACAAACCGAGGTGGTTTAATGTTCCAGACAATCTCTAATTTTATGCGCGTGACTGATATTCGAAATAAAATATTCTTTACATTGCTGATGCTTGTCATTTTCCGTATTGGAACTTTTGTTCCAGTACCGAATGTTGATGCTTCAGTTTTGCAAGCTACTGACCAGATTGGTCTGGTTGGATTCTTAAATACTTTCGGTGGAGGTGCCCTTGCTAACTTTTCGATTTTAGCTATGGGAATTATGCCTTACATTACAGCGTCAATCATTGTGCAATTATTGCAGATGGACGTTGTACCGAAATTTGCAGAGTGGGCGAAACAAGGTGAAGTCGGAAGACGGAAGCTTGCTCAATTCACTCGCTATTTCACAATCGTCCTTGCCTTTATTCAAGCAATCGGCATGTCTTATGGATTTAACCAAATGTACGGCGGTTCTTTAATCCAAAATGACACGATTTCAACTTATGTTGTCATCGCTATTGTCTTGACTGCTGGTACGGCGTTTCTACTGTGGCTTGGTGAGCAGATTACGGCAAAAGGTGTGGGGAACGGTATTTCGATTATCATCTTCGCAGGGATTGTCGCTGCAGTACCAGGCGCTGTAAATCAACTATATGCACAGCAGATTCAAGGAGCTGGAGATCAGCTTCCAATCAACCTTGCTATTATGGCATTGCTTGCATTAGCTGTTGTTGCCATTACCGTATTGGTTATTTATGTTCAACAAGCGTTGCGTAAAATACCAATTCAGTATGCGAAGCGAGTTGCTGGCCGTGGCCAAACAACAAGTGGGCAACAAACGCATTTACCTTTGAAAGTGAACGCGGCCGGAGTTATCCCGGTAATCTTTGCAGTAGCGTTCATTATTACGCCACAAACTATTGCTTCTTTCTTTGGAGCCAACGCGTTTACAGAAGCGATTCAGAATACGTTTGACTATACTCGTCCTGTCGGCATGATTATTTATGTCGCTTTGATCATAGCGTTTACGTACTTCTACGCATTTATTCAGGTTAATCCTGAGAACGTGTCGGATAACTTGAAAAAGCAAGGTGCATATATTCCGGGAATCCGTCCGGGTAAAAATACACAGGATTATTTAACAAGTGTGTTATATCGATTGACATTCGTCGGTTCTATTTTCCTCGCAGTGATTGCTATTATGCCAATTTTCTTCATTAACATTGCTAATTTACCGCAATCGGCGCAAATTGGTGGTACTAGTCTTTTAATTGTCGTGGGTGTAGCGCTAGAAACGATGAAGCAATTAGAATCTCAACTTGTTAAACGTCATTATAAAGGCTTTATGAAATAATCAGTAGGATGTAAAGGGACGTGAAAACGTCTCTTATCCGATTGTTTGAGGGGGAAAACGTATGAATATCGTATTAATGGGTCTACCGGGTGCCGGAAAAGGTACTCAAGCGGACGAAATTGTTAAGAAGTACGACATCCCTCATATTTCTACAGGTGACATGTTTCGCGCTGCTATAAAAGGTGGAACGGAACTGGGCTTGAAAGCTAAATCATTCATGGATGAAGGTGCATTAGTGCCTGATGAAGTGACAATCGGCATTGTCCGAGAACGACTAAGCGACAAGGACACTGAGGGAGGCTTCTTATTAGATGGCTTTCCACGGACTGTTCCTCAAGCAGAAGCGTTAGAATCTCTTTTGGCCGATCTTGATAAGCGAATCGAGCATGTCGTAAATATTCAAGTCGAAAAAGACGAATTGATTGCACGTTTAACAGGCAGATGGATCTGTAAGGTTTGTGGAACTGCTTACCATACTGTGTTTAACCCACCGGCTAAAGCCGGAGTGTGCGACAAAGATGGTGGAGAACTCTACCAACGTGAAGACGATAAGCCTGGGACCGTCACGAAGCGTCTAGAAGTTAATATGCAACAAACACAGCCGCTTCTTGATTTCTATGAAAGCAAAAACGTGCTGAAAAATATAAATGGACAGCAGGATATCAAAAAAGTATTTGCTGACATTGATGCTCTTCTAAAGGGCGACCGAGGATAATCCCCGGCGCCGGGCGCAGTTAGTTGCCTCCATGTGGCTTTAAGGAGCACCGGAGATATGAATTTTCGAGAGCTGCAAAAGCAAACAAGGCTCAGTATATGAAGGTTGATTCAAACGCACTTTAGTGCAATTACGCATCAAAGCTAGTATAATGAGTTGCGTGGAAGCATCTGTGTAACGGGTTTGGAACTCATCCAAGGCAGTCCGGGCAGTCGAGGATACATGAGACAGACTGGCTTTGCTGGATTAACGCCGACCCGCTAATCTGCGGAGCTCGGATAATGTCTTTCGAATGTCACTCATGCATTTTTCGTGAATGAATGTACTACTACTATTCAATCAGCAAATACTGTTTGAAGATGAGATCCTGATTTGTATACAGAAGGGAGACTGGGTCGATGGCGAAAGACGATGTAATTGAAATCGAAGGAACTGTCGTTGAGACTTTGCCTAACGCGATGTTTAAAGTGGAACTGGAAAACGGCCATACGATTCTTGCGCACGTATCAGGCAAGATTCGCATGCATTTCATCCGCATTCTGCCAGGAGATAAAGTGACAGTGGAACTTTCTCCTTATGATTTAACACGCGGTCGCATCACATACCGTTTTAAATAATCTTTTGCACTCCGGACTACTAAGGAGGTTGGGTTAGATGAAAGTGAGACCATCTGTAAAACCGATCTGTGAAAAATGTAAAGTTATTCGCAGAAACGGTAAAGTAATGGTAATCTGTGAAAATCCGAAACACAAACAAAGACAAGGCTAATATGAAGGAGGTGCATCGCACACATGGCACGTATTGCTGGTGTTGACATTCCGCGCGACAAACGCGTTGTTATTTCATTAACATATATTTTCGGTGTTGGCAAAACAACTGCACAGAAAGTTCTTTCTGCTGCTAGTATCTCTGAAGATACACGAGTTCGTGATCTTACAGAAGATGAGTTGAACAATATCCGTGAGCAATTAGATCAATACAAAATCGAAGGTGACCTTCGTCGTGAAGTTTCAATGAACATCAAACGCTTGATGGAAATTGCTAGCTTCCGAGGAATTCGCCATCGTCGTGGACTACCTGTTCGCGGTCAAAATACGAAGAATAATGCGCGTACGCGTAAAGGTCCTCGTAAAACTGTAGCTAACAAGAAAAAATAATCAGTAAAGGAGGTTTCTTCTTAACATGGCACGTAAACAACAAACTCGTAAGCGTCGTGTGAAAAAGAATATCGAATCTGGTATTGCTCACATCCGCTCAACATTTAATAACACAATCGTTACTATTACTGATATGCAGGGTAACGCTGTTTCATGGTCAAGTGCAGGGGCACTAGGATTTAGAGGTTCACGTAAATCTACTCCTTTTGCTGCTCAAATGGCTGCTGAAACTGCTGCAAAAACATCAATCGAACACGGTCTAAAAACTTTAGAAGTTACAGTTAAAGGTCCTGGTTCAGGTCGTGAAGCTGCAATCCGTGCTCTTCAAGCTGCCGGACTAGAAGTTACAGCGATTAAAGATGTAACTCCAGTACCTCATAACGGTTGCCGTCCACCGAAACGTCGTCGCGTATAATCGTTAATCTGAATAGGATTTTTGAACATCACGACTTACTGGATGGGTTTATGAATCGTAGCGAAAGTCTGTGACTATCGAATTCTTGATGAAACGAAAAAAAACCGACGTTTTGAAGGAGGGTAAACTGAATGCTCGAAATTGAAAAACCAAAGATTGAAACGGTCGAGATCGACAGCAATTCCAAATTTGGTAAATTTGTTGTAGAACCTCTTGAGCGTGGATATGGAACTACTTTAGGAAACTCCTTACGTCGAATCTTACTTTCATCTTTACCTGGCGCAGCTGTTACTTCTATTCAAATTGATGGTGTACTACACGAATTCTCCACTGTTGAAGGTGTAGAAGAAGATGTAGCAACGATTATTTTGAATGTTAAGAAGCTGGCCTTGAAAATTTACTCTGACGAAGAAAAAGTCATTGAAATTGATATTAAAGGTGATGGAACGGTTACGGCTGCAGATATCACGCACGACAGTGACGTGGAAATTCTGAATCCGGATCTATATATTGCAACAATCGCTAAAAATGGTCACTTGCGCATGCGTATGTATGCAAACAGAGGCCGTGGATATGCTCGTGCAGATCAGAACAAACGTGAAGATCTTCCAATTGGCGTTATCCCGGTTGATTCAATTTATACTCCAGTTTCACGTGTTAACTTCCAAGTAGAAAACACTCGTGTGGGTCAACTGGCTCATTTCGATAAATTAACTCTTGATGTTTGGACAGATGGCAGCATTGGTCCAAAAGAGGCAATTGCGCTTGGAGCAAAGATTTTTACTGAGCATTTAAATATCTTCGTAGGATTAACAGATGAGGCACAAACTGCTGAAATCATGGTTGAAAAAGAAGAAGACCAAAAAGAAAAAGTATTAGAGATGACTATCGAAGAACTTGATCTTTCGGTTCGATCTTACAACTGCTTAAAACGTGCGGGTATCAACACGGTACACGAACTGGCAAGCAAGTCGGAAGACGACATGATGAAAGTGCGTAACCTCGGACGCAAATCACTTGAAGAAGTTAAAGTGAAGTTGGAAGATTTAGGCCTGGGCCTTCGTAAAGAAGACTAGTGTTAGAATCGGATCCGAACTATTCAACAAAGGAGGGAAACTTCAATGAGAAAGCTTCAACGTACAAGTTCTCAACGTAAGGCACTTTTACGTGACCTTACAACAGACTTAATCGTACATGAACGCATTCAAACGACTGAAGCTCGTGCGAAAGAAGTGCGTTCGACTGTAGAAAAAATGATTACTCTTGGTAAACGTGGAGATATTCACGCTCGCCGTAAAGCAGCAGAATGGATGCGCCGTGAGTTAGTAACAACTGCAGACGCTGAAGGCAACGAAACAACAACTTATGCATTGCAGAAATTGTTTGATGATGTTGCACCACGTTACGCTGACCGTCAAGGCGGTTACACACGTATTATGAAAATGGGGCCTCGTCGCGGAGATGGCGCACCTATCGTTATTATCGAATTGGTTTAATCAATTGAAGAGGGTTTATAGCCCTCTTCTTTTAGCATTATGATTTATACGACAATATGAAAAGCTGAGTGTTATGATGAGCGAGCCGAAAGGCGGCGTCTCGTCTAGCTCTACGCACCTCATTCAACCCTGGCTTAAGCAACCGGGGAAGCCATAGAGACAGAAAAGCGCATTTCTCTGAATGAGGTGCGCGCTTTTTTTATTTATTTACCGTTTTACAAACGCGCCTGAAAACCAGTAGAGTAGAGATGAGTACAGCAAGTGTTAGAGGAGGTTAGCTGAGATGAATTCGATTATTTTGTCATTTGAAAATGTGACATTTACATATACGCAAGAAGACGAGTCAGTAAAACCGGCCGTGAAGGATTTGTCATTTTCTATTCAAGATGGAGAATGGATTGCTTTAGTAGGTCATAATGGCTCTGGAAAATCAACAATCGCTAAATTGATGAACGGCTTGTTGTTTCCGCAAACCGGCAATGTATTCGCTATGGGAAAATTGATGGGCGAAGAAAGTCTTTGGGACATTCGTTCACAAATGGGCATGGTGTTTCAAAATCCAGACAATCAATTTGTCGGAGCGACAGTTCAAGATGACGTAGCTTTTGCGCTAGAAAATAACGGTGTGCCACATGAAGAGATGGTATTGCGTGTGAAAGAATCTTTGCATCAAGTAAAAATGGATGATTATCTTGATCATGAACCTCATCATTTATCTGGTGGTCAAAAACAACGTGTAGCCATCGCAGGTGCTCTCGCATTGCGTCCTCGTTTACTAATTTTAGATGAAGCAACATCTATGCTCGACCCACAAGGCCGAATGGAAGTAATCGAGACCATTCGTGAACTTCGAGAAGCGACGGGACTAACCGTTATTTCGATTACACACGATTTGGAAGAAGCTGCCTTAGCTGATCGCATTTTAGTAATGAACGCTGGCGAAAAGAAATTAGAAGGAAAGCCAGAAGCGGTTTTTCTATCTAGCAACGAATTAACGAGTTTGGGTTTAGATTTGCCGTTTTCGATGCGTATGACCCATTTATTGCGAGAAGCGGGTGTACTGTTGCAAGGAGAACATATGACAGAAGATGAATTGGTGGATGAACTATGGACATTTTACTCCAACAAGTAGGATATAGTTACGCAAAAGATACACCGTTTGAAAAAAGAGCATTGACGGATGTGTCGTTGTATATTCCTGAAGGTTCGTACACGGCAATCATCGGTCATACTGGATCCGGCAAATCGACCGTCCTTCAGCATTTAAATGCGCTATTAAAGCCGACAGAAGGATCAGTGACGATTGGTGACCGCAAAATCGAAGCTGGTGTTAAAGCCAAGAATTTGCGTGATGTTCGTCGCCAAGTAGGTATTGTTTTTCAGTTTCCCGAGCAACAATTGTTTGATGAAACAGTTTTAAAAGATATTATGTTCGGACCTTTAAATTATGGCGTGCCGGAAGAAGAAGCGAGTCGCAGAGCACATGAACTAGTTGAACAACTTGGATTGCCTCTAGAAGTATTGACGAAATCACCATTTGACTTATCAGGTGGACAAATGCGTCGTGTCGCAATCGCAGGTGTATTGGCAATGGAACCGGATGTTTTAGTGTTAGACGAACCGACTGCTGGGTTAGATCCACGTGGCCGTCGTGAGATTATGGACTTGTTTCACCGACTTCATGTCAAAAAAGGACTGACGACGGTCCTAGTGACGCATAGTATGGAAGATGCAGCGCGTTACGCAGACAATGTCGCTATCATGCACAATGGCCGCTGTGTGGTTACTGGAGAGCCTATAGACATTTTTTCAAATGAAGAACAGTTACGAGATTATCGTTTGGAACCGCCGCGAACCCTTCGTCTTCAATGGAACTTTGAAGAGAAAACAGGTATTAAACTTGATACGGTTTCGTTGACAGAAGAAGCATTGGCTACAAACATTGCGCGTGCTTTATCGGAAGGACGTGGTTCTGAATGATGGAAAAAATGATTTTTGGACGGTTTATTCCTGGAGATTCGCTGATTCATCGCATGGATCCACGTGCAAAAATTTCTTTTGTCTTTGTATTTATCGCGATAGTGTTTATTGCGAATAGTGCTGTGACCTATGGCATTCTTTTAGGCTTTACATTACTGGTCGTGTTTTTATCTAAAATTCGTCTGTACTTCTTAATAAATGGCTTGAAACCGGTTTTTATTTTATTGATATTTACGTTTTTACTGCATATTTTCTTTACGCGAGAAGGCGATATCTTATTGGATATTGGATTTATTAAAATTTATGAAGAAGGCTTGCGTCAAGGGATATTCATTGCGGTTCGCTTTTTGGTTTTAGTATTTATTACAAGCATTTTAACCTTGACGACTTCTCCGATTTCCATCACAGATGGTATTGAAGTATTGCTTGGACCATTCAAAAAAGTTAAGTTGCCGGTTCACGAATTGGCGTTAATGATGTCGATTTCGTTGCGCTTTATCCCGACCTTGATGGACGAAACCGGAAAAATTATGAAAGCACAAATGGCGAGAGGGTCAGACATTGGCTCAGGACCGTTTAAAGAGCGTATTAAAGCGGTAGTGCCTTTATTGATTCCTTTGTTTGTCAGCGCATTTAAACGCGCTGAAGACCTAGCTACGGCAATGGAAGTTCGCGGTTATCGCGGAGGCGAAGGCAGAACGCGTTATCGTCAATTAAATTGGCGGCTGTTGGACAGTTTGAGTTTTCTGGTACTTGTAGGTCTTGCGGGAATGCTCGTGTATTTCCGTGTATAAGGAGAGTTAGGATGAAACGATTAAAAGCGATAATTGCTTACGATGGTTCGGGATTTGCAGGTTATCAAATACAACCAAATGCCCGTACAGTTCAATCCGAATTAATGAACGTACTCGAAACCATGCATAAAGGAAGAGTTGTTCAAGTAGTGGCAAGTGGACGGACGGACGCCAAAGTCCATGCGACAGGTCAAGTTATTCATTTCGATTCTGAATTTTCGATTCCGATAAGTGGTTGGTTAAAAGCATTAAATGTGTTGTTGCCTGAAGATATCCGGGTCCATTCGATTGAAGAAGTAGATGGTTCTTTTCATGCGCGTTATCATACGACGGGCAAGATTTACCGCTATAAATGGGATCGGAGCGGAATCATTAGTCCGTTCACACGGAACTTTATGGTTCATGTTAAACCATCGCTAGATGTAGAAGCGATGAAGAGTGCAGCGCAAGCATTAATTGGTACGCATGATTTCTCTAGCTTTTGTGCAGCCAATACAGCTGTCGTTGATAAAGTACGTACTATTCGGAGACTTGACTTTGAAGAGCATGGCAATGAGTTGCATATGGTAATTGAGGGAACTGGATTTTTATACAATATGGTTCGCATTATTGCGGGGACTTTAGCAGAGGTTGGACTGGACAAAAGACAAGCTGATGAACTTGAGAAAATTGTGGCGGCAACTGATCGAGACGTTGCTGGAATAACAGCTCCGGCTCATGGTCTTTACTTGGAAAGCGTGATGTATAGGAGCTGAAACAACTTTTCCTGGTGTTTTTAGAAAAGCGCTTGACTTTTGTTGGTTTCCGTTATAACATGATGTATGGTATTTTCATTACCCCCACGATATGCCCCGGAAGGTTATTTGTGTTAAGGGATAACGAAAAAACGGAACAGCGGAATACTGTAAATGAACTTAAAAAGAGACGATTTATTAGGAGGACAATATACATGCGTACAACATTCATGGCTAAGGGTCACGAAGTAGAGCGTAAATGGTTAGTTGTCGATGCAGAAGGGCAAACTCTTGGACGTTTAGCTTCTGAAGTCGCTTCAATCTTACGCGGGAAATACAAACCAACATTCACACCAAACGTTGACACTGGTGATCACGTAATCATCATCAACGCTGAAAAGATTCACCTTACAGGTAACAAACTTGCAGACAAAATCTACTACCGCCACACTCAATTTACAGGTGGTTTGAAGCAACGTACTGCACTTGAAATGCGCACGAAATACCCAACAAAAATGCTTGAAATGGCTGTTAAAGGGATGCTTCCAAAAAACTCTTTAGGTCGTCAAACGTTCAAAAAGCTGCATGTCTATGCTGGCCCAGAACATAACCACCAAGCGCAACAACCAGAAACTTACCAGCTTCGCGGATAATTATTAGTAAATAAGAGGAGGATACACCTTTGGCACAAGTTCAATATATTGGGACAGGTCGTCGTAAAAACTCAACAGCTCGCGTACGCTTAGTACCGGGTGACGGCACAATTACAATCAACAACCGTGACGTAGCAGACTACGTTCCTTACGAAACATTACAACAAATTATCAAACAGCCACTAGTTGCTACGGAAACTCTAGGAAGCTACGATGTCCTAGTAAACGTAAACGGCGGTGGATTCACAGGCCAAGCCGGAGCAATCCGTCATGGTATTGCACGTGCTCTACTTACTGTAGACCCTGCTTACCGTCCTGCGTTAAAATCTGCTGGGTTGTTAACACGTGACCCACGTATGAAAGAACGTAAGAAACCAGGTCTTAAATCAGCACGTCGTGCACCTCAGTTCTCAAAACGTTAATTTCGATTTTCGTTTACAAAGCATTTTCCGAAGAAATTTGGGAAATGCTTTTTTTATTGGCATTTTGTACTTTAGTGTAAAAGGCGTTGTTCGAATTTAATTCTGACATCTAAATCTCAGTCATGAAAACCTGCTTATTCTTATAAGCCTGAATAGATTAAAAATAAGATTTGCTGTGCTATACTTTATGGTGAGCAAAATTGATAGGGAGTGTATCGATATGTTAACTGAAGTACAAGTACGCGAATTACTCGGAGCTTTAGAAGATCCGTTTTTACATAGATCGTTAACGGAAACAGACGGTATTACATCTGTAACGATTAAAGAAGAGAAAAAACACGTAAGTGTGAAATTGGCAATTGCCAAAACGAACACACCTGAACAAATGCAGCTGCAAATGAAAGTAGTTGACGTGTTAAAAGAAGCGGGTGCAGATTCTGTTGGTATTCGTTTTGAAGAGCTGCCACCTGAAGCTTTGGCAAAGTTCCGCGGAACAGCTAGCGAATCAGAAGCGCAAGATTTACTGTCTCCACTAAACAAAGTTGAATTTATTTCTATCGCCAGCGGTAAAGGCGGGGTTGGTAAATCAACGGTATCGGTCAACTTGGCGATTGCGTTAGCGCGTCTTGGTAAAAAAGTTGGGTTAATCGATGCTGACATTTATGGATTTAGTGTGCCGGACATGATGGGAATTGATAAATCACCAGTCGTTCGAGGACAAACCATTATTCCCGTTGAGCGATTTGGCGTAAAAGTTATTTCGATGGGCTTTTTCGTTGAAGATAATATGCCTGTTGTATGGCGTGGCCCAATGCTAGGTAAAGTGCTTGATCAATTTTTCCGCGATGTAGAATGGGGAGATTTGGATTACCTTCTATTAGATTTACCACCGGGCACAGGAGATGTTGCACTCGACATTCATCAAATGCTGCCGGCTTCAAAAGAAATCGTTATTACAACACCTCATCCAACTGCAGCATTTGTTGCAGCGCGTGCAGGAGCGATGGCTATTCAAACCGATCACGAAGTATTAGGTGTTATTGAAAATATGTCATGGTTTGAAAGCGCAGAGACTGGGAAGAGAGAATATCTATTTGGACAAGGCGGAGGACCAAAACTTTCAGAAGAATTGCGTGCGCCGCTACTTGGTCAGATTCCAATGGGTCAGCCTGATTGGAACGAAGAAGACTTTGCACCGTCAGTTTACCTAGAAAATCATCCGACAGGTAAAATTTACGAAGATATTGCGAAGCAAGTGCTTCAGCAATTTGCTGATAAAAAATAAAAGTTTTAACAGCCGGGAAGCCATAATTGGTTTCCCGGCTTTTAAATTGCCTTAACTCTAACAGGATATGGCGATTCAGTAACAAAGTTTCGACTTTCAAGGTTTGTTCACAATGTATTGAATAGAGTGAATGGATTTTTCAATAACCGGTTGGTACAATCTTAAAAGGACTTTAAATAACGGAGGCATTCAATTGACAATACGAAACTGGGTTAAGTTTTTCTTTAAAGCTCTTTTAATAGGTGGGATTGTGACAGGCATACTCGGTTTGTTCGTTCGTTGGGATGATGTATTTTCAGAACCATTTAGCAACGGACAATGGGGCGAATTTTTAGCAGGCTTTGTTTGGTTAGTTATTATTGGATTAACCATGAGTATTATTAGTCAGTTATGTTTCTTTGCGTACTTAACCGTGCATCAAATCGGAATGAATATTTTCCGCACATTGCGGTTATGGAACTGGATACAGCTGTTAATTATAGGCGTGGTTATAACGGATTTGATTTTATTTCGTTTTGCACCAAATGCGCAAACAACAGAGCAAGTTTGGTTGTACGGAGCGTTGTTGACTGTTTTAGTCGTGACAGGAGTTGTGACGGCATACGTTAAGGCCAAGTGGACAAACAAGGAAACATTTATTTCTGCATTGTTTTTCATGATTGTTATTACTACGGTAGAATGGCTTCCAGCGTTAATGGTAGAAGCAGGAAATATTGATAGCTGGGTTACGTTGCTATTGTTTCCGTTCTTAGCAGTAAACGCATATCAGCTATTAGTATTACCAAAATACAATGCGCAATCTGACGTTGATCGCCAGAAACTAGAAGAACGTCGTGCTGCGCGAAAAGCAAAAGCACAATGATGTTTTTCTAGAAACCAATCATTCAATCACTAGTTTCGATCCAGTGGCTGAATGATTTTTGATTTTTTGTCGGTTCTTGATTTTCGTGTAAGAACATAGCGAGCTGTAAGGATGGCGCTCTTTTTTACCAAAGAAGAAACTCGGAATACAGAAGGAAAAAGAACGTTTCGAGAAAAACTTTCTCGAAAGTGTTGACAGGAAACTAAACATGCTTTAATATAATAAAAGTCGCCAAGCAACAACGAACAACATAAACAAAATGGTGACATACAACATTAACAACTTGAACCTTGAAAACTGAACAGCAAAACGTCAACAAACATGCAACGGTCGCGCAAAACGGCCCGCGCACAACTTACTGATCAGCCTTTATGCAGATCAAGCCATCTTCGGATGGTGCCAGCAACAACTAGAGCAGTCAAATG
>JBBSRA010000024.1:0-31819 GCA_038243515.1 Caryophanales bacterium
ACACCCGTTCCCATCTCGAACACGGCAGTTAAGCTCTTTTGCGCTGATGGTAGTTGGGGGTTTCCCCCTGTGAGAGTAAGACGTCGCTGGGCAACAGAACCACATGAAAAAAGTCGTTACCGATTCCGGTAACGGCTTTTTTTGCCTTTTAGATAGGGGGAAATAAATAAAACTTAAGGAATAGCTTCACAGACGTGTGCTGTAATTAACATGCTACACAACGACATGAACATTGAATTATCAATAAAAATTTCTCGGTATATGAATGTAGAATCTTCCAGAAATAAAACTCTCAAAACGTACTATTTGATATCTGTAAAAACCTTAGTGTATACTTAAGTCAAATATAGTCAAAGTCAGCTTTTGCATATCATGTATCAAAGAGGTGAAAGTGATGCGGAACATTTCAGATGTAATTGAAGGTTATTTAAGGCAAGTTATCGAATTAAGCGAAAGAGATCATATTGAAATTAAACGTAGCGAGGTCGCTGAGAAATTTCAATGCGTGCCTTCTCAAATAAACTATGTTATTAATACTCGGTTTACCGTGGATCGCGGTTACTTAGTTGAAAGTAAACGTGGTGGCGGTGGGTATATTCGTATCAAGAGAATCCGGCTTCATCAAAAGTCAGATGTCATTGCAGAGGTTATCGAGCGTTTAGAGCACGGAGCTACGCAGGTAATGGCGGAAGATATAGTTTTTAGATTGCTAGACGAAGAAATTATTTCTAAACGAGAAGCTAAACTTATTCTCAGCGCTGTTGATCGGGGTACGCTACTGCTACCTATTCCTACACGGGATGAAGTTCGAGCGCGCATTCTCATAGCGATGCTTTTCACAATTAAATATCAAACAAACACATAAAGGAGTGAAAAGATGATTTGCGATCAATGTGGAGAACGTTCTGCATCAGTTATAGTTAAACAACAGCAACATGGACAGATTATAGAACGTAACTTATGTCATGTATGTGCTGCTGAAAATCATAGTATTAATATTGCTTTTGAACAAGATCCACTAGCTATTCATCAGTTGTTATCAAATTGGTTTCCTAATTCGCAAGCATCTATCAGCTCAGTTAGAAAGGAAGTAGCAACTTGTCCTTCTTGTGGCTTTACGTTCTCTAAATTTTTACGACTTGGGAAATTTGGATGTGCCTTTTGTTACGACGCGTTTTCACCACAACTCGATGAGGTATTCAAACGTTTCCATAATGGAAATACAGAGCATAAAGGCAAAATACCAGCTTCTTATGGTACTACCTTAAAGATTAAAAAAGAAATCGAAGAACTTCGTAAGCAAATGCAGGTATCCATTCAAGAAGAAGACTTTGAAGAAGCTGCAAGACTAAGAGATGAAGTAAAAGCGTTAAGTGTAAAACTTGAAGGAGGTGCTGCAGATGGCAGTTGAACGATTTCTTCAACCTCACGCAAGTAGTTGGATGACGAACGATGCTGGAAATGTAGATATTGCAATGAGCACGAGAATTAGATTGGCTAGAAATTTAACGGATTTTAAATTCCCTTATTCGTTCACTGAAGATGAAGCACTTAAAGTAGATAAGGAAATCTCTTCTGTATTATTAGATAAAGGAAATGAATTAGATTATACTTTTAGCCATATCAGTATTGAAGAGCTTTCTCAATTACAAAAAGAAGTACTGGTAGAAAAGCATTTAATTAGTCCCTTTCTTGTAAATAGTCAGCGTTCAGGATCTGTTTTGTTGTCTGAAAATGAAGAGTTAAGTATTATGGTGAACGAAGAAGACCACTTGCGTATTCAAAGTCTTCAACCCGGCTTTCAGCTTCAACAAGCTTATAAAATAGCCAATGAATTAGACTCTTTATTAGAAAAGAATTTATCATATGCTTTTCATGAGAAATATGGTTATTTAACCAGTTGTCCGACAAATGCAGGTACTGGAATGAGAGCATCTGTAATGCTTCATTTGCCTGCATTGACCATGTCACATCAAATTCAACGAATCATTCCTGCAATTTCAAGATTAGGTATGGTAGTTCGTGGTATTTATGGAGAGGGTAGCGAAGCATTGGGGAATGTCTATCAAATATCTAATCAATTGACACTAGGTAAATCTGAATACGAAATCCTTCAAGACTTGGAGAATATGACCGAGCAGATTATCCAGCAAGAAGGCAAAGCACGAGAAGCCATTGCGTTAAATTCACCAATGGTTTTAGAAGATCGTGTGTATCGTTCACTTGGTGTTCTTACCCATTCTAGACTGCTGACGACAGAAGAAGCTGCGACTTGTCTTTCAGATGTTCGTTTGGGTATTGATTTAAAGATGATTCAAGATCTGGACATGTCGATCTTGAATGAATTAATGATTTTTATGCAACCGGCATTTTTGCAACAATATGCAGATAAACCGTTGCAGCCGAAAGAACGTGATTTTGCTCGAGCAAAGTTATTCCGAGAGCGATTGAATAAAAAAGATAGAAATAATGAAGGAGAGGATCTTGCATGATGTTTAATCGATTTACACAACGCGCACAAAAAGTTCTTCAGTTAGCTCAAGAAGAGGCCATTCGTATGAAACATGAATCAATCGGGACAGAGCATATTCTTCTTGGTTTGATTCGTGAAGGGGGCGGTATTGCCGCTAAAGCTCTAGAAGCGATTGAAGTGAATACACAGTTAATCGAGGAAGGTGTTAAGGAGCTAGTTGGCGTCGGCGAAAAAGACGTTGGTCCAATTGTTCATTACACACCGAGAGCAAAAAAAGTTATTGAATTGTCAGTAGATGAGTCCCGTAAACTGGGTCATTCTTATATAGGTACAGAGCATTTGCTGTTAGCGCTTATTCGTGAAGGAGAAGGCGTTGCAGCGCGTGTGTTAGGAAATGCAGGTGTTAGCTTGAACAAGGCGCGCCAACAAGTACTACAGCTTCTAGGAAGCAATGAGCAGACATCTACAGGTACGAGCCCGAATGCTTCAGCAAATACACCAACTTTAGACGGATTGGCTCGTGATTTGACTCAAGTCGCTCGTGAAGGCGGATTAGATCCGGTAATTGGTAGAAGTGACGAAATTACACGAGTTATTGAAGTGTTGAGTCGTAGAACGAAGAACAATCCTGTTTTAATCGGAGAGCCAGGTGTTGGTAAAACTGCGATTGCTGAAGGATTGGCTCAACAAATCGTTAATAATGAAATTCCAGAAACTTTACGTGACAAACGCGTGATGGTTTTGGATATGGGTACGGTAGTTGCTGGAACAAAATACCGTGGGGAATTTGAAGATCGCTTGAAAAAAGTGATGGATGAAATTCGCCAAGCGGGCAATGTTATTCTGTTTATCGATGAGCTTCATACCTTAATTGGTGCAGGTGGCGCAGAAGGCGCGATTGATGCGTCTAATATTTTGAAACCTTCCTTGTCACGCGGAGAGCTTCAATGTATCGGAGCTACAACTTTAGACGAGTACCGCAAATATATTGAAAAAGACGCAGCTCTTGAACGGCGTTTCCAACCAATTCAAGTAGATGAGCCTTCAGTTGAAGAATCGATTCAAATTATTTTTGGTTTGCGCGATCGCTATGAAGCGCATCACCGTGTGAAAATTACAGATGAAGCAGTTGAAGCAGCAGCTAAAATGTCGGACCGTTACATTTCGGATCGTTTCTTACCGGATAAAGCGATTGACTTGATCGACGAGGCTGGATCGAAAGTAAGACTTCGTTCTTACACGACTCCGCCAGATTTAAAAGAGTTGGAATCACGATTAGAAGCAGCACGTTCTGAGAAAAATGAAGCAGTTCAAAGCCAAGAATTTGAAAAAGCAGCTTCGCTTCGTGATGCAGAACAAAAGCTACAGAGTCAATTAGATAAAACAAAAAAAGAATGGAAAGAAAAACAAGGCAAAGAAGAGTCTGAAGTGACAGTGGAAGATATCGCGAAAGTCGTGTCAATGTGGACCGGTATTCCGGTTTCGAAATTGGCGCAGACAGAATCAGATAAGCTATTGAATTTGGAAGCGATTCTTCATAACCGAGTCATTGGTCAAGATGAAGCCGTCACGTCAATTTCTAAAGCGATTCGACGTGCACGTGCTGGATTGAAAGATCCAAAACGTCCAATTGGATCGTTCATTTTCCTTGGACCAACAGGTGTTGGTAAAACGGAATTAGCACGTGCCTTAGCTGAGTCTATGTTTGGCGATGAAGAAGCGATGATTCGCATAGATATGTCCGAGTACATGGAAAGACATTCGACTTCTCGCTTAGTCGGTTCTCCTCCAGGATATGTAGGCTATGAAGAAGGAGGCCAATTGACTGAGAAAGTACGTAGAAAGCCTTATTCGGTGGTCCTTCTTGATGAAATTGAAAAAGCTCATCCAGATGTCTTCAACATTTTGTTGCAAGTTCTTGAAGATGGTCGTTTAACGGATTCTAAAGGTCGCAGAGTCGATTTTCGTAATACGGTAATCATCATGACTTCTAACGTCGGCGCAGAAGAGTTGAAATACAATAAGTATGTTGGATTTAATTTAGACGATGCAAAATCAGATTATAAAGATATGAAAGGGAAAATGCTTGCTGAATTGAAAAAAGCATTCCGCCCAGAGTTCTTGAACCGTGTTGACGATATGATCGTCTTTCACTCTCTTGGAAAAGAGAATTTGAGAGAGATTGTGAATTTGATGACACAACAATTGGTTGATCGCTTGAAAGAGCAGGATATTGATTTAGAGTTAACAGAAGCAGCGCTTGAAAAAGTGGCGAAAGAAGGGTATGACCCTGAATATGGAGCTCGTCCATTGCGTCGTGCACTTCAAAAACACGTAGAAGATCGTTTATCAGAAGAACTATTAAAAGGTACAACTCTATCAAGTCAAAAAATGATCTTTGATGTGGAAGATGATGAATTTATTGTTCGCACAAGTAAATTAGAAAAAGAAAAAGAAGTAGCATCAGAAAAAAAATAAGAACCTACCGCTCTCCGGAGTTACTTTCCGGCGAGCGGTTTTTCTATTTAAGGAGGTACACATGGCTAAGAAAAAGACGAAATTTATTTGTCAGTCGTGTGGCTATGAATCAGCCAGATGGATGGGGAAATGCCCCGGTTGCGCAGCATGGAATACGATGACTGAAGAAGTAGAAGTAGTTGCTCCTAAAGGGACACGTGGTGCTTTTCAGCATAGTGCGTCGGCGCCTCAAAAAGCGACACCGATCAATGCCATTGAAACACAGGATGAACCACGGGTAGAAACAGAACTGAGCGAATTGAACCGGGTACTTGGTGGCGGTATTGTGCCGGGGTCACTAGTGCTAGTTGGAGGAGATCCAGGAATCGGAAAATCCACTTTACTTCTACAGGTTTCTGCGATGCTTGCAAATAGTGGAAACCGGGTATTATATATTTCCGGAGAAGAATCGATTCGACAAACCAAATTGCGTGCAGAACGTTTAGATGCGTCGTCTTCAGAACTGTTTATTTACGCGGAAACGAATCTTGAACTGATTCATCACACCATTGAAGATGTGGCACCTGACTTTGTTATTGTCGATTCAATTCAAACAGTTCATCATCCTGAAGTCACTTCTGCCCCCGGTAGTGTGACTCAGGTAAGAGAAAGTGCTGCGGAATTGATGCGAATCGCAAAAACAAAAAATATTGCTATTTTCCTTGTTGGACACGTAACAAAAGAAGGCCAGATTGCAGGGCCGCGAATTTTGGAGCATATGGTGGATACAGTGCTGTATTTTGAAGGCGAACGTCACCATACGTACCGGATTTTGCGAAGTGTCAAAAACCGTTTTGGTTCTACCAATGAAATCGCGATTTTTGAAATGCTTCAAAGCGGATTAAAAGAAGTACTAAACCCATCTGAATTATTTTTGCAAGAACGATCGAGCGGTTCAGCAGGTTCAACAGTAGTCGCATCAATGGAGGGAACACGACCGATTTTGGTTGAGATTCAGGCATTAGTAACGCCGTCTAGTTTCAATTATCCAAAGCGCATGGCAACCGGGATCGATGTCAATCGCGTCACGTTATTGATGGCGGTGCTAGAAAAACGAGTAGGTATGCTGTTACAAGCACAAGATGCGTATATCAAAGTTGCGGGTGGTGTGAAGCTTGATGAGCCGGCGATTGATTTGGCTGTATTGGCTAGTATTGTCTCGAGTTTCCGTGACAAAGCACCAAACGTTTACGATTGTATTATCGGAGAAGTAGGATTAACTGGCGAAGTAAGACGTGTATCACGTATCGAGCAGCGCGTTCAAGAAGCAGCGAAGCTTGGTTTCAAACGTGCTATTATTCCAGCGTCAAATTTAGGTGGTTGGGATTATCCTGAAGGAATTCACGTAGTCGGTGTAGAAAGTGTTAACGATGCACTAAAAGAAATTTTCCCACAGTAAGGAGGCGATTTTGCCTCCTTTTATTTCTAAAAAAGTGTCATTGAAGCGTTCTAGTTTTAAAATGTGTATAATTATAAAAAGGAGGTGGAGCTCGTGTTAAGAACTATCATTAAAATAATGTTTTTACTTATTGGTGCGACGATCGGAATTTTATTATTACCATCTGCATTTGAACTTATTCCCCTTCTCGATAATCCGTGGATCAGTAATCCTTATGTAGCAGCAATTGTTGGTGCTCTTATCTTTTTCTTGTTATCTTTATTATTTGTAGATTCATTGATCCATTTAATGAAATGGATGGAAGAAAAATTGTTGCGTGCCCCAACACCGGATCTTTTGTTCGGAACAGTCGGGATGGTCATCGGTCTTGTGGTAGCGTTTTTGGTTGGATTTGCGTTGAGTACGGTTGATATTCCACTTGTTGCGACAGTTGCGCCCTTGGTGCTCTCTGTAGGACTTGGTTATTTAGGGTTTCAAGTAGGGTTTCAAAAACGTGAAGAAATGTTAACAATGTTAACCCCTGCTAAATTCGTACCAGCAAAAAAGCAAGAAATAGAAGAACCGATTGAGAAAACGTCTTATAAATTACTCGATACAAGTGTCATTATTGATGGGCGAATTGCAGATATTTCTGCAACTGGCTTTATGGAAGGTACGTTTGTTGTGCCACAGTTCGTCTTGTCTGAACTGCAACATATTGCAGATTCTTCGGATACCTTGAAACGGACACGCGGCAGACGCGGTTTGGATATTTTAAAACGCCTTCAAAGTGAACGTGTAGACGCCATCATGATTACAGAAGAAAATTTTGATGAAGTGAGCGAAGTCGATTTAAAACTCATGCGCGCTGCTAAAAAAATGGGCGGTAAAGTTGTCACCAATGATTTTAATCTCAATAAAGTATGTGAACTTCACAATGTGCCGGTACTGAATATTAATGATTTGGCAAACGCTGTGAAACCTGTGGTCATTCCAGGAGAAGATATGCATGTCGTAGTCATTAAAGATGGCAAAGAACAAAATCAAGGTGTTGCTTATTTAGATGACGGAACGATGATTGTCATTGAAGGCGGTAAAGGATTTATTGGACAAGCGATTAATGTTACAGTCACAAGTGTGTTACAGACTTCTGCTGGCAGAATGATTTTTGCGAAACCGCGTGATAGTAAATAGCGTGCACTGAATGGATAAAGGATGTTTTTTATGAATTATACAGTCGTCTTACCTGCTGCTGGCAGTGGGAAACGAATGAAAGCTGATAAAAATAAATTATTACTCGAACTTTTTGGTAAGCCTATTTTTCTTTATACATTAGAAGTTTTTCAACAAGATCCTAACTGTGATGCGATTTGGTTAGCAGTTAAAGAACAAGAACGAAATTTAATGGAAGACTATGTAAAATCATATCATATAACAAAAGTACAAGGCTACGCTACGGGAGGAACAGAGCGGCAAGATAGTGTGAGAGCCTGTCTTGAAGCGATTCCATCTTGTGGCGTTGTTTTAGTTCATGATGCAGCACGACCTTTTATCGATACAGCAGTGATTGCGAATTTAGTGGAGACAGCAAAAACATCTGGTGCAGCGATAGCAGCTGTTCCTGTCAAAGACACCATTAAAAAAGCAGAAAATGGAATCATCTCAGAAACGATAGATCGTAATCAATTGTGGATGATTCAAACGCCGCAAGCATTTCGCTATTCGCTAATTTTAGAAGCAGCTCAGACAGCCTATCAAGATGAGTTTATGGGAACCGATGAAGCGATGCTCGTTGAACGTTTGCATCATCCTGTGGCGATTGTTGAAAGTACATATGAAAATATTAAAATGACGACACCAGATGACTTGATTTACGGGAGAGCTATTCTGGAAAGTCGCTTACAGGAGGAACAAAAATGATTCGAATTGGACAAGGATATGACGTACATCAATTAACAGAAGGACGCCCATTTATTTTAGGGGGTATTGAAATAGAACATGATCGTGGATTGCTTGGTCACTCAGACGCAGATGTTTTATTGCATACCATTACAGATGCAGCGCTTGGTGCAATTGGTGGAGGCGATATTGGTAAGCATTTTCCGGATACAGATCCTGAATTTAAAGATGCCGATTCTCGTAAATTACTGACATATATTTGGGAATACGTAAAAGAACAAGGCTACGAGCTTGGGAATATCGATTGTACCGTTATTGCGCAAAAGCCGAAGTTGGCTCCTTATATTGAGCAAATGCGTGAATCAATTGCCAATTTGCTTGAAGCCGATATTTCACAAGTTAATGTCAAAGCAACAACTTCAGAACATCTTGGATTTGTTGGGCGCGAAGAAGGAATTGCAGCACTTGCAGTGATCTTATTGACGAAACACCCAGTTTCTCTTGATCTTCCAGAGTGATAGAATAGTAGAAGGATAAACGATATTTTAGGAGGAAATTAAATGACACAAGAAGTACGCGTACGTTACGCACCAAGCCCGACTGGACATTTGCATATCGGGGGCGCTCGTACAGCATTATTTAACTATTTATTTGCACGCCACAATAACGGGAAATTCATCGTTCGCATTGAAGATACAGATACGGCTCGCAATATTGAGACAGGAATTATGTCTCAGCTTGATAACTTGAAATGGTTAGGTATCGAGCATGACGAATCGATTGATATCGGTGGGGAGTACGGTCCTTATCGTCAAATGGAGCGTTTGGATACGTATAAAAAACATTCAGACCAAATGCTTGAAAAAGGTTTGGCTTTTAAATGTTTCTGTACACCTGAAGAGTTAGAAGTAGAACGTGATGCACAAAAAGCGGCAGGCATTGCAGCTCCTCAATACAATGGAACTTGCCGTAATTTGACGACTGAAGAAGTTGCTGAAAGAGAAGCAGCGGGCAAGTCGTTTAGTATTCGTGCAAAAGTTCCTACGAACGTAACGTATGAATTTAACGATTTAGTGCGCGGTCCGATTTCATTTGAATCAAAAGATATTGGCGACTGGGTTATGGTCAAAACGACGGGTATTCCGACGTATAACTTTGCTGTTGTGATCGATGATTATTTGATGAAGATCTCGCATGTCTTCCGCGGAGAAGAGCATTTATCGAACACACCAAGACAAATGATGATTTATGATGCATTTGGCTGGGACTATCCGAGTTATGGCCACATGACCTTGATCATTAACGAAGACCGTAAAAAATTATCGAAACGTGATGAGTCGATTTTGCAATTTATTTCTCAATACAGAGAATTAGGGTATATTCCTGAAGCGTTGTTTAATTTTTTTGCGCTTCTTGGCTGGTCTCCAGAAGGAGAAGAAGAGATTTTCTCCAAAGAAGAATTTATTCGCATTTTTGATGTAGAGCGCTTGTCTAAATCGCCATCGATGTTTGATAAGCAGAAGTTAATGTGGATGAATAACCAATACATTAAGCAATTACCACTTGAAGAAGTAGTGAAGTTATCGCTTCCTCATTTGCAAAAAGCAGGCAAATTGCCAGAAGATATGACTCCAGAACAAACAGAATGGGCAATCAAGCTAGTTGCTTTGTATCACGATCAAATGAGCTATGGTGCTGAAATCACCGAGTTGTCTGAACAGTTTTTTACTGACGAATTAACATACGGAGAAGCTGAACAAGAAATTCTGGCTGCTGAACAAGTACCAGAAGTGATGACGGCATTTAAAGAGCAATTGGCTGCACTTGAAAAGTTTGAGCCAGCTGAAATTAAAGCAGCGATCAAAGCCGTTCAAAAAGCAACTGGCCATAAAGGCAAAAACTTGTTCATGCCCATCCGTGTAGTGATTACTGGACAAATGCACGGACCTGAATTGCCAGACTCTATTTCGTTATTAGGGAAAGACAAAGCCATCGCCCGCGTTTCACAATACGCAAGTGCGTAACATTGACTTATTCGGCTGACGGTGTAGAATAGATTTACTATCATTAAAACGTTGACGAGAAAAAGTACATGTAGCAAGCTCTCTAGAGAAGATCCTCACCGGCTGAAAGGGATCTGGGCCGCTGCCGCATTGAAATGCCTCTCCGAGTGCTGAGTCGAATAAAGTAGACCAGACGTTTGCCTGCGTTATAGGCTTTCGAGAAGAAAGAACTCATTGTTCTTTTAATCAGAGTGGAACCGCGCGATTAAGCGTCTCTGTCATATATATGACAGAGACGCTTTTTATTTTGGAGCAGAAAGGGAGCGAGACAAATGTTTAAGTTATTAAAAGATGATGTAGATGTCATTTTTGAACAAGACCCGGCAGCACGAAATTACTTCGAAGTAATTTTAACCTACTCTGGTTTGCATGCGATTTGGGCGCATCGATTAGCGCATTTTTTCTTTAAAAATAAATTATTCTTTATTGCCCGTGTCATTTCACAGATCAGCCGCTTTTTTACAGGAATCGAAATTCATCCAGGTGCTGTGATTGGTCGCCGCTTCTTTATCGACCATGGAATGGGCGTTGTCATTGGGGAAACATGTGAAATTGGCGATAATGTTACGTTGTATCAAGGGGTCACATTAGGCGGAACAGGAAAAGAGCGTGGGAAACGCCACCCAACGTTAGAAGACAATGTGTTAGTTGCGACTGGAGCCAAAGTTTTAGGCTCGATCATCATTGGCGCAAACTCTAAAGTTGGAGCGGGTTCCGTTGTGTTAAAAAATGTGCCGGTGAATTCGACAGTAGTTGGAATTCCGGGGAAAGTGGTTATTCAAGATGGTGTAAAAGTGAAACGTGACTTGAATCATCAGAATATGCCTGACCCCGTCATGGATAAATGTAATAGCATGGAAGCGAAAATTGCTGACTTGCAGCAAGAAGTTGAACAATTAAAAGCAATAACGCAGAAAGAGGGACAAAGCTTATGAGTATCCAGATCTTTAATACGTTATCAAGACAAAAAGAAACCTTTATTCCTTTAGAAGAAGGCAAAGTAAAAATGTATGTCTGCGGACCAACTGTATACAATTATATTCATATTGGTAATGCGCGTCCTGTGATCGTTTATGATACAGTGCGTCGTCACTTGGAATACCGTGGTTATGACGTGAAGTATGTATCAAACTTTACAGATATAGACGATAAACTAATAAAAGCGGCAAACGAACTGGGTCAAGAAGTTCCTGAAATTGCCGAACGTTTTATCGCTGCTTATTTTGAAGATACAAAGGCACTCGGTTGCGCAGAAGCAGATGTTCATCCGCGAGTGACCGATCATATGATGCAAATTATTGAGTTTATCGAAGCATTAATTGAAAAAGGCTATGCTTATGAGTCTCAAGGCGATGTTTACTACAGAACGCGTAAATTTGAAGGTTATGGCAAGTTATCCCATCAATCAGTCGATGAATTAAAAGTTGGTGCTCGCATTGAAACTGGCAATAAAAAAGAAGACGAGCTAGATTTCGTTTTATGGAAAGCTGCAAAACCAAAGGAAATTTCATGGGACAGCCCATGGGGCAAAGGTCGTCCAGGCTGGCATATTGAATGCTCTGTGATGGCACGCGAGCATTTAGGGGATACCATCGATATTCACGCAGGTGGACAAGATTTAACGTTCCCGCATCATGAAAATGAAATTGCGCAGTCTGAAGCGTTCACTGGCAAAACATTTGCGCGTTATTGGATGCATAATGGGTATATCAATATTGATAATGAGAAAATGTCGAAGTCATTAAATAATTTTGTGCTGGTGACTGATATATTGAAAGAACTAGATCCACAAGTGCTGCGATTCTTTATGTTATCAGTTCATTACCGTCACCCAATTAACTATTCGCAACAATTGGTGGAAGATGCAATTGCAGGACTCGAGCGGTTGCGTACAGCCTACGCTAACTTGAAGCATCGTTTAAGTATGTCTGCAGATTTAGGTGATCATTCGGATATTTGGACTCATAAAATTGAATCGATCAAAACAGCGTTTATTGACACAATGGATGATGACTTTAATACAGCAAATGCAATTTCAAGCTTATTTGACTTGTCTCGTCTATCAAATACGTATTTACTAGAAAAACAAACAGCAACATCAGTTTTAGAGACATTCATCGCAGTATTCGATGAATTAGCCGGAGTGTTAGGTCTGCCATTCAACCAACGAGAAGAATTATTGGATGAAGAAGTTGAAGCCTTGATGGTCGAACGCATTGAAGCACGCAAAAACCGTGATTTTGCTCGAGCTGATGAAATTCGCGATTTGTTTAAAGAAAAAAATATACTTTTAGAAGATACAGCACAAGGTACACGCTGGAAGCGAGGGCAATAAGTTGAATGTTTTGCGAAAAAATGATGTAGACCAATTGAACGCATTGGCACTAGCCTATATGGGAGATGCTGTTTACGAGCAAGCAATACGTGAGTATTTATTGCGTTCAGGTCGTTCAAAGCCGAATATTTTACACCGCCAGTCAACGACCTTTGTTTCGGCTAAAGCGCAAGCAGTAGTACTGAAGCGACTGACAGAAGAAGGGTTTTTAACAGCAGCAGAACTGGCGATTATGAGAAGAGGGCGCAACGCCAAGTCCGGATCGGTTCCGAAAAATACCGATGTGCAAACTTATAATTTCAGTACCGCATTCGAAGCAGTGTTGGGGTGGTTGTATTTAAAAGAAGAGCAAGCGCGTGTGGACGAAATCATTTCCTATGCGATTGAAATTGTTGAAGAGTTGGGAGGCGTATTAAAATGACAGAAGAAGAGTTAGCACCAGAGATCATTGGCGGTAAAAACCCTGTGCTTGAAGCGCTGCGAGCAGACCGTGATATCAATAAAATTTGGATTGCTGAAGGCGTTCAGAAAAAAGGCATTACTGAACTATTGCAGCTAGCAAAAGATAAAGGCGTTATTGTCCAATCTGTTCCGAAGAAAAAAATCGATGGTTTGACGGATACAATTCATCAAGGAATAGCCGCAGCAGTAGCGGCTTACAATTACGCAAGTCTCGATGATTTATTTGAAGCGGCTGCAGCCAAAAGTGAAGATCCTTTTTTCTTAATCTTAGACGAGCTGGAAGATCCACATAATTTAGGCTCTATTATGAGAACAGCTGACGCAATCGGTGTTCATGGCTTAATCATTCCAAAACGCCGTGCCGTTGGCTTGACAGGTGTTGTGGCAAAAGCTTCTACAGGAGCGATTGAACATGTGCCGGTCGTGCGCATTAACAATTTGTCACAAACCGTGGATGAATTGAAAAAGCGTGGCGTTTGGATTGCTGGTACCGATGCAAAAGAGTCGGTCGATTACCGTAAAATGGACGCGTCTTTGCCTCTTGCCGTCATTATTGGCAGCGAAGGTAAAGGAATGAGTCGGATTTTGCGTGAGAAATGCGATTTCTTATATCAATTGCCAATGGTTGGCCATGTTACTTCACTAAATGCATCAGTCGCAGCAAGTTTGTTGATGTACGAAGTTTATAGAAAGCGCAATCCACTGGGTTGATGCCATGAATATTCTGCTAGTTGATGGGTATAACATCATTGGAGACTGGGTAGAACTACAAGAGTTAAAAAAAGATAAATTGGCCAATGCTAGAGACCGTTTGATTGAGCGGATGGCTGAATACCGGAGTTACAAAGGGTGGCGCGTTATCATTGTTTTTGATGCGCACCTTGTTCCCGGAATTGAAGCTAAAAATTTACATTATGATGTTGAAGTCATTTATACGAAAGAAAGCGAAACGGCAGATGAACGGATCGAAAAGCTAGCGACAAGTTTGCATACGCGCCGTGACCAGATTTACGTAGCTACATCGGATTTAACAGAGCAATGGGTTATTTTCGGCAAAGGAGCATTGCGAATTTCAGCGCGTGAATTGGAAATTGAAATGATTGAAATACAAGAGAATATCACTAAAAAAGTAAAAGAAATCCAAGAGCAACGCGGGATTTCGAAAATACCGTTGTCTGGAGAAGTAGCGGAAATTTTCGAAAAATGGCGAAGGGGCTTAAAATGAACGGTTGACGCTCATTTTTTTCTTCCTGTATACTGAAGACATCGAGGCTCACGCAATCGGAGGGATCACCCGTGGAAAATTATGATCAAGTTCAGACCCAACGATTCACTGACATGAGAGATGAGGAGCTTGTCAGTTTAGTCCATAGTGGAAACACAGAAGCATTGGATTTTTTGATTACGAAGTTTCGTCCTTTTGTTCGAATGAAGGCTCGGTCGTATTTCTTAATTGGTGCCGATAAAGAAGATATTATTCAAGAAGGCATGATTGGGCTATACAAAGCAGTTCGTGATTTTAAAAGCGATAAATTATCTTCGTTTCGAGCGTTTGCTGAATTATGCATCATTCGGCAAATTATTACTGCTATTAAAACAGCGACACGTCAAAAGCACATTCCTTTGAATTCCTACATTTCTTTAGATAAGCCGATTTATGATGAAGAGTCCGATCGAACCTTAATGGATGTACTAACCGGAAACGGCGTAGATGATCCGGAAGATTTGATCATACACAATGAAGAATTTCAGTACATGGAAGAGAAAATGGGCGAAGTATTAAGCGAACTAGAGCGCGAGGTACTGGCACTGTATTTAGACGGTCAGTCATATCAAGAAATTTCAGAAAAGCTGGAACGTCATGTAAAATCGATTGATAATGCACTGCAACGAGTCAAGCGAAAACTAGAGCGGCACATACAGATTAACGAGATGCCAAGCTCTTGATGAGCGGTTGACAGAGCTGTTTTAAGGTGATAACCTTGAAAAAGCTGTAAACTTGAATAAGGTGATATAATGGTTAAAAAAATTGCATTAAGCTGCTCGAAATGTGCAACTCGTAATTATACGGTTCCTGCAAAAGCAGAATCTAGCACACGTTTGGAACTCAAAAAATTCTGTGCTCATTGCAATGAGCATACCGTGCATAAACAAACGATATGAATTTTATCTGAATGCCGGACGATATAGAGTGATTTTGAAATTCGGAGGTTTTTAAAATAATGGGTAACATTAGTGGTTTCTTTAAAAATGTCGTTTCGGAAATGCGAAAAGTTAGCTGGCCAAAACGAAAAGAACTAACACGTTATACAATCGTTGTTCTTGCTACTTGTATTTTTATGGCTCTCTTTTTCACAGTAGTCGATGCAGGCATATCGGGATTATTCCGTTGGTTTGTAGCACTTTAAGCTGAACGATAAGAATAATGCATAAAAATAGCCCGTTATTCTATGAGAACGGGTTTTTTTATTTGGTAAAAAAGGAGGGATGGACGTTTAGTCCGCACGATTATGGAGAAAAATTGGTATGTAGTCCACACCTATTCTGGATATGAAAACAAAGTTAAAGCAAACCTAGAAAAGCGTGTAGAAACAATGGGGATGGAGGATCTTATCTTCCGCGTCATTATTCCTGAAGAAGAAGAAACAGATTTTAAAGATGGTAAAAAACGCACGGTTATGCGCAAAACTTTCCCAGGATATGTTTTGGTTGAATTGATCATGACAGATGAGTCTTGGTATGTAGTAAGAAATACGCCGGGCGTTACAGGATTTATCGGCTCATCAGGTGGAGGAGCAAAACCGACACCATTATTAGATGAAGAAGTTGAGTTTATTCTGAAACAAATGGGAATGACAGAACGCAAGATAGATATCGACTTTACAATCGCAGATACGGTTGAAGTAATGGAAGGACCATTCGCCAACTTCCAAGGTAAAGTAGAAGAAATCGATGAGACCAAAGGTAAAGTCAAAGTATCGATTGATATTTTTGGTCGTGAGACAAAAATGGAATTGGATTTCGAGCAAGTTCGAAAATCATAAAAGCCCCTTGCAATTCTGAATTATTAATGGTATTATTTCATAGGTCAGACTGTCATAGGACAATCTGTACAATTTAGCTAATTCTATCAACATCGTTGACAGACAGATATTTGAGTGGGAGGGGAAACCCTATTACCACATCACGGACTTAAGGAGGTGTGTTTCGTGGCTAAAAAAGTTGTTAAAGTTGTAAAATTGCAGATTCCTGCAGCAAAAGCTAATCCAGCGCCACCAGTTGGTCCAGCATTGGGTCAAGCAGGTGTTAATATCATGGGCTTCTGTAAAGAGTTCAACGCGCGTACGGCAGATCAAGCAGGACTAATCATTCCAGTTGAGATTTCAGTATTTGAAGATCGTTCATTTACATTCATTACGAAAACTCCACCCGCAGCTGTTCTATTAAAAGTAGCAGCCGGTATTGATTCAGGTTCAGGCGAACCGAACCGCAATAAAGTAGCGACTGTGAAACGCGACAAAGTTCGCGAAATCGCAGAAACTAAAATGCCAGATCTAAATGCTGCTTCAGTAGAAGCTGCAATGTTGATGGTTGAAGGTACTGCTCGTAGTATGGGCATCACAATCGAAGACTAATTCGAGTAGTTGTTTTTGGATGGGTTGCGCAGTTCATCATGAACCGCGCAGCCTTTAATCGTGGGAGGTTCATTCCGTTAGACCACAACAAGGAGGACGTTTAAAATGGCTAAAACAGGTAAAAAATTACAAGATGCACAAAAATTAATCGACCGTTCAAAACTATACGAAGCGAAAGAGGCTATCGAACTTGCGAAAAAAGCAAGCACAGTAAACTTTGACGCAACAGTAGAAGTGGCTTTCCGTCTAGGAATTGACACGCGTAAGAACGACCAGCAAATCCGTGGGGCAGTAGTACTTCCAAACGGAACTGGTAAAACTCAAAGCGTTTTGGTTTTCGCTAAAGGCGAAAAACTAAAAGAAGCTGAAGCAGCTGGCGCAGATTTCGTAGGCGACGCTGAATATATCGAAAAAATCCAAAAAGGATGGTTTGACTTCGACGTGATCGTTGCAACTCCTGACATGATGGGTGAAGTTGGTAAACTTGGACGCGTTTTAGGACCAAAAGGCTTAATGCCGAACCCTAAAACAGGCACAGTTACATTTGATGTAACAAAAGCTGTTCAAGAAATCAAAGCTGGTAAAGTAGAATACCGTGCAGACAAAACAGGTATCATCCACGCGCCAATCGGAAAAGTTTCTTTTGATGACAGCAAACTTGCTGAAAACTTAGAAGCAATCTATGACGTAGTGCAAAAAGCGAAGCCATCTTCTGCTAAAGGCACTTACATCAAATCGTTGAACGTTACTACTACAATGGGACCTGCTGTTAAAGTAGATCCAGCTAAAGTAGTTGTTAAATAAAATATTGACATCGTATTTTTGCTCTGCTATACTAGCGGAGTTGTGAAATACCCATTTGTACCGCAGACAGTAGGGGCGCTAGTCGCTTAATTTATCCCTGCCGAGGACATGATGAATTCAGTAACCATCTTTTTGATGCTGATTTTATGCCTCTGTGTCTGTAATGGACCAGAGGCTTTTCTTATGGACGGTATAAATGAAAAATCTATGGGAGGTGCCAAAATGAGCAAAGCAGTTGAAACGAAAAAAGTTGTCGTGCAAACAATCGCTGATAAATTCAATGCTGCAGCATCAGTTGTAGTTGTTGATTATCGTGGATTGAACGTTGCACAACTAACAGAACTTCGTAAACAGCTTCGTGAAGCAGGTATTGAGTTTAAAGTTTATAAGAACTCGATGGCTCGTCGTGCAACAGAAATGCACGGACTTGAAGCAATCAACGAACACTTTACAGGACCAAACGCAATTGCATTTTCTAACGAAGATGTGGTAGCACCTGCACGAATCATCAACAACTTCGCAAAAGCGAACGATGCTCTTGAAATCAAAGCGGGTATTATTGAAGGTTTAGTATCATCAGCTGATGATATGAAAGCTTTGGCAGAACTTCCATCACGCGATGGCTTACTGTCTATGCTACTCAGCGTACTACAAGCTCCAATCCGCAACTTTGCAGCTACTACAAAAGCAGTTGCAGATCAAAAAGAAGAACAAGGCGCTTAATAAGTTAGCCGGCTAAGTTCGACAAAAAAATTACCTATCAATAGGAGGAAACTATAATGACACAAGAACAAATCTTAGAATCAATCAAAGAAATGACAGTTCTTCAACTTAACGACCTAGTAAAAGCAATCGAAGAAGAGTTCGGCGTAACTGCTGCTGCTCCTGTTGCTGCAGCTGCAGCTGGCGGTGCTGTTGAAGAAGAACAAACTGAATTCGACGTTGTTCTTACTTCTGCAGGCGATGCAAAAATCAAAGTAATCAAAGCAGTACGTGAAGTAACTGGTCTTGGTCTTAAAGAAGCAAAAGCTCTTGTAGACGAAGCTCCTAAAGCTGTTAAAGAAGGCGTATCTAAAGAAGACGCTGAAGAAATCAAAGGCAAACTTGAAGAAGTTGGCGCGTCAGTAGAAGTTAAGTAATTTCATAAAATAAGTAGAAGGGAGGAAAGTTCGTCAGTGTATACCGGCGGGCTTTTCTTCTTTTTAAATTTAGTCGAATGAGAGCTAGTTGTTCGTAATAAGGTGAACGCAAGGAGGACTTTATATGTCTCAACATTATTATTCCAAAAACCCTCAAACAAAAAGTAATCCCCGAGAGTGGACAGACATACTTCTGGGTGAGAAGTTCCGATTCCAGACTGACGCAGGGGTTTTCAGTAAAAGTGAAGTCGATTTTGGTTCGCGTTTATTGATTGAGACATTCAAAGAAACTGATCTAGATGGACCGATACTGGATGTTGGCTGTGGTTATGGGCCAATCGGAATGGCAATCGCCAAAAATAATCCTCAAAAGCGAGTTCATATGATCGATGTCAACACACGAGCCATTGAACTAGCTAAAAAAAACGTGGAAAAAAACGATGTTTTCAACGCAGAGATATATGAGAGTGACGGTCTAAATGCCGTCGAACTTAACGGTTTTTCAGCAATTTTAACGAACCCGCCGATTCGTGCAGGGAAAGAGACAATTTTTCGCTTTTATGAAGAAGCTGCCTTAAAGTTAGCGGATGGTGGATCGTTGTGGGTAGTAATACAGAAAAAACAAGGGGCTCCTTCTACGCAGATGAAACTAGAAGAACTTTTCGGGGACGTACGTGTAGTAGATAAGAAAAAAGGTTACTTTATTTTTGAGGCTCGAAAAGTTTGACTTGACAAAATCGCTGTGGTATTATAATAAAATGCAAAATTTATTAATTTGAGGTCGTTTGCTCTTTTTTGGGCTCCGCATGGCGACGTAGTGAATCACGTGTAAACCGAAAATGAGCTAATTTTAGTCTTGTTTTCTTTTTGTCTTTTCGATAGCATACACTATTTTGTGAAAATCGCAAAGACCTATAATCGTTTTATTGAGGGGTGAATAAGTTGGTAGGTCAACTAGTTCAGTACGGTCAACATCGTCAACGCAGAAGTTTTTCGAGAATCAGTGAAGTGCTGGATCTTCCGAACTTGATTGAAATTCAATCATCATCTTATGAATGGTTTCTCGAAGAAGGTCTTCGTGAAATGTTCCGAGATATCTCGCCGATTGAAGATTTCACAGGAAATCTATCGCTCGAGTTTGTTGATTACAGTCTCGCGGAACCGAAGTATCCAGTCGATGAATCGAAAGAACGCGACGTAACTTACGCGGCACCTTTGCGTGTTAAAGTTCGTCTGCACAACAAAGAAACAGATGAAGTAAAAGAACAAGATGTCTTTATGGGAGATTTTCCGTTAATGACAGAAACAGGTACGTTTGTCATCAACGGCGCAGAGCGCGTTATCGTTTCTCAATTGGTTCGTTCGCCAAGCGTTTATTTCCATGATAAGACCGATAAAAATGGTAAAAAAGGCTTTGGAGCAACTGTTATTCCGAACCGTGGAGCATGGTTGGAATATGAAACAGATGCAAAAGACGTTGTGTATGTCAGAATTGACCGCACACGTAAATTGCCTGTAACGGTTCTTTTAAGAGCTCTTGGATTTGGATCTGATCAAGAAATCATCGATCTACTTGGAGATAACGAATTTCTTCAAAACACACTCGAAAAAGATAACACAGAGAGTACAGAAAAAGCGCTTTTAGAAATTTATGAGCGTCTGCGCCCTGGCGAACCACCAACAGTTGAAAGCGCGAAGAGCTTGCTATACTCACGCTTTTTCGACCCAAAACGCTATGATCTTGCAAATGTTGGCCGTTACAAAATGAACAAAAAACTTCACATTAAAAACCGTCTTTTCAATCAAACCATTGCTGAAACATTAGTGGATCCCGAAACAGGTGAAATTTTAGTTGAAGCTGGCACATTGATTGATCGTCGTGTTCTTGATCGCTTGATTCCGAACTTAGAAAACGGTGTTGGTTTCCACACAGTTTCTCAAGTAGGTGGCGTTCTGGAAGGTGAAGTTACGCTACAGTCGATTAAAATCTATGCACCAAACAATGAAGATCAAAAAGAAATCACTGTGATTAGCAATGCTTATATAGAAGATAAGATTAAAAATGTAACACCAGCTGATATTATTGCTTCTATTAGTTACTTCTTTAACCTTCTATATGGTGTTGGAAATACAGATGATATTGATCATCTTGGTAACCGTCGCCTGCGTTCAGTGGGAGAACTTTTACAAAACCAATTCCGTATCGGTTTATCTCGTATGGAACGCGTAGTGCGTGAGCGTATGTCGATTAACGATACACAAGCAATCGTTCCTCAGCAATTGATCAATATCCGTCCGGTTATTGCCTCAATTAAAGAGTTCTTCGGTAGTTCTCAGCTTTCTCAGTTTATGGATCAAACCAATCCATTAGCTGAATTGACACATAAACGCCGACTATCGGCGCTTGGACCCGGTGGTTTAACGCGTGAACGCGCAGGCTTTGAAGTACGTGACGTTCACTACTCACACTACGGTCGCATGTGTCCGATTGAAACGCCTGAGGGCCCGAACATTGGATTGATCAATACGCTTTCAACATTTGCGAAAGTGAATAAGTTTGGTTTTATTGAAACTCCTTATCGCCGTGTAGATGCTGAAACAGGTATTGTTTCAAAACAAATTGATTATTTAACTGCTGATGAAGAAGATAATTATGTGGTGGCTCAAGCCAATTCGAAGCTGAACGAAGATGGTTCATTTGTCGATGAAGGTGTGGTTGCGCGCTTCCGTGGTGAAAACACGGTATATAAACGCAGCAATATTGACTACATGGATGTTTCTCCAAAGCAAGTCGTTTCTGTAGCAACAGCTTGTATCCCGTTCCTTGAAAATGATGACTCTAACCGAGCGTTAATGGGAGCGAACATGCAGCGTCAAGCAGTTCCGTTGTTAAATCCAGAAGCTCCTTTTGTAGGAACTGGAATGGAACATTTGGCAGCACGTGATTCTGGTGCAGCTGTAGTGGCAAAACAAGATGGTATTGTTGAATACGTGGAAGCTAAAGAAATTGCAGTTCGTCGCATTGAAGTCGTCGATGGCAATGAAGTTAAAGGCGACCTTGATACGTATCGATTGCAGAAATTTGTTCGTTCTAACCAAGGAACAAGTTATAACCAACGTCCAATTGTCAAAGTAGGAGATCGTATTTCTAAACGTGATATTCTAGCTGATGGACCTTCAATGGAACGCGGAGAGATGGCTTTAGGAAGAAACGTATTGGTCGGCTTTATGACATGGGATGGTTTTAACTACGAAGATGCGATCATCATGAGTGAACGCTTAGTAAAAGACGATGTTTACACATCTGTCCATATAGAAGAGTACGAATCTGATTCACGTGATACAAAACTTGGGCCAGAAGAAATTACGCGCGACATTCCAAACGTTGGAGAAGACGCATTGCGTAATTTGGATGATCGTGGAATTATCCGTGTTGGAGCTGAAGTGAAAGATGGAGATATTCTAGTTGGTAAAGTGACGCCTAAAGGTGTCACGGAATTAACTGCTGAAGAACGTCTTCTTCATGCTATTTTTGGCGAAAAAGCACGCGAAGTTCGTGATACTTCATTGCGAGTGCCTCACGGTGCTGGCGGTATTGTATTGGATGTTAAGATCTTCAATCGTGAAGATGGAGACGAGTTACCACCGGGTGTTAATCAGTTAGTTCGTGCTTATATCGTTCAGAAACGTAAAATTTCTGTCGGTGACAAAATGGCTGGACGTCACGGAAACAAAGGTGTTATTTCAAGAATTCTACCTGAAGAAGATATGCCATTTATGCCAGATGGCACACCAATCGACGTAATGTTGAATCCACTTGGTGTACCTTCACGTATGAATATCGGTCAGGTACTTGAATTGCACCTAGGAATGGCTTCTCGTTCACTTGGAATTCATATGGCTTCATCTGTATTTGATGGAGCAAATGAAGAAGATGTGCTTGAAACAATGGAAGAGTCAGGTATGCCACTCGATGGTAAGACGATTCTTTATGATGGTCGTTCTGGCGAAGCGTTCGATAACCGTGTGTCTGTAGGGATCATGTACATGATCAAACTTGCCCACATGGTTGATGATAAATTACACGCTCGTTCAACTGGACCTTACTCATTGGTTACACAACAGCCATTGGGTGGTAAAGCACAATTCGGCGGGCAGCGTTTTGGTGAAATGGAAGTATGGGCACTTGAAGCATATGGTGCAGCACATACATTACAAGAAATCTTAACGGTGAAGTCAGATGATGTTGTAGGTCGAGTGAAAACGTATGAAGCGATTGTCAAAGGTGAAAGTGTACCGGAACCAAGTGTGCCGGAATCATTTAAAGTATTGATCAAAGAGCTTCAAAGCTTAGGTATGGACGTTAAGATGTTGACAATTGATGACGAAGAAATTGAGTTGCGTGATTTGGATGAAGAAGAAGACCTTCAACCTGCAGACTCATTGAATATTTTACCAATTGCAGATGCAGAAGCAACGGTTGGAACAATTGATTAATAATTATTGGAATCGAACGGCTTTAACCGGCCGTTCTCCAGTTATTCACTCAGCCATTACCGAGGAAGAGCCGTACAGAAACTCGAGACAAAAGGGAGGTAGGCTCCTTGATAGATGTTAATAATTTTGAGTATATGAAAATCGGATTAGCGTCACCCGATAAAATTCGCTCATGGTCTTATGGAGAAGTCAAAAAGCCAGAAACAATCAATTACCGTACATTAAAACCTGAAAAAGATGGTTTGTTCTGCGAACGTATTTTCGGTCCTACAAAGGATTGGGAATGTCATTGTGGTAAATACAAACGTGTTCGTTATAAAGGTGTTGTCTGTGATCGTTGTGGCGTTGAAGTTACACGTTCAAAAGTTCGCCGCGAGCGTATGGGACACATTGAATTAGCAGCACCTGTTTCACACATTTGGTACTTTAAAGGAATTCCGAGTCGTATGGGACTTATCTTAGATATGTCTCCACGTTCACTAGAAGAAGTTATTTACTTTGCTTCTTACGTAGTAATCGATCCTGCAGATACGCCACTTGAAAAGAAGCAGCTTTTATCTGAAAAAGAATACCGCGCTTACCGTGATAAGTTTGGGAAGAAATTCCAAGCTGCTATGGGAGCGGAAGCAATCAAGCGTCTATTACAAGAAATTGACCTTGAGCGCGAAACGGATTCTTTGAAAGAAGAACTAAAAACAGCACAAGGTCAACGTCGTACACGTGCGATTAAACGCCTTGAAGTTGTTGAGTCATTCCGTAACTCAGGAAACAATCCTGATTGGATGATCTTAGATGTTCTTCCTGTTATTCCACCTGAACTTCGCCCGATGGTTCAATTAGATGGAGGCCGTTTTGCGACTTCTGATTTAAATGACCTTTATCGTCGCGTAATCAACCGGAACAACCGTTTGAAACGTCTTTTGGATCTTGGTGCACCAAGCATCATTGTTCAAAACGAAAAACGCATGCTTCAAGAAGCTGTTGATGCTTTAATCGATAACGGTCGTCGTGGTCGTCCGGTCACAGGACCTGGTAACCGTCCATTAAAATCTCTTTCTCATATGTTAAAAGGTAAGCAAGGACGTTTCCGTCAAAACCTTCTTGGTAAACGAGTTGATTACTCAGGCCGTTCAGTAATTGTTGTTGGACCTAACCTGAAAATGTATCAATGTGGTTTGCCAAAAGGAATGGCAATCGAATTGTTCAAACCTTTTGTTATGAAGGAATTGGTTGAGCGTGGATTGGCTCATAACATCAAGAGCGCAAAACGCAAAATCGAACGTCTTCATTCTGAAGTTTGGGATGTACTGGAAGATGTTATCAAGGAGCATCCGGTTCTATTGAACCGAGCACCAACTCTTCACAGATTAGGTATTCAAGCGTTTGAACCAACGTTAGTTGAAGGCAAAGCAATCCGCCTTCACCCGCTTGTATGTACTGCATACAATGCCGATTTCGATGGTGACCAAATGGCTGTTCACGTACCTTTATCATCTGAAGCACAAGCAGAAGCAAGATTATTGATGCTTGCAGCTCAAAACATTTTGAATCCAAAAGACGGGAAACCTGTTGTAACACCATCTCAAGATATGGTTTTAGGAAACTATTACTTAACACTTGAGCGTAAAGGTGCTACGGGAGAAGGCGCTACTTTCTCAGGACCTGAAGAAGTAATGATCGCTTATCAAACAGGCCATGTGCATCTGCATACACGTATTGCGATTCAAGCTGGAGCTGTTAATAACCCGACATTTACAGAAGAACAAAACAAAATGCTTTTATTGACTACTGTCGGTAAAATTATTTTCAATGAAATTCTGCCAAAGTCATTCCCATATATTAACGAACCAACTGACTTTAACTTGCAGGTGGAAACACCATCGAAGTATTTTGTTGCTACAACGACGAATATTCGAGAGCATATTAAAGAAGCAGAACTTGTCACACCATTCAAGAAAAAAATTCTTGGGGAAATCATTGCAGAAGTATTCAAACGTTTCCACATTACGGAAACTTCTAAAATGCTTGATCGCATGAAGAGCCTTGGATTTAAGTATTCAACACAAGCCGGCATTACTGTTGGTGTAGCTGATATCGTAGTACTTCCAGACAAAGAAGAAATTCTGGTCGAAGCACAAGAAAATGTTGATAAAGTAATGAAACAATTCCGTCGCGGATTGATTACTGAAGAAGAACGCTATTCACGTGTTATTTCATATTGGAGTAATGCAAAAGATATCATCCAAAACAAATTGATGGCATCTCTTGATAACTTGAATCCAATCTTTATGATGAGTGATTCCGGAGCTCGTGGTAACGCATCTAACTTTACGCAGCTTGCGGGTATGCGCGGATTGATGGCCAACCCGGCTGGGCGTATTATCGAACTTCCGATTAAATCTTCTTTCCGTGAAGGTTTGACAGTACTTGAATATTTCATCTCTACTCACGGTGCTCGTAAAGGTCTTGCCGATACAGCACTTAAAACAGCCGATTCTGGTTACTTGACTCGTCGCTTAGTAGATGTTGCACAAGATGCAATTGTCCGCGAAAATGACTGTGGAACGGATAGAGGCTTGTTGGTTGGAGCGTTAATGGAAGGCTCAGAAGTGATTGAAGAGCTTGATGAGCGTATTGTCGGTCGTCATGCTAAGAAAACAATTCGCCATCCAGAGACAAAAGAAATTCTTGTAACAAAAGATGAATTGATCACGCAAGACTTAACTCGTCTTATTGTAGAAGCGGGCATTAAAGAAGTGACAATCCGCTCTGCATTTACATGTAATACAAAACACGGTATTTGTAAGAAATGTTACGGCACAAACTTAGCAACTGGAGACGAAGTTGAAGTGGGCGAAGCAGTAGGTATTATTGCAGCTCAATCAATTGGTGAGCCAGGAACTCAGCTTACGATGCGTACATTCCATACAGGTGGAGTTGCAGGAGACGATATCACTCAAGGTCTTCCGCGTATCCAAGAAATTTTTGAATCGCGTAATCCGAAAGGTCAAGCTGTTATTTCTGAAATTACAGGTACAGTTACCGAAGTCGAAGAAATTCGCGAAGGCCAGAAAGAAGTAACGATTCAAGGTGATGTTGAGACTCGTAAATACTTAGCTCCTTACAATGCACGTATCAAAGTTCAAGTCGATGACACTATTGTTCGAGGCGAAGTATTGACGGACGGTTCAATTGATCCGAAACAATTACTACAAGTAAAAGACGTTCAAGCTGTTCAAGTTTATCTATTGAAAGAAGTTCAAAAAGTATACCGTATGCAAGGTGTAGAAATTGGCGATAAGCACGTAGAAGTTATGGTTCGTCAAATGTTCCGTAAAGTTCGTGTAATTGAAGCCGGTGATACAGAATTGCTACCAGGTTCACTTTTAGATATTCATCAATTTACTGAAGCTAACGTTAAAGCGGTTCTAGAGGGTACATTACCTGCGACAAGCCGTCCTGTAATTCTAGGGATTACGAAAGCTTCCCTTGAAACAGAATCTTTCCTATCAGCCGCATCTTTCCAAGAAACGACTCGTGTCCTTACAGATGCAGCCATTAAAGGAAAACGTGATGAGTTACTAGGACTGAAAGAAAATGTGATTATCGGTAAACTTGTTCCAGCTGGAACAGGAATGCAGCGTTACCGTCAAATCAAGATTGCTCAAAGCGAAAAAGCGGCGAAGCAAGAAATTGTCGGTACAGAATCATAAAAATAAAATTCTTAGATTCCGGGGATGCTACAAAAAATCTCCCCGGATTTTTTTAAGAACTTTGTTGACAGCATTATCATAGAATGATAATATGTTAAGGGTTGATGGTTAACGGTCTGATGCTTTGGAAGATATGCAAATGTCTAATGAAAAAGTAAAACAGACAACTGAAGTAATCATCGGTACAAAGCAGACAGTAAAAGCATTAAAAAGCGGTATTGTCCAAGAGATAATAGTGGCAAAAGACGCGAACGATCGAATGACCAAACAGATTGTCCATCTAGCTTTTAAAAGGTATTCGGATTGAATTTGCAGATTCACGATTGAAGCTTGGCAAAGCATGTGGCATTAATGTCGGTGCAGCTGCTGTGGCTATTACTGGATAACAGTTTTTGTGTAAATCACAAAGACTTTGTTTTTTACCCAAAAATGAACCACCTGGATATGTGGTATTAGAACACCTTTTGAGAGGAGGAAAAATCGATGCCTACAATTAACCAATTAGTTAACAAGCCTCGTAAACCAAAGAGCACAAAATCAGATTCACCAGCTCTAAATAAAGGGTACAACAGCTTCAAAAAGTCTCAAACTAACGTGACATCACCACAGAAACGTGGAGTATGTACTCGTGTTGGTACGATGACACCTAAAAAACCAAACTCTGCATTGCGTAAATATGCGCGTGTACGTTTGACAAACCAAATTGAGGTTAATGCTTACATCCCTGGAGAAGGTCACAACCTTCAAGAGCACAGTGTAGTTCTTCTTCGCGGCGGACGCGTAAAAGATTTACCGGGTGTGCGTTACCATATCGTACGTGGAGCACTTGATACAGCTGGAGTAAACGGCCGTATGCAAAGTCGTTCTAAATACGGAACTAAACGTCCTAAAGTAAAAAAATAATATCTTAAATTAACGAATTCACTTCGTTGAAAGGAGGAACATACATGCCTCGTAAAGGTCCTGTAGCTAAACGTGACGTGTTGCCAGATCCAATTTATAATTCGAAATTGGTGACACGCTTAGTAAATAAAATGATGGTTGACGGAAAAAGAGGTACTTCACAAAAGATTTTATACGGAGCGTTCGAGCTAGTTAAAGAACGTAGCGGTAAAGATCCAATTGAAGTATACGAACAAGCATTAACTAATGTTATGCCAGTTCTTGAAGTACGCGCTCGCCGTGTTGGTGGAGCTAACTATCAAGTACCGGTTGAAGTTCGTCCTGAACGCCGTACAACTTTAGGTCTTCGCTACCTTGTAAACTATTCACGTCTTCGTGGAGAGAAAACAATGGAAGAGCGTTTGGCTAATGAAATCATGGATGCTGCTAACAACACTGGTGCAGCTGTTAAGAAACGTGAAGATATTCATAAAATGGCGGAAGCAAACAAAGCGTTTGCACATTATCGCTGGTAATTTCTTTCGAGATGTTTACATCTTAATCCGAAACGGAAGGAGAAAAACAACATGGCTAGAGAGTTCTCCTTAGACAAAACACGTAATATCGGAATCATGGCACACATTGATGCCGGTAAAACGACTACTACGGAGCGTATTTTATATTATACAGGTAGAATCCACAAAATCGGGGAAACACATGAAGGTGCTTCTCAAATGGACTGGATGGAGCAAGAGCAAGAGCGTGGAATCACGATCACTTCTGCTGCAACTACCGCTTCATGGAAAGAACACCGCGTTAACATCATCGATACTCCAGGACACGTAGACTTCACTGTAGAAGTTGAACGTTCATTGCGCGTACTTGATGGTGCAGTTACAGTTCTTGATGCTCAATCAGGTGTTGAGCCTCAAACTGAAACAGTTTGGCGTCAAGCTACAACTTACGGAGTTCCACGTATCGTATTCATCAACAAAATGGATAAAATCGGTGCTGATTTCTTATATTCTGTAGGTACGTTGCATGACCGTTTACAAGCTAACGCTCACCCAGTTCAATTACCAATTGGTGCAGAAGACAACTTTTCAGCAATTATTGATTTAGTTGAAATGAACGCGCGCTTCTATCCAAACGATTTAGGAACTGACATTACTGAAGGTGAAATTCCAGAAGAGTATAAAGAACTTGCAGAGGAATGGCACACTAAATTAGTGGAAGCTGTTGCTGAGCTTGATGAAGACTTAATGGAAAAGTATCTTAGCGGCGAAGAACTTACTGTAGAAGAACTTAAAGCTGGTATCCGTAAAGGAACGCTAGATGTTGAGTTTTATCCAGTAGTTTGTGGAACTGCGTTTAAAAATAAAGGGGTTCAATTAATGCTTGATGCAGTAATTGATTACCTACCATCTCCATTGGATGTACCTCCAATGACTGGTGTTCTTCCGGATTCTGACGAAGAAGTATTGCGTAGACCTGATGAAAGCGAGCCGTTCTCGGCTTTAGCGTTTAAAGTAATGACGGATCCATATGTAGGGAAACTAACTTTCTTCCGTGTGTATTCTGGATCACTTAAATCTGGATCTTATGTTCAAAACTCTTCTAAAGGAAAGCGTGAGCGCGTAGGACGTATTCTACAAATGCACGCAAACTCTCGTGAAGAAATTGCTGAAGTATATTGCGGAGACATCGCTGCTGCTATCGGACTTAAAGATACATCTACGGGTGATACTTTGAGTGACGAGAAACAACAAGTAATTCTTGAGCGTATGGTATTCCCAGAACCAGTTATTTCTCTTTCTGTAGAGCCTAAGTCGAAAGCAGATCAAGATAAAATGGGTCAAGCCCTTGCTAAATTGCAAGAAGAAGATCCAACATTCCGTGCGCACACTGACCAGGAAACTGGCCAAACAATCATCGCGGGTATGGGTGAACTTCACCTTGATATCCTAGTTGACCGTATGCGTCGTGAATTCAACGTAGAAGCGAACGTAGGTGCACCTCAGGTATCTTACCGTGAGACATTCCGTGACACTGCTAAAGTTGAAGGTAAATTTGTACGCCAATCTGGTGGACGCGGGCAATTCGGACACGTTTGGATCGAGTTTTCTCCAAACGAAGAAGGAGCAGGTTTTGAATTCGAAAATGCTGTCGTTGGTGGTGTTGTTCCACGTGAATACATCCCAGCTGTTGAAGCGGGTCTACGTGACTCTCTAGACAACGGTGTTATTGCCGGATATCCATTAATCGATATCAAAGCTAAATTGTACGACGGTTCTTACCATGATGTTGACTCGAATGAGATGGCATTTAAAGTTGCTGCTTCTATGGCACTTAAAAATGCAATTTCAAAAGTTAGACCGGTTCTTCTGGAGCCAATTATGCGCGTTGAGGTTGTTATCCCTGAGGAATACCTTGGAGATATCATGGGTGACATTACGTCACGCCGAGGCCGTGTAGAAGGTATGGACGCTCGCGGAAACGCTCAAGTTGTTCGTGCTATGGTACCTCTTGCAGAAATGTTCGGTTATGCAACTTCATTGCGTTCAAATACGCAAGGCCGTGGTGTATTCTCAATGCACTTCGATCACTATGAAGAAGTACCGAAATCAATTTCTGAAGAAATTATCAAAAAAAATAAAGGTCAATAATTAAATTTCGAACTTTAAAGCAGTATAAATAGTTTGTATGCTCGGAGTAATAGGGCCCTATTATTCCAGCACATCAAACAAACCAACACTTATATTTCGAGGAGGATTTTTCTAATGGGTAAAGCTAAATTTGATCGCTCAAAAACACACGCAAACATTGGTACTATTGGTCACGTTGACCATGGTAAAACTACTTTGACTGCAGCAATCGCTACAGTTCTTGCAAAAAAATCAGGTGGGGAAGCTCGTTCGTACGCACAAATCGACAACGCTCCTGAAGAAAAAGAACGTGGAATCACTATTAATACTTCACATATTGAATATGAAACTGACTCTCGTCATTACGCACACGTTGACTGCCCTGGACACGCTGACTATGTTAAAAACATGATCACTGGTGCTGCTCAAATGGACGGCGGAATCTTAGTAGTATCTGCTGCTGACGGCCCAATGCCACAAACTCGTGAGCACATCCTTCTTTCACGTCAAGTTGGTGTACCTTACCTAGTAGTATTCATGAACAAATGCGACATGGTAGATGACGAAGAACTTCTTGAACTAGTTGAAATGGAAGTACGTGATCTTCTTTCTGAATATGACTTCCCTGGCGATGACATTCCTGTTATCAAAGGATCTGCTCTTAAAGCTCTTGAAGGAGAGCCTGAGTGGGAAGAAAAAATCGTTGAATTAATGAACGCTGTTGATGAGTATATTCCTACTCCACCACGTGATACTGATAAGCCATTCATGATGCCTGTTGAGGATGTATTCTCAATCACTGGCCGTGGAACTGTTGCTACAGGACGTGTTGAGCGCGGACAAATCAAAATTGGTGATAACGTTGATATCATTGGTATCACTGAAGAGCCGAAATCTACAACTGTAACTGGTGTAGAAATGTTCCGTAAATTACTTGATTATGCTGAAGCTGGCGATAACATCGGTGCACTTCTTCGCGGAGTTTCTCGTGACGACGTACAACGTGGACAAGTATTGGCTAAACCTGGCACAATTACTCCACACACTGAATTCAAAGCTGAAGTTTATGTTCTTTCAAAAGAAGAGGGTGGACGTCATACTCCATTCTTCACAAACTACCGTCCACAGTTCTACTTCCGTACAACTGATGTAACTGGTGTTTGTAACCTTCCTGAAGGTGTAGAAATGGTTATGCCTGGAGATAACATCGAAATGATCGTTTCTCTAATCTCTCCTATCGCACTTGAAGAAGGAACTAAGTTCTCTATCCGTGAGGGTGGACGTACTGTAGGCGCTGGCGTTGTTGCTACAATTACTAAGTAATAGCTGCTGAGTGTTGATTTAAGACCTTGTCTCATTATTAATGAGACAAGGTCT
>JBBSRA010000025.1:0-30389 GCA_038243515.1 Caryophanales bacterium
AATAGAAGATTTCTCATTAGACGAGTTGTCTAGTTGCGATTATTTATTAATTGGAACCTATACATGGGGGAGCGGAGAAATTCCAGGAGAACTGCGTAATCTGTATGGCGCAATTGAACAACTTGACCGAAATCAACTGCGAACAGCTGTATTCGGTACGGGTGACAGTTTTTTTGCGGAGTTTTGCGGAGCGGTCGATCGTTTCCGCGACATGCTATACGTCAAGACACAATTGGTGGCCACGTTAAAAGTAGAACTAATGCCACAACCTAGTGACATGGCTCGCTGCGAAAAATTAGCAGAACTTATCAAATAGAAAAATCAGCGACAGCTGGTTTTTTTATTTTGTTCAAGAGTTTTTAAGCTTCATAAACGGGGTATAAGATTTTAAAGAGTAAAAAAGTAGATAAATCTTCGTTTCCAGCTATTAAAATGTTGGGATTTTTTTCTGTGAGGTATTCTTTTTTGTGTGAAGGTGTTTCAAAAAAACAAACTAAAGCGCACCAACATATAATTCATCGATGATTTGGCTGGATGTAACAGACATTAGTGCTGTAAAACAGCGCCGAAGAGAGTCTTATGATTCTTTTTGGCGTTTTTATCTCTAGCTATATTGATTAAAAAACAGAAAGGATAGATCACTATGGGACAACTCAAGCAAATAGCTGAAAAAGTGGGCCTATTAATGAATGCAGAAGTGGAAATACAGGGAAGAATTTGTTTAGTCAAGCGAACAAGATCCATTAGTATTTCTTCTCACAACAAACAATTTAACTGCATGTTAGAACATGACATTTCGTTTACCAACCTTAAAAAAGACGGCACTGCTTGCAATCAAGCAGAAATATTCTTACTTCCAGAAGAGCTAGATGGTTTTATAACTGCACTTCACCACCACCCAATTCCAGTGCCTATTAATTATCAGTACCGGGTGGATACAAACCCTAATATTCTTTGTGTATATTTATCTTCAGAAGAAGCGCCGGAAGATTTTGCTACAAGATTGTCAGCTGCTTTTGAGGTTATTCAACAAAATTACTTAGTTTCTTAATAGCTCAAAAAGTTCCACGAGTAATGAGCAGATCGCACTAAACCGATTTGTGTTGAATTCTTCGCATCTGAATAAGAGGTTACCGAAAAAGCTGGTTGTAGAGTTGAAACCGGCTTTTTTTGATGGAGAAGTTTCCATATGAGCTCACACACAGCGTATAATAAAAACACCTGATCGATCTAATTAAAGTAGAGATAAGAGGTGTAACATGATCATCATCATTGATAACCAAGATTCATTTACGTATAATCTTGTTCATTATTTTGAGCAATTAGATCAATCTGTACTTGTTTTTCAAAATAACGAACTTACCGCAACACAACTACAAGAACGTATGCCGGATTTAATTGTGCTCTCACCTGGACCAGGTCGGCCTGCCGCAGCCGGTGCGAGTAGAGACGTGCTGACAGCGCTAAGTGGCCGTTTTCCAGTGCTCGGCGTGTGCTTAGGTCACCAGACAATCGTTGAACATTTTGGAGGCAAAGTGACCAAAGGAAAACAACCAATGCACGGAAAAGTTTCAAAGTTGACACATGACAGCAAAGGGCTGTTTAACGGAATTACCAATCCTACTTTTGTGACGCGTTATCATTCACTTGTATCAGAAGAAAAAATGCCTGATTGTCTCGAAGTGACAGCACGTTCAGAAGATGATGCCATCATGGCTGTTCGTCATAAGCACTTACCCATTGAAGGTATCCAGTTTCATCCCGAATCTGTATTAACGACAGAAGGTTTTCAGATGTTGGAAAACAGCTATAGACTTGCCAAGCAATGGAAAAGAATGAACAAAGGCGGTGCTAGTTATGACAAACCCTTACCTATTGTATGAGTTTAAAAACAAAGCTGGAGAAATGGAACCGCTCTTTTTCAGCGATCCAATCGGTGTTTTTGAAACACATAAGTTAGATGAAGTAACAACTATTCTAGAAAAGGTCGAAAGAGCAGTAAATGACGGATTTTATGCAGCAGGTTATGTGTCATATGAAGCAGCTCCAGCTTTTCGTCCAGCGATGCATGTCCAGTCAGCAGGTGAAATGCCACTCGTGTGGTTTGGTATTTTCAATGAGCCGCAAAAAATGCCACCACTTCGAGATGAGCAAGAAGCATATACTGTCTCTGCGTGGACAATGGCAAGTTCAGTCGAGCGTTACAAACAAGGCATCCAACAAATCAAAACAGCCATCGAAGAAGGCCATACATATCAAGTTAATTATACAGAACGCTTGTCTGCGAAATTCACAGGCAGCGATTTGGCTTTTTATCGCCAATTGGCGCGAAACCAACAAGCAGATTATGGTGCTTATTTGAAGATGGGGAGGTTTCGCATATTGTCTGCATCTCCAGAACTATTTTTTAAAGTCCAAGCCGGTAAGTTAACAGCAAAACCGATGAAAGGCACAGCGCCAAGAGGACGGACGACTCAAGAAGATCAAGAACATGTAAACGTGTTGCTGGCTTCTGAAAAAGAACAAGCTGAAAATCTAATGATTGTTGATTTACTGCGAAACGATATGAGCCAGTTAGCCCGAAAAGGAACCGTTCAAGCAAAGCCACTTTTTACAGTAGAAACCTATCCGACAGTTCACCAGTTAACTTCGACCGTAACAGCCGAATTAAAAGAAAACACGACAATTTTGGATTGGTTTCAAGCGCTGTTTCCATGTGGATCAATTACAGGAGCTCCTAAAATTAGCACCATGAAATACATAGCCGCTTTAGAACAAACGCCAAGAGAAGTATATTGCGGCGCTATCGGTTTTATCACGCCTGAAAAAGAAGCTGTTTTTAATGTGCCAATACGGACTGTGGTCATCGACCGAGAAAAAGAAACAGCTTGTTACGGAGTTGGCGGCGGCATTACGTGGGATTCGACTTCTGAAGGTGAATACCAAGAACTGCAAACCAAAGCACAAGTGCTGACAGCTAAGCGACCCGTGTTTAGTTTACTTGAATCTTTAAAGCTTGAAGACGGGAAATATCCATTACTTTCTTACCATTTAACGCGCATGAAAGACTCTGCAGAATATTTTCATTTCCCGGGAAATACAGAGACCGCAGAAAAAGAGTTAATAGAACTAGCACAAAAATACTCTAAAGGAACATACAAAATAAGGCTGTTAGTGGATCGTCAAGGACGAGTTAGAGTGGAGTCACAAAAAATTCTGCCGCTAACCAAACCGGTGAAATGTGCAGTGGCAACGACAGCAGTAGACAGTAAAAATCCGTTTTTGTTCCATAAAACGACTCATCGCGAAGTATATGACAAAGCAAGAGAAGATATACCAAAGGAACTTTTCTCGGTTTTACTATGGAATGAAAAACAGCAAATCACTGAATTTACAATTGGTAATGTTGTGCTTGAGAAAGAAGGGCGTTTTTTCACTCCGCCCGTTGACTGTGGCTTGTTAGCCGGTACATTTAGACAACAATTACTCGATCAACAAAAAATTGAAGAAAAAATTATTTTAAAAAGAGAACTAAAAGACTATGATGCCATTTGGCTCGTTAATGGCGTACGTGGATGGCTCGCTGTAGAGTGGAGTAGCTAAGAATAAAGAGGTCTAGAAAGTTAAAAAGCCTAACCAAGATGAATTCTTTGGTTAGGCTTTTAGTATTTTATGTGAAATAACAAGTCACTTTTTAAAAATCCATTAAAAAAACTTGCAAAGAAACAAATGAAATGGATCAAAGAAAAACTGATTCAAATACACTGATAAATTGTAATGTTCAGATGATTGATGTTTAATTAAAGGTAAGATAATTTTTTTAATACGAGGAGGCAGAATAAATGAATTTAGCAGGAAAAGTAGCAATCGTAACAGGTGGTGCATCAGGGATAGGCCTAGCAACCGCGAAAGCATTTGTTGAAAAAGGCGCAAAAGTAATCATCGCTGATTTTAACGAAGAAAGCGGACAACAAGCAGAACAACAGCTCCAAAAAAATGGGGCTGAAGTAACTTTCGTTGAAGTGGATGTTGCGAGTGAAGCCTCTGTTGAACAATTAATCGCGACCACAGTCGAACGTTACGGCAGAGTTGACATCATGGTCAACAACGCTGGCATTGGCGTACTAGGTATAACACATGAATTGACGTACGAAGACTATCACAAGGTCATTTCGGTCAACCAAGATGGTGTTTTCTTTGGCGCTAAACATGCCATTAAAAACATGCTGGAAAATGGTGATGGTGGTGTAATCATCAATACCTCTTCTATTTTAGGATCGGTCGGAGAAGGTGGCGCATTTGCTTATAACGCTTCAAAAGGTGCTGTGAATCTGATGACCAAGTCACTGGCTTTACAGTATGCAGAACACAAAATTCGCGTTAATGCAGTAGCACCAGGCTATGTAGAATCGGGCATGGTCAGCAAAGAAGCATTAGGTGACTTTTATGACGCATTGGTAGACAAGCATCCAATCGGTAGACTCGGTCAAGCAGAAGAAATTGCACACGCCATTGTCTTTTTAGTTGAAAATGAGTTTGTTACAGGTAGCACATTAATGATTGATGGTGGATATACGACTCAGTAAAAACGAAAAAGAGCTAGTGACCTAGCTCTTTTTTTAGTGTACACGATTTGACGACTAAAAATAACACCAACAAAAAACCAACTAAATGGAAAATGACTAATAGATACTTTATGATGAAATCATAAAGACTGATTGCAACTGTGGGCAAGATTTACTTTTTCAACCTGTTGGTCAGTTTCTGCCAATAGAATCGTAAAAAACTTAAGGAGTGGATTCTGATGATTCATGTGAAAGAAACACACTCGAACCGCGGTGGCACCGAACCACATGAAAAAGCTTTTATTCGAAATGACCAATACAATTTTATCAAAAATCAAACTAACATTTTGCTGACGGCACAAACGAGTACCAATGACGCAGAAGTATTGAGCGTTCTTCGACATCTCGCACACGAAAAAGTTCAAAAGCTGTTTCCGTCGCTCACCGAGGCACAAAAGAAAACGCTCCACCCTTTGATACGAGTAAAAGAAGCAAATGATGCAGAAACGTTTTTAGAGCAGCTTCAGTCATACCTTATTCCATTTGAATCAGTGACAGACCAAAGCTTGAAAAAACTTTTTCCCAAAGCGAAAAAGCTAAAAGGTCCAAAGTTCGAAAACATAAACGTTCATAGAACTTCTTATCTAGCATGGACAGAAAGCTCCAACTTAATGTATGTAATCGCTGAAAAAAATAGCCAATTGATTGGTGTTGAAGGTAGTTTTACACGCAGCCATAAACAAGGAATTTGTACAATTTGTAACTGCCACAACAAAATCGGGCTGTTTATTGCCAAAACGAAAAATTCAGGACAAGATCAATTTGTTAAACGAGGCAATTACATTTGCCAAGATACCACTACTTGCAATAGCAACATCAAAACCTTGGATCTGTTAAACAGATTTATTGGTCAGTTTCAGAAGTAACGTAAAAAACCGCTTTCGTAGTCGTCTAAACAATTTTGGAGAGCGGTTTTTGATAAAGTAATTTTTTAAAATGAATAGTGAAATAGCGCGTAATAAAGAGGACTAAGCAATAGCAACATGAGCGCAGCCGAAGCAATCGTCATCGAGACTGTGGCGGATTCTGGCTCTTTTACAGCAAAGCGTGATTTGATAAAAAAGAAAAACAGTAAATCCCACAACACGACGACGGCCAAAATTACTTGCCAGACGATCGGAGTGAAAATTTGAGAATGTGTGACAAAGCCAAACAAGCCAACCCACGCAATGATCGTAAACGCCAAGTCTACTAGAAATATAGGACTTTTATAGCCACCATGAATGAAAAAAGCAATCGTCGAGGTGGCAAGAAACGCCGCATAACTATACCAAAAAATTTGAATCATAAAGCTATTCCTTCTTTCATAGATACCTTATCCATTATAAGAGAAGACGAGTGGAAAGAAAATTTTTTCGCTCGAGGCGTTTAGTACTATAAAGGAGTGATTGAAGATGCATCGTTTTGTGAATAGTTGTAAAATAGAAGGAATACTAAAATCGATAAAGCGTTATACTTATCAACGAGCACAATCTTGTTAAATCCCTATAACGTTTTTTGCAAACGAATCAGTCCCTCACCAACGGAATATCAAAAAAAGTGAGTTGATGGCATGATGAAACATCCACAAAACACACAGTATACGGAAATTTCAACGCCTGCTGATTTTAGTTTCGCGGAATGTCTTGTTCATCTTAGCAGGTCTTCACAAGAAAACTTGCACCGAATTAAAGATAACAAAGTCAGCAAATTGCTAAAGTTGAACGGAAAGCTTATGCTGTTTCAACTAACGGCTGTTCCAGGAGCGTTACGCATTGAATTCCCGCTAGGTATGGCTTCTGTAAGTGAAACCGAGCAAGTGGTTGCGTATATAGAAGATTGGTTTGACTTGAGAACTGATTTGAAAGGATTTTATGTGTTGGCTAAAGCCGATGCGGTATTAAACCCTGTGGTTCAGCAACATTACGGGTTGCGCATGATTGGTGTGCCCGACTTATTTGAAGCCTTAGTATGGGCTGTGATGGGACAGCAAATCAATTTAACATTTGCTTACACGTTAAAGAAAAGGTTTGTTGAAAGTTACGGAGAATCCTTAGTTTACGAAGACAAAACGTATTGGACGTTTCCACATCCTAAAAAAATCGCGATCTTGCCGGTTGCGGATTTGAGAGCATTGCAGTTAACTGGCCGAAAAGCCGAATACATTTCAGGTATAGCCACAATCATGGCAAAAGGCGAATTGACCAAAGAAAATTTGTTTCAATCGCCTGACGCAGAAAATAGATTGTTGGAAATTCGCGGTATTGGTGCTTGGTCAGCTAATTATGTGATGATGAAATGTTTGCATGACCTATCCGCTTTTCCACTTGCCGACGTGGGCCTGCACAATGCCTTAAAAGCCCGATTGAGCATGGACCGAAAACCAACACTCTCAGAGATTGCCGAGCTTTCGGCAAATTGGCGGGGGTGGGAAGCGTATGCTACATTCTATTTATGGAGGTCGTTATTATGAATCAGCTACACAAAATTGAATTCCAATCGCCTATCGGCATCTTGGAAATTACAGGAACCGATAAAGCCATCCGCTCTATTTTATTCTGTGAAAAAAGTACAGTGAGCGCACCGATTTCTCCAGAAAGTCCGCAAGTATTAAAAGATTGCCAACAGCAACTTGAAGAATATTTCAAAGGGCAACGCATGGATTTTACATTTGCTTGCGAGTCTACCGGAACCGATTTCCAGCAAAAAGTGTGGACTGCATTGATTGATGTTCCGTATGCAGAAACCGTCTCTTATGGCGCAATCGCCAAAGCCGTCGGCAGCGAAAAAGCTGTCAGAGCTGTTGGCAACGCCAACAGCAAAAACAAACTAAACATTGTTGTACCTTGCCACCGCATTATCGGAGCAAATGGCAAACTAACCGGTTACGCAGGCACATTACCTCGAAAAGAATGGTTGCTCCGCCACGAAAAAACATGCAGAGAAAATCAATTTGTTGAATAATAACATTAAAAAGGACTGTTCCAAAAAATCAGGTGAAATGGTTTTTGGTGATAGTCCTTTTAATGTTGTTAGAGGTTGGCAGATTTCCATTGCGTAGACGCTTTCCGCGGACGAAGCGCTAAGCCACCTCCATTTCAATCAGCTTATAGTAACAATCAAAAAACTGAGAACGAAAAGTAGTTCACTTTTTGTCCTCAGTTTTTATTTTTAGAGACTTGTTAGAAAGTCTACTCAATGCATTATCGATTTTTAAGAAATCACTAAGAAGAAAAAGTAGAAAGCGTCTGCCTGGAGCGATGTCTTCGTTACTGAATTTCTGCCTCAGCTTTTGTAGATTCATTCAAGTCGACATCTACAGAAGAAACGTAATAACGCTTCGTGTCGTCTGCTTGGATTTCGACTTTCTTGCGATCGAACAGCGAAACCGTTTCGATTTTTTTCATTTCGCCTGTTTCAATATTTTCTTCATAGATGCGGTAACCAATGATTGCATCGTCACGCACGGCGTGCCAAGAAATATTGAACGCTGTTGCTAATACATTTGCTGGTGGTTTAGGTTTTTTGTCTGAAACGCTTGAATCTGAAACCAGCTCAGCTGTCACGACTAAACGTTCTTCGTGAGAACCAATATTGCGGTTGAAATCACCTGTACACGTAATCAAGCTAATGAGACGTTTGTTGGAACTACCAAATATTTTTTCAATCGGTGCATCGTCCGTTTCATAGCTCGTTAAGTCTTTTATTTCAAAAACCATTTCGCGTCCATCAGGTCCCGTCAAAATGACCGTTTCACCGATTTTCACTTTATCGAGTTCATAAAAGACGGCTGGACCCGTTAAGCTATCGACGTGACCTGCTAAAACAGCATGGCCTTTTGCGCCTGCTTGAAAGCCGGGTTCAAACCAACCAACTTGGTCAACATCTTCAGGTACACCCATTGCGCCGTTTTCTAAAATACCGGTCGACTCAATAGCAGCATCAACACCAATCGAAGAAACTTCAATTTTCATAGGCTCCATGCCTTTTATGCTTTCTTGACGTTCGCGTTGCAGCATTTGTAATTTTTCACGTTGTTCTGGAAGAATGGGGAATTCAGCAATCTTGTCGACGTAATTGCCAGACACTTCTTCCTTTTTAACTTCTTCTTTTTTTTCGGTTTTCTTAACTTGTTCAATTTGTTCTTCAAAGTTTGGACTCGCGGCCAATGGCTTCAAGATGATAAACAAAGCGAGACATAAAATGATGGAAGTGCCCATCGTGACAAGTTGCTTCATCTGTCATTCCTCCTTTCTAAGTGGGAACAGAGAGAGCGAGTGGCTCTCTCTGGAGTATTAGTGTTGTTTTTTCGTTTGACGATAAGTAATGGTTCCAGCTACCAATAGGATCATCGTACTCAACGTAACCCAAAGAATCATTGTGTTTGATTGGTCAGCCGTACCGCCTAATCCAGTAGCAGGCATTTTTTCAGGTGCTGCTTTTTCAAATTTCTCAGGGAATTGGTCGACGACTGCGCCGCTTAACCCTTTACCGATATCGAACATAATTGCATAACCCATACGGTAGGTTTCGTAAGATGTTGCATAATCACCTGATACATACTGTTGGAACGTATCGATGACTGACATTTCGTGAGCTTTCACGCCTGCAATGGTTTCATCTAAAGGCATGCGATCTTCTGTCGCTTTATTTAAAAATGTACCAAGATCTGTGGCAAACGTACTCGTTAACGTATTGGTTGCTTTTTCTGCAGCCTCTTTGTCGTCAGCTGCTACAGCAGTAACCAAGTCACCTTGTACAGAAATGTGTTGATTGTTCCAAAGTTGTGCGAATTCGTTGCTGGCTTCTTCACCGTAAACAGAAGCAAGTGCTGCACGAAACTCTTCTGTATTTTGATCTTGTGCCCAATCAGCAAAGTCAAAGTCTTCAGAACCAGTATACCCTTTTGTCATACTCAGTTGTGCTAAAGCGAAATGTTCAGCTGCAATACGGTTCACCGTTGCACGGAAATCACCCGCTGGTGTGTTTGGATCAGAAAACTGATCGGGGAACTGAGTCGAAATCGCTCCACTGATTGCGCTGCCAGCTCCAAAAATTTGTTTAAAGCCATCCAAGTAAGAAGTGTAAGCCGTTACATAGTCGCCTTCTACATAAAGATCAAATGTGTTTTGAACAAAGTCTTCATGCTCGCGAAGTGCTGCAGTTGCGTCGTCTTCTGGAAGATTGCCTTCTGTTGCTGTTCCAAGAAATGCGCCCATGTCGTCAACGAAAGACTGAATTTCACCCAAGGCTTCTTCTTTCATTGCGTCATCGCCATCTCTGACCGCTTCGGCATAATCATCCGTTCCAGTATTGTGCTTATCGAAAATTTCCACGAAAGTCGCGCCGCCTTCTTCACCATAAACAGAAGCAATAACAGGCTCCATATCAGCTGCATTAGCATCAAGTGCTGCCATAGATGCTTCAGCCGCTTCGTCTCCATCGTAAATCTTCATCATCGAATCAACGGCTAACGCGTAATGCTCAGACAATAAAGAATCCAAAGTTGCGCGAAGTTCCACGCCTGTTGTTTCTGTTTGTGAAGTTTCAGCTGCTAATGCGTTTGATGCCATACCAGGTAGCAAAAGTGCAGCTCCGAGTACAGGTACTAAAACCTTTTTCCATTCTATTTTCATCTCAAAACACTCCTTTTTTTAAATCTGTTATAGACATAACGAGAGAGGTTTAAATTTAGATCACTTTTTCGTGAAAAAAAGACGGATTAATCATCCGTCTTTTCTTGCTCATTAAACTGTCCTTATTTTACGCCAGAGCTTTTCAAGAAACTCAATAATTCGGTATTAAAGCGCTCAGGCTCATCGGCATTGATGCCATGTCCACTGTTTTTAAAAGGAACAAGAACCGAGTTAGGTATTTGCTTTGCCATTTCTTCGCCCAATTCATAAGTACAAATTTGATCTTTTTTGCCATGGAAGATAGCTGTTGGAAGCATAATTCCTGCCAACTCGTCGCGCAAATCTTCGTCTCTCAATGCAATTGCAGAGTTAACGGTTGAATGAGCGCCAGCTTCAAGGCCAAGCATTTGGAACCAATGTAAGAATTCAGATGATTTTTTCTGCTCAAAGAACATCTCCGCAAATTGAGCGAGAAAGGCCGGACGATCTTCTTTAATCTGTTTGATAATATCGTCCACTTCTTCAGGCTTCAAGTTATATTTAAAATTATCACGCTGAGTGAACAACGGAGCCGCTGCCGATAACAATAGCAATTTGTCCACGCCCTGCTGACCATATTTCGTTAAGTAGCGAATGGCGATCGGTCCGCCCATTGAGAATCCAGCAAGCACAAAGTTATCAAGTTTTAAGTGGTCAATGACTGCTTTAACATCACTAGCTGCTGTATCGTAATCGTAACCTGCCCACGGCTTATCTGATTTTCCGTAACCTCTAAGGTCGATGCCGATAAACCGGAAATTTTGCTGCGCAAGAATACTAACTTGCGACTCAAACGATTTGCTGTTCAACGGCCAGCCGTGGATAAAGACAACCGGCTGTCCTGATCCAATATCTTCTGCATAAATGTTCACGCCATCTTCCACTTCAATAAAATGTCCCAAAATTTTTTCCTCCTCTGATTTGAAAACGGTAGTAATGAATAGCTTCCCTTTGTTGTTGTTAAGTAAACTGCTGAGCATACTGAATATGTCTTTCAATTTCAGTTTTTGTTGTAGGAAGTGACTATCTGCTCCAAGCGAACAAACCAGTCAGCAGCGGTAATCCTGTACACGGCCGCCGTATAAAAGTCGAACTAGTTTTTACAAGTGGTTACAAGTTAAGGAGAGAAATTTTTTCTGGAAAAAGGTATTCGGCTTGTAAATTGAGGAATTTGGACAGTATTTGAGCTATGTTGGACAGTATTTGGTGCATAATGGACAGTATTTGAGCTAACCCGGCAAGTATATCCATTAAGTGGAATATTAGGTTGAGATTTAAAAATAAATCCTCTAGGCATTATTGAATTCAGCGTGAAATAAAGAAAAAGGAAACTTATTTCTACTCGCTACGTAGATAAAGTAACAAGCAACTAAAGGAGAGATTAATTTTGTGGTCAATTGTATTTACTATTCTCATAATCATCGTTCTAGCGATTGCGATCAATAAAATCATCACTGAAAAGAAAAAGTCAGCTACTCAAAATCTAAAAGGTTTGGTGACATCTATTTGTTTTCTATTGATCAGTGTCATCAATTTAGCAGGATATTGGCTAGGGGTTCTGGGCATCATCACGATGACTTTAACGGTGGTGCTGTTAATAACTGGCGCATACTTTGTACGCTATATGGATACAGACAATAGAAAGAAAACAACATAACAAGGAGTGAAATCATGCCAACCTGTGAAAACTGCGGCCAGAAATGGACGTGGAAAAAAGTTGTCTTGCAAACGGTAAAGTTCAAAAATAATGCAACGTGTCCGTATTGTGGAACGACACAATACATTGTCCCTAAGTCTAGAAAACTAACCGGTATTTTTGGTTATATTCCTGCGTTTCTTGTTATTATGCTAACACTGGTTTTAGATTTAGATGGCCTAGGCATCATCGTACTAACAGCCACGTTAATGATCGTGTTTTTAGCACTTTATCCATTTATTATAAAACTTTCGAATAAAGACACTATGCGAAACTTTGAATAGCAGCGAATCCGCTCTGGTGTGTAGTTTAATAGGAGAAAGATAAGGGAATTCTATACCGTAACAAGCAAGAAAACGTGATTGCCAGTTTTATAGGCATCGGCAGTCTTGTTTTAGAAATCTCAAACCATTTTAAGACCAACAATCCAAAATAGGAGGCGCAATCTAAATGGATGACAAAACACTCAAGAAAACAAAGCTCTACGCCGTTTTGAATTTGGTTTTTTATTTTTTAACTTTAGGAATAAATTACCTTGGATCGTCTGGATTTTTTAATGGGATGAGCCAAAAAGATTTATCCGATAAATACATGACGCTTATCTCACCGGCACCGTTTGCGTTTTCAATTTGGGGAGTTATTTATACCTTGTTATTAGTGACACTGGTTTATTTCTTTATTAAGCGAAAAGATCAACACGTAGGGAAATTAATTCGAATGACATCGCCACTCTTTATCGCAAGTGCGTTATTTAATATGGCATGGATTGTTACGTTTTCTTACGAATTATTGGGCATCTCAACGATCTTGATTTTTGGACTGTTGTTCTCATTAGTTTTTATCGTAAAAAGGATCACGATCAATCGCTCTCAATTTCCGAGTACGCTTGCAGGAATTAGTTTTACACTTTACGCTTCATGGGTTTTTATCGCGACCATTTTGAACATTTCGTTGTTTTTAGTGCAACAAGAGTGGGGCGGCTTTGGCATTTCTGATTCAATTTGGACAATCGTTATTTTGTTTGTTGCCATTGGTTTTGTCTTCTTTTACGCGGCGTTGTACAAAAATGCAGCATTTCCACTTCCGATTGCCTGGGCTTTCTTCGGCATCTATAGCGCTTATAACAGCGGAGTACTAACGCCATCAATGTCGGCGACCATTCAAGCCGTTCTGATAGGTGGAATTGTGATCTTGCTAGCTGTGAGCATGTGGACATTGTTTAAAAACGGGAAAGCGCTTTTTCCAAAACCAACAAGTTAACAAAACCTTTTAAATAAAACAGATACAAACTTTCTTTGAGAGAGATTGTATCTGTTTTTCTATTATAAGGATCTTCAAAATCAAACGATTCCAATCTTCTATGACAAGCAGTTTACTGACAGCATCACAGGAGATTCGAAACTTATCAATGTAAAAATAAAACACGTCCTTACAAGGAGGTAATTATGGAGTATATTTATTTAGGAAATTCAGGCTTACGTGTTCCGAAGTACATACTCGGAACGGTCCCTTTTAGTGGAACAAATGGGTTTAGAGCAGCAGGGAATGTCGACGAACAAACAGCACGACGCATGGTGGACATGTCACTCGACGCTGGCATCAACATGTTCGACACCGCCAATCTGTATTCTAAAGGCGATGCAGAGCGGGTATTGGGAGCGGCCATTAAAGGACGCCGCGACGAGTTATTGCTGACATCGAAAACAGGTTTTCAATTAGGCGATAACCCTAACGCTAGGGGAGCTTCAAGAAGCAATATCTTAACATCGATCGATCAATCACTCGAACGTTTAGGAACAGACTATCTCGACGTCTACCTCGTCCACTTATGGGACGGACAAACGCCTGTCGAAGAAACCATCGAAGCGATGAACAGTCTAGTGAAATCGGGCAAGATCCGTCATTGGGGTGTATCCAATTATAGCGGATGGGCAATGGCGCGAACGTTTACTGTCGCAGAGCAATCTGGTTTGATTCCACCAATTACCCAACAAATCTACTACACCCCTGAAGCACGGGAAGCGGAATACGAATTGCTTCCAGCAGGCCAAGAGCTCGGCATCGGCTCGATGATTTGGAGTCCGCTCGGTGAAGGCTTACTAAACGGCAAAATAGGACGCAAAAAAAAAGCGCCTAAGAACACAAGACAAGGCGGCGGATGGCCAGAGCCCTGGGTTCAAGACCAAGAACGTTTGTACCAAGTCATTGATGCATTAGAAGAAGTTGCAGCGAATCATAACGCATCAGTACCGCAAATCGCCTATGCGTGGGTCAGAGACCGTCCAAACGTCGGACCCATTGTCATCGCGGCTCGCAACGAAGAGCAATTAAAAGAAAACATTGCATCTTTCGACATTAAATTAACTCAAGAAGAGCATGAAAAAATCGAATCCACCGCGCGTCCTGCACCAATCTATCCAAACTGGCACCGGGCCATGAGTTCGTTTGATATGAGTAGCTCGTCTGAAAAGACGTATTTAGAAGGATATAAAAAATCGATGGGGATAAAGGAATAAGGTTTCATTGTATAAAGAAAACGCATCAACCCTGAGCTTAAATCGCTCTAGAGTTGATGCGTTTTTTTGAAAAGACAAGGTGTACATTAATCGTCCAGTAACTCTTTGTTTTTGTTATAAGAATTTCTCAAAAAAATCGCGCCAAGGTAGAGAAACCTAAAATATCCAGTGCTTCTTCTAGATGGGATGGAATCCCTTCAAATGACCGTATGCAATGATAGAGATTATCTAAAAACGAAGAGCTCTGTAAACTTTAGAACGTTTCTTTATCTTAAATTTTTTTGATGTGGCAACTTGAGGGAATTCAATGCTCGTCAACAAGGAAAAAAGAAGAGTGAGCGCGCGACTCGCCTTTTTTCCCTTATCAAGAAATTCATGTTATGGCTGGTCACGCACCATCATTAACCACAAGTGGTTTTAGTAGCGAACTCTTGGTTACCTGCTGCTATACTAAGAATTCTTTTATTAATTTTTCGATATAGTTTTCATTCTTTTTGTAATTTGGATAAAATCATCTGCTTCTTGTGTTAGTGTTGTAATTATACCGAGCTTTATTAAAGCAATAAACACCGTGATAAACCAATTAACTTTAAGCAATCTACTGATTTTTTTTGAAAAGAGCTTTGCGATCTTGTTAGTTTTCTCAGTTATACATTTACATTTCTTTAGCTCTAAGGTAGACTTCACTAGACCAAAGATATCTATATTTCTATAATTTTTTTATCATCTCTACTATTATTTTCATAAAGAGATTCTTCTACAGGCATATATCGAGTACTTTTCACATCGCTATAAGTGATGTTTTTATTTTTTAAAAAAATAAAAACTGAATTTTTAGAGTTTTTTAAAACGATAAGTACATTAAAAAGAAGGAGATGGGTTGGATGCAATATAGAAAATTGTGGGTGTGGTTAAGCATTGTTTTTTTCAGTTCATTTGCCGTATTATTATTTTTCGGAACTAAAATTTATCAAGAAAAACCGCCAATTCCGAGTCAAATTGTAACCGATAGTGGCGAAGTGATTTACACAGAAGAAGAAATTAAAGAAGGTCAAAATGTGTGGGAACGCATGGGCGGACAAGAAATTGGAACCGTATGGGGACACGGGGCATATGTTGCTCCTGACTGGACAGCAGACGGTCTTCACCGTGAGCTGGTCTATATTATCGATAAATGGGCTGTTGCAGAACATGGAGATGTATACGACAATCTGGCAGAAGAACAACAAGTTTTGCTGAAGTTGCGATTAAAGAAAGAAATTCGTACCAATACATACGACGAAAATACAGGTGAAATCACAGTTTCTGCTGATAGAGCGGAAGCAATCAATTACGTTTCGGATTATTATGAAAGGTTATTTGGCGACGATCCAAGTCTCAATAAGTACCGAGAAGATATTGCCATTACTTCAAATAGTGTTCCTAAACTCGAAGACCGAGAAAAACTGGCTGCTTTTTTCTTTTGGGCGACTTGGTCTACTTCGACTAACCGAATAGGAGACACGATTACCTATACAAATAACTGGCCAGGTGAAGAATTGATTGATAATGAACCGGCAGACTCTCTCTTAATTTGGTCATTTATTAGTGTTATTTTTCTTATTACTGCCGCAGGTGCACTGGTCTGGTATTACACTGCCTTAAGAGGCAAAGAAAAATATGCAGATAAAGTTACCGTACCAACTACAGATCCACTCCTGAGTGTTACACAAACAGATTCGATGAAAGCTATCTATAAATACGTTTGGTTAGTTGTTATCATGATGATTGCCCAAGTAGGCTTAGGCATAGTCACCGCGCATTATGCTGTAGAAGGTGGCGCGTTATACGGTCTTCCTATTGATGAATGGTTTCCATATGTTGTTACCAGAACATGGCACCAGCAACTTTCTATTTTCTGGATAGCTACAGCGTGGCTTGCTGCAGGTCTGTATTTTGGTCCAGCAATTTTGGGTTATGATCCCAAGCGTCAACGCCTGGGTGTAAATTTCTTATTTGTTTGCCTAGTCATCATTGTTGCAGGATCTTTGCTTGGTGAATGGTTAGCTGTGAAAGGCTACATCACCGACTTATCACATAACTTTTACTTTGGTCATCAAGGATATGAATACATTGATTTGGGTAGGTTTTGGCAAATTTTCTTAGCGATTGGTCTGTTTGTTTGGTTGTTCTTAATCGCTAGAACTCTGATACCTGCAATAAAACGAAGACAAGGAGATCGACATCTCTTAATTTTATTTTTAATTTCTTCTGCTGCCATTCCTGTATTTTATGTTCCAGGTTTAATATGGGGTGAAGATACGCATATGACCATTATTACGTATTGGCAATGGTGGGTTGTTCACTTATGGGTTGAAGGATTTTTCGAAGTCTTTGCTGCAGTGATTTTGTCGTTCTTGTTTGCGCGAATGGGCTTAGTTCGTATTGCGACCGCGACCGCAACGGTTTTACTATCGACGACAATTTTTCTCGCAGGTGGAATCATTGGAACTTTCCATCATTACTATTTCGCAGGAACACCTGAAGGCGTGATTGCTTTTGGTTCTGTATTTAGCGCATTGGAAATTGTGCCATTGCTATTAATCGGAATCGAGGCATATGATAACTTTAGGCATGGTCGAGCAATGGCTTGGGTTAGTCGGTACAAATGGCCGATTTACTTTTTCGTATCTGTATCGTTTTGGAATTTACTAGGTGCCGGCATATTCGGTTTCCTCATCAATCCACCTATCGCTCTTTACTACATGCAAGGATTAAACTTAACACCTTTACACGCACACGCTGCACTTTTTGGTGTGTACGGCATGCTGGGTATTGGCTTGTTACTATTTGTGATTAGAGGATTAACAGGAAAAAGACCTTGGAAAACCAAATTACTTAGTTTTTCTTTCTGGTCTTTAAATATTGGCTTACTGACGATGTGTTTATTAAGTTTATTGCCTGTTGGCATTATGCAAGTGTTAGCCAGTATGGAACACGGCATGTGGTATGCTCGCTCGGCAGAATTTTTAAAACTGGATTACATGCAGAATCTGGTTTGGTTGCGTGTGATTGGCGATACCATTTTCACTTTCGGCGTCGGCGGTTTGATTTGGTTCCTATTCGGATTAAAAACAGGCAAATCATATGACGACGGCAAGAAATTTTAAATGAATAACGATTAAAAAGCAATAAAATCAAAACAAACGAAACGATCTACCTCTGTTCGAAAAGAGAGTAGATCGTTTTGTTTTTTAGACTAATCCAATAATGTAATGTTCTGCTGCGTCAATCGGTTAAACTCATTTTTTCTCTAACTTTTTTTGAAGAGAGTGTCAGGTGGAGGAGAGGACACAAAACGAATATGACGCATCATTAAGTCGCTGTAATGCTTACTTTCCTAAGCGTCTATCCATCGTCACATGAAATTTATTCTATGTTAAGATGGAGTCTAGGAATTGAAAGAGCGAATATTTTAAAAAATCTGCACAGATTACTTTTATGGAGGTGTCAAAATGGATTTGGTCATAAAAGAGTTACACAAATCATTTAACGACAAACATGTATTAAAAGGGATTAACTTAACGATTAACTCAGGACAAATTTTTGGGTACTTGGGGAGAAATGGTACGGGGAAAACAACATCCATGCGAATTCTGATGGACGTGTTTGAAGGAGATAGTGGATCAATTCTGATGGACGGCAAAGAATTTAAACCGACCGATCATAGAATCGGATACTTGCCTGAAGAACGCGGAATGTATTCGAAATTTAAAGTGAAAGACCAATTGGTTTATTTCGCCGAACTCCGAGGTGCTAGCAAAAAAGAAGCTCAGCATTCGATGGAAAAGTGGGCTGAAGAATTTGGCATTACTATTTATTTAGACCAAAAACTTGAGACGCTATCTAAAGGAAATCAGCAAAAAGTTCAAATTGCACAAGCCTTTATTTGTGAACCGGATATTTTGATTTTGGATGAACCATTTTCGGGTCTAGATCCAGTCAACTCAAAAATGTTTCAAGATTCTTTATTAAATTACATAAGAGAAGATCGAATCATTATCTTTTCTTCCCACCAAATGGGGTATATCGAGTCGTTTTGCGATGACATTGCTATTATCAATGACGGCAAGATTGTATTGAGTGGCGACTTAAATGACATTAGAAAACAAATGGGCGAAGGAAAGCTCCGTTTGAGAGTTGCGGATCAGCAAAATCTAGACTTTTTAACAGCATATGATTACACAATTGAAAAAGAAGACATTATTTTAACGCTTCATCCAAATGAAACGAAACGGTTATTTGTTGAAGGAGTATTCAGCCAAGGAATAGAGCTTACGATGTTTATGGATTACTTACCGAGTCTTCAAGAAATATTCATTGAGAAAACAGGTGATAAAAATGAAAAAGCTTAAAACCGTTTTTAACTTCGAATTGCGTGGAATGATTCAAAAGAAAAGCCTACTCGTGACAACAGCCATTATGTGTGTGATTGTGCTACTGATTACCACGATTCCTACTTTTATGATTTGGTTTGAAGGTGAAGAAACAGAAGAAGATGCAAATAGAGCCGGTGAGGAATTTACGTTAGTATACGAAAATGACGAGCTAAAAAAAGTCCTCAGTCCCGTGTTAGGTGAAGAAACCTATTCGACGGAAGAAGAACTAAAAGATGCAGTTCAAAGGGAAGAAGTAGCTTCTGGATTTGTTGTTGGAGACTACGACCGCTATACCTATATCTCCTACGACAGCAAAACGTTTTCAACTGAACAAATGGCTTTTGAGTCACAATTAAAACAACTGAATGAAAATCGATTATTTGATGAAAAAGGATTGGATAGCCAACAAGTACGCGAAATTTTAAATCAACCCATTGAACAAGAAACCGTCTATCTAGGTAAAGACGCTAGATCAGGAACAGCGATTGCTTTTGCTGTCATGATTACGATGTATTTGCTCATTCTTTTGTACGGAGCAAACGTGGCAACATCCGTAGCAAGAGAAAAAGACTCACGTACGATGGAACTGCTCATCACATCGAGCAATCCACGAACATTGATACTTGGAAAAGTAGGAGCAGTAGGACTGACCGGTATTTTACAAGTCGCATCGCTCATTGTATTTGGTGTCATTGGATTTATGCTCAATAAAGAGAATTACCCTGAAGTCCTTTTGGATATGGTGCAAGGATCCATGACAATAGATGTGCTACTGATCTATATTTTGTTTTCAGTGTTAGGTTACATCTTATACTTGTTTATCTATGCTGCTTTAGGAAGTTTGGTTTCAAAAGTGGAAGATGTAAACTCTGCCGTTACGCCGATTACGTTCTTGTTTGTCTTGGCTTATCTCGCTGCAACGTTCGCAATGAACGTACCGGATAACACCATCGTGAAAGTCACGTCGTTCATTCCATTTATCTCGCTATTTACGATGCCGATTCGTTACATGCTGACAAGTGTACCGATGACATCTCTGTTGATTTCCAGTACAATCATGGTGTTAACAGTCGTATTATTTGCTGCGTTGTCCATTCACATTTACAAGTTTGGTTCATTAAACTACGGGAACCGCCTCAAATTCAAAGATGTCATCAGATCGTTTAAAAAATAAAAAAAGAATCTTGCGAAAGCAAGGTTCTTTTAGACTGTAGACAAAGTATCCCAAAAATGAATAACGGCGTATAAATCCAACCGGTCTGGCCACTTCGCTTTCCTGTGGGCTCAGCTTCAGCCTCCTCGTCACTGGCGTTCCTGCGGGGTCTTCAGCTTTCGCTGTCCCACGGGAGTCTTCGTGGCCAGATCGGTTGGAAGCGTGAGTCTTTAATCGAAATGAGCAGTCTACTAGTCCGATTCCTAATAAAAAGAGCCTCAATGTGCTGAGCATTCTGGCCACTCCAGGATCCGGAGCGCAAGATCTATTCCAAACACAATAAAATAACTATAACTATCATGAATATTCTTTTTTATTTTACCAATTTGCGAATGTTAGCAGGATGATTTTTTTGGTGATTTAAAATGAAGAGTGGTATTCCGAGTATAGCCGCAATTAAAACAGGTATAAATAGATTATGGAGCAAACAGTACAAAAGCACGGGCGTATAAATCACCACAATCAGCGAGTGGTAGGCGTACTATTTTTTCAATTCGAGTCAAGTCCTCCCGGTGTAAACATATTTTTTAATATTTGAAAGCTCATGTTTCATGCCAAGTCACTCTTATTGCCTCAACACTAATTGCAACTGCTCTAGCATTCAACAGAAAGGCTTTTTTGTTTCTGTACGTTTTCCTCTTTGGTGAAAAACGAAGCGTTTGTTTTTACTGTCTACATCTTCAATAAGAATCCACTTAGCTTTTTTTTCATTGTTTTGAGCAAAGAAAAAAGAAAAATGAAAAAAAATGCATATCGGACAAGAAAAATTTGAAAAGAAATGTATTCTACAGACTTTTTTCCTAAATTTTATGCGTATAAATTGAGAATAAGTGATACAATGAGAACATACGTTCTTTATGTATCTTGAAATGCTAAAAAACAAATCAGGCATTCAACATACTGATTTATGCCGGTAACAAAGTAAACCTGACCAGGCTGCGGATGTATTAAAAAGGAGAGTCGAGCCATGAAAACTACAGGAATCGTGAAGAACACAGACCCATACGGAAGCATTGTTACTCCGAAAGAACACCAAGCGGCAGGTGCTTGTTTAGTGACAGGTGAAGTTTCAGCAGGAAATAAGGAATTTGCACCAGGGCTTACCTTAAGTCTGACGGGCGCGCGAATTCTCTTGCATGAATTGCAAAAAAAAGTGAACCCCAATCCCTAATTCGGAAAACGGAATAAAAATAATAGTTGCTTTTTTGTCGTGTAAAATGATAAGTATTTCAATACAACTAAGTGGACATTAGAAAATGCTGTTCTTTTTAAATGGGGAAAGTGCAAAAATAGGATGTATATGGGAAAAGTGAAATGATTGGGTTAGAGATAGAAGTTAAAAAAATTTAGAACAAAATCGAATTTTTATAGGTCTAATAAGGTAAAATCATAAAAAAGAAAATTATGATGGATCTGGTACATCGGGTTTCGGCATCAAGTTATGGATAGAAGCAGCTCAATCTGAAAGGAACTGAAAAATGATAATAGAAGTAATTGTCCAAAACGAACAAGAAGCAATTAGAGCAGAAAAAATGGGCGCGGAAAGGTTAGAGCTTGTTTCGGCAATCAATGAGGGAGGATTAACACCGAGTTTTGAAACAATTAAGCGAGTTCTTAGCAGTGTCACGATACCGGTTCAAGTGATGATACGCCCTCACAGTCGCGACTTTTTCTATAGCGATTCAGAAGTAAAAACAATTATTGAAGACGTCAAAAATGTGTTGAATTTAGGTGGTCATGGAATCGTATTTGGAGCTTTAAAAAAAGATTATACACTAGATGAAAATGCACTAGAAAAAATTATCGCGCTCTCTGATCAACTCGATATAACATTTCATCGCGCTTTTGATGAAATTGACGATCAGTTGAGCGCATACAGGGTATTAACTAACTATAAAAAACAGGTGAAAAGGATTTTAACATCAGGCGGTCATATGGATTGTTTGAAAGGGAAGCATGAGTTAAGAAAGTTAGTCGAGCTATCAAAAGAAATGGAAGGTCCTTCTATTCTTTGTGGTGGCGGATTAACTTCGACGAATATAGAAGAAATTCATCAAGCTGTGGAGTCTAGTGAGTATCACTTTGGGAGTGGCGTCCGAAAAAATGGTTCCTATACAGAAGGATTTAAAAAAGAAGTATTTGAACAAATCACAGAATTGAAAGTTTAGCACAGAAACGCAATATGAATAGACAAAACATTAGGAAGATCCATCATGATCAAGCGTACTCTCTCGCCAGGCTGCAGAATTGCGCAAAAGTAAGACGTCAATGTACATCAGAAGAACTGGTGAAAAAAGATGTGGATCTTAAGACAAGCGCCATTATTCAAGAGTTTTGGATGTAGAAGTAGTGGTCATTGGCGGAGGCGTGTCCCGTACTGGATCAATGACCTCATTGAGCGGTTGAAGACCTTGTTGCTTAATCCTTTGGAAGTAACAGTAGCTAAATGTAAAAATGATGCAGGAATGCTAGGTTCAGCGCAGCTTGTTTTTGGTTAAGCCTTTATACGTTAATAAAAAAACGTTATTTAATAATCGTACAATCGATAGTCCAACGTTCATTCTTTATAAATTGGATTTTCTACCCTTTAATATGGAGTGGTAGATGATTCTGGAAACATAAAATTTCATAATTCTGCGCCTACCGATGCAAAGCTAAAATCAATAAAATCCATTTTCATAACACTCAAGACCAAATCACAGAAAGTTATAAGCAATACAGTTCTATGATTTTTTCTTTGAGTAATGGACTGGAGAGACGCATATCAACAAAATAAGGCAACTGCCATTCCTGCGTTTTCATCGCTTGTTTACTAGTGGGACTATCCCAGCTTGGGTAAACCCGCATGGCCATTTTTCCTTTTGTCAGACTAGATTGAAGAATGGCCTGTTTAAGGAGAACTTTTTTCGGAAAAACAAACTGACCAAAATTATCATTATTTTTAAATACGGTTACCACTAATAAGTAGGGTGCTTCGTCATACGAATAAGGTTGGTTTTTATTGTTTTCGTCTTTTTCCCAAAACGCAACAAACTGTCCTGTTTTTCGAGGTGTGACATTTGCTACTCGGAATCGAATTGTTCTAGAAGACAGTTGGAATGTGCCCGCACCATACATAGAATTTTGTTTTTCTTCTTGAATCGATGTTAACATCAGATTGTGGGGTTTATAAAGTACGTTAGTCAAATAGGCTAATGCTGTATAAAAGTCATTCATTAATTTACTCCTAAAATTCGTAGTTGCATTTTCAATAGCAATGCTTACGTATAAGAATAGCAATTGGTTATGACAAATAGAGGATTGTCGATACTGTTCTCATTTTTGTCTCCAAATTTTCGTTTGATTTCACTTACTTCATATGAATTTACATAATGAAATCCACCTTCACTTCAACCCTAAAAAAGGGAAGAGCAAAAACAAGAAAGAGTAGCCGAAGGGTAGTGATGCCTTAAAGTTAGATTTGAACTCTAACTTTAAGGCATCACTACCAAGTTACTTTTTTCTAAAACGTTTACTTAACAATCGCACGCTAATGCGGTAATACGATTTAACAATAACCAAGAATATTAAGAGTCTAGTCTTTGATTATTGGGACCTTTAAACATATATCTAATACCCCTACCCGCAAGTGGTTCATTTTTATATCTTGGTAGCACATGAAAATGCGAGTGGAATATATGCTGCCCTCCAACTTCACCACAATTCCAACCAAGGTTATATCCCTGCGGTTGATATTTTTCGTCTAAGTATCTTTTCACATCTTGAAGAAGTGTGTATGTAGCATTCCATTCCTCAAGTGTTAAATCAAAGGCTGTTTCTCTGTGTTTTCTTGGTACAATTATTCCTGCACCTTCAAGTAGAACACTTTCTTGTTTAGCTTGGTCTAACTGTAAAAACATACAAAACTCATTGCTCATAGCAACATTTTGAGTTGGTTCTAACTCTGGATAGCAAAATAAACAATCTTTCATTCCTTGCCTCCTCAGACTACTATTTTTCACATTCTTTTATCTCGCAAAATGACCCATTTGTTGAAGTTTAAAGCTCTCTTAATTACATAATTATTTAACCCAATATGCCAATAAGCCGTCACATCAACAGTGCCACTTTTAATTGCTTTCCATAAATATACCACTTCAGTATAGAAAATAGAGGATTGTATTTACTATTCCTCTATTATTTTGCAGAGTAAATATTATGTCTACACTTTCTACTATGAAGCCTTACTGTTGAAAGTATGATCAAAAAAAACCTCCTTACTGGAGGTCTCTTAAGATTATTTAGTCTTCTAGGTTTTTTAAGAAATCTGCAAGCCGGTTAGAAGCATCTTTAAATGCTTTATCTTCGTCTCGATCTCCTATACCAAGAATCATGACGATTTCTAACTCGTCCTCGGTTCTACCTGTAATTCGATAAATAACTCGAATGCCACTGCCTTTAAACTTCAATTCCTTACAACCATGCAATTTCATATTTCGCTTGTTTTCGAGTTCTTTTCCAAGTGTATCAGCCCGTGTTCGTAGCTTTGCTAATCCCTTATTCACATGTCCTTTTACGCTGCCATCTAGCTTATCGTATTCCCTTTGAGCCTTCTTATCGAACCGAATCTTAAACCGATCTTGGCTCATTTATTCGAATAACTCGTCATCTGCAATTTCATCGGGATCACTAGACATGATTTGAGCATAACTAACTTCCCCTACAGCTTCGCGTAGTGAGATAGAGTCTTCGGGATGCGTATCAGCGTATTCAGCACGACGGGCGATTTCGTCCATATAAAATAATTCGCGGTAAGTTTCAAGCTCTTGATACATTTTGAGGTAGTGTGCGTAATCTAACACAACACTGTCGAGCTTGTTGTTGGCCAAAATATATTGGGGTGAATTTTTTGCAGCAGCTCGTACTTTGCCGAACGTTTTAGAAGCAACTCCAGCTGCTGTGATTTGTTCATCGCTGAACTTAGGTCTTTCTGGAATATGAATACCCATCGTGATCAACTCCTATTATTTCATTTAAATAAAGTATACTATAGAACATTATTCGAGTACAGAAAAAAGTCTGTAGTATCGTACGTGTTTTCGTACGTACTATGTTGTGTCGGTTTTTTTTACAGCTCTTATTTTTAATTCTTTTAGGGATAGTCATAACTCGTATCAATTAGTTATGGAAACAGAGGATTATTATAACTTAAAAATCTATATGTAGTGTAAATTTTAATTCATTAACTATATGTTGTGTTATTTTTCGTGCTGAAGTATAATTAAATTACAGAGAGAACAATAAAAGGAAATTTTTTTAATGTTATAACACTCAACTGGAAAGTGAAATCCCCTAAGGTGCTGTAACACCTCAGGGGAAGAAGATTTTATTACTACATAACATTAATTTTCTCTCTCTGTAATGAATAGCTGGAAGTTATATTCCATAGACTATTATTAGATTAATAAAGAAAGGAGTGAAACATATGGCAACTCATTCAGGTGGGAAATTGGGTAAGGCAGGAAAAACTTTAGGCAGTAAATCTTCATCCCCTAAACAAAAGAGTTCAGCAGCAAAGGTTTTAAAAAAACATCAAGATAAAAAGCATTAATGATTTTTAAAAAATCAGGAGGTTTCTATTACTGGAATCTTCCTTTTTTTATTTTCTATTTTATTATAGACGATTCTTTTGCACAAGATATTTTCTTTCTCTAAGGACAAGTTCTTCTGACTATTTTTATTTAAATTACTGATAAAAATGAGTTCCCACTATATTAGCATTTTTGGGAGGGCTATTAATGACAGAACGTGAAAAGATAGATGTGCAAAATAAAGAGGATAACCCCACTTCTTCAAAAAAACATCAGATTGTGGGACCTGTTGGGCTAAATGTGGTAAAGCCTTCATTTTCACATGTTGAAAACATGATTTCCAAAGTTAAGCGGTTTGATAAAATCATATCTGAACAAATAAAGCTTTTTATGAATGTTTCAGCAAAAGTAGTAACATTTGTGCAATCGATTAATTGGGACTTAGTAGAACAACGATGGTTGCAATTAGCAGAAAAAACTGGGGGAAATGGTTGGACTATCTCTTTAGCTATGGATCTTGATATGCTTTTTTCTATGATCGAAATTCAAAGCAGAGAAGAAATTGATCAAGTATTTATAAATTTCTTTGAAGAACAAGAAAATTATCTATTGATGAAGACCGATATCCTTGCGAATGAATCTCTCGCAGATTTTGAAAAACTATTAATTCAGTGCTTTGATAGTTATGAAAGAGGACACTTTTTAATAGCCATCCCTAGTCTTTTTAGTATCATCGAAGGATATGCTAATCAACTAATTATTGATCAGTACAAAAAAACTGCAGACTTTAATCCAAAAAACAGAGTAAGTTTACCTAATAAATATAAAAAAGTTCAAGAACAAAGTGAATCTTCTTTTAAAGATGTTGTGTATATATCAGCACTCATATTTTTAGAGAAATCCTTTAACACGAAGGCTTTTAACGACGATCCTGAAAAAGACAATAGACCCCTTATTATTAACCGTCACCGCGTCCTACATGGCAGAGATAACCCTTCTTTATGGACAAAAACAGACGCATTACGTCTGTTTAATGCAATCGGTACGCTGTCTATATTAGATATACCAAAATAAAAACAGATTAGGAAAATTTCACGTTAATTTTAAACATCGTTTTAAGGGTTTAGAAATTAGTTTTTAAGAAGACTCCGGTATGGGCTTGAATAGTATAGATTATTCATCAATTAAGAGAAAAGTACGTAGCGTCCGATGAATAGACAGAGGAATGAGTAAATTTTAAAGATATTTTTTATTTTATAAGTACCATTCAGAAAGGCAGTACATGATAAACTTATAAAGCGTAGACGGGCAAGCACGTTTACGTTCATTACACGGGGAACCTCCGAACCGTCAAAAAGGAGGTGTCGTCGTGGAGTCAACTCGTTTGCAAAGAAAAAGAGAGGAAAAGAAATTGAAGAGAAGTAAGAGAAAAGCTTTAGGCTTAGTAACCCTGAAATCCTTACCTTACATTAAGACCATAATTGATTTATGGCTTCTTCTCAATTAATCTGGACCTCAAAAAAACATACGTACAGGTTTTCATCGTCACCTTGGTTGGGGGGGCGGTGTTTTTTATTTAAAAAAATCTATAAAAAAAGACAACCGTTAGTAAGGCGGTTGTCTTTTGGCGTCGTGAAGACACACTCGTTTGCAATTGTGGTTGGATTGTTTATCGCTTCTGAGAAGCGTTTAAATGGTACAACCTAAAATTATCATTTTTGAGTACAATAGTCAAACAAAAAAACTGCAGGTTTTTGTTTCAGAAAAAATAGAGAAATATGTTTCAGTAATAACCTGTATAACTGTTCGGAATCAGAGGGTATTTTTAAAATCAAAAGTAGACCTAAACTCCAACCTAAAACCCCACAGCGAAATAGCAAAAGAAAATGGAAGGTCGATCTCAGAGTTGAGAGAAGTAGGATTCTATAGATTTTTCTATGGCATAAGAATAAGTACATATGCTCTTTCTACTGATAGAATAGAAAGGGATATGAAAGTCAAATCAGATAGGTAAACATGTGACTTTTGTTTAAATATGCGCCAATCAGCAAATTTATCAATCATAAGAAAAGTGGGGTAAACAACATGTCTCAATTAAATGCGATTTTATTTAGTGCTGCCGATAACTTGCGCAGCAAAATGGATGCATCCGAATACAAGAACTACTTACTAGGCTTAATCTTTTGCAAATACTCGTCTGATCGGTTATTGGTAAAGGTTGTAGAGATGGCCGAAGAGTTACTAGACGAATACGATACGGCAGACAAGCAAACGCAACTGTATGAACGATTGTTAGCTGATGAAGACATCAAGAGCGATTTGATTGAAACGCTAGTTAATACTTTGGGTTATGACATCGAACCGGCGTATCTATTCAACGTCTTAACAAATCAAGCGAAACAAAATACATTCCAGTTAAACGATCTCAATAAAGTCTTCATTTAGATCCTCTTTCAAAAGTATTTCTACCAGAAAATACTTTTGAAAGAGGATCTTTACTATTAAGAACTTGCTGATTAAAAAAATTGCAGGTCTGTAATGTAGTAAAATAAGAAATAATAGAATTTCATTAAAATCTGTGCAAATGGTATAACAATGAATTTTAGTGAGCATTGGAGAGGTCGAATTGAAGATAACAGGTTTGAAGATTAATAACTATAAATCAATAGGCTCTACGGAGAACATTTTATCTGTAGAATCAACAATTACTGCCCTAATTGGCAAGAATGAATCTGGGAAGAGCAATGTCCTACAGGCTTTAGGTCAAATATCATTTGATAAACCACTCAGTTCTACTTACATTAATAGCAAAAATAGAGGCGCGTCCGATGAAATTTCTATCATTGTTCATTTGGAATACTACCAAAGTGAATTAACTGAATTTGAAATTAAACCAGCAAATACATCAATGAGTTTCACAGGTGATACAGTAGTTAGTATTGAGGGTGGATTATCGGAATTACTGAACAATGATGAATCACTAATGGAAGCTGTTCGGTATGCTAGCGAAATGAATATTAGAAGTGTTTGAGGAAGCGATCGCAACCGCGAAAAATACATCCAAGGTTATTTGAATGATTTGAAAGACATAACTTCAAAAATTTATATAAATTATAGTGCTAAATTAAATTACTTGAAAACGGGAATAATAAGCGTTCCTGCGGACCAGGGAAAGTTGATTGAGAAATTGGAGATTATTGATAATTGTCTTACAAAGTATTATTCTCTTTTACCTAGTGTATATTACCGAGAAAAATACCCGGAATTAGAAGCAAGTTATAAATATGATGATATAAAAAGTAACTTTAAAGAATCAGATCATATCTTTAATAGATTACTTTCAGCAGCAGGTATAACTGAACAAGAAATAGTCGGAGCATTTGAAGACCCTGTAGATGGTATTAGAAAAACTTTTCGAAATAAAATTACCAAAAAAATTAAGGACAATATTGAGGTCGAGTTCAATAAATTTTATAATCAAGAGAAAATTGACTTTCAAGTAGAATTTGAGAGCCGTGTCTTTAAAATTTATATACTAACTGACGATAAGGCAATGAATTTAAGTGAAAGAAGTAATGGATTACGATGGTATATAAGCTTGTTTGTTGATGTACTTTCTCGGGATTTAAAAAATAAATCTTTAGTTTACCTGCTAGATGAACCAGGTGTATATTTACATGTTAATGCCCAAAAACAACTCTTAGAATTATTTTCAAAATTAGCAGAAAGCAATAGCCAAGTAATATATACAACTCATTCTCCGTACATGATAGACAGTAAAGATATAACCAATGTTAGAGCTATTGAGAAAGCTGAGGAGGGTAATACCAAAATATTTAAGAGTGCTTACGACCAAAATTTATCAGATGACTCGAAAATGGAAACCTTATCTCCTTTAGTGCAAGCTATCGGAGCTAATTTAGAATTTAATATAGGACCATCTAGTAAAAATAATTTAATCACCGAAGGTATCACCGACTATATGTACATAAATGCTTTGATAAACTATTTGGAAATTGATAATGCACCGAATATTATACCATCAGCAGGTGTTAGTAATATTAATAGAATTGTTTCAATTTTAACTGGCTGGGGATGTCATTTTAAGATTTTATTGGACTATGATAAAGCTGGTTACGATGAATATGAGGTCTTAATAAATAAACTGGATGAGAGTCTAAAAGATAAAATTGTATTTGTAAGCTGTAATGAAGAAGTGGTTAAGAAAGACATTCTGAACAGTCCAAAAACAATTGAGTCCTTAATTTCTAAAGATGTTTCTAAAAAATTGAGTACTCCTTTCGATAGTTCTAATTCCAATTCAACCAAGAAATTAGCCGCAAAGGAATTTCACGATAAAGTAGTAAACAGAGAAATAGAACTTGATGAAGAGACTGTAACAAACTTCAAAAAAATATTTGAGGCATTAAACATTCAATACATGGAATAAGCCCAAAAAACTTGTAGATAAATTTAAAAAATTAAATAACTATTATCTATCAAAAACGATTGTTTATAAGAGACAGAGAAGAAGGGTTCAATTTTCTTCTCTGTCTCTTTTATTTTGTCTCATAATTTTTTTCAAAATCAATCTATCATAAATGTTGCTTCATAATGATTTTGAAAAGAAATGGAGAGGAAGTAGAATGTCGAATTTCGAACTAGCAATTCACGAAGATACATTGGAAACCAAAAAG
>JBBSRA010000026.1:0-29944 GCA_038243515.1 Caryophanales bacterium
ACACCCGTTCCCATCTCGAACACGGCAGTTAAGCTCTTTTGCGCTGATGGTAGTTGGGGGTTTCCCCCTGTGAGAGTAAGACGTCGCTGGGCAACAGAACCACATGAAAAAAGTCGTTACCGATTCCGGTAACGGCTTTTTCTGTGTTTAGTAGAAGACTTGTTTCTTGAAACCACGGTCTCTATTTGAAATTGGTATAATAGATTCAATTAATGAATGTGAGGATGAAAATTCATGACGCAACGACGTCCTATTGTAGATGCATTAATCAGATTTCAAAAAAGACAACCCTTTTCTTTTCATGTGCCAGGGCATAAACATGGAGTTTTATCGGGATTACCAGAAGAAATTCAATCTGCATTGTCCTATGATTTAACAGAACTAACAGGCTTGGACGATCTTCATTATCCAAAAGAAATCATCCAAGATGCACAGCACTTATTAGCAGAGGCTTATAATGCAAAACAGAGTTTTTTTTTGGTCAACGGTTCGACGGTAGGAAATTTGGCGATGATTTATGCTGCTTGTCGAGAAGGGGACAAAGTAATCGTTCAGCGCAACTCGCATAAATCTATTTTTCATGCGTTAGAACTTGCGCGTGTGCAGCCTGTGTACGTTTCTCCTCAATGGGATAAAGAGTCTATGACTGCTGCTTTGGTGTCTCTTAAGGCAATTGCAGCCGCAATAGCGGCCTATCCAGAAGCAAAAGCAGTCATCCTGACGTATCCCAACTATTATGGAATCGTTTCAGAAGAACTTGCTGCAATTATTGCTTTATGCCATGAAAAAGACATTGCGGTATTAGTAGATGAAGCACACGGTGCTCATTTTCAAATAGGCGCGCCGTTTCCAGTTTCAGCTTTAGCTTTAGGGGCAGATGTTGTCGTGCAATCAGCGCATAAAACTTTGCCTGCGATGACAATGGGATCATTTTTGCACGTCGGTAGCAATCGTGTGAGTGTCAAAAGGATTCAAAAGTATTTACGGATGTTTCAATCAAGCAGTCCGTCTTATTTAATATTAGCTTCTCTAGACGATGCACGTGCTCATCTTCAAAATTTTTCGCTGCCGGACATTCGTTCGTTTAATGAAAAACGCGAACGTTTTTTAAGTAGCTTGCGTATGATTCCACAGTTACTAGTTATAGAATCAGATGACCCGTTGAAAATTATATTAAGAGTTAATCACCATAGTGGCTATCAACTCAAACAAAAGTTAGAGCAAGTGGGTATTGAAGTGGAATTAGCAGATCTATTCCAAGTATTGTTGATATTGCCGTTATTGAAGCAATGGCATACATATCCATTTGGAGAAATCCGCAGTCGTTTAAAAGAAGCAATGATCATGCTTCAAGGAGAAAGTAGACAAGAAACTCAAATGGAAGTATCCACCTTACAAGACATCACGGTTCCAGCGTTGTCTTTTGAAGAAATCGATTTAGCTGATCAAGAATGGGTTTCGTATACGCAAATTATCGGACGAATTGCAGCTGGTATGGTGATTCCCTATCCACCTGGTATTCCTTTAATTGTGCCGGGCGAAAAATGGACTCTGTTAAAAGTGGAAGAGTTGATGAATCACCTTGCTGCAAACGCACAAATCCAAGGTGACCACCGCTTGGCATCAAAACAATTGCCAGTCCTTCAAGAAACGCAACATTCATCAAATAAAGTCTAAAAGACGCTAAGAGTGGTCAAATCGAATCGAACGAGATCGTATTTTCATGAAACCAGAAAAATATGCAATCGTTGATATTGGTTCAAATACCATGCTGCTTGTCATCTATACAAAAGAGTTATAAAACGCAAGATGCCATGTGGGTTATGTAAGAGCTCATTTGAAAACCGGTAATTACAGTAATCAAAAAGCTAAAACTTATATGGATATAAGTTTGTTTACATCAAATCAAAAAGTAGGAAGTGACGCAACAAACCTTTTCAATTATTTGAGTGGCCATATAGAAAAGCCGGAGTTTCATTGTTTATCATTGGCGCCTTTTATGCTTCGAGCAGATATTGTTGAATGGATTGATGCAGAAATTCGTTTTCAAAAAACATGACAATGGTTGAATTGTTGTGAAAATGAATTCGTTAGCAGACAAGGATATCATTATGAAATTCTACGAAGTATCGTAGGTCGTTTGTTAGAGCATAGTCGCGTTTATTTTTTCAATTGTAACGGTCAAGAAAAAATCTTTTTATCTTTTGTGGATATGCTGACACATAATTTGAATAACCGTATTAAAAATCAAATGAAAGCCATCTTGAAATTAGAACTTGTTGCCAATGTGAAAGCAAGACAACAAGGAGTAGACGACGTTTACGATTATGTAGTGCGAAAAAAAAGACGAACCAGCTATCGATAGTCAAATAGAGTAGTTCCATAAAGCACAACTAGCGAAAGTAGAATGGAAAAGTGTTTTTGTGCTCTATTTTTATTAGTTACTATAAAAAGAGCAGCATTTCGTGTATAGTAAAAAGAGTTTGAAACAGTAGATTATGATTAATTTCATGGAATAAGGTGATCAGCAAAATGAGTTATTTAATCAATCTTGAAGGCGGAGAAGGATCAGGGAAATCGACAGTTCTGAACATGTTGGCAGAAGCATTAACTGAAAAAGGATTTTCTGTTGTCTGCACAAGAGAGCCTGGTGGCATCGATATTGCCGAACAAATTCGTGAAGTGATTTTAAATCGAAAAAACACAGCAATGGATGCGCGAACAGAAGCTTTACTCTATGCTGCTGCGAGAAGACAGCATTTAGTAGAGAAAATCATTCCTGCACTCGAAGCTGGAAGTATTGTTTTATGTGATCGTTATATCGATTCAAGCTTAGCTTATCAAGGTTATGCGCGAGGACTTGGGATAGAAGAGATATTTGCTATCAACAAATTCGCTATCGATGAATACATGCCAGACTTAACACTTTATTTTGATGTGAATCCGAAAGTTGGATTAGCACGCATTGAACGAGATTTAGAACGAGAAGTAAATCGTTTAGATGTAGAGTCAATGAAGTTCCATTACAAAGTAAGAGAAGGCTATCTCTTATTGTTGAGTCAAAACCCGGAACGCATTCGTTTAATTAATGCAGAAAACGAGTTGCCTGTTGTTTTTGTAGATGCCTTGGAAATAGCTGTGCGATTTATAGAAGAACGTCAAACGACGGTTAATCCGACATAGGATTAGCTGTTGTTTTTTACTCTCTTTTTTAAAAGTAAGCCGGAAAGATATGCAGCGTACATCTCCGTTCATGTTATACTTATGTAGAAGAAAGATAAAAAGGAGTGGGTGCTGATGAAACTCGTAGTAGCAGTTGTACAGGACCAAGATAGTAACCGATTATCCAATGCGTTAACAAAAAATGATTTCCGGGCTACAAAACTTGCCAGTACGGGAGGGTTTTTACGTTCAGGAAACACCACCTTTTTAATCGGTGTGGAAGATGATCTTATTCCCAAATTAATGGACTTAATTCGTGAAAATTGCCGTTCGCGTGAACAAATGGTCGCGCCAGTTTCCCCTATGGGTGGTAACGCGGATTCGTATATTCCTTATCCGGTGGAAGTCGAAGTAGGCGGCGCAACTATTTTCGTCTTACCAATTGAACAATTCCATCACTTTTAATCAATAGGAATAAAAGCATTTTCCGTTAAAATCGAATGGGTTTTTAACGAGTACCATAAACAATACCCGTGCTCCAATCGGAACACGGGATTTTTTACAAAGTCTGAAGGTGAAGTTGATGCAAAAAACAACGGATGAATTTTTAGAAATGCAACCAGTAGTTATGAAACGACTACAAGGAGCGTATGGGAAAGATCGTCTAGCGCATGCCTATTTATTTGAAGGTCCTGCAGGGTCAGGGAAAAAAGAAATTACACATTTTTTCGTTAAGCTTTTACTATGCGAAACACCTATAGAAAATGTTCCATGTGAAACATGTCGTAGCTGTCAACTTTATAATTCAGGCAATCATACGAATGTTATTTTCATCGAACCGGATGGTCAAAACATTAAAATTGATCAAATTCGCGAGTTGATTTTTAAATTGAATAAAACCGGTCTGAACAGAGGTCGTAAAATATACGTAATTGAACAAGCAGATCGCATGAACAACTCTTCTGCCAATGCTTTGCTGAAGTTTTTGGAAGAACCCGAGTTTAATGTGACAGCGATTTTATTGACAGAACGGCTAAATGCACTAATGAGCACCATCCGTTCTCGATGCCAATTGATCTCATTTCGCCCGTTATCACGTCCAAAATTAATGGAGAAGTTAATAGCAGATGGCATGACCAGTTCAATGGCTGCCACGGTTAGTATGTTGACGCAAAATGAAGAAGAAGCTCTAGCCATGAGTCAAGATGAACAATTTGCACAAGCACGAAAAACGGTCTTAAAACTGGTAGAAGTGGCTAGTAGCAATGTTCACGAAGCACTTTTAATGCTTCAAGCTGAATGGTTTCCATTATTTAAAGAAAAAGAAGATGCCGAAAGAGGTCTAGACATGTTATTATTTGCATATCGGGACATTGCTTCGGTAAAAGCAGGTCTTGAGACTGCACGCACATATCCAGACATGGAAGAAACTTGGAAGCAGATGGCACTCCAACGCTCCTTTACGGTATTGTCTAAGCAGTTGCAGGCTATTTTACAAGCCAAACAACAATTGCCACGCAATATGAATCGGACGCTGTTGATGGAGCAGTTAATGCTGAATCTGCAGGAGGGGTAGCAATTGTATAATGTGATAGGTGTCCGTTTTAAGAAAGCGGGTAAAATATATTATTTTGATCCAGTTGAATTAGGGATTGAAAAAGACGATTATGTCATTGTCGAAACGGCGAGAGGCGTAGAATATGGAAAAGTGGTCGTTCCAACGAAAACTGTTGGAGAAAATGACGTAGTCTTGCCTTTAAAACAAGTAATGAGAATAGCTACGGATAAAGACCGCCAGCAAGTAGAAGAAAATCGTTTAGAAGCCAGTCGTGCTTTTGAACAAGGTACGGACAAAATCGAAGAGCATCGCTTAGACATGAAATTAGTCGATGTCGAATATACGTTTGATCGCAATAAAGTTATTTTTTACTTTACAGCTGAAGGTCGTGTGGATTTTCGGAACTTGGTCAAGGACTTGGCTTCCATTTTCCGTACACGCATTGAACTTCGCCAAATCGGTGTGCGTGATGAAGCGAAAATGCTTGGTGGCATAGGGCCTTGTGGTCGGATGTTATGCTGTTCGACATTTTTGGGTGATTTTGAACCCGTATCGATTAAAATGGCAAAAGATCAAAATTTATCGTTGAATCCTTCTAAAATCTCAGGCTTATGTGGCCGTTTAATGTGCTGCTTAAAATACGAGAATGATGAATACGAAACAGCGAAAAAAGAAATGCCAGATGTTGGAACGCGAGTAACAACTCCTGACGGCGAAGGCCGTGTAGTTGGTATGAATATTTTAGAACGAGTGTTGAAAGTTCGCTTGTCTGAGCAGGAACAAACACTTGAATATACATTAGATGAGATAATGAGCCAAGGAACGAGAGCGTGAGGTGGTTTAAGTGAAGGAAAAGAATTTTTTAGACACAGTCATGGAGTTTGAACAACAGCTTCAGTCCATGCAAGAACAATTTAGTGAGTTAAAAACGGTCGTAGCTCGAACGATGGAAGAACATCACGCGTTGCAGTTGGAAAACCATCATTTGCGTACACGTTTGGACGAATTTCATAAAGCAGTTCCAGAAGTAGCAGCAGTGGATCCTGTGAAATTGAAAAAAGCCGTTATGGACATCGGTGAAGGTTATGACAACTTAGCGCGTTTGTATCATGAAGGCTATCATGTCTGCAATGTGCATTTCGGTAGTTCTCGAAAAGGCGACGATTGCCTGTTTTGCTTATCATTCCTGAATAAACAAAACTAAAAGCAATGCACGTAAGATATCTAAAGAGAAAGGCTTCCGACACCTTGTGTGGCGGCAGCCTTTTGTCATGCTAGGAGTTGAACAAATGTTAGTTGATGATGAACGACTTGATTATTTATTAGCGGAAGATTTGCGGATTATTCAAAGTCCTTCCGTGTTTTCGTTTTCATTGGATGCAGTTTTATTGGCACGTTTTGCATATGTTCCGTTAAAACGCGGAACGATCGTAGATTTATGTACCGGTAATGGTGCAATCCCATTATTTTTAAGTGCTCGCACAGAATCACGTATTATTGGTGTGGAATTGCAGCCGAGACTCGCTCATATGGCACGTCGCAGTGTGGCATATAATGAGTTAGAAAGTCGGATTGAGATTATCGAAGGTGACGTTAAGGATATGCCAATGCAGCTCGGGTTCGAAAAGTACGATGTCGTAACGTGTAACCCGCCTTATTTCCCAGCACATGAGATGAGTGATAAAAATATTAGCGAACATATGGCGATTGCACGTCATGAGTTGCATCTTACACTGGATGAAGCGGTTTTGACAGCTAGTCAATTGCTTAAACAAGGTGGAAAAGCGACATTTGTTCATCGCTCAGGTCGATTAATTGATTTGATCGCAGCAATGCGTGCTAATCGTTTGGAACCAAAACGAATTCGTCTCGTGTATCCAAAAGCGGGTAAAGAAGCGAATACCTTGTTAATTGAAGGAATCAAAGACGGTAAACCTGATTTAAAAATATTGCCCCCCTTAGTTGTTTATGGAGAAGATGGGGAATACACAGAAGAAGTGCGTGAATTATTATATGGCAACAACTAACCATTATTTTTATGTACTAGAATGTGCCGATCAGTCTTATTATGCAGGGTATACAAATGACTTGGAAAAGCGGCTGGCTGCACATAACGCTGGAAAAGGTGCAAAATACACACGAGCTAAAGGACCATCTAAGTTAATCTATCATGAATGCTTCGACACAAAGCCAGAAGCGATGAAAGCGGAATATGCTTTTAAGCAATTAACCAAGCTTCAAAAAATTCGTTACATTGCTGAAGAAGAGGAGAGTGGCAAATGAAATCTCAAAAAAGCTTTCAGCATAAAGAAGCAACCTTGTATTTAGTCGCAACACCGATCGGCAATTTAGAAGACATAACGATGCGCGCGTTGCGTATGTTAAAAGAAGTGGATATTATTGCAGCGGAAGATACGCGCAACACAAAAAATCTCTGCAATTATTTTGATATTCAAACAAAACTAGTTAGCTACCATGAACACAATCAAGAAAGTAGCGGCTTTAAAATTTTGTCGTATTTGGAACAAGGCAAGTCAGTTGCATTAGTCAGTGACGCCGGCATGCCATGCATTTCTGATCCAGGAGAAGATATTGTAAAACGAGCGGTAGCGGAAGGGTTTCCAGTTGTACCAATACCTGGAGCTAACGCAGCACTCAGTGCGCTAATTGCTTCTGGAATTTCGCCACAACCTTTTTTGTTTTACGGATTCTTATCGCGCAATAAAAAAGACCGGTTAGCTGAACTCGAAATATTAAGTCAAAAAGCAGAGACCGTTATTTTTTACGAAGCGCCTCATCGATTAAAAGACAGCTTAAAAAGCATGCAAAAAGCAGTAGGCGATGAACGAAAAATCGTCTTAGCACGAGAAGTAACCAAGAAATTCGAAGAGTTTATAAGAGGTACCGTAGGAGAAGCCGTCGCTTGGGCTGACGAAAATGAAATCCGCGGAGAATTTTGCTTAGTTCTTGAAGGAAATGCAGATCCTGAACCTATTGAAAACGTTAAGTGGTGGGAAAATTTATCCATTGAAGAACATGTCGATCAATTGATAGCAACCAAAAATGTAACTTCAAAAGAAGCTATTAAAGAAACCGCTATTGAACGTCAACTATCCAAAAGAGAAGTCTACCAAGCGTATCATACTTAGAAAAGCGCAAGCACCCGTGTGGCTCTGCTGGGCATAAGACGATCTGGCAGAGTGGCGTATTTTCAGCCACACAGCCAGAGTGGCTTATGACCCAAAGAGCTGGGTGCTGGAGTCTAGCCAAAGAAAAGCGCAAGCACTCGTGTAGCTCTGCTGGACATAAGACGATCTGGCACAGTGGTTTTTTCCTATAGCAATAAAAAACCGGATGCGCGAGGCATCCGGTTTTTGAGATTATTTATTTAAGTTATTTTGAATTTCTTTTACTAACATTTCTGCGCCTTCAGAACTTAAGATCAATTTACCGCCAACTAATTTCATGTTTTCGTCTGATACTTCGCCTGTCACTGCACATGTCATGTTTGGTAAATATTTTTTCAAGATAATTTTATCATCATCTACATAGATTTCCAGTGCATCTTTCTCAGCGATTCCTAGAGTACGGCGTAATTCGATTGGAATAACCACACGTCCTAATTCATCTACTTTACGAACAATACCTGTTGATTTCATAATAAAATCCTCCTTTTAGTTTATTGGATGTTTTTCGTCAAAATTCGACATTTTCCACTTCCTGTAATAAATCATACCAACTACTGTCAAATAGGTCAATATAAAACTATCGAAAAGATAATAAATATTTCTATTTAGCGCTAATATGGTTTGGTTTCCAGTATTACTGTCAAAAATTCGACAAGTTGTCGAATGGAAATAGACTATCATCGACATAGCTAACAAGTTTACTATGAGATTAGGTAATTTGGTTAAATTGAAAGATTGTACAAAATTGGGGACTTCGTTAAAATAAGGACTATACAAACAAACTGGAGGAATTTTTCGTGACTGCTAACAACAAAACATTTTATGTGACCACCCCTATATATTATCCAAGCGGAAAATTTCATATTGGCACGGCCTATACAACGGTCGCTTCTGATGCAATGGCTCGTTACAAGCGCTTACGCGGATTTGATGTTCGGTTTTTGACTGGAATGGACGAGCATGGCCAAAAAATTGAAGAAAAAGCGATAGAAGCAGGCAAAGCCCCACAACAATTTGTGGATGAAATGGCAGCGGCTGCAAAACATGTTTGGTCGGTCATGGGTATTACTTATGATGACTTTATCCGAACAACAGAAGAACGTCACAAAGAAGGTGTCGAACGAATTTTTAAAACTTTTCTCGACAATGGCGATATTTACAAAGGTGAGTACGAAGGTTGGTATTGTACACCGTGTGAATCATTCTTCACAGAAAGTCAATTGGAAAATGGCAATTGTCCAGACTGCGGACGTCCAGTTCATAAAGTAAAAGAAGAATCGTATTTCTTCAATATGAAAAAATACGCTGCTCGTTTACTTGAGTATTATGAAAACAATGTAGAATTTATTGAACCGGAATCGCGTAAAAACGAAATGATTAATAACTTCATCAAACCAGGACTAGAGGATTTATCAGTTTCTAGAACTTCTTTTGATTGGGGAATACCGGTTCCTGGAGATCCAAAGCACGTTATTTATGTATGGGTTGATGCTTTATCAAATTACATCACGTCGCTTGGCTACGGCTCAGAAGACGATAGCTTGTTCAACAAGTATTGGCCAGCGGATGTTCACGTAGTGGGCAAAGATATTGTACGTTTTCATACAATCTACTGGCCAATTTTCTTAATGGCTTTAGATTTACCATTGCCGAAAAAAGTGTTCGCTCATGGTTTCATCATGATGAAAGACGGCAAAATGTCGAAATCTAAAGGTAATGTAGTTTATCCAGAAATGCTTGTTGAGCGCTATGGTCTAGATGCAACACGTTATTTCCTATTGCGTGAACTACCATTTGGTTCTGATGGTGTCTTTTCACCAGAAGCATTTATTGAACGAACAAATTTTGATTTAGCGAACGACCTTGGTAATTTATTGAACCGGACTGTATCCATGATCAATAAATACTGTGGCGGTACTGTGCCACAAATTAACGGATTGCAAACGGAATTTGATGCACAACTACAACAAGTAGCTATGCAGACTGTAAAAGTTTACGAACAGCATATGGAAAAAATGCAGTTTAGTATTGTGTTAAGTGAAGTGTGGACATTGATTTCACGAACAAATAAATATATTGATGAAACGCAACCGTGGGTATTGGCAAAAGACGAAAACGCGAAAGAGCAACTGGATTCTGTTATGGCTCATTTGGCAGAAAGTCTTCGCATGACGGCGGTTATGTTGCAGCCGTTCTTGCCAAATGCACCTAAACAAATTATTGAACAGCTCGGTTTAACAGAGGATTTTTTAACATGGGATACATTACGAGATTTTGCTAAAATTCCTGCAGGAACACAAGTGGTATCAAAAGGAACGCCAATTTTTCCGCGTCTTGAAGTAGAACCTGAAGTAGCCTATATTCGTGAACAAATGCGCGGTTCTGTAACACCAATTGAGGAAGAACCAGAAGTTGTGGAAGTTCCAGATGTACCAGAAATTGCAATTGAAGATTTTGCGAAAGTGGATTTACGCGTAGCGACAGTAATAGATTGTGAAGCTATACCAAAAACTTCAAAGCTATTAAAACTTCAGCTGGATATGGGTTATGAGAAGCGACAAGTGGTTTCAGGAATTGCTGAACATTATAAACCAACTGACTTGATCGGCAAAAAAGTGGTTGTTGTAGCGAACTTAAAACCGGTGAAATTGCGTGGTGAGTTATCTCAAGGAATGATTTTAGCTGGTGAAAAAGACGGCTACTTAACATTAGCTTCTGTTGCTGAAAAGCTTTCAAATGGCTCGAAGATAAAATAAAAACACGATAAAAGAACTGTTTTGACCCACTTTGATTAGTGGGTCTTTTTTTGGTTTTGTAGGAATTATTACCCAATATTACAAAGGAATAAATAGAAATGACACTGAACTAACATGTTTTGTTACCGTATTGTAATGTTGCTGTGAAGAAAGATACAGGCATAACCATTACAATTAGCCTTAATGTGAGGAGAATGATTGATGTTTATCGATACCCATGTACATTTAAATGCAGACCAATATGATGAGGACCTTGTAGAAGTCATTGAGCGTGCACGAGAAAACCATGTGGAGAAAATGGTAGTCATCGGCTTCGACCAAAAAACGATCGAACGAGCCATACAGTTGGCCGAAACCTATGAATTTATCTTCGCAGTAGTTGGTTGGCATCCTGTTGATGCCATCGATTGTACTGAAGAAGACTTGGAATGGATTGAAGAGCTGGCAGCTCACCCTAAAGTAGTGGGAATCGGAGAAACCGGTTTAGACTACCACTGGGACAAATCGCCAAAAGAAATACAGAAAGAGATTTTCCGCAAGCAAATTCGGTTGGCTAAAAAAGTGAAGTTGCCAATTATCATTCATAACCGCGAAGCGACTGAAGATGTTTTGGAAATTCTTAAAGAAGAAAATGCGGAAGAAGTAGGCGGCGTCATGCACTGCTTTGGTGGAAGTGTAGAAACGGCACATGAATGTATAAAACTGAATTTCATGATTTCACTTGGTGGACCGGTAACATTCAAAAACGCAAAAAAACCAAAAGAAATCGCGGAACTGATTTCCCTCGATTACTTAATGATCGAAACAGACGCTCCATATTTAGCGCCACATCCATATCGTGGAAAACGAAACGAACCATCTTACGTTCCTTTAGTCGCTGAAGAAATAGCACGGTTAAAAAACATTTCAGTAGAAGCCGTCGCAAAAGCGACTACAGAAAATGCTGAGAAGTTTTATAAGTTTTCTCAAATAAAGTGAAATTGAGAATTCAATTTCATTGACAGGCTAAAAATGAGCCCATATAATCACTCAAGTGAAGAAGGAGGAATTAATTTTGACAAATCAAACAAATAATACGAATACAAAAAAATCATTTAAAGGTAAATCGTTAGCGGTAACAATCGCGACAGTCTTATTGTTCGCTGCGGTTTTAACTTTTGCTATATACGAAGGAACAAAAAACACTGTATCCGTAACAGCTAATGGTGAAAAAGAAGAAGTAAGAACGCATGCAGAAACAGTAGGTGCCTTTTTAAAAGAACAAGACATCAAACCTGGTCAACATGATTTCGTGAGTCATTCAACGGAAACACCAATTAATGAAGATATGGCTCTTGAGTGGGATGCAGCAGAAGAATATGCAGTAACAGTTGATGGAGAAGCAACGTCAGCTTGGACTACGAAAAATACGGTGTCAGAAATTTTAGCATCAGCAAATGTTGAACTTACAAAACACGATAAAGTATCTCCAGCACTAGACGAGCAAGTAGATGAAGATACAGCTATCTCAGTAGAAAAAGCGTATGAAGTTACCATTCAAGACGGTCTTAAAGAAAAGAAAGTATGGTCTACTTCAACGAAAGTCGCTGATTTCTTAAAAGAAAACAAAGTGACTTTAGGCAAACTAGATCGTGTTGAAAGCAAAATGGATGAATTGGTATTGCCAAATTCAAAAGTTCAAATTGTTCGCGTTGAAAAACTTACGGATGTAGTTGAAGGTTCAGTAAAATATGCAGTAGAAACAAAAAAAGATAATTCACTTCTGAAAGGCAGTGAAAAAATTGTTCAAAAAGGTCAAAATGGTCTAGTTAAAAAAACGTATGAAATTGTTAAAGAAAACGGTAAAGAAGTAAAACGTGATCTTAAAGATGAAAAAATTGTTAAAGAACCGACGAAGCAAGTAACAGCGGTTGGAACAAAAACAGTTGTAGCAAGCGTTTCACGTGGAGCAAAACAAAAAGCAACACCAGTAGCTTCAGTAGAAATTGCAAAACAAAAAGCAACACCTAAGAAAGAAAAAGCAGTTGTTAAAGCTGCCTCTACTGAAAAAGCAGTTGCAAAGGCAGCGCCTGTAGCAAAAGAAAAGCCAGTAGCTAAAGCAGAACCTGCAAAAGAAAAGCCGGCGGCAGAACCAACTGGTGGTAAAGAATTTTACGTGTCAGCAACAGCTTACACAGCAAGCTGCACAGGATGTTCAGGGATTACAGCTACAGGGATCAACTTGAAAACCAATCCTGGTCTTAAAGTAATTGCAGTAGATCCTAGCGTTATTCCACTTGGCTCTAAAGTATGGGTTGAAGGATACGGAAATGCGATTGCTGGCGATACAGGTGGAGCAATCAAAGGAAATAAAATTGATTTGTTCATGGCTAACAAGTCTGATGCGTTATCATTCGGACGCAAACAAGTGAAAGTTAGAATTTTAAACTAATCTAACGTAAGTTTGACTGAAAGCTTTCTCGGGATATTTTCCGGGAAAGCTTTTTACATGTCTGCTCCTAAACATGTAAAATAAACAAGAAGCCTGAAAAGAGGAATCTATCAATGAAAATCAATGAAATTATAATAGTAGAAGGAAAAGATGACACTGTAGCGATTAAACGTGCAGTTGATGCAGATACGATTGAAACAAATGGTTCAGCAATTAATGCTGAAACACTGCAGCGAATTGTTCATGCACAGCAAAAAAGAGGCGTCATTGTTTTTACTGATCCTGATTATCCCGGACGACGTATCCGTGCTATTATTGAAGAACATGTGCCACAAGCGAAACATGCATTTTTAGCGAAAGAAAAAACAATTGCCAAAAATGGCAAAGGCTTAGGAATAGAACATGCTCGAGATGAAGATATTCGTGAAGCTTTACAAGCAGTCTATACACCATTAACGCAAGACCGTGCTATAGAGATTACAATGGACGATTTAATTGATGCTGGACTTGTTGCGCATCCACGAGCAAAGCAGCGACGGACTGCAATCGGCAAAGACTTGCAAATCGGTTATACAAATGGCAAACAACTTCAAAAGCGACTCTATATGTTTGGGATATCAAGAGATCAATTTATTAAAGCGGTACGAGCGTTAACTCAGGAGGAAAACTAATGACTAAAGATATTGCTACACCTATCCGAACACAACAAATTATGACGAAATACAATTTAAAAGTGAAAAAAAGTCTAGGACAAAACTTTTTAATCGATCCGAATATATTACGCAAAATTGTTGGACAAGCGAATTTAACAAAAAGATCTGCGGCGATTGAAATTGGTCCTGGAATTGGTGCTTTAACGGAACATTTAGCAAGAGAAGCAGGGAAAGTTCTAGCATTTGAAATTGATCAACGTTTATTGCCTGTCCTTGCTGATACGTTGTCGCCATATGATAATATTTCCATTATCCATTCAGACATATTAAAAGCGGATGTACAAGCAGCAATTGATAGTGAATTAGCAGACTACGATGACATTGTGGTTGTGGCAAATTTGCCTTATTACGTCACGACTCCTATTATTTTAAAATTATTACTAGAAAAGCTACCGATTCGTAGCATGGTCGTTATGTTGCAAAAAGAGGTAGCTGAGCGCATTACAGCTAAACCCGGGACCAAAGCTTACGGTTCGCTATCTATCGCTATTCAGTACTATACACAGGCTGAAATGGCCTTAACTGTTCCTAAATCTGTGTTCTTGCCGCAGCCAAACGTGGATTCTGCTGTTATTCGCATGACAAAACGTGATGTGCCAGAAGTAGAAGTAATTGATGAAGACTTCTTCTTTACCGTTACAAGAGGATCGTTTGTTCAGCGAAGAAAAACAATCTTGAATAATCTTCAAGCAGCAATGCCTTTAGGTAAAGAGAAAAAAGAATTGATTTTAAAAGCGTTAGAAGAAGCTGAAATTGATCCAATTAGACGTGGTGAGACCTTAACGATTAAAGAATTTGGTTTACTAGCTGATAAATTATACGCTTATTTCAACTAAATTGGACATCTTGTTACAAAATTGGCACAACTTCTTTCGAGTTAAAGAAATTTCGAATAAATAAATATTGACAACAACTAAGATTCGTTGTTAGAATTATAAATTCGCTTGACAATTTCATCAAATTATGGTAGTATTATATCCATAGTGAGGTGTAGACAAAATGCCCAAAACTTTGGCGGATATTAAAAAATCGTTAGACTTACATTTAGGAAAACGATTGCTTTTGAAGGCAAACGGAGGTCGCAAGAAAACGGTTGAACGTGCCGGAATCCTGCGTGAGACCTATCACTCCGTGTTCGTGATTGAGCTAGATCAAGAAGAGCATGCATTTGAACGCGTGTCTTACAGCTACGCAGACATCTTAACTGAAGCAGTAGAAATTACTGTGTACGAAGGAACTGAAGACGCACTTGTTGTGAAATAATTGAATTATATTCTATAAGTTACTCCAAAACTTGCTCCTGCTGATCTAAGCAGAAGGCGAGTTTTTTTGTTTCTGTCGACACATTGCTTTCCATTGTCCCGCATTATGTTAAAATAGTCTTCATCAGAATATAAAAGGAGGCAGTGGAATGCTCTACGTGAAAGCACCTGCCAAGATCAACTTAACATTGGATGTTTTACATAAACGTCCAGATACCTACCATGAAATTGAAATGATTATGACTACTGTGGATTTATCAGACCGCATTGGACTAATGGGAACAGCTAGAGGCATACATATCCAATCGGCAGATCGCTTTGTACCAAACGATTCCCGCAACCTAGCTTACCAAGCGGCACAATTGATTAAAGATACGTTTAACATTAAGACAGGCGTTATCATTTCATTAGATAAAAAAATTCCAGTCGCAGCAGGTTTAGCTGGCGGCAGTAGCGATGCAGCAGCGACGTTAAAAGGATTAAATAAACTTTGGCAATTAAATTTATCACTAGATGAACTTGCCGAACTTGGCGCTAAAATAGGGTCAGATGTTTCTTTTTGTGTTTACGGTGGCACAGCACTCGCAAAAGGCCGCGGAGAAATTATTCAACAATTGCCAACACCGCCAAATTGCTGGGTCATTTTAGCAAAACCAACAATTGGTGTTTCTACAGCTGATGTCTACGGCGCATTTGATGTTCAAAAAGCGGAACACCCAAATACGCTAGCTATGATTCAAGCACTCGAAGATAGCAATTATGAAGCAATGTGCGCTAATCTTGGAAATGCTCTTGAAAGCGTGACGTTGAAAATGTATCCCGAAGTTCAACAAATTAAAGAACAGATGAAAAAGTTTGGAGCCGATGCAGTATTAATGAGCGGAAGTGGACCTACCGTTTTCGGATTGGTGCATCAAGAAGTGCGCGTTCCACGTATTTATAATGGTTTGCGTGGATTTTGTTCAGAAGTTTATGCTGTACGTTTAATTGGTGAACGAGAGCCGCTTGCTTAAATACGGACATTTATGGTAAGTTTTCTATAAATCATTCGTGTTTAGGAGAGGGTAGTTTTGAAGTGGAAGCGCAGTGAACGACTTGTTGATATGACGCATTTTTTATTGGAACATCCACATAAATTGATTTCGTTAACTTATTTCTCGGATCTATACCAATCTGCTAAATCTTCTATTAGTGAAGACTTAGGGATTGTTAAAGAAACGTTTGAAGAAAAAGGAATCGGTTTATTGATGACAGTTCCAGGAGCAGCGGGGGGCGTCAAATATATACCAAAGCTCCAAGCTCGTGAAATTAAAGCAGTAATGGCAGACTTAATGGAAGAGCTCAGCCATTCTGATCGTCTATTACCAGGCGGATATTTATATATGACAGATGTGCTCGGTAATCCCGAAATGATGAATCGTGTCGGAAAAGTATTTGCAACTGCATTTGCAAAAGAGAAAATTGATGTCATTATGACCGTGGCAACAAAAGGCATTCCAATCGCTCATGCCATTGCTCGTCATTTGAATGTACCCGTCGTTGTTGTCCGTAGAGACAGCAAAGTCACGGAAGGCTCTACAGTTAGTATCAATTATGTGTCTGGCTCGTCTAGACGCATCCAGACTATGGTATTGTCAAAACGTAGCATGAAGAGCGGACAGCGCGTGTTGATTACAGATGATTTCATGAAAGTCGGCGGCACAATGAATGGCATGAAAAATTTACTTGAAGAATTTGAATGCACATTAGCAGGTGTTGCGGTACTTGTTGAAGCAGAACATACAGACGAGCGATTGGTAGAAAAATATTTATCTCTTGTCAAACTTCATGAAGTGAGTGAAAAAGAGCGGACCATCGCATTAGAAGAAGGAAATTACTTTGAAAATGGGGGAATTTAAATGAAATACGTAACAACAGACAAAGCGGCAGCGGCAATTGGACCATATTCACAAGGCGTAGTTTCAGGAGGAATTCTTTACAGCTCAGGCCAAATTCCTTTAACAGCTACAGGTCAATTGGTTGAAGGTACTATTTCTGACCAGACCCATCAAGTATTTTCGAATTTAAAAGCAGTTCTTGCAGAAGCAAGCTCATCACTTAATGAAGTGATCAAAACCACTGTTTTTATTAAAGATATGAATGATTTTGCAGTCTTTAATGATATTTATGCAAGTTATTTTGGCGATCATAAACCAGCGCGTTCAACTGTAGAAGTAGCACGCTTGCCAAAAGATGTAAAAGTAGAAATCGAAGTTATTGCAAAAGTAAACGCATAAAGTTAAGTGAAAAAGTTTAAAACACAGGTCTACTCATCAAGTATGAGCGGATCTGTGTTTTTTGTTTACTATAATTTTTCATATTAAGTAAATTTTCTAATAAATATTACAATTTATGAAGGAGAATAGTCCTTTATAGCGAATACCCATAATTAGGGTTTAAAACAGTAGCAGAGAGGAGGAGATAAAAGAATGGAAGTAACAGATGTGAGACTACGACGCGTACAAACGGATGGCCGGATGAAGGCAATTGCCTCTATCACTTTGGACGATGAATTTGTAATTCACGATATTCGCGTAATTGATGGAAATGATGGTTTATTTGTAGCGATGCCAAGCAAAAGAACACCTGATGGAGAATTTCGGGATATTGCACATCCGATTAATTCGAGTGCACGCACAAAATTACAGCAAGCTGTCTTAACTGCATATGAGCAAAGTGAAAACGAATCGGTTTTGGAAAATGCCGGCGTTTAATGGAGCAAAATCGAGGGGCCTTCTATTCGTTAATAGGCTCTTTTTTTATTTGTTCTTTTTGTCATGTTATTGTCATGCCAAGAAACCTTGAAAAATCAAGGTTTTTCCGCTATAGTCAATAAGGAAAAGCAAATTTTTAGTTGACATAGCCATGTGAGTTCTGGAATTAACCAGTTATAGTTAAATGAATAACGAGAACTGCGAAAAGAGTTCTTATTAAAACAAGAGTGGAGGGATAGAGAATGGCGAATACATATGCAGTAATTTTAGCGGCAGGGCAAGGCACCCGTATGAAGTCGAAATTATATAAGGTGCTTCATCCGGTTTGTGGCATGCCGATGGTTGAGCATGTAACACGCAATGTGGAGCAACTTGGTGTTGAAAAAATCGTTACTGTTGTTGGACATGGTGCTGAAAAAGTTCAACAGCAACTCGGTGACAAAAGTGAATATGCGTTACAAGCAGAACAGCTTGGAACAGCTCATGCGGTTCAACAGACAGCGTCATTAATTGAAAGCTTGTCAGGAACGACATTAGTTGTTTGTGGTGATACACCATTAATCCGTCCTGAAACAATGCAAGCTTTACTCGATCAGCATGCTGAAACAAAAGCAAAAGCAACCATTTTAACAGCAATTGCAGATAACCCAACTGGATACGGACGTATTCTTCGCAACACTGACGGCATCGTTAAAAAAATTGTTGAGCAAAAAGATGCTTCTGAAGAAGAACAACAAGTCAAAGAAATTAATACAGGTACTTATTGCTTCGACAACGAGGCATTATTTGAGGCGTTAAAATTAGTATCTAATGATAACGTTCAAGGAGAGTACTATTTACCAGATGTGATTGAAATTCTTCAAAAACAAGGTGAAATCGTAGCCGCCTATGCGACAGATAGCTTTGATGAAACATTAGGTGTCAATGATCGTGTTGCATTAAGCCAGGCTGAGAGCACTATGCGCAAGCGAATTGCTGAAAAGCATATGAGAGCGGGCGTTTCGATTATTGATCCAGCAACTGCTTATATTAGTGCACAAGCCCAAATTGGAGCAGATACCATTATCTATCCAAACGTTACGATTGATGGTCATACAAAAATTGGAGAAGATTGCATCATTTCTTCAAATACCCACATTGTTAATAGTGCAATTGGTGACCGCACGACAGTTCGTAGTTCAGAAATACACGATAGTAGCATTGGAGCAGATACAGCAGTAGGACCATTTGCACATATTCGACCTCAAACTGTTTTAGGCAATCATGTGAAAATTGGTAATTTTGTTGAAGTGAAAAAAGCAGAAGTCGGAAACGATAGCAAAGTTTCTCACTTAAGTTATATTGGTGATGCTACAGTTGGAACTGGTGTCAATATTGGATGCGGAACGATTACCGTAAACTATGATGGCAAAAGTAAATTCCAAACAATTATTGAAGACGATACGTTCGTTGGCTGTAATTCAAACTTGATTGCACCGGTCACTATAGGCAAACGATCTTATGTTGCTGCAGGATCTACAATTTCTAAAGACGTACCTGAGGATTCATTGGCGATTGCACGTGCGCGCCAGGAAAACAAAGAAGGCTATGCAAGTAAATTAAACAGCAAAAAATAGGAGGGTTCACACCTAATGGGCTATCAAAATGCAAACTCAAAATTAAAAATATTTTCATTGAATTCGAACCAGGAGTTAGCTGAAGAAATTTCTGAACACGCAGGGATTCCACTTGGAAAAAGTTCAGTAACACATTTCAGCGATGGTGAAATCCAAATTAATATTGAAGAAAGTATTCGTGGTTACGATGTATTTATCGTCCAATCTACTTCTCAGCCAGTTAACGAAAACTTGATGGAGCTATTAATCATGATTGATGCGGTTAAACGTGCTTCTGCTCGTACAGTCAATGTAGTAATGCCTTATTACGGTTATGCAAGACAAGACCGTAAAGCCCGTTCGCGTGAACCGATTACGGCAAAATTAGTTGCAAATTTATTGGAAACGGCTGGCGCAACTCGTGTAATCGTTTTAGATTTGCATGCTCCTCAAATTCAAGGGTTCTTTGATATTTTGATTGATCACTTGGTAGCTGTTCCATTGCTGTCTGATTACTTCTTGAACGAAAGTGGCATTGACCTTGAAAATGTTATCGTCGTTTCACCTGATCACGGTGGCGTTACACGCGCACGTAAAATGGCAGATCGCTTGAAAGCTCCAATCGCGATTATCGATAAACGTCGTCCAAAGCCGAACGTTGCTGAAGTGATGAACATTGTTGGTAATGTAGAAGGCAAGACGGCTATCATTATTGATGACATCATTGATACAGCTGGAACGATTTCAATTGCAGCGAGTGCGTTAATTGAAAGTGGTGCGAAAGAAGTCTTTGCATGTTGTACACATCCTGTACTTTCAGGTCCTGCCGTACAACGAATCAATGACTCGGTTATTAAAGAGCTAATCATTACGAACTCTATTGCATTGCCTGAAGAAAAAAAATCTCCTAAGATCAAGCAGCTGTCTGTTGCTCGTTTATTAGCCGAGACAATTGTTCGTGTTCACGAACAAAAATCGGTCAGCACTCTTTTTGATTGATCGAAAACAAGTATTCTCGATGCTCTATGTTTCATTAAAACAAGAATAGGGTATATACTAGCTATGTACTTAAACGTAAACATGTACTTTATTATAACTGGAGGCTGAAATTAATGACTGTAAAAATGACTGCAAAAACAAGAGAAACAAGTAATAAAGGTTCTGCTTTAACGGAACTTCGTTCAAAAGGCGAAGTGCCAGGCGTAGTATACGGCTATAAAACAGAAACAACGTCTGTAACAGTATCTGAAATTGAATTGATTAAAACTTTACGCGAATCTGGACGTAATGGTGTAATCAACCTTAATATTGACGGCACATCTACAAACGTTGTATTAAGTGATTACCAAATGGACGCTTTAAAAGGCAGCTTTAAGCACGTCGACTTTTTAGCAATCAACATGTCTGATGAGCTAGAAGTAGCTACAACGGTTCACTTAACTGGCGAATCAGTAGGCGAAAAAGAAGGCGGATTTGTTACTCAACCAAACCGCGAAGTAAACATTCGCGTGAAACCTTCTGATATTCCAGATGTTTTAGAAATAGATATCTCGAAATTAGAAATTGGCGATACGATCACTGTTGGTGATATCCGTGGAACAGTGGCTTATGAAATTTTGGACGAAGATGACTTTATCCTTGTTTCTGCAACAGCTCCTCGTACACAAGACGAGTTGGATGAGCTTGAAACTGTATCTGAAGAAGACGTAGAACCAGAAGTGGTTGGAAGCGAAGATTCTGAAGAAAACAAAGAAGCATAAGTACAAATGGAAGGAGGGGCTGTCGATTGACAGTCCCTTTTTTTGTCGTATAACGGGGCTTTTTAACTTCTCTGAAACTACTGAGAGGCTTATGCTTTTCTTATAAACTGATTATGTTAAAATAAACTCAGTGATAAAGCAAAGGAAGATGGATATGAAACTGATTGTTGGTCTGGGAAATCCAGGCAAAGCCTATGAAGATACGCGTCACAATATCGGCTTTAAGGTCATTGATCATTTGTCGAGTCAGTGGAACGCGCCATTAACGCAGTCTAAATTTAAAGGGATGTATTCTGTTAGCCATCGAACTGAAGGCAAAGTGATGTTATTAAAGCCGTTAACTTACATGAATTTGTCTGGCGAAAGCGTTAGTGCGTTGATGGATTACTACGATATTGACCTAGACGACATCATTGTCATTTACGATGATCTTGATTTGCCAACAGGGCAACTGAGATTGCGTCAAAAAGGCAGTGCTGGTGGTCATAATGGCATCAAGTCATTGATTCAGCATTTGAGCAATCAAGAATTTAACCGACTGCGCATTGGGATTAGTCGCCCACCAGCAGGCATGAAAGTACCGGATTATGTGCTGCAACGATTTTCGAAAGAAGAAATTCCGGAAATAACCGCAGCGATTAAAAAGAGTGCAGCTGCTTGTGAAACATGGTTGTCTAAACCATATGTAGAAGTGATGAATGAATTTAATGGAGTGTAACCGCTTTGACGCATTTGGCGTTCAGAGCTTTTTCTGTTTCTTATACTATGTTGAAAGGAGGAAGTTGGATGAACCACATTTTACAGATTTTTTCGGAGGATACCTCTACACAAAAATTTATAGCTGATTTGAAAAAAAAGCAGGATCATCAATTGATTTCTGGTTTGTCTGGCAGTGCACGAACGATTTTTTATCAAACTATCTGGTCTGAAATGGAGACACCTTTATTAGTTGTGACACCCAATTTATTGCATGCACAACGTGTATATGATGATTTGGTTCGCTTAGTCGGAGAGCAACAAGTCCACCTTTATCCAGCAGAAGAATTGATTGCGGCAGAAGTGTCTTTTTCAGGTCCTGAACTTAGAGCGCACCGAATTGATACTTTAGATCATATGAAAAGTATTGGCAAAGGAATATACATCACGCCTGTCGCTGGCATGCGAAAACTATTGCCAACAAAAGAACAATGGGATTATGCCACTTTGCGAATTGCAGATGGCGAAGAACTCGATACAGAAGAATGGCTACTGAAACTAGTAGCGATGGGTTATTCTCGTACACCAATGGTAACCACTCCGGGAGAATTTGCTCTTCGTGGAGGTATCTTGGATATTTATCCACTTAATTTTGAACACCCGGTTCGTATTGAATTGTTTGATACGGAAGTGGATTCGCTGCGACTATTTTCAGCTGAAGATCAACGTTCGCTCGAAAAAATCCAATCGCTATGCATTTTGCCAGCAAGCGAATTGGTGTTATCCAAAGAACAACGAGTCGAGTTGGCAGGAAAATTAGAAGGTCGACTTGCGTCTAGTCTCAAAAAAATAAAATCTGACGATACGAAAGCCTTAATGCACCAACAGATACAACATGACATTGATTTACTAAAACAAGGAGAAACGCCAGAACAAGTAGCAAAATACGCTTCACTGATTGAAACGCAGTCATCATCATTAAGTGATTATTTCCCGGGAAATGGACTGGTCTTTTTTGATGAGTTAGGCAGAATTCAAGAAATGACCGATACGCTAGAACGCGAAGAAGGCGATTGGATCGTTTCCTTGCTTGAAGAAGGGAAGTTTCTTCATGATATTCCGTTAACGTATACGTTCCGTGAAATAATGTCGAGACTTCAGCAACGCGTGACGTTTCTGTCTTTGTTTGTCCGCACATTTCCCATGGTATCAGTCAAAAAATCACTCGCTTTTTCATGCAATCCGATGCAATCGTTTCATGGTCAAATGCATTTGTTAAAAGCTGAAATGGAGCGTTGGACTTTAGGGAAGTCGCAAATTTTTATTGTAGCAGAAGGAAATGAACGACTAGAAAAAGTACGCTTAGTTTTAGCTGATTACGATATGGAAGCCGAAATCGCGACATCTTCAACGGAAGTTCAAGGTGGTAAAATTTATTTGATTGATGGCGAGTTGTCGGCAGGTTTTGAAATGCCGTTGCAGCGCTTGACCGTCATTACAGATTCTGAACTGTTCAAGCAGCAACCGAAAAAGAAAACACGCGCTCAAAAGCTGACGAACGCAGAACGTATTAAAAGTTATTCTGAAATCAAACCAGGCGATTATATTGTTCATGTTCATCACGGAATTGGTCGTTTTGTGGGTATTGAAACTTTGGAAACCGGTGGTGTTCATAAAGATTACCTTCACATCGTTTATAAAGCCGATGACAAATTATTTGTGCCGGTAGATAAAATTGATTTGATTCAAAAATATGTAGCTTCTGAAGAGAAAGCACCGAAGCTTCATAAAATGGGCGGCGCGGAGTGGAAAAAGACACGGACGAAAGTGTCTGCTGCGGTTCAAGACATTGCAGATGATTTGATAAAGCTTTATGCAGAACGAGAAGCATTAAAAGGCTTTGCTTTTACAGAAGAACAAGATATGCAGCGTCAGTTTGAAGCAGAGTTTCCATATGAAGAAACGGTTGATCAATTGCGGTCGATTAATGAAGTAAAACGCGATATGGAAAACGAGCGACCGATGGACCGGTTAATCTGTGGAGATGTGGGCTATGGCAAGACAGAAGTTGCCATTCGCGCAGCATTTAAAGCAGTGCTCGACGGCAAACAAGTGGCGTTTCTCGTACCGACGACTATTTTGGCACAACAACATTTTGAAACAATGAGTGAACGATTTAAAGATTACCCAATTACAGTTGGGTTGATGAGTCGTTTCCGTTCGAAAAAACAGCAAACCGAAACAGTTAAAGGCTTGAAGAACGGCTCGGTTGATGTGGTTATAGGAACACACCGCATTTTATCGAAAGATATGCAGTATAAAGATCTTGGACTTTTGATTATCGATGAAGAACAACGTTTTGGTGTTACTCATAAAGAAAAAATCAAGCAAATGAAAACTAATGTGGATGTGTTAACGCTGACGGCTACTCCGATTCCACGTACTTTACACATGTCGATGATGGGCGTGCGCGATTTGTCTGTTATTGAAACGCCACCAGCAAACCGCTTTCCTGTGCAAAGTTATGTGATGGAGCACAATGGTGCACTTGTTCGTGAAGCAATTGAACGCGAAATGGCACGCGGTGGACAAGTGTTTTACTTGTACAACCGTGTAGATGATATGACTCGGAAAGTAGAAGAAATTCAGCAACTCGTACCGGAAGCTCGGGTTGGTTACGCTCACGGACAAATGAATGAAACTGAACTAGAATCCGTTATACTGAGTTTTCTTGATGGGGACTACGATGTGTTAGTGACAACGACCATTATCGAAACCGGCATTGATATTCCAAACGTTAATACACTGATTGTTTATAATGCCGATCGCATGGGCTTATCTCAGTTGTATCAATTGCGTGGACGCGTTGGACGTTCGAGTCGTGTGGCGTATGCATATTTCATGTATCAGCGCGATAAAGTGTTGACTGATGTGGCGGAAAAACGATTGATGGCCATTAAAGAATTTACAGAGCTTGGTTCTGGTTTTAAAATCGCTATGCGTGATTTGACGATACGCGGGGCAGGCAACTTGCTCGGTTCACAACAACACGGATTTATTGACTCGGTTGGCTTTGATTTGTATTCGCAAATGCTGCAAGAAGCAATTGATGAACGTCAAACAGGTGTCAAAAAAGAAGTAGTGCCAGAAATCGAAATTTCACTGGATATGAATGCTTACATTCCAGACTCTTATGTGAGTGATGGCTATCAGAAGATTCAAATGTATAAACGTGTCAAAGATATCGAAACTGAAGAAGAAATGATCGAACTGCAAGATGAAATGATTGATCGTTTTGGGGATATACCAAATGAAACAGATAACTTGCTACGCATTGCACGCATGAAAGTATGGGCACGCCAAGTGGGTGTGGACTCGATTAAACAAAATGGTAAAATGGTTTCTGTTCGGTTGAGTGAAAAAGGCACAGCGAGCATTAATGGTGGAAAAGTTGTAGAAGAATCTGCCACGTATGGACGCGCTGTCGGTTTTAGCATGTCTGGTCAACAATTAGTGATGACTGTTGATGAAAATAAAACCAAAAAACAACATCCATTCGATGTTCTTGAAGGCATGATGAAACTATTGCCTGAATCGCTTCGTGAAGAAAAAGCAGTGCTGTAAAATAAGCTACTAGCGAGAATTGACGATGTAAGAAATGGATATTCCATAAAACAGCGCTTCAAAACCGATGCTCCTGAAACGCTACTTACGCTTTGTTGCAAAAATGCAAACTTGAGCTGAACTAACTTGTGTTAAGCGAAAGTTATGACTTAGCAGTCAAAACGGTAACCAACTAGAAAGTTAATAGTAGTAAGAGGTGAGTGGGTCCGGTGAACAATGAAGGCACAATGAAATCATTTATGAAAGGTGCAGTTTTGCTGACGATTGCGGGGTTCATCGTCAAGTTGTTAAGTGCAGTTTACCGAGTGCCTTTTCAAAATCTTGTTGGAGATCAAGGCTTTTATATTTACCAACAAGTCTATCCGTTTGTTGCTATTTTTGGCATTTGGACTTCTTATGGCTTTGCAGTGGCGATTTCCAAATTGCTAGCAGACACAAATGAATCAGCGCATCGATCAGTTTTGCGGAGTGCCTTTGTTTACGTTGCTGCCATTTCCATTTCGGTCTTTGTGCTGCTGTTTTTTGGGGCAGAACTGCTCGCCAGTTGGATGGGTGATGCGAAACTGAGTGGATTGCTAAAGGTCGGTGCGTTTGCAGTGTTGTTAATGGCACCACTTGCGATACTAAAGGGATTTTTTCAATCGCGTAACAATATGGCACCAGTTGCTTATGCTCAAGTAATTGAGCAAGGATTACGTGTTTCAGTCATTTTGATTGGGACGTGGATTGTTGTCTCTCAAGGCTTTTCTTTGTATGCCGCAGGTCAAATGGCCATGCTAGGTGCGGTTGTAGGGGGACTGGGGGCTATTGTGTTGTTGCTGTTTTACTTCCGCAGTCATTTTGGTCTTTTAAAACAGCATTCAACAATTCAAATTTGGTCAGTTGTTAAAGAAATGACAGCCATCAGCTTGAGCGTCAGCATGAGTTCGTTAATTTTGATGCTGTTTCAATTAGTAGATTCGTTTACTGTGTTTCGCATGCTAGAAGAAAGTGGAATCGCTCGATCAGTAGCCATGGAACAAAAAGGAATTTACGACCGCGGTCAACCATTAGTGCAATTCGGTATTTTAATCGCCACTTCGCTTACTTTAGCGATTGTTCCGTTAGTTGCTCGGACGTCTAGAAAAAAGAATGGTCGATCGGCTAATATGTATGCGCGTTTAGCTTTTCGTGTATCGTTCTTGTTTGCATTCGCTGCTGCGATTGGTCTTACTTTAATGATGCCTTATGTGAATGAAACCTTGTTCCAAACGCGCGAACAGTCATGGACATTAATCATTTTTAGCTGGCAAATCGTTTGGATGTCCTTATTGCTCATTATGACGGCAATGCTTCACGGACTCGGTAAGGTGAGAGTGCCGGCTTTATTGTTACTGCTCGGCTTACTAGTGAAAGTTAGTTACAATTGGCTATTGTTGCCCATTTGGGGAGTAGCGGGAGCCGCAGTTGCGGGAAATATCGGCTTGGCTGTGATTGTTGCAGGATTAGTGTTTTATTTTAAAAAAGTTTGGCCTTTGCAATTTGCACCATTATCTTATTATGTGTGGCTTTTCGGAGCGGCATCAGCAATGTCTGCCGTAGTGTTAGGGTGGTCGCTAGTGGCAGATGGCTATGTATTTAATGGGTTGTCTAGCCGCATAAGCGCGACACTCACAACGATGACCGCGATTCCACTTGGTGCGGCAGTATTTATGGCGATAATCGCTAAAAGTCGAATCATCACAGAAAAAGAATGGTACATCATTCCATTCGGCCGCAAGTTGGCTACATTGCAACTTGCAATTAATTCAAAGAAAATGGGTGAAAAGCGATGAATACAATTCATATAATCGGTCTCGGAGCCGGAGATTTGGATCAACTGCCACTCGGCGTCTATAAAAAACTAAAAGCCGCAACGAATTTATACGTACGAACAGCAGACCATCCTGTACTGACAGAGTTAGTACAAGAAAATGTCGTTTTTACCAGTTTTGATTTGGTTTATGAAAAACATGATAGCTTTAGCCCAGTATACGAAGAAATTGCCGAAACGTTGATTGGCTTGTCACAGTCGAATTCGGTTATTTACGCAGTACCAGGTCACCCATTAGTGGCAGAACAAACAGTACAAAATTTGATCCAAGCCGAAAAGCAAGGACGTTGCCAATTGGCAATTGAAGGCGGGCATAGCTTTTTGGATTCTTTGTTCGGCGCACTTCGCATCGACCCAATTGAAGGATTTCAGCTGATGGACGGCACTGAAATGACCAGCGACCAAGTAAACATGACGCAGCATTTATTAATTGCACAAGTGTATGACAGTTTTAGTGCATCTGAAGTTAAATTAACGTTAATGGAAAAGTACCCAGATGATTACCCAGTGACAATTGTGACGGCAGCCGGATCAGTAGCCGAAGTATTACGCACCGTACCACTTCATGAATTAGATCGTTCTACGGAAGTCAATAATTTAACGACTGTTTATGTGCCACCAGCAACAGAACAAACGCAACGTTTAAAAGAATGGCAAACTTTCCGCAGCATTGTTGCGAAACTACGAAGCCCTGAAGGTTGTCTATGGGACCGTGAGCAAACACATGAGTCATTGAGCACCTTTTTGGTCGAAGAGGCGCACGAGCTGCTTCAAGCCATTCAAGAAGGAGACGACGAAGCAATCGTCGATGAACTGGGAGATGTTTTGCTGCAAGTATTTTTGCATGCACAAATTGGTCAAGACAATGGCTATTTCCAGTTAGAAGATGTGCTTGAAGCTATCAGCGCGAAAATGATTCGTCGGCACCCTCATGTTTTTGGAGACGTGTCGGCTGATAATACCGAGCAAGTCATTGCCAATTGGCAAGAAATTAAAGCGCAAGAAAAACCTGCACAAGATTCTTTATTAGAAGGGCAAGAACGATTTAGCTCTTCGCTGACAACATCGTTTAATTATCAAAAAAAAGCAGCGCAAGTGGGCTTTACTTGGCCGGACGCTACTTCTGCTTGGAATAAATTCCATGAAGAATTGCAGGAGTTTCAACAAGAAATAGCGAATGGTTCCAAAGCTCAACAATTAGATGAATTTGGCGACTTACTGTTTACTTTAGTAAATCTTGCACGGTTTTTTGAATTATCACCTGAAGAAGCCATGATGCAAGCAAACCGTAAATTCCAAAGCCGTTTCCACTTTGTTGAACAACAAGTAAAACAAGGAACCGGCAACTTCGATGACTATTCGCTCGAGCAGCTAGATGAATTTTGGAAACAAGCCAAATTATTGGCAAGAAAGGAAGACTAGACATGAGACTCGATAAATTTTTAAAAGTGTCCCGCTTGATCAAACGTCGTACATTAGCTAAGCAAGTGGCAGACCAAGGACGGATTACGGTAAATGGCAATAAAGCAAAGGCTAGTTCCGTTATTAAAGAAAACGATGAGCTACAAATTCGGTTTGGTCAAAAAGTTGTGACAGTACGCATTGATATGCTGAAAGAAGTAGCAAAAAAAGAAGACACAGTGAATATGTATACGATTTTAAAAGAAGAAAAGCTGGAAAAAGTTGAACCTGAATTTGTCGATGACGAAGCATAAAAAGTTTAAAACCTGCCATGGGGTGGGTTTTTTTAGATGATACTAGTAATAACTAAAATCTTAGGAACGATTTTCGAAAGGAACTGGTTGCATTGCTTCAACAATCAATAATGAAAAAAATTGGATTATTAATAGCTGTGCTATTGATGGTGATATCCTTTATGCCTCGACAAGGAATTCCATTTATCGGTGCGAGTCAAACGAGCGCGGCGCGGTCTTTTCCAGATGTCACTACATTCCAAAAAGAAATTGAATTTCTGGCAGACCGAAAAATTATTAAGGGTTTTCCCAATGGCCATTTTAAGCCGACAGCAACCATTACACGATTAGATGCTGTCCGGATGATTTTACGCGAAATGAATAGCGAAAAGGAAGTGATTGTAAATCCGGGTTTTTCTGATGTAAAACCGGGTGCGGTCGGATACGAGGAAGTTGCTTTAGGTGTTGAACTGGGTTTTATCCAAGGGAAAGAAACCCGTAGAGGCGAAAAATACTTTGATCCAAAAGGTGCGTTAACACGAGCAGAAATGGCTAAAATTCTAACAGAAGCTTATAACTTAAGAACCGATCATGGTATTTCTTTCAATGACGTCAATCAGGCTCATTGGGCCAACTCCTACATAAGTCGACTGGCAACGGCTAACATCACCAATGGGTTTCCTGGAGGCACGTTTAAGCCGCAAGAACCTTTGCAGCGCCAACATTTTGCGGGTTTTATGGCGCGTCTCTTAGCTCCCGCAGACTTTCCGATTACGCCAACACTACCTACAAAACCAATGATTTATATGACCACTGACCAATTAAATATGCGTTCAAAAGCGGGGGTTAACCACCCTGTGGTCGGCTCGATTCCTTACGGTAAAACAGTGACATTTCTTG
>JBBSRA010000027.1:0-28655 GCA_038243515.1 Caryophanales bacterium
CCACTGAAAAATTCTTCAATAATCGCTTCGTCAGAATGCGGAATGTATTCCCCACGAACAATTTGCGCATTGTTAATCGATCCACTCGATAAGAGTACAAGATCATTTGGACCACTTTCTCTTAATGCTATTAGAACGGCCTCACGACGAGACGTAGCTGTCAATACCTGTTGCATGTAAGGCACAGTAAAGCCCTCTAAAACCGCATCAACGACAACATTCGGATCATTGTCACCAGGATGATCTACAGTTACGACAAGTACATCTGCTTTTCCTTCTGCTGCTTTGGCCATTTTTGGCATTTTCGAAAAATCTCGTATACCAATTCCTGCGATTAAAGCAATCAATCGGTGATGAGATAATTTTTTCACTTCTTGCAACACAGCTGACAAGGCAACTGGTGTATGCGCATAGTCTAAAACGATTTTTCGGTTTTCGGGACCTTTAATTACTTGAAAACGTCCTTCGACTTGAGACATATTCGGCAAGACAGTCAAAACATCTTCTATAGAGATACCTGACAGTAAAGCAGAACCGATTGCTGCGGTCAAATTAGCTGCATTGTATTCACCGTAAAGAGATACATGAATTGGCCAACATCGCCCTTCATAGTACAAATCAAATTTCAAACCGTTATCAGACGATTCACATGCTGCCCAAATCAAATCTGCACCAGACTCTGGCTTATTGCTGTAGGTCAAATAAGGATAAGAAAGAACCGCTAAAATTTCTTTAGCCATGCCTTCATCATCAATATTCACGACCGCCGCTTTAGACTGTTTAAATAACATTAATTTCGACTGAAGATAATGCTCGAATGTTTTATGATACTCCAAATGCTCTTCTGAAATATTCGTATGAATCGCTACATCAAAAATAATACCTTTTACTCGCAACTGGTCTAGTGCAATCGAAGAAACTTCCATAGCTACCGCTTGATCTCCCTCATTTAAAAACTCTTCAAAAATTTTATGAATGTCAGATGAAACAGGAGTTGTAGGAGTACTCTTATAAAAAGGAAGCTTGCCACCCACTCTTGAAATCCCCGTTGTACCGATAAATCCACAACTAACACCAAGAAGATTAAATAAATCGTAGACATATGTAGCTGTGGTCGTCTTTCCATTAGTTCCTGTAACAGCGATTTTACGCAAACTCTGTTGAGAAAACCCATGAAAAAAGTCTGCAATGTAGGCAAGAGCTATCCGAACATTCTCTACTACTATAAAAGAAAGATCAGGATGTTTTTCAGCATACTTCCTAATTAAAGGTTCAGTAGATCCAATAATGGTTGTTGCGCCTTTCTCTATTGCTTCACCAATATACAAATGTCCATCGGTATTTTCACCAGGCACACAAAAAAAAGCACAGTTTTGAGTAGCGTGTGTTGAGTTGTATTCGATTGAATTGAACTTCGACTTTTCTGGCCCAAACTGCATGTTGATAGAAAGAAAAGGAATAGTACTAAGTTGTGTTTCCATTTACAGACTCCTCATGGAATAATATGTTAAATACCTATGGTTTCATAGGAACATGTGTCACTATTCTATCATTTTCGTATCCTAGCTGAAACAGTTATGATTGAAACTTTCGAAAGTATTGCGTTTTTATTCAATATTAGAGCAAAAAAAGTCTTTACTCTTGAAACTTGAGTAAAGACTTTTATATTCTCTTTATAGTTTCAGGCTAATTCAGAATTTATAATTCTCTCAAGTCAATTTATATTTCACTAGATTTTTTCTCTACAAGATCCATTGGTTGATAAGCTCGGACGTATAGTGTACCTTCACTTACTTCAAGCACTAATACTTTCTCATTTTGATCAAATGATTCGTTGCTATAACCAGTCGCACGTTTTGAAAATTTCCCTGCATACGTTTCTAAAACTACTTCTCCATACCCGTCAACTGGTATAGGCGTAGTAACATTTCCCACTTGTCCAGAAAGCGACTCTTCTATATGTGAATTCGATGCATAAGAAAATGGCAATAAAATAAAAAAATATAATAAAAAGTCTAATAAAAGAGCTGCCAACACCGCAATACTTAACACTGACCATTCATTAAATATCGTCGCAGTTTTTAGTAAAAAGCCAATTGCCGAACTAAATGTAAAAAAGGAAAAAATCATAATGGGTTGAAAAACGCGCACGACTTCTCCAGACTCTGGATCTTCTCCAAAAAAGACACATAGAACCGTGAGCGCTCCAGCTAAGAGAAGGATATACATATAGAGTTGTTCCATCGGAAACCCAAAGATACCCATCCCAACACTTCCCATTCCAGTTAAATAATTACGTTCTACTTAACTAGTACGAATACTGCAAGAATAAGTTTCGAAATAATGGAAATTAATAAAGCCCTTTCTTTTTACAGAACGGGTTTTGCAAACTGAAGCTCATGAAAACCATGCACTAGTTGAAAGCCAATGCCAACATATCCATCATTTAACAATTGACGTTGCTTTTCTAAATCATCTAACTTTACTGTGATGTGCTTAGTATAATGAACGTTTGGTTTTTCTATGTCTTTTACTAAGATATATCGCTTTAAGCCGACATACTTTTCTTTTAAAGAGGCGATATGCATAGACTGCGTAAATTTATCTTTGAGGCTCGGGATATTCATTGGCGCAACCGTACAACAAATATAGCGAAATTCTTCTTCAAGGTTGGGCAGCTCTTTCATAATAACTTCAGCCAACTTTTGTTGAAGACGATTTCCACGATATTCAGGAAGAACCACTGAAATTTCTTGATAAATTACTTTCCGTAAATCTTCTGGTGAAAGTCCAATATCCCATCCTAAATGTTCGTCGTCAATTTCAGGAATTAATAAGGCTCTAAACCCGATCAATTCATCCTCGACAAAAGCACCTACTAGTAAACCTCGTTCATTTAAAATAAACAAAAACTCTTCAGTCGTTAAAGCCTGAAGCGAATTTTTTTCAAAGATTGAATCGATCACTTTTGCTTGAACTTGTTCGATTACAGGTAGGTCTTCTAAATACAGGCGCTTCATATAAAAAGGAAGTTTTTTATGAAGCACTTGGTTCGTGATTGTGCCTTCATGCAGCAACTTCATCGGCTATTCTCCTCCATTGTTTTATGTAGCTTTAGAATAACACTTCCATCTCTACACGTCTTCAAATTTTTGAAATCACTTCATTAAATAAAACCATTCAGATATTTTTTTAAAAATCCTTTTTTGACGGTTTTGAATTGTAGAAAAAGAGCTTTGCTAAGAGGTCTATCTTCTATAAAGAAAGCGTCATTCATTTTTTTAATTTTTCTTGTAAGATCCATAAAATGAGCACTTAAATAATAAGCTGAGAAAGTGGTTAGTGCTGACAGCTTTCTTGCGAATCTTATTCTATTCACTTTCGGTGGCATAATAGGCAGTAAACTCTTGTAAAGGATTACTCTAGTTTTTCTCCATTTATTTTGTCTTCTGTCATAAACTAAGGTGAGTTAAAGCCGTATCAAAAAGAATATTGGATTATCACTTGCAATATAGGTAAACTCGTGTTATTCTAAGGAAGAATTATTTTTGTTCGGATAACTTTTTATAAAGTTTCAGATGTTCATCTGCAAGATTTGAGCAAGGATAGTAATACAATGTATGCTCACGCATACGAGGAGGATATACACATGGAACAAGGTAAAGTAAAATGGTTTAACTCAGAAAAAGGATTTGGCTTCATCGAACGCGAAGGCGGCGACGATGTATTCGTACATTTCTCTGCAATCCAAAGCGAAGGCTTTAAATCACTTGACGAAGGTCAAGAAGTAACGTTTGATATCGAGCAAGGCCAACGCGGTCTTCAAGCTACTAACGTACAAAAAGCTTAATCTAAAGCTAACTTATCAATGAGCTCTTCTTCGGAAGAGCTTATTTTTTTGTTCTTTTTTAAATACCCCAATTAGGAAATTTCCTAATTGGGGTATTTTTATTAATTCATCGAAAAATACAACTGAAAAACCGCAAAAATCAGTGCGCTAAAGCCAATTGTCCCAATAACAATTGCCATCGCTAGTTTTTTGCCACTCATACCTTCACTCCTTTTCAATTTTTAATGCTTTAATTGTTTCAGTAATTTCACTTGCACCATCCGTTTTATTCGATAAAACTGTCAAAATACTAGATCCTTTTGGATAAAATGCTGAATAGAAACCAATTCCTGGACCATTACCTAAAATAGAATAGTTTAAAGCACCACTTGCTTGATCTTTTATGTCTATTCCATATCCGTAATGGCAACCGTCTGCAGATATGTGAATGTGAAGTAAAGTCTTTAACATGTCTTCAGACATCAACGTGCCATTCATTAAACACTCCCAAAAATCTGCCATGTCGCTTGCGGTGACGTAAGCTCCTCCATCGGCACTTCCACGAATCGGAATGGCGTATTGATTTGTACGCCACATTTTCGCATCCTCTATATAACCAAAAGCAGTTTGGCTCGGTAGACGATCTAAATCGAAATAACCTGAATTTTTCATACCCGCTGGATCAAAAATTTGATTTTCTACAACAGTCGTAAATGCTGTTTCTGTTATTTTCTCAACAATCAAACCAAGTGCAATAAATCCAGCGTGATTATAATAGAACTTTTCACCTGGCTCAAACATCATCGGTCGTTCGTTAAACAACGAGATAAAATCTGAAGCCGTTTGCATTAAATACATCGGTGTATCTTTCCACGAACTTTCTACGCTATTGTTTTCTTGCTTATCGTTATAATCTGGTATGCCAGAAGTGTGCGTGAGTAATTGATGAATCGTAACAGTAAAGTTTGGAAAATGCTCTGGGAGCAACTCAGATAAGGTGTCGGTAAAATCAAGCTTGCCACTTTCCACTAGCTGACAAATAGCAACCGCAGTAAATAATTTACTCGCAGAGCCCATATTGAATTTTGTATCAATCGCATTTGGACGACTATTCGCACGATCCGCTAGTCCTCTTGCCACTGTCCACGTTTTGTTGTTCAGTAAATACGCAACACCCGAGAAATCGATTTCTTCCATCTTATCCATTATGGGATTAGCTGGCTTTTCCTGTTGGAATTGCCCTTCTTCGGTTATGTTAATTTGACGCCCATCATGTAATTCGATTGATAACGGATGTATTTCACTTTTCTGCTTAGAAAAATACCAGGTGCGCTTTGGTGCCACTAAAATTAGATAGGTATCACCGCTGCCAAGAAAGTTTAACGTCTTTGAATCGACACCTTTGCTGCCACGCACTGGAATGTCCATTTTCTCAATCAGTTCACCCACCTTTTCGACATGGAGCGTAGTAATGCTCACTTCACTTATATCAAGTAACGAGTCTACAGTGAAATTACCCATACGGTCCACATTGCGTCTTGCGATAAATTCGACGACGTTGCCAGCCGGATCTTGAAAATAAAACGCATCGGCATCAAAATTAGCATAGTAGATTTCATCCATGCCTTCTTGACGATTTAACGTCACGCGTTCACTCGCCCAAAACTTAGCAAGTGTAAACTGATTGCCAGGTATATTAAATGCAAAATGATAAACAGCAGAACTTTGTGATTCCTTAAAAACTAATTGAGATTTACCAATCGCTAAAGTAAAGCTGGTTTCATCTTCTTCAATAATCCGAAAACCTAATTGGTATTCATAAAATCCCTTCATGTCTTCTAATTGATTTGTGTATAAGGTCACCTTTTTAAACATGTCCTCACTCCTTGCCTTAAGCATACCTAAAAACCAAATTTTTTACCTCTTTTAGCCATAAAAAAAGAAGCCCGTGGCTTCTTTTTTTTAGATATGAATATTTTTTATTTCTTTTCTTTAAAACCTTGCTCGATTAAATAGTCTTCGGCATTGTCAAAAGTGCCGAAGCTTTCTTCTAAGTTTTTGCCTGTGTAGACATTCCAAAACGGCTCTTCGTACACCAAGTCTAATTTTTCATTATCGCGATTTGTCCATGTTTTATCGTATGGTGGTTCTGGCTCTAAAGACAAATAATCCAACGAATCTGCAAGTGCACTGCGCAACTCTTTTTCAGAGAAATCGCGAATGTTCACAAATCCTTTTTTGTCTACTTCGTAATGCGGCAAGTTGCCTACGTACACAAACCCGTTACCTGTCGGGTGTAAATGATAGACCACAATTTTTTTATCATACAAACTTTCTTCAAAATGAAAGTTCACACGTTTCATCGATACGTCTTTTCTCATTAGTTCTGGAAAAGACTCAATAATTTCTAATTTTTGTTCAAATGTTAACAATCTCATTCCCTCGTTTCTTAGTTTCATTTATTTCATCAAAAATTTAAGGAAATTCCAAAACATAAACCTGCTTGGCGTAACTGCCACTCGCAGATATATATAAGTATACCCAGTTCACATTTTTAATTACCATTCAGTATACCACGCTTAGCCTAATCCCACATCCATAGAAAAAAGCTGCGCGAACGCAGCTTTTTTCTTTCTATAACTTTGACCAAAAAATAGTGAGTTCTACAACAGCGTCGGCGCGTCCACGGGTTAGACGAAGCAAGAAGACAGACACTCCTCCTGGCTTTTTGTGGAAGCCATACCCAAAACGACCGAAATGATTTGAGAAAGTGATGCTGTTTTAGCAACACAAAGACTTACCTAATTACTTCTTTTTGCCAAACGGCCACCAAACACCGCGGTCAAAGGATACTGAAATTGCCGGAATTAATAACGGCAATACAATCAGTCCGTACAATAGTAACCCTGTAATAACGATTGTCGCAATTTGCACGAGGCTCAAGACACCTGAAGGCATCATAGCACCAAATGTACCTGCTAAGATAATTGCAGCTGTAATGATAACTGTCCCCATCTTCGCCATTGATGTACGCATCGCATCACGAACCGTGATGCCATTAGAAGATTCTTCACGGAAACGGTCGAGCAAGAAGATCGAATAGTCGACTCCTAGCGCCACTAGCATGACAAATCCAAAGAACGGCACTGCCCAGCTAATCCCATCAAACCCAAGACCATTCACAAAGATCAACTCCGCAATAGCAATCGATGTGTAATAAGTGAGTAAAAGTGACCCGATCATATATAACGGCATGATCAACGAACGGAATAAAATCGCCAGCACAACGAACAAACTAACCAGCATGATGATTACTGTATTCGTAAAGTCACTGGAAGATACTTCTTCTAAATCGCTGTTGATACTAGAGATTCCGCTAAACGCGATTTCTGCTTCTTCAAGCGGCGTTCCTGTTACAGTACGTTCTACTGTTTCTTTAATTTCGGCAGTAACATTGATCGCTTCATGAGAGTACGGATCTTCTGATAAGACTACTTCCATCATGACTCCTGTGCCATCTGCAAAAGCATAACGATCTAGTACTTGCTCAAAATCTTCACTTTCCAATGTTCCTTCCGGAATAAACAAGCCTGTATCACGAACTGCGCTACTGTCGCTCATTTCTTGCATCATATCGATTGCTTCAGTCAACCCAGTCTGAATTTCAGCAAGGCCGTCGTTTGAAGCGCCAACACCATCTGCTAATTGAGTCAAGCCAGCACTAAGTTCTGCTGTCTGTCCAGCTGCTCCAGCCAAGCCTTGTTGAATTTCTGACAAGCCTTCACTAATTTGTGTTAAAGCTCCTACAGTTTGAGGAATATTTCCTGTTTGCTGCAGCCCTTGAGAAACCTGACCTAATTGTTGATTGATTTGACCTAATCCTTCAGCTGCTTCAGTCAAGCCAGCTGAATTACCAGCCTGTTCACTAATGGCAGTTAAGTTGGATTGAACTTCTGTAAGGCCTTCTTGTACCTCGCCCATTCCATCACGTGCTTCACCTAATCCGTCAGCTAACAAGCCAAGCTGTTCGTCTACGTAAAGCTCTTCAATTATATCTCCTGTTGGACGTGTGATTGACCGGACGGTTTCGACACCATCAATTTTTTCAATTTCTTCACTTAGAGATTCAAAATAAGGAACAGTCGAACGCTCTATCAAGGAATCATCTGATTTCACAATTACTTGAACCGGTAACGAATCACCTTTTCCGAAGCCTTCTTCAATAGCACGCAACCCTTTTACCGATTCATATTCTGAACCGATTTCATCTACTGTGTTAAACGATAGAGAATTATCGTACGTAAATAGTAAAGGTACTGTAATTACAGCCACCACTAACATCGACAGTAAAGGTCGGTTGATTGATAGCTTGCTCATCGTAACCCATAATTTACTATCTTTATGCGATACTGATTTTTTTGCTGGCCAGAATAGTTTTTCCTTCAATAAAGACATGAAGAATGGCACGATTGTATACAATACCAATAATAAGACAAATATACCAACTGCTACTGCGACTGCTGATTTAAAAATTGGAAATTCAGCAAAGCCAATAGCAAAGAACCCGATAAACACTGCAATGCCACTAATTAGCAATGTTCTTCCTGCTGTTTTGTAGGTATTGATAATTGATTTTTCTACATCATGTCCAGCTGCTAATTCTTCTTTGTAACGGCTCAGTAACAAGATACAATAATCTGTTCCGATCCCAAATAAAATGGCTACTAAAAATATTTGTGTATAGTTTGAAACTGGGAATCCAAACCAGTCAATGAAAAAGGCCACAATCGATTGGCTTAATAAATACGAAATTCCGACTGCAACAAGTGGAACAAAAGGAGTCACAATTGAACGGAATACCGCTAGCAATAAACCAAAAATCAAAATTACGGTAATGATTTCTGTACGTTGCAAGCCTTCTTGCGCACTAATGTTCACATCATTATTAATGATGGCTTCTCCTGTTATATAAGCCGTCAAGTCTTTAGGAATAATCGTCTCTCTAATTTCATCAGCAACAGCATTTACTTCTTCATCTGTGCCATCAACTGTAATTGGCATCAAAATTGTTTGCTGGTCTTCTGAAATGAGTTGTTCTTCTAACTCTTTACTTTCTACCGGATTTAATACACTCGTAATTGGATCACCTAATGCTTCGATATCTGTCACCATTTGCTCGAGTGTTTGTCGTGTTGAATCGGTTATTTTACTTTCCAATGGTATAACTAGAGAAATCGTTTGTTCTGCTGCATCCGCATCTATCAAAATTCGTGAAGCGATTTGCGATGAAGCTTCATCAGATAACTGGAATGACCCTGCATCTTCTGCTTGTTTTGTTAAGTTCGGTGCCAGTAAGAATAAGACAACCGTTAACACAATTAAACCGATCGCAATCGGCCATTTAAATTTTAATACATTGTGCACGTATTACACCCCGTCCATTTTTATAATTTTTTTCAGTTTCCTAAAAATCGTTAGAAATTGGTCTATTTCTTCATCTGCAATGTTTTCGGACATTAGCTTTCCGATATAATTCGTCAATACTTGATCTAACTCTAAAATAAGAGCTTGTCCTTTAGTAGTGAGTTCCAGCAATTTCTCACGTCTATCGGTAGTCTGAACAACTTGAATCACTTCTTTTTGCAGCAATTTTTTTATACGGCTGGAAATCGCACTTTTATGTACAGCTTGTAGTACAGCCAACCTTGCTGAAGTAACTTGCTTTTCCTTATCAATGAGCTTTAGCATCTGAATTTGCTCAGGTGAATATTCTTTCCATAAAGGATGATCAACTGATTTAATAACCCGCTCAGTTCCATAAATCAGCACCTCTTGAAAAAGATCCACCGCCTCATTTATTCTTGTGTCCACAATAGTTTACCCCCTCGACCAATATTAATAGTTTAGGGTGTAAACCTTTTAAGGTCAAGTCAAATAGTCTAATCTACAGAAAAAACCTGTGAACAAAGTTCACAGGTTGATTTATTCGATATCGCGTGTAGCCGTTTTGCGGATTTCAAGGCGTCGAGCATAAACGTTTTTGGCGATGGTCTTGATAACAGCATATACTGGAATCGCTAAAATAATCCCCCATAACCCCGCAATATTTCCGGCTGCCAAAATTAAGGTAATAACCGTTAATGGGTGGACATCAAGCGATTTGCCCATAACGTTCGGCGTGATAAAATTACTTTCGATTTGTTGTGCAACAAGCATGATGATGGCTACATAGACTGCCATGATTGGGTCTTGCACAAGAGCAATGATAATTGCTGGAAAAACCGCAATGTACGGTCCTAAAAACGGAATAACGTTCGTAGCCATACCGATTAGTGCCAGAAGTAAAGCATAATCTAAGTCAATAATCAAATACCCGATTAGCAGCATAACACCGACAAGGAAACTGACAAGCAGCTGACCTTGAATATATGACTGTAAGGTATCATCGATGTCATGCAAAGTTTTGCGAAGCCAATGTTTACGCTCTCCCGAAAAGAAACCAGTAACAAACGGAACAAATTTCTTATGGTCAACCAATAAGTAAATCAGGAAAAATGGTACTAGCACTAACGTTACGACACCTGAAACAAAACTGCCGATAAAGGAAATAACCCATCCTCCAATATCACCGATTCTATCTCCAATTTGGCCTGTCATTCCTGACAATTGCTCTTCGATTGAATCAGGAAGGCGATCTCGCTGATCAAATATGTATTGAGCAGATTCTTCAATACTTTCTATGATCTCGGGTGCATTATCTACTAATGCGTTGATTTGTTCTGTTACAAGCGGTCCAATCATGATGTAAAACAAATAGAGCACTAAAATAATCGAGAAAAGAACGGTAAGAATTGCAGCCCATTTCGGAAATTTTCTCTTCATTAAAAAGTGCAAGACTGGTCTTGTTAAGTAAAATAAGACACCTCCCAATAACAATGGAACAAAAATTGTCCCCGCAATAATAAATAAAGGATCAAAAATTCCCTGTACTTCAATAAACAATCGAATGATGACTAAAGCCAGAATAGTCCCTATCCCTACTTGAAACCAAAGCTTGTTCGTCAAACGTGTCACTTCCTTTCTTTTTACTAGTATACCCAGTTTACCATGAAAATATGGTATTATATTTTTTATGTAGTTTTCAAACTAGTCGATAAAAAAACAGAGCATTTTCCTACTAAATGAACGAGCATCGGAGGATTTTTTTCAATGGAACAATTATGGCTAACACTTAAATTTCTACTTCTTGGTCTATTTCAAGGTCTGACCGAACCGATTCCTATCTCTTCAAGCGGACACTTGCTGATTGCGCAGTATTTTTTAGATGTGCAAATTGAAGGAAGTGTTTCAACTTTTGCTTTATTGGTTAATAGCGCGTCACTCATTGCTGTGCTTATTATTTATCGTGATGACATTAAGCGTCTAGTCGTTAACGGCTTGAAATACTTTACAGTTAAAAATGCAGAAACCAAACGCGACTTTATGTTTATTGTCTACCTTGTAGTTGCAACAATTCCCGCCGCAATCATTGGACTGCTGTTCCAAGATGCGATTGATGACAACCTTTCAACTATCGTGACAGTTGGCTTGACGTTAATTGTTACAGGCTTTGGCCTTTGGTGGATTCGTAATGCGCGCGGACAGCGAAAAGATGGCAGTATAACAATGAAAGACGCAGTTATCATCGGAGGAGCTCAGGCTATAGCGCTTATTCCGGGCATTAGTCGGAGTGGTGCTACGATTGTCGCCGCAATGGCTCGAGGCATCAATCAAGAAACAGCTTTGCGTTTTTCTTTTCTATTATTTATTCCTGTCAGTCTAGGTGGTGCGGTTCTCAGTATTACGGACATCATTAACGATGATAACTTAGCTTCGATGGCGATCCCTTACTTGATGGCATTTATCGGATCTCTTGTCGCTTCTTATTTCTCATTAAAATGGTTTATGAATATTATGGCGAAAGGCCAATTAAAGTATTTCGCTATTTATTGCTTTATTGTTGGTCCACTTGTTGTAGTGGCATGGCTCGTATTAAATTAAGTAAAAAGACAGACTGTCATTTTACTGACAGTCTGTCTTTTTGATTATCGGTTAAAGAAAGTCTCTGTATAATACGGCTGATTCTGTGCATTAAATGCCGTTCCTATTCCTAAAAAGCCAAACTCTGGTTTGACAATGTTTTCACGGTGACCTAAAGAATTCATCAATCCTTCGTGGGCATAAATGCTGCTGTATTGACCATAGGCTAGATTTTCACCAGCTACATAAAACCCAATACCATCTTCTTTCATTCGATCAAAAGGTGATTGTCCTGCAGGATTCGTATGACTAAAATACTGGTTTTCGGCCATATCTGTACTATGTTTCCGAGCGGTAAGTTTCGCTTGTTCATCCCATTTCAAAAGAGGCAAATCACGCTGAATCCGCGCGGAATTGGTTAGTTCAAAAAGAAGGTATTCATAGCCTTCTTTTAATGTTTTATCCGATTTTGCGTATATTTCTGGACGCGCTTTTTCTAATGCTTCATCGATTACTTGTACGGCCGTCACTGTATCTCCTTCGTGAATATCGTAGAAAACTGTTGTATAAGCGTCATTCGTTTTAAAAACGTCGTATTCTTCCCGCGTATCTAGTATATATTGAACATTCCCTTTTTGAAGACTTTTTAGTGGAGTACCCAATAGAGAACGAACTTCAGTTTTCGTAGAATCCATAGTAATGCCTTCATTTGAGGAAATCAAATTCTGATTTGTAAACATTCCATTTACTTTGTCATCTGTATTGAAAGACAATAAAACATAGTTTTGATAATCTTGGTGATAGCTGTGCCAATCAGTACCATACTCATTGCGCATCAATCGAAGAGGCAGTCCTGTTTTTTCTTGAGCTTCTTCTTTGCTCATGCCAAGTGTCACATTGTGGACAGCAAACAAGGAATCTGTTTCAGCGAGCTCCGGTTTTGCAACAGCTTCTGGCAATTCCATCGAACTCGAAAACACCAACGACTGCAATTGTGCACTGACACGCGAAGTAAAATCTCGAGCTTCATCAAGAGCTGAAGCAAGCTCTTCATTTCCAGCAATGTTTTCAACTGTGCGATCAACAGAATCCAAAAAACTCAAATCGACATATTCCCCAACCGGCTCTTCCCAAATCGGCCGCGCAAAAAAAGCGACGAGCAACAGAACTATCAACCAAAAAAGTTTTCGCACACACATCACCTCTTATCCTACAGTTTAATGGCAAACACAACATCCACAAAGCAAAAAGCCTTTGTCCTTGAAAAGCGCAAGCGCCCATGTAGATTCGACGGGCATAAGACGCACTGACGAAGCGACGTTCTTTGTCGCACAGTCAGGGTGGCTTATGAACTTAGAATCTGGGCGCTTGCACTAGACAATAAAAAAAGCGCAAGCGCCCATGTAGATTCGACGGGCATAAGACGCACTGACGAAGCGGCGTTCTTTGCTCATAAAGGGGCATCGCCACAAGTGACGGTGCCCCTTTTACGAAATCAGAATTCTTCTGTTATAGCTGTCTTTTTAGGTGAACTAAAAAGCAGTGTGAATCCAAGACCTAACGCAAATGTAATCACACTCGTGATCAATGTAGTCGTATCGGCCGAAAAACCAGGGAACACGACGAATAACGACCCAATAATTAATCCAATAATTGCCGCATACGTAACATACGTAAAATGCTCCAGTAAATACTGAATTGCTTTACTGCTGACGATAAACCCAACGATTACCCCTGATCCGATAGCCATAGCTACAGGAATATTTAACGTGGACAAAGCATTGATGGCCGTCGAGTAAACACCTAGTAATAACAAAATAAACGAACCACTAATACCCGGTAACAGCATCGCCATACTGGCAAGCCAACCCGAGAAAAATAGCAGGAAAAACACAGGAACTGTCAGTGACGTAATCGGTGCTAAATCTTCTTCTGTTGGGACAAAGGCAGTAATCGCCAACGCCGCTCCAATTACTAGTAAAATAACCACATGTCGTGCAGTAAAATGTTTTTTCACTTCTGCTTGTTTCATGATATACGGAATGACTCCGATAATCAGTCCCATGAAGAAAAACTGAGTGGCTTCGTAATGGTGCTCCAGCAAATATTCAATAACGCGACTGAACACTAGCAAGGTGATGACAATTCCAATACCCAATGGCACTAGAAAGCCCAAATATTTTTTCCAGTCCCGACTGAAAAATCCACTAATAGACTCTAGTAAACGATCGTAAATCCCCAAAATAAACGCAATTGTTCCCCCGCTTACGCCTGGGATCAAATCACTGATCCCCATTAAAATTCCGCGGTATATATTCTTCCATTCCATCCGTCTAATCTCCTCGTTTTAAAAATCACTTGTATTAGTATAGCATGCGCGAATCGCGAATTCGAGCATCGTTTCAAACATCTCCTACCCTAAGCAAGCTTAAGATAGCACGGATTTTGCTTGTTTCATAATCTCTCGAACAATCTCACCAGCTGCCATTTCTTCTGTTAAGTTTCGTGTGGACTGTCCTGCCCACAATGACATGAATTCAGGATTTCCAGATTTCGTAGCAGCTGTACGGATTTCTTTAGTAATTGTATTTTGAGAAGGAAAAGGCAAGGACTCAACACCACTTTGTTCAAATTCACGAATAAAGCGATTTTTAATGCCTCGTGCCGGTCTTCCGGAAAAGCTTTTTGTCACGACTGTGCTTTCTTCGTCACTTTCGAATATCGCTTGTTTATAAGCTGCATGCGCACCAGATTCTTTAGCGCTGACAAACCGAGTACCGATTTGCACTGCTTGTGCGCCAAGAGCTAATGAAGCAACCAATCCTCGACCATCGACTATGCCACCTGCTGCAATGACGGGAATATTAATGGCGTCGACTACTTGTGGCACTAAAGAAAGTACGCCAATCTGTGCACCTGACGAGTGGCGATCCAATGAAAAGCTACTGCGATGTCCACCTGCTTCACTGCCTTGAGCAACTACAGCATGTGCTCCAGAGCTTTCTGCTTGTTTTGCTTCTTCTACTGTCGTAACCATCGTCACGATTTTCACTTGATGCTCTTTTGCTAATGTCATTTGTTCTTCCGACAAACAGCCAAAAGCAGTACTAATAATCGGTACACCTTCTTCAATGCAAATCGCAAATTGTTCTTTACTCCAATTAGAAGACGCATAAGAAGATGAAATGTTGCCGATCTCGAGCTCTGTTTGAAAGGGCTTAAATACTTTTTGCACTTCTGCTAAACGGCTAAAATCATCTTCTCCTACGACTGCAAAAATATTCACAGCAAAAGGCTTGTCTGTTTTTGACTGAATTTCTCGTATCGCTTGCTTTAATGCGTCTGGCGTCATATATGCAGCCCCCAAAGTTCCTAGACCTCCTGCATTACTCACCTCAGACACAAGTTCGACCGTAGTTGTCCCACCTGCCATACCAGCTTGAATTATTGGAGTAGCAATTTTAAACAAATGACAAATCTCCGTTTCCAACGATATCATGATTCGTTACCTCCTCTTTCATATTGTTATTGTTTCCAGTATCCCGTAAACAGCAATAGACAGCAACAGGGAACTTTACTGCAAGACACATCGTTCCTTCTATTATGGAATAGACAAAAAGGCGGGATTTACTTATGAAAGGATTCCTTTCACTTTTAAGCATTATTTTAATTGCTAGCGCTTGCGGATTAATCCTCCTCACTTTCTACGGAAATCCTTTAGAAAAAGCAATCAATCGAGAAAGCATGCACGCATACATTGAAACACGTGAGAACAATACTTTAGAAATCCCTGAACAAAATCAAGTAACTACAAAAATTCCTGAGCAAGCTGCATTTACAACCACAGCCTACAAAGCGATAGAAAGTAGTTGTGTCAGAGTTTCCTCGGAAGAATAAAAGTCCACATATTCGTGTCGGCTTTTTCTCCCTATTAAATGAGCAAGCGCTTATCCAATTTACTGGATAAGCGCTAGTTTTACTTCAGTTGCAATTGCATGATGTGCTTTAACCCTTCATGGGCTGTGCTGAATATCGGAGTCTTACTATCTAGCTGGATAATTGACATCGCCAGCTTCGGACTGATGCCGACAAGAATGCAGCTGGCTCCTATTAAATTCAACGTATCATTCATCATTTGAATCTGGTAGCGGACCTGATTTTCAAACTCTGTGATGCCGCTTAAGTCGATTAGGACATACTCGATTTTTTTCTCAGAACATTCCATTAAAACCGTTGCGATCAATTGATCTGTTCGACTTCTATCAAAATCCCCAATTAAAGGCAAAGCGATTGTCTTATCCCAAATGTTCAAAATGGGAATTGACAATTTCTTGATCAATTTCGCACTTCGCTCCTGTTCTTCCGCTTGCATCGTGACATCCATGAGCATGACAATGTAACCTTCTGGTTCACTGCTATTGCCCATAATCGGTGTTACCACGATATCTGCCATTACTTGATTACGAATGGTTATTCGTGTTCGGTGGGTTTCGGTCAATTTTTTCATAATTTGCTTTTGATGCTGAGGATTTTCATGGAATGCATCCATACTCTTACCAATCATTGCTTCGCAGTCCGTCATCCCGTATAAAGGAGCAACTTCGTTTAGTAATCGACAGGCTTCAGAATTCATCCATCTGATGATGTATGAGCTATCCGCAATAATGATGGTTTCTCCGATAACATCTAGTGCATTCAGTAAAAGTATATTTTCTGGTATTTTCCCTATGGCTGACATGTGCGACCACCTTGTCTTCTGATTTCTACTTACTTGTGTTTATCCATTATGCCATAGCAAGCTAAAATTAACCGTGTTTCCGGAAATTTTATGTTGCAAGCACTATTATCTTTTCTCGCGCAGCTGAATAGTTTCCGTCGAATCGTTCAATTGTTTCATCTCTTAGCCAGTACGTCACTGGAAACAGTTTATCAAGAAAATAACGATCATGGGAAACGACAATGATGGTACCTGGAAATTCGCTTAAAGTTTCTTCCATCACTTCTTTCGCTTCTAGGTCAAGATGGTTGGTTGGTTCATCCAAAATCAGCAGATTATGATTTTGATGCATCAATTGGGCAAGGCAAAGTCTCATCCGTTCCCCACCGCTGAGCTGACGAACCGGCTGAAAAACCATGTTGCCGAAAAACAGGAATTTTGCCAGCATCGGACGCGCATCATATTCGGAGACGGCAACAGCATATGGATGATGTTCAAGACGCAGCGCTTTGGAAGAGACAATCAATGAAAGAAAAATTGGTTGCCGTAGAACGCCAGCGCAAGAATTTGCAGGAATTGGTTACCGATTATCTTAAAAAACACGGTAACCAAGCTTCTTCTTCTTACACTGAATTACTGCAAGAACTTGAAAATGACAAAGCAAAATAAGACAGGAGCAGGAATTTGTTCCTGCTCCTGTCTTATTATTTTCTAGAAGTACTTTTGCCAATAGATTGCAAAATATCACCCATCCAGCCTTTTCGTTTTAAATACAGATAAAGCGCAAATGTTGATCCCAAAATAACGGCTATCGATCCAATATACCCGAACTGCCATTTTAATTCAGGCATGTTTTCAAAGTTCATTCCCCAAAGAGCGCCCCATGCCATCACCGGTGTGAATAATGTCGTTAACACCGTTAAAGTTTTCATGATTTCGTTACCTCGATAATTAGCTACAACGTTTTCGATATCCACCATATTGTTTACTTCGTCTTCGTATGAATTTACAAGCATGACACAGCGCGCAATCCGAGTTGCCGTTCTCTGATATTCGACTTCTTTTATAACTCTTCCACCAAATGTTTCTTCAATCGCCATTTTAATTTCTTGAAACCCCATAATGAGATGCTTCCATAATAAAATTTCATGACGGATGTTTTCAATATCCGCTAAAGTCTTTTTGTTATTTTTTTCTTTAATCGCCCACAATAAGTCATGCAAGCGTTCTTCAAAGCTATCGATTTTATGTAAAGTGGAAGCCACAATTTCTCCAATGACCACCATCATAACTTCTATAGAAGAAACGGCACTATCCATCTGACGCAAAATGTCATCTCTATCCAAATCTTTATCTTTTTCAAAATCAATTTTACTCGTAACAAAAACTTCTCTGGTCAAGTAAAAATGGAAAACTTCACGTGAAGCTTTCGATGTTGCGCTTTGTCTATAGATAAGTGAACCCCATAGCGACTCTTCTCCACGGTCAGCGGTATGGGTATGAAGAATATTTACTGATAGATTTTTTGAATTTTCGAGCCATTTACGCGCTTTTTCATTTTCGGGAAGAAATTTATGGAAGTTTATATTTCCAACGCCTTCTTCTTCATGCCAAACTGTATGTCTAAAATTGTATTGTGGCATTAACATAGCTCCTTTAGAAAAAAAGCAAGCCAGTACATGGCTTGCCTCTCCTTACTGTTGTGTATTGTCTCTATATTTTTCATTTGAGTTTTCTTTGTATTCTAAATCCCTGTCTGGCATAGGATCCATGTCTTTTTCAGCCGGCATGTCGCGGCGTGGTTCGACTTCTGGAATGAGTTGTTCGCCTTCTTTGTTTTCACGGTCTTTTTTCATCCAACACACCTCCTTGGACTGCTTTATTACCGTAAATACCCGTTCCGTTCTTTTATAATCCACCAGACTCGTTTCAATTACTGAATGGCCAATGATCCAATTAATATCGCATCATCTGGATAGGCTAGTTCCAGCTTATGAATTTCCAAAATTGATTTCCAAGCTACATCAGTAATCCACTCATCGTTTTTTTGTAAAACGATGTCGCCACCAGTTACTGCTACTTTAAAATAAGTAACTTCGAATGATACTTTTGAGTCTTCGTATTCTCCCGTACGTGTATTTAGTTTCTCGATAACTTGAACAATCAATCCCGTTTCTTCAAAAAACTCTCTAATGCAGCTTTGTTCTAATGTCTCTCCTTGTTCCACTCCACCTGCTGGGACTGTCCATTTTTTCTCTTCACCCGGAACGCCTTGTAATACTAATAATACTTCGTTTTTTTCATTGATACAGACGCCTGCAGCGCCTTTCCAATTCGACATTTCCATCTAATCGCCCCTACCCATTTCAATTTCATTCACTCATTTTACGTTACCACATATTTCTATATACTGGGTAAGCTTCCACAAATAATTCCGAACAAGACAAAACGGCTTGCCGCAGCAAGCCGTTTCTTGTGGGTGGTTCTATGCCTTTTTTCGATGTTCCTGTCCTAAAACTAAGATATGAGTGGCTTCAGGTAAACCTAGGTCTCCCGAAAAACCATTTGCTCTGTAAAAAGCATCTGCTGCTGAAGAGTCTGTTCGCACAACAAGTTCATCGAAATGACCTTGCGCGTTTTCAAGAATTTTTTGTAATAATTTTGTTCCAACGCCTTGTCTACGAGCATTGGCAGAAATATAAAATCGTCGAAGCCTTCCAACGCTGTCTTTTGTAGAATATGGATCACGATTTAATCCTCCGATTGCCAACAAATGATCTTGATGATCCCATACGCCGTATAGTACTTCGTCTGTTTGATTGAATGTATTGCTTCCATCTTCATACTGATCGACAAGTCTTCTCAAAAAACGATAGCCTTCTGCTTCACTTTCTTCTACAAGCTTAGACACATTCATGTTCTTTAAGTCTTGAATTTCTTTGATTTCAACCGTCATGTCGCATCCTCCTCATTATAAATACACATCTTATACTTAGGATTTTAGAACGTTACCTGCTCCTTCAGTGTATATCAGTTATGAGGGAAATGCCATTAAATATCAGAATTTTCTTTCAACAAAAAAAGGAAAGGCTACAGTCCTCTGTAGCCTTCCCTATCTTTTATATCGCATCTTCAACTGCTGATTTTCTTTGTTCTGTTTTTTTAATGATGAAAATACTAATTTCGTAAAGACCAGCCATTGGAATCAATACCAACAGCTGACTTAAGAAATCCGGTGGCGTAATTAGCGCCGAGACAATAGCCAGCACAAGATAAGACCATTTTCTAACTTTTTTCATCGAAACAGACGTTAAAATACCGATAGATGCTAAAAACAAAGCAATAATTGGCATCTCAAAAAGCAAGCCTAGCGGAACGGTTGTCATGATTAGAAAATGAATATATTCATTTGCAGAAATCATGACGTCAAAATTGGCCATCCCCAAACCAATCAAAAATTGATAGCTTAATGGATTGACGATAAAGTATCCAAAAGCAAGTCCAAGAACAAATAGTATAAACATAACCGGTGAATAGAGACCGAGAAAACGAGCTTCTCTTTCTTCAAGCCCCGGTTTTACGAACTTCCAAATAAAATGAATTAGAAACGGCAAAGATAATCCCAAAGCCAATGTTGCAGAAATGGAAGTATAGAATTTAATAACTTCCAATGGCCCTAAAATAACTAGATCATTTCCTTTAACGATATAAGGAAACCAAAAATTCAAAGTCGAGAAGACGACAATCAAGAAAAACACGAAAACTACGGCACTTTTAATCAATTGTTTTCGTAAATCTCCTAAATGATCAACCAAGGTTTCCACATGAATCGTCGCTTCTTCTTTTGGTGGTTCGGGTTCAATAATAGGAGGTTCCGTTTTTTCCCCCGAAGCCTTTTCCGCAGGCTCTTCTGGTTGTACCGCTTTTTTATGCAACGGACTCGTTAACTTGCTGTCTCCATACGGATCCATTTAACCACCTTCATAGTTTCTCAGATTTTTTTAAGTCTTTATCCTCGACCGTTTGTTTTTTAACAGTTTCTTCTTCGTCATCGTCGTCCATCAACCCTTTTGTTGAACGCTTGAATTCAGAAAATGTTTTTCCGACCGCTCCACCAATTTCCGGCAATTTTTTCGGTCCGAATACGATCAACACAATCACCAAAATGATGATAAGACCTGGTACGCCAATTGAAGCTAATCCACCCATATTTTTTCCTCCTTAGTTAAACAAGTGAGCCGCCTTCACTGCTATAGCGAATAACACCTTCTGCACAACGATAAGCTAATGCGCCAACAGTACCTGTCGGGTTGTAACCTCCGTTATGAGCAAAATTCCCGGCTCCTACGACGAATAGATTTTCAGCATCCCAATGCTGCAAGAAATTATTGACTACACTAGTAGCAGAGTCTGCACCCATGATTGTTCCACCTGTATTATGAGTCGTTTGATAAGGAACAATGTCATAATCCGTTATCGGGCTACTTGCTACTACTGTCTTAGCTCCCATTTCTTTCATAATCCCACTTGCTTTTTCTGTAAGATAGCTGTGAAGCGCACGATCTTGATCAGTGAAATTATAAGTCAGTTGCAATAAAGGAACTCCATAAATATCTTTATACGTCTCATCAAGCGATAAGAAGTTTTCTTTATGAGGCATCGAAGCTCCTTGACCACCGACACTTAAGGTTCTAGTATAGTTTTCAATTGAAGCCTTTTTAAACTCGGCTCCCCAAGACGGTGTACCTGGCGGTGTCGTATTTGAAAGAATCGGACGAGATCCAGTCTGCGTTATAGACAAACTAGCACCGTGTATAAAATCCAAGTCACTATGGTCAAAAGAGTCTGCATTATAATCATCGACAGTCATACCAAGCGCTCCTGCACCCATAAAGGTGTTCATTTGTTCGTCGAAGAAACCAGTTGCACCAGGAAGAATCTGGTATGCATAGTTTTTACCAAGTGATCCTTTTCCTGTTTCGGGATCGTATTGCTGTCCGATATCAGAAACCATCAATAGTTTAGCGTTATTCATAACATAACTTGTCAAAACAACAACTTTTGCTGGCTGTATAAATTCTTCGAATGTCACTGTATCAATATAACGGACTCCTGTTACTCGGTCGCCTTCTTTCAGCACTTCGACAACATTCGCATTAAACTTAATCTCATAATTACCTGTTTCCTTCGCTGCTGGAACAACGGTAATTTGTGGTGAAGTTTTAGCTCCATATTCACAACCAAAGCGTTCACAAAAGCCACAATATTGACACGCATTAATTTTCTGACCGTCAGGATTTTCATAAGGTTCTGACAAGTTAGCAGAAGGCATCATAAACGGTGAATACCCTAAATCCGAAGTAGCTTTTTCAAAGCGCTCTAAAATAGGTGTTTTCATCATAGGTGGTGTTGGAAATGGACTTGATCGCTTGCCCCAGAATGGATTTTTATCTTCTCCTGAAATTCCAGCCGTCTTTTCAAAACGATCAAAATAGGGCTCTAATTCATCGTACGTGATTCCCCAGTCTTGAATTGTATATTCTGCTGGTAATTTATTAGCGCCATATTTCTTATCTGTCATCGTTTTTATTTGGAAATCGTAAGGAAAATGGCGCCACGTTTGACCGTTCCAATGCACGCCAGCTCCACCTAATCCTTCACCTAGCAAAAAAGATCCTAGTTGGCGCATAGGTAATGCTTTCTGTTTTCGATTATTGCGAAAAGTTATCGTTTCCTTTGATAAATCTTGCATTAATTCATAGCGGACAGCGTAGCGATATTCGTCGTGGACCATACTGAAATCTTCTGTTCCACGCTCGCGGCCACGTTCTAACCCTACTACTTTAAGTCCCTCTTTTGCACATTCAGCAGCAATGATTCCTCCCGTCCATCCAACTCCTACGGTTACTACATCAACGCTATCTAGAGTCTTGACCATATTAAATTCCACCCTTCATTTAATGCTACATGCCCAAAGATTGAGGTTTAATTTCCACGAAGTCTTCACTATCAACTTTATCAATATAAGCAGCTTGGTGACCAGGGAAATCTTTCATCCGCCAGCCATCCATATTGGCATTTCCGCCATAAATTGGATCTGCATATGCTCCCTCTAAAGTTGCTTGTCTTAATAGTCGGAAAAAAAACTGCGAATCGACTCCTCGCATCTTAATCTCACTTTCTTGCAAAGCTGTCAAAATTTCATCCATTTGTTCGCCTTCTAAATCAACAAATTTAGCTTTAAATCGACTATCAGCTTCTTTTTGCATTAGTTGAATTCCTTGCATAAACATTTCATTTCGTTTTAATCGACTTTGATAACCTTGAGTAGGTTCTCCTTCTGCGAATGGTGCTTGCATGTACTCTTTCGAATTTTCACCATAACTACCTGCAAGTTGACCATCAATAAAGTAAGGCACACCTAAACCAATTGCACCCGGTCCCAAATCGTCTTCAGGAAAAATTCGTTCAGTAGCTTGCGATAAAATCTCGAAATCTGCCATCGTTTTAAAGAATCTTAGCCCTCTTATGTTACTAGATGCAACTTCTTTCGATCCTCCAGAACTATCCGAAGTATCTTTTGCAGTGTCTTGTTTGTTTGTATTAGCTCCTATTAATCCTCCAATAACACCGCCACCAATTAACGCACCCGTAGCAATGCCCGAAGTCTTCAGAAAGTCTCTTCGAGAAACGTTTTTTCCTTTTTCCGCCATTTCGAGAACCCCCTTCAATAATTAAAAAATTATTAGAATATTTATTACTATACCCCCAATTATTAAGATTATGCAACTAGTCTGACAAATATATGACTTTAGTTGTAATAAAACCGCTGAATTTTTTAATTTTAAGCACAAAAAAAGCCGAGGGAATAAACACCTCAGCCTTGCCGCTTTTAATTTTTAGTTTAATACTTTAATTGTAATGTTTTTGCGTCCCCAGTTTAAAGCTTCGCCTTGCGTTGGGATGAAGACATCAATTTTATTGCCTTTGATTGCGCCGCCAGTATCGCCAGCGATTGCTTCTCCATATCCTTCAACCCAAACTTTAGAGCCAAGTGGAATAACGGATGGATCAACTGCGATTACTTTTTGATTTGGATTTGAACGCAAGTCAATTCCTGTTGCTGTTGTGCCTGAACATCCTGCGCAATAAGCTGTGTAAGCTGTCGCAGAAACAGTCATTGTTTTACCAGATTGTGTAGACGCTGGTGTTGGTGCTTTTTCAACTGGTGCTGGTGCTGCTGGTGCAGACACGGGTGCTGTTGATTTTGCAGGTGTTGGCGTTGTAGCTTTTTCTGGTGTTGCTGCACCACCTTTAACAGTAAATGTTTCACCTGGATAAATCATAGAACCCGAAATACCGTTCCAGCTCATTAAGCTGTCTAATGAGATTCCGTGTGCACTTGCGATTTCAAATAATGTATCACCTGATTTAACTGTATATGTCGAGCTGTCTGTTTTTGCTTTTGACGTTGCTTCACCGTCTACTTTAAGTTCTTGGTTTGGCAAGATTAAATCTGAAGATAAATCGTTCCATCCTTTTAAGCTTGTTACTGATACGTTCTTATCTTGTGAAATATCCCATAAAGTATCCCCTGATTGAACTGTATATGATGACGAAGCGCTAGCTGAAGTAGCTGCTCCTACACTTAATGCTGCAATTGCAGTTAATGTAATGATGTGTTTTTTCATAAATTAAAACTCCTCCTTTTCACTAACAGAATTGAGCATAACACCTCGACATGTCAAGAGCATGACAAAACGACTGATAGAACATCACAATTTAATGACACGAATTTTAGTTTTATTACAAACTGTAATAAAACTAAAAATGAGCACTGTTTTTCAACATACTCAGCCAGAAATTAGAGCCACTAATCTCGTAAAAATTACATGTGGTGCCAGTCAATCAATTGCTGCTATCGTGATTTATACGGGTGGTCCACAAGGACTTCGAAATGCTTCTATTATTACAGCCTTGTCTTTTTCTACCGTCATTCTTTTAATAGCGTGTGCTTTCTCAAGGTAGCGTCTCGTGAGTCGCTCATTAAAAGTTTTAAAAACAATAAAAAAATCCGTTGCCTATTAGAGGCAGCGGATTTTTTGGTTTTATTTGAAAACGCTCGTACTGTGCAATGGTTGAACTTTCGATTTTGGATCCAAATAGGATTTTGCATTGTTAATGGCTGTCGGTGCTTCGCCGAAACCTACTGCGATCAACTTAACTTTTCCTTCATACGTAGCGATATCGCCTGCTGCGTAAATACCTGGAATATTTGTTTCCATTTTGGAATTGACAATGACCGAGTTTTTATCCATCTCAAGTCCCCATTCTTTAATGGCGCCCAAAGATGTGATATTGCCGTAGTTGACAATGACATGGTCTACTTCAAGGCGTTCTTCATTGCCTTCTTTGTCGATCAATACAAGCTCGTCAATTTGGCCGTTTTCACCGACCAGTTTCTTAACACCGAATGGTTTTTTCACTGCCACTTTTGACTCCATCAAAATGTCGATGTTTGCCTCATGTGCAGTCATTTTTTCTCTGCGGTGGCTCAATGTTACGTGAGATGCCACATTTTCAAGCATCATCGACCAGTCGACTGCTGAGTCGCCTCCACCTAGAACTACTACTTTTTTATCACTGAAAACAGTCAAATCTCTAACGCCATAATGAAGAGTTTTCCCTTCGAAAGCTTCGCATTCTTCCACCGTAAGTTTACGGGGTTGGAATGCACCGACACCGGCAGTTAGCAAAATTGCCTTTGTGTAATGAAGGCCTTTATCTGTCTGAATGACAAAATGGTCTCCGTGACGTTCAGCAGCTGTTACGGTTTCTTCTAAACAAATTTCAGGGTCACCGTATTTCGCTTGCTGCACTAAATTATCCACTAAGTCTTTTGCTAATATTTTCGGAAATCCACCTACATCATAAATAAATTTATCTGGATATAGCTCAGTCAATTGGCCACCGAGCTGTGGCAGACTGTCTAAAATTTTCACTTTCATTTTGCGCATACCGCCGTAAAAGGAAGCAAACAAACCGGTTGGCCCGCCGCCGATAATCGTTATATCAAAAACTTCGCGTTCTTCCATTTATAACACTCCTAATCTAATCAGTAATTATATCTTATCATATTTACCCCAGTTTCACGCCATTGGACTTATGACGGAAATTAAAAAAAGAAAAGTTTGAATACTCCATCTTTTGTCTTTAAACTAAAGGGAGGAAAGTTAAGAAAGGATGAGTCTCGTGAATTTAGGAATCAAAGAAAAAGTTGTCGTCGTAATGGCTTCTAGTCAGGGTTTAGGCAAAGCGACAGCACTCGAGTTTGCTAAAGAAGGCGCTACGGTCATCATCTCCAGTCGCAATCAAGAGAAGCTTAACATCGCGCTTGCAGAAATTAAGAATATGTCAAAAAATCAACAAGTATTTGCTCATGTTTGCGACAGTACTAACGAACAAGACATCCAACAACTTTTTCAATGTGTTGGAAATCAATTTGGTCGAATTGATGTTTTAATAAATAATACGGGTGGTCCAAAAGCTGGCGGGTTTGATGCTATAGAAGATGTGGACTGGTATCAAGCTTTTGACCAAAACCTACTAAGTTATATTCGAGCTTGTCGTGCTGTTCTTCCTCACATGAAAAAACAGCAATTTGGAAGGATCATTAACGTTTCTTCTTCTTCTGTTAAAGAAGTCATTGATGGATTGATTCTTTCCAATACGTTCCGTGCAGGCATGGTCGGATTTGCGAAGACATTAGCACGTGAAGTTGCGGGAGATAATATTTTAGTTAATACAGTGGGTCCTGGACGTTTTGCGACAGATCGCGTCGCTGAACTCGATCAAATTACTGCAGACAAGCAAGGTCTATCTATTGAGGAAATCATTGAAAAGAGCAAAGCGACAATTCCAGCAGGACGTTACGGTGAACCTGAAGAGTTCGCGAAAATTATTGTTTTTCTTGCATCATCGGCAAACTCATTCTTGACAGGACAATCGCTAGTTGTAGAAGGCGGTTCATTAAAAGCCCTGTAATGTGCCAAATGATTATACAGCCACACTAAAAATCGATATACTGGGAATGAACCAATTATAAAGGAGATGTTTAACATGGCGAAAAAAGGACACATCCACATGGAAAACGGCGAAATCATCGAATTCGAACTTTTCCCTAACGAAGCACCAAACACGGTTGCAAACTTTGAGGAGCTTGCAAACTCTGGCTTCTATAACGACGTAACATTCCACCGCGTAATTCCTGGTTTCGTAAGCCAAGGCGGCGACCCAACTGGCACTGGTGCTGGCGGTAGCGGCAAAACCATCAAATGCGAAACTGAAGGCAACCCGCGCAAGCACCAAGAAGGAAGTCTTTCAATGGCGCATGCCGGTAAAGATACAGGCTCAAGCCAATTCTTTGTCGTTCACGCACCACAACCTCACCTTGATGGCGTTCACACTGTTTTCGGACAAGTGACTTCAGGAATAGAAATCGCTAAAGCAATGAGCAATGGCGATAAAATGACAAAAGTTCACGTTTTTGACGAAGAGTAAAAACGATGGAGCTTTGCCGGTCTGGATTCTATTCCAGACCGGTTTTTGTTTGTTTTTTTGCGCATTTTTTCCACAATATTGAAATACCTTCCGTTTCTGATTAAATACTGTCTATTTCGAATGAATTACTGTCCAAATTAGATGGAATACTGTCCGATTCAGAGCAAATACATGCTAAGCAATAAAAACCACAAAAAAATACGCTCAGAGGCGCATTTTCTACAATATCTTGCTTAAAAACGCTTTTGTTCGTTCATGTTGCGGGTTACCGAACAATTCTTTTGGCACGTTTTCTTCTACGATATAGCCTCCGTCAATAAATAACACGCGATCACCCATTTCAGCGGCAAATCCCATTTCATGCGTGACAACTACCATCGTCATACCTTCGCGCGCTAGCTGCTTCATGACATCTAGAACGTCGCCTACCATCTCTGGGTCAAGTGCTGAAGTCGGTTCATCAAAAAGCATGATTTTTGGATCCATTGCAAGTGCGCGTGCAATCGCTACACGTTGTTTCTGACCACCTGAAAGTTCACCTGGATAAGCTTTTGCTTTTTCACTCAAGCCAACTTTGTCCAATAGTTCATAAGCTTTTTTCTCAACAGATTCCCGGTCGCCTTTTTTCACTTTCATTGGTGCCAAAATAATATTTTCCAAAACCGACTTGTGTGGAAACAAATTGAATTGCTGAAACACCATTCCAACATCTTGGCGAATTTTATTGATATCCACTTTTGGATCTGTAATGTCCGTGTCTTCAATATAAACATGGCCCCCCGTAATTTCCTCAAGACGGTTCAAGCAACGCAGAAATGTGCTTTTCCCAGAACCGGATGGACCGATGACACAAATAATTTCTTTTTCTTCTACAACAGTACTCATATCTTTAATGACTTCTAGCTTGCCGAATGATTTTTTTAAGTTTTCTACTCTGATCATAGTCATCGCAATACAAACTTCCTTTCTATATAATTCGCCAACATAGTGAGCAAGTAAATTACGACAAAATAAATGATTCCCAAAATCAAGTACACGTTAAAGGCGTCAAATGTAGCACTTGCTTGAATCCGACCTTCTTGCGTCAAATCTGCTACACCAATGACCGAAAGCAATGAAGTATCTTTCAATGAAATAATCGCTTGGTTGGTAATCGTTGGCAACATGCGTCTGAATGCTTGCGGCAAGATAATATAGCGCATATTTTGTGTTGAAGTCAATCCTAGTGAACGGGCTGCTTCGGTCTGCCCTTTATCAATTGATTGAATGCCTGCACGAATGATTTCTGAAAAGTAAGCGCCTGCGTTAATTGCCACTGTCACAATTCCCGCTGTTGTATTATCCAGAGAGATAAAAGCCAATGAGTTCAAGCCAAAATAGATAAAGAACAATTGAACGATAAACGGCGTTCCACGAATCGCATCAACAAAAATTTTCGCAATCCAGTTTAAAATTTTCAAAGGTGCCAGTCTGAATAAGGCAATGATTAACCCAATTAGAAAGCCGATAACAATAGCAATTGCGAAAATA
>JBBSRA010000028.1:0-28006 GCA_038243515.1 Caryophanales bacterium
GAGACGGTGACCTGTTCATGACGGTGATTTTTGACGGGACCAATCATGGAACTTCGCTCCTTCTTTTTTCTTTCAGTTTACATCAAAAAAGTATCGAAATAAACAAAAAAAGACTGTCGAGAGGGTTTCTCGACAGCCTGAGATTGTGGAATGAATTCATTCCACAATCTCTTTTGTCTACAGTCTGAACAGTTTAACTCGAAAGTTAAACTGTTTCCTCTTGATTTAATACTATTTCAAATGCTTCTTTGAATTTAGTAACATCTCCTGCACCCATAAACAAATAAACGGCATTGCCATGTTTGGTAATCGAAGCTACTTCATCTAATTGTAAAAGCTCGCTGCCTTGAATTTTTTCAGCTAAATCTTGAATTTTCATTGTTCCTGCCTTTTCACGTGCAGAACCGAAAATATCACAAAGATAAACTTGATCTGCTTTAGTCAAACAATCTGCGAACTCCTGTAAAAAAGTTTGAGTACGTGTAAATGTATGGGGTTGAAAAACAGCAACGAGTTCACGCTCTGGATATTTTTGACGGACCGATTGCAAAGTAGCACGAATTTCTGTTGGATGATGCGCGTAATCATCAATCAAAATCCGATCCCCAATTGATGTTTGCGTAAAGCGTCTTTTAACTCCTTCAAAATCTTCAAATTGCTGTTGAATGATCTCTGCTGGAATACTTTCATAATGACAAAGAGAGATAACAGCCAATGCATTTAATATAGCATGGTCGCCAAACATTGGAAGATGGAAAGTATGGAAAAACTCGTTGCGAATGACTACGTCAAAAGTAGTGCCATCAACTGTTTTCACAATATTTCTTGCTTGAAAATCATTTTCTTCTCCGAAACCATAATAAACCACTGGAACCGGAGCTTGAATTTGTTGCAAGTATTCGTCATCACCACAAGCAATGATGCATTTCTTCACTTGTTGTGCCATTTCTTCAAAAGCTTTAAAGACATCATCGACTCCTGTGAAATAGTCAGGGTGATCGTAATCAATATTGGTCATGATTGCGTAGTCCGGATAGTATGCAAGAAAATGACGACGGTATTCACAAGCTTCCGCTACGAAGAAGTGAGAATCTTCTTGACCGACACCTGTTCCATCACCGATTAAATAAGAAACTGGTTTGTATCCAGCCAATACGTGAGCCATCAAACCTGTGGTTGATGTTTTTCCATGGGCCCCAGTAATTGCGATAGATACGTATTGGCTCATCAAATCACCTAGAAACTGGTGATATCGAATAATTGTAGCACCTAGTTCTCGTGCTTGAACCAATTCTGGATGGTCATCACCAAATGCATTCCCGGCAATGATGGTCATCCCTTTTTCTATATTTTTTGCGTCAAATGGCAAAATCGTTATATTTCTTTCACGCAAACGATCTTCCGTGAAAAAATGCTGATCGATATCTGAACCTTGAACTTGTTCACCCATGTCATGCATGATTTGTGCAAGGGGACTCATACCAGAACCTTTAATCCCGGTAAAATGTAAAACTGTCATAAATGGACCTCCTGTGGGAGTTGAAAATTAGTCTACATAAATCGCCTAAAGCGAATTCTATAGCCGGTAAAGATAAACATAGTAAACGATTATATCATAAATTTCTCTTTCTTAAAAATGCCATAGTATTCAAACCATTTTAATTTTTTAGTGTCGCGTTTCTAGCGATCAAAAGTGAGGAGAGATACGTTCTTCAAAAATCGAAGTCGTCTGCGGGAAACCAGCAGACGACTCCTCGTTAACTAAAAACTTCTTCAATATCGTTTTCTGTAATTAAAACTGTGCGGGCTTTGCTACCATTTTGTTCGGAGATAAAGCCATGTTGTTCAATCAAATCCATCAATCGTGCTGCACGGTTATAACCGATATGAAATTTCCGCTGCAAGAGCGATGTTGAAGCACTTCCTTGCACCATGATAAATCGGCAAACTTCTTCAAATAAATCATCTTGTTCAGAAGGAGACTCGCTGCGTTTAATTAATTCTTCTTCTTTAAAAAAGTATTCTGGTTCTCCTTGCGATCGAACATGCTCAATTACTTTTTCAATTTCGTCATCTGTAACAAACGTTCCTTGCAGACGGCTAGGTGCGGACACGCCATTTCCAAGATACAACATGTCCCCTTTTCCAAGTAGCCGCTCTGCTCCCTGAGAATCAAGAATAGTCCGGCTATCTACTTGAGAAGAAACAGAAAACGCAATACGAGTCGGAATATTGGATTTGATCAAGCCGGTGATGACATCAACAGAAGGTCGTTGAGTGGCTATCACTAAATGAATTCCACAAGCACGTGCTTTTTGAGCTATTCGGCAAATAGAGTCTTCGACATCAGACGGTGACATCATCATTAAATCAGCAAGCTCGTCAATCACAATTAAAATATAAGGAAGATGTTGTGCATAATCTCCTTTTTCTTTTACTAATTTATTGTACCGACTAATATCTCGAACACCGCTATGTGCAAACAATTGATAACGACGTTCCATTTCCTCTACTGCCCACTTTAACGAAGCTGTAGCGGCCTTAACATCTGTAATAACTGGACTGACAAGATGTGGAATATGGTTGTACGGTGCCAGTTCAACCATTTTGGGATCGATTAGCAACAACTTCAAATCACGTGGTGACGATTTATATAATAAACTAACCAATATCGAATTAATACAAACAGATTTCCCCGATCCAGTAGCTCCGGCAATCAAGCCATGTGGCATTTTACGCAAATCTAATGTGACGGGCTTCCCTGTTAAATCTAGACCTAATGCTGCTTCAAGTGGCGAATCTGATTCTTCAAATACGGGGCTTTCAATGATTTCAGAAATACGCACGGCACGACTTGTGCGATTTGGAATTTCAATACCGATTGAGCTCTTGCCTGGGATCGGCGCTTGAATCCGAATGTCACGTGCAGCCAATGCTAATTTCAAATCATCTGCAAGGTTGCGGATTTTGCTGACTTTAACGCCTTGTGCAACTTTTAACTCGAATTGTGTCACAGTAGGCCCTTGAACAGTACTCAAAATTTCAGCTTTAATTTGGAAGTGAGATAGCGCTTCGATTAATCGCTCGCCTTGTTCTTCCATCCATTCCTCGTCTTTCCGGTCGTTTTCAGGAGCCATCAAATACCGTGGTAACGGAAAACGATATGCGTGTGCTTGGCTTTCTGACACTGAATTCAGTGAATGTGCTGGTTGTTCAACTGTATTTATCGTTTTTTTTTCCGCTTGTGACACTTGCACTGCAGAGTTTTCATCATTTACTTTTGTAGTGGATTGAGTTTTTTTAGTTAATAATTCTTTATCTGATTTAAGCATTAGCACATTAAAAGGCACTGTTTTTTCGCGTTTTTGTGCAACTTCTGGCTTAGTAACAGATTCTACTTGCACTTCTATCTCTGGTTCTTGTGGCAGTTCTGATTCTTGATCTGTTACCGGTTCTATTTCTGATTCTTGTTGTATTTCTGGTTCTGATTCGAGTTCTGGTTGTAGTTCTATCTCTCGCTCTTGTTCTGTTATCAGTTCCATTTCTTGTTTTTGTTGTACATCTAGTTCTGAATCTACAACTTCTTCATCTACCGAAACCAATTCGATTTCTGGAGATGTCGTTTGTAGATCGGTTGTTTTTTCTTGAGCTTCTTCTTTCAATGACGAAGCTTTCGCTTCCCGTTCACGCGCTTCTATCACAAATGATTCTGTATTCGATACCACTTTCATCGCTGGCGTTTCTAATTTAACCTCTGTATTCGACTGCTGTCCCGCTTCTTTTTTGCCAGAAGAACGAATTTCATGTTCAACTGGCGTTCTTGGTTTGTGGAATCCAGCTCTTGCTTTTTCTTGAATGGCTTCATCATACATTTCACGATCTAACTTACTTTCACGTTGCTCTTCAACCTTTTTTTGAATCGGTTCAGGTCGCGACACATTATAACCATGAACCGGCGACACCGAACGACTTGGTTCAAAACGACGCACATTAACAGTGGGCGTTTCAACCACTTTACGTTTTTTCGATGGCCGAATCGGCGCTTCTTTTGGTCCCATTACAGGCCCTTGTATCGACTGAAAAGCTTCTTTTCGTAAAATTTCTCTTTCTTGCTCATCAAAAACCGGCATTTTCGACCTTGGTTCAGATCGCCTCACATCTTTAATAAACTCATTTTTTTCTTCATCCGGAATAAGTGGAAAACGAAATGGTGCTTTTTCTTTTTTTTCGGTCGGGGCCGTTTCATAGAAGACTTCTTCATCGTTTTCTTCTACGTCATCTGCTTCAGTAAACATACGATTCCATACGTTTTTAATCCAGCTCATACTCTATTACGCCTTCACTTCAAAAGCTGAGCCGATTTCTGCATCTTCAGGCAAGACAAGAATGCCTTTTGCCTCAAGTGCATCCGGCAAAGCTAATTCTTTTGCTGAACAAATCATTCCAGACGATGCCACTCCCCGAAGTTCCGCATCGCGAATAATCATACCAGAAGGCATCACAGCACCTACTTTTGCTATGACAACCTTCTGACCTTGTTCTACGTTTGGCGCACCACAAACAATCTGCAATTGCTCGTCACCTAAAGCTACTTGGCAAACATTCAATTTATCAGCATTTGGATGCTTTTCTTTCGCTTCCACATACCCCACAACAAATTTAGGTGTAAAATCCACCTCAAGAACAAAATCAATGTCATTTTTTGCTAACGCATTTTGAATAGCTGTAACCAGTTCTTCTGTTGCTTCTACTTTCTTGTCTACGGACAATTCTGCATAGCTCGAAGCATTAAATAAATTAAATCCAGCAATTTCACCAGCACCGTCTTTAATTAATGTGACATCTCCAAATTGTTCAGGATGAATTTTTTCTGGCGTTTCTGTTTGCAGTTGGACGAGCAACACATCGCCAATTCCTTGTTTGTTATAAAAGATGTTCATTTTTTATCGTTCTCCTCGTTAGGTCTATTTTTTGCCATGATAAAAATTGGCTCTAGTTCGTCATTTTCATAAATGAACGATAAGGAAGTGATCGGCACTTTGCCATTTGTAAAGAAATGCATAGCCATTTGCGCGAGCACATCGTATCCCGTTTCATTTCGGATATCACCAATAATCAATACGTCTTGGTGAGGTACAGATACCGTCATATCCCCTATTATTTTTGATTTCATTTCTTTTAAAAATGATTCATTTAAGATTCGTGAAGCATCATATCCATCGTTTTCATTTAGAAAATAAAAGACATTTCCCGCAACATGGTCTTCTTTTACAGCGGTTTTCAATTTTCTCACTTGAAATTTCGCTATTTCTTTAATCTGCTCTTCTGTCAGACTTAATGAATTTACCACATTTTCATCAATTAAGCGATAGGTAGTCCCAGCATCTAATGCAAAATAAATGCGTGTTTCTGCCGTGTGATCCGCTGTAATAAATTTATGTCCTTCATTTGATTCAGTTGGAAACGATGTTGAGCGAATGACCGGAAAGATATGCTCTGTTGATTTCATTTCGCCTTTTGCTTCTTTTTCCATTGCTTCGAATGTTTCAGTAATGGTGTAGACAATTTCTTGAATTGCTGCGTCCCCTTTTGCTTCAAAACGGTTAATCACTTGTGGCAACGAAATGCTCATTCCTTTACCCAATTCTGTATGTTGGATATTCACAACATCTTTTTCACGATCAAAACGCCATTCTAATTGGCGGCTTGGCATACGCTCTCTTAATATATTAAAAAGTTCTGTAGATTTCATCATCGTTTTGCCTCACTTTCATAAATAAACGGTTCAGCCTATTTTAGGCGAACCGTTTTCGTTATTATTATGACAATTTCGAAATAAACTCTTCGATTTCCGTCTGTGTTTTACGGTCTTTGCTTACATAACGACCTGCTTCTTGACCATTTGCGTACGCTAAAAAGCTCGGAATGCCATAGATATCCAATTCGATGCACAAATCAATAAACTGATCACGATCTACCGAGACAAATGTATAGTCTGAGAATTTCTTTTCAATTTCAGGCAAGATTGGATCGATAATACGGCAATCCGGACACCAGTCTGCTGTGAACATGAAAATTGTAGCTGGCTCTTTTATTAATGCATGAAATTCTTCAGTTGATTGTAAGTTTTTCATTTGAACAATCTCCTATTCAGTATAATTAATTGAACGGACTGTTTTCATCATCCAATTCATGTTTTCTGGAAGCTTTCGTTCTGTTGTGATGGTTGATAGTCTTGCGCCACCAGCCCCAACAACTAGCTCCAGCTTATCCTCTGTAATTTCTGATACGGTAACAAATCCAAAACGATCACTCCGTTGGAAAACTTCGTCTGCTAGCCACAATTGCTGCGGATCTACTTTTTGTAATTCGTAAAAAATTGTGCTCGAATCATGTTCATTTGGATTGATAAGCAATGAAAAGGTATCGTCACCTTTAGTAATCAAACCTTGAAAATCATTTTGTGATTTTTGAAGTACATAGCTATTTGGCATGTATAAATACGTTTGTCCCATTTTTTCATTTGTTGTTTTTGGCTCTGCTTCAAACGCATCACGTGCATTCGATATTCCCTGAGTAACCAGTTCTCCTGGGGCTGTCGTGCAACCGGCTAATATGCCAATTAACAAAAGCAGCAAAATTATTCTTCCAGATCGAGGCACGCTCATTCCTCCTTGACATTACTGCTGTTTATTTTAAAGGTGTTTTCAAAGACATGCAACTTAATCGCTGTCACGTTGATATTGCCCAATTAATAGTTTTACAATATGACCAAACATTTCTCCACGATTTACAAGGCCACTCGTAAAAATACCAATAGCTCCTTTGTGCTGGCGAATCCCAATTTCATTGGCATAGTCATCCATAATTGGTCCAAGCTCTGTACCTACTCGAAGGCCCACTGCAATTTCTTCTGGCAAAGGAATCTGCGCACCAGCCGCGGTATACAACTGTCCTTCTTGCGTTGCTAATGCGCCCCAGTTACATAAATACAGCATGCCTTCTAATTCATAAACGCCACCTTCTAACCCAATGGCAATATCAAAGTCTCCTAAAGCGTTTTTCGATCGATTAATCGCACCTTGACGTGTTTCTTGTTGGGAGAATGGTTGTGCGGATACTTCTGAATCTGAATCTACAGCCGCCAAATCAACTGACCACTCCATATTTTTGAAAACACTTGATACGGCATTGATCTTTGCAGGATTTTTAGACGCAATTGCTGCACGTATTTTTTTCATATTCGCTATTCCTTTCAAAAAAAAGAGCCCGAAGGCACTTTTTTAAACATTTTTTTTGATGGTGTCAAGTGTTGTGCGATCTGTCGCTTTTACAAGCTTTGTCAGTAATTCTTTCGCAGCTGCGTAATCATCTGTGTGAATAATTGACGCAGATGTATGAATATAGCGAGAACATATCCCAATTACTGAACTTGGAATTCCTTCGTTGGCTGTATGCACACGACCTGCATCTGTTCCGCCTTGTGAAACGAAATATTGATAAGGAATTTTGTGTGTTTCAGCAGTATCCAGAATAAATTCACGCATGCCACGATGAGTTACCATGCTTCGATCAAGAATACGCAATAATGTTCCTTCGCCAAGCTGACCAAATTCATTTTTATCGCCTGTGGCATCATTAGCTGGACTCGCATCTAATGCAAAAAACAAATCGGGTTGAATCAACGAGGCTGCTGTCTGCGCTCCGCGTAAACCGACTTCTTCCATAACTGTCGCACCAGAGAATAACTGGTTCGGCAACTTTTCATCTTTCAGTTCTTTTAAAAGTTCAATCGCTAACCCACAGCCGTAGCGATTATCCCAAGCTTTTGCCATAATTTTTTTATCATTCGCCATTGGTGTAAATGGACTAAATGGTACAATTTGTTGACCTGGACGAACACCAAGCGCTAGTGCATCTTCTTTACTATCTGCTCCGATATCGATTAGCATATTATTAATTTCCATTGGTTTGCTACGCAATTCTTCGCTCAATAAATGCGGGGGAATCGAACCGATAACACCTGGTATTGTTTTTTCATCGGCAATAATGTCTACGCGCGTTGCTAGCATTACTTGGTTCCACCAGCCACCTAATGGCTGAAAACGGAGCATGCCGTTATCGGTAATATGCGTCACCATAAATCCAACTTCATCCATGTGACCTGCAACCATAATACGTGGATCATTTTCTTGACCATTTTTCACACCAAAAACACTTCCTAAATTGTCTTGGATCAAACGATCTGAGTATTTTCCAAGCTCTTGTCGCATAAACTTGCGGACAGCGTGTTCATTTCCTGGCGCTCCTGGTAGTTCTGTCAAAACCTTAAACATTTCACGAGTTTCAGCATTCATATGTATATTCCTCCTAAATAATTACCTGTATCAAGTTTAGAGCTTTTATCAGACTATTTCCAGTTTTAGCCTCGTTTTTTTAAAGTTTAATGACTTTCAAGCTATCATTTCATCCTTTAAAACATTTATGGTACAATTTATCCAGTAGACAGAGGAGGGATTTTAGTGAGAAATCGTGATTTACTTATTGGATTTGCTACAGGAATCGCTGCAGCATATTTAGTAACAGAAGTATACAATCGTTCGGAAAAACTATATCCAGCAGACGACGTTTTGAAAGAAGTTAAATCTGCATTTAAAGACGAAGGGCCGATTGATGGTTCATGGATCTTCATGAAAACCGAACCTTACAAGCAACATGCGGTAACGACTGAAGTTTATAAAGGTGGAATTACGCGTCATAGAGAAGATGAACTGCAACAATTCGAATTTTTAGCTGATGCCTATACAGGTGCAGTGATCGAAGTAAAACAAGTGTAAAAAAAGGAGCCCACGGGCTCCTTTTTTATAGATTTTTTTCTTTGCGTACCAATGATTCAATAATTTCTTTGCCATTCGCGCTCCATTTTAAGATGCGGTAATAAGCATCATGATAAAAGCTAAAATAGTAACCGTTTTCCAACGCTTCTTTCATTAGTTTTTCTTTCGCATAAATCGAATCCATTGGGTAGTCGTCAAATGCTAATACCCATAATGGATTTTGGTGAGCATGCGTTGGCATAATATCTGCCATATGCAAAATGGTTTCGTTGCCACTAGTCATTTTGATCACACTGTGACCATCTGAATGGCCTCCAGTGTGAATTAAAGTAAAGGCATCAAACAAGGTTTTCTCGCCTTCAAAAGTTTCGACTTGACCGACAATAGGCTCCCAATTTTCTTTCCAGTATGTATTGCGTGACCGGATATTTGGATTTTGCATTTCGTTCCATTCAACTGCCGACACATGAATTTTGGCATTTGGAAAAGTTGAAACTAATTCTTCACCTTGCCACTTTGTTAGTCCTGCCGCATGATCTCCGTGAAGATGAGTCATCAAAATCGTGTCGATATCTTCAGGCTTTAGTCCAAGTTCTGCTAAGTCCTGTTCCACACGTGATTGTTCAGAAACCCCTAAATTACGCAATTGACGATCTGTCAATTTGCCATCACCAAGACCGCTATCAATTAAGATATTATGTCCTTTAAACTGGACCAATATTGGATGTGTTGGCAACTCGATTTGATTGTTTTCATTGCCAGGGTAACGTTTAGACCAGATGACTTTCGGTACTACACCAAACATTGTACCTCCATCTAAAAATGTTGTTCCCCCATCAAGCCAAGTTAAGTTCATCTCGTGAAATTGAAATTTCTGCATTCCCTTATCCCCCTTATCATGATTACTCTGCTAAAAACTGTGCTTCTAACCGATAAATCGGCTGACCTTTTTTCGAGAATTTTTCTTCGTATTCTGTCATGATGTTCCATTCTGGCTCATTCTCATGAAGATCTAATGATACCTCTTTTAATAACATACCATATTCAGAAATACTCGTGAGCGAATATTCGAAAAGTTTTCGGTTGTCGGTTTTAAAGTGAATTTCACCTTTTTTAGGCAATACAGTTTCATATAACTTAAGGAACGACCCATGAGTCAAACGACGCTTCGCGTGACGTGTTTTTGGCCATGGATCAGAAAAATTTAAGTACAGTCTGTCCACTTCGCCTTTTTCGAAATAATCGTCGATTTTTTTCGCATTGACCTTCAACAGGCGCAAGTTTGGAACACCATTTTCTTCTTCAAGAATGGTCTCAAGAGCCGTAACAATGACACTGTCAAACAGTTCAATGCCTATATAGTTGATGTCAGGATTAGCTTTTGCCATACCAATAATAAAGCGGCCTTTACCAGTTCCCGCTTCAATGTGAAGCGAGTGGCTATTGCCAAAAATTTCGTTCCAATTTCCTTTTTGTTGTTCTGGATTTGGTATAACAATCTCTGGATGAGTATCCAGTAAATCTGCTGCCCATGGTTTAAAACGTGATCTCATGTTTCATCCTCTTTCTATCTGCTAATTTATTTGGACTGATTTCCAGTCATACAAACTTGTACTGTAGGAGACCCTTTCACTTGGAATACTCATGCCTGCATCATCCCCATCGACGTGTCGACAAATGGCTTTGTCGGTCGTGAGGATGAATTCTGGACCACTCATTTGGCTAACCTCATTAAAACGCGTATGCGTTCCGCTGAATACCGTACCAAAAACCAGTAACAGTTTCAAACGCGAAATTTGATGAACCACTGTTAATTCTAGTAATCCGTCATCAGATATGGAAGTAGGTGAAATTTTCATGCCTCCGCCAAAATACGCCTGATTGCTGACAGTAGCTAGCCATACATCTTCGTAAACAAAGGTGTCATCGTCACATGTTACGGTCAAAGTAAATTTCTTAAACGATAACAAAGTTCTAATGACATAAAGGTAATAAGCCATTTTCCCAAAGCCGATTTGATTCATTTTTTTCTTGAGTATAGACTTATTTACTGCGATAGTAATCTCTGCGTCAAAGCCAATCCCTGAGCTGCTGACGAATTGACAACTTTCGCCATTGGTAAAATCACCAAGATCTTGTCGTTTAAATCGAGGTATTTTAAGAAATTGCTCAATGGCTCGTGCGTCTTTGAATGTACCGTAAGCACGTGCAAAATCATTGCCCGAGCCTGCAGCTATAGAACCAATCAGTATGCCATTGGCGCCTGCTGCCCCTACGACGATTTCACGTAAGGTTCCATCACCACCAAAACCGATCAACAAGACCTCTTGAAAGTCTCTTCTATATGTCGCAGCAATTACAGTTGCATGTCCAGGAAATTCCGTTAACATGCGTTCAAATGGAAATGATATCGTTTTTTCAAAACGACGCCATTGCTTTAAGGCTCTGCCATTACCGGCAGTAGGATTGATAATAAACACTGTTTTCATAAACACTCGCCTTTGAACGTAATAGTTAGATAAATTAGTCAAGATATAAACTGAAGAAATCGCTAGAGGCGGAAACTTTTCACGGCTTGTACTCTTTCTTCAAATGTTCTTGTAGATAAAAACATCAAGCTAGTAAAGAAACTCACACATTATCATCTTACATGGATTCACTTTCCTAATGGGTAATTAGCAATTTTTCGATAGCGTGGTATTTCTTTAGGTGCAATACGAAACAAAGAAAACTCCGTAACTTCGAACGGGATTGAAGCAATCGAAAAATGCAGTTCTCCGGGTTCCTCACCGGCCCATTTGCTGGCCAATGTAATATGAGGCACAAATCTCTTTGGATCCGCTCTAAGTTGCAATGTCTCTAAGGATTTATGTACTTGGTGTTGCAACTCATTCAACTCTTGACTCGTTTCAAGCGAAGCATAAATAATTCGCGGAGTTGTTGGATTCCCAAATGTTTTAATGCCATTGATTTCCAACCTTAAAACTTGTTGTTTAACACAGGCCAGTAGCTTTTGGATTTCCTCAATTTCACTATGGACATCTTCTCCTATAAACAACAAGGTCATATGCATATCCTGCGCAGGCGTTTGCCTTTTATGACTTTGCAAATTCCAACTATCTCGTTCTGTAGCTAATTTATCGGCTACTTCGCGAGGTATTTTTATCCCTATTAAATAATGTGGTTCCATTTAGCATCACCTAAATTCAGTTTACCACGCGAGTAGACGCAAAAAAATAGCGATTGGCTCTAGCCAATCACTATTTTTAAACTATTTATGATTTTACGCCAACTTGAATGCGTGCTTGAAATGCAGTTTGTAATTTACGCGTCAACTCTCCAGGAACGCCTTGTCCGATTTTTTGATCGCCAATTGCGACAATCGGCATCACTTCACTAGTTGTAGAAGACATGAAAAACTCATCCATTTCAAGTGCTTGAGTTTTTGTAAAGGCTGTTTCTTCTACTGGAATTTCCAACTCTTCACATAGCTCAAGAATCACGCGTCTTGTTATACCATTTAAAATGAGATTCGTCGCAGGATGTGTATAAAGAGTACCATTTTTTAACCCATACATATTAGACGAAGAACCTTCCGTTACAGTTTCACCACGGTGTAGAATGGCTTCGAAAAACCCTTCTTCATAAGCTTCTTGTTTTGCCAACACATTGCCAAGCAAGTTCAAGCTTTTAATATCGCAACGCAACCAACGAATATCCTCGATAAACTTGGCAGTAACTCCTGATTCTAAACTTGCTACTGGACGTGCGACTGACTTTGTATTCCCGGTAATGACCGGAGTTGCTTGTGTCGGGAATTGATGTTGACGTTCTGCAGCGCCACGTGTGATTTGAACATAGACGTAGCCCGTTTCGATATTGTTCACTTCCACAAAATCATACATCATTTTATGGAAAACGTCTTTTGTGTAAGGAATGACAATTTTAATTTTATCAGCACTATCATAGAATCGGTCAATATGTTCTTTTGCCGTAAACAAATTACCGTCATAAACACGAATTACTTCATAAATACCGTCTCCAAATTGGTAGCCACGATCTTCTTTTGAAATCACCAAATCTTCTTCGCGAATAAACTCTCCGTTGTGCAAAATTAAATCCATGTCCATTCCTTCTTTCCTCATTTTTTACAAGCTAATTGGTAAATCGCTTCTGCATAAATAGCAGTAGCTTTAATTAAATTGTCGATGTCGACAAATTCATCCGCTTGATGGGCAACATCTGGTTCGCCTGGAAACAGCATACCAAAAGCCACACCTTTTTCTAGTACGCGTGCATAAGTACCACCGCCAATGGCAATAAGTTCTGCTTTGTCACTAGTCTGTTTTTCATATGCGCTTTGTAGCGTCTTGATGAATGGATCATTTCCATCCACATAATGAGGTGGCGAATTAGACGCAATTTCCAAGACGAAATTCTCTAGCTCATAAGCCGTGACTTTTGTTTCAAATGGATAACTAATCGAATACCGCATGCTGACTGTAATCATCGCTGTTTTCTTTTTCTCAAAACGAATAATTCCTGCATTGAATGTGGTATCACCAGATTGGTCATCTGTATAATTTAGACCAAGTTTGTGTCCTCGTGAATCTTCGTAAAACATGTCAGCGACAAAGGCTACAAATTTTTGACCATCGCCTTCTAGTCGACCCTTTAAAAACAATGCTAACAAAATACCTGCATTGATACCATCATCTGGTTCCATGGCATGCGCTGATTTCCCATTTAACGTCAGTTCAGTCGACCCGTTATGTTGCTCAACGACACCTGTCACGTCATGTTCTTTGCAAAACGCTTTAAAATCTTCTTGCCACTCCGCCAATTGGCTATTTAATATAGCTGTAGCTTTGTCAGGAACCATATTGGTTCGGTGTCCTGCAATAAACGATTCTAAAATCGCATCATCATACATCGAGAAGGTTGAGAAAACCAAGCTCGCAATGCCTTTTTCCGCATTGATAATTGGAAAATCAGCGTCTGGTGTAAAAGCGACAGATGGCATTTCTTCTGTTTTGAAATAGCGATCCATGCAGCGAAACTCACTTTCTTCATCCGTACCGATGATCAACCGCACACGTTTCGTAAATTCTACTCCAGCATCTTTTAACATATTGACTGCTGTCCATGCCGCAATCGTTGGACCTTTATCATCGATCGCGCCTCGTCCGTACATACGACCTTCGTGGATTTCTCCACCAAATGGTTCTTTTGTCCAACCACTTCCTACTGGTACAACATCGACGTGTCCTAAAATCCCAAGTAGTTCTTCTCCTTGACCAATTTCCAGATGCCCTGCAACATCACCAACATTTTTCATCGTGTATCCTTGTGTTTTTCCTTTTTGTAAAAACCAATCCAATGCTTGTTTGACGTCTTTACCAAAAGGAGCTGTTGGTGTTGCTTCTTCACTCAATACACTGGGAATCGCGATTAACTCTTGCAGTTCACTCAGTATGGTCTTTTCGCGCTTTTTAGCTTCTTGTAGCCAATCCATGGCTCACACTCCTTTTTGTTATGGCTATTGTACACCTTTTTTCATCAAATTAAAGAATTTGTCTATATTCCGCTTAAAATATTCAGTCTTTAACTGTTAACTTAGTGTAAATACAAGGGATATCCTAGAAAAAATAATGCTTTTTTGTTATAATGAAATTGTCAGATTAGTAGGTTTGACATATCTTTTAGGAAAAGGGGCTGTCTTTGGCATCTATTTTAAACTTGCTGTACTACCATCAGCACCTCGTCCGCTAGTCATTGCCAATGGGAAAAAAGATGAAGGAGTGGTTCAATTATGAAACCCACAACCGATCGAATGCTCATTCGAATTAAAGACATGTATAAGTACATTCTCGAGAATGGGACTGTAACGACGCAAGATCTTGTTGACGAATTTGGCATCACTCCTCGCACCATTCAAAGAGATTTGAATGTGTTAGCCTTTAACGATTTGGTGTCCAGTCCAACTCGAGGCAAATGGACAACGACGCAACGAAAAGTGAAAATGACGTCTTAAAAGATTTCCTAAACAAAGAAAATGACCGCAGTTATGCGGTCATTTTCTTTGTTTTAACCTAGTTACTTCTTCTTCTGTTAACTGGCGATATTCTCCGAGACCAAGCTCCGGATCAAGAATTAATGGCCCCATTGACAAACGCTTTAAGTAAACCACTCGTTTGCCAACACTTTCAAACATGCGTTTCACTTGATGAAATTTGCCTTCAGTAATTGTTAATTCAATTTTAGAAACAGGTGCACTTTCTAAGAGGGTTAAACTAGCGGGCTTCGTAATATACCCATCGTCGAGCACTACACCTTTTTTAAATGCTGCTGTATCTTCTTCTGTCACTCGACCTTCCACGACAGCGTAATAGGTTTTATCCACATGCTTTTTAGGTGATAATAATTCATGCGCCAGTTTTCCATCATTCGTCAGCAATAAAAAGCCTTCTGTGTCTTTGTCCAAACGCCCGACTGGAAACGGCTCGAAATGCTGTTCTTGTTCTGCTAGTAAATCGATAACCGTTTTGTCGTATTTATCTTCTGTTGCTGAAATCACACCTTGTGGTTTATTCATTACTAAATAAACAAACTCCGTATATACAACCGCTTCTCCTTCGACCGAGACGTCATCATTACGTTCATTGACATGTACTTTCGGGTCTCGGACGATTTCTCCGTTTACTTCAACTGCTTTTGACTTCAGTAGAATTTTGACTTCTTTTCTAGAGCCGTAACCCATATTCGAAAGAAATTTGTCTACGCGCATTGCGTCACTCCTAAAATCCTAATTTCCGAGAAATTTTCGTTATTTTCGAGCCCATCAATTTTTGTGCGAGTCCTGTCTTAAGGCCAAGATAACCATAAACGATTATTCCAACTCCACCAACTATAAGTATGCGCAGCATTGATAAGAATTTATTGTCCATGCCCATAAATAAATCTAATCCAGATAACGATAGGAAAACCGCTCCTGCCATAATCAAGTTTAAAATAACAATTAAAATAACGCGTCTTCCAACCATTTGCGAATGATAATTCATTGTTTTAACAATCACTAACATATTCATACCAATAGCGACTACATATCCAATAATTGTCGCTGCAATTGCACCATCTGTTTCAAAACGTTCGATTAATGGCGTATTCAAAAGCGCTTTTAGTAATAGACCAATAGACAAGTTAATAATGATCCATTTTTGTTTATTGATCCCTTGTAAAATAGAAGCTGTTACTGGGAATGCTGCAAACAAAATTGCTACTGGCAAATAATGCGCCAAAATTTCAGAACCAACCTCACTGACTTCATAGAACACGTGGTATAACTCATCAGACAACATGGTCATTCCGATAACAGCAGGTAACGTTAAGAACAACAATAATTGAATTGATTGATCAAGTGTTCGTGATACTTGCGAATACTCTTTCCGCGTAAAGTGCTTGGTGATCAATGGGATCAATGCCATTGAAAATCCAGTAGCAAGCATCACAGGAATCATCACTAGTTTATGAGCAGTCAAATTCAATATTCCAAGAAGGTCGATTTCAGAAAAATTACCTCCAGAACTCATTGCCCGGTTAAACGTCATCAAATCTACAAATTGGAATAAAGGATTGGCAATTCCAAGGAAGATAACCGGAACCGCATAGATTAAAATTTCTTTGTACATATCACGTAATGTCACGTCATACGATTCAACAGAGTTAGCCAACAGTTGATTGTATTCAGGTTTTTTCTTTTTCCAGAAGTAAGCCAATGTTACAATTCCGCCAAGCGCTCCGATTGCCGCAGACAATACCGCAAATTGAATTGCTGTTTTCGGTGTACCACCAAAAATATAAAGAACTACAAAAGATCCACCTAACAAGAAAATGATACGAACAATTTGCTCAACCAATTGTGAAACTGCGGTTGGCATCATGTAATTATAGCCTTGGAAAAACCCTCTCCAAAGACTCATGAACGGTACCACGATTAATGCAAAACTGACCCAGCGAATTGCTTCAGTAATATCGCCTACCGAATAAATCCGTTCGTCTTCAGAAATGGTGATGCGAGCAAGTGGTTCCGCAAAAAAATAAAGCAATAGAAACGATACAAAGCCGGTGATCATCATTGTCAAAAGACCTGATTTTAATAACCGTCTGCCTGTTTCATAATCGCCAAGCGAGTTGTATTTTGCGGTAAATTTCGAGAACGCAATCGGGGCTCCTGAAATAGCTAGCGCTAACATCAAGTTATACGGGATGTAGGCATATTGATAAAGCCCAATGTTATCTTTTCCCACCATGCTATAGAACGGGATGATATAAATAACTCCAAGTATTTTTGATAAAAATAGACCTAATGTTAAGATGGCTGTACCTTTAATTAATGACGACATTTTACACTTCCTGACTTGTTCATAATAAAAACAATCTACACGATAGTTTACACCTATAGATGAAATTACTCAACGTGTTTCACTGCATCGTGTATACTAAAAGAAAAACGAAAGCGAGTTCTTATTCTATGTATGACGTTATAATCATAGGCGGAGGTTCCTCCGGCTTAATGGCATCAATTGCCGCAGCTTCTACTAACCAAAAAGTTTTATTGATTGAAAAAGGCAAAAAATTAGGTAAAAAATTAATTATTTCTGGCGGTGGGCGCTGTAACGTAACAAATCGGCTGCCACTTGATGAAATTGTAAAACATATTCCAGGGAATGGACGTTTTCTTCATAGTCCATTTTCTGTATTCAATAACGAAGACATCATTTCCTTTTTTGAGGGACTTGGTGTTGCGTTAAAAGAAGAAGATCATGGGCGCATGTTCCCTGTTTCTAACCGTGCACAAGATGTGGCGGATGCTATGTTTAACGAAATGAAACGACTAAATGTGACAATAATACTCGATTCTCCCGTAAAAAAATTATTGATGACTGATGAAAAAGTGACCGGCGTTCGTCTTTATACTGGCGCAGAATATACAGCACAAGCAGTAGTAGTTGCTGTTGGAGGCAAAGCAGTACCCCAAACAGGCTCTACCGGAGACGGATATCCATGGGCCGAAAAAGCAGGTCATTTGGTTACTGAGCTCTACCCTACTGAAGTGCCTTTGTTATCAAAAGAGTCGTTTATCGTCAGCCGTGAACTTCAAGGCTTAGCATTACGTGACGCTGCTGTAACCGTACTAAACAAAAAAGGAAAAATACTTGTTACGCATCAAATGGATATGTTATTTACTCATTTTGGATTGAGTGGTCCAGCTGTCTTGCGATGCAGTCAATATGTCGTTAAAGAAATGAAAAAAAATGGCGGCCAACCGGTTGAGATGCGCATCAATACGTTACCGGATGAAAATGCAGAATCTGCTTTCCAGTTGTTGAACAACATGACGAAAGACGAACCTAAAAAATCGCTGAAAAACGTTTGGAAAAGTTTAGCTCAAGAACGTTGGTTGCTGTTCCTTATGGGACGTGCAGAAATCGACCCGTTACTAACCGGCGCAGAATTGACTAGTGATAAAGTACGGGCAATGGCACAACAGCTAACAGCCTTTACGATGTTCGTTAACGGTACGCAGTCGATTGAAAAAGCTTTTGTTACCGGTGGTGGCGTTTCGATTAAAGAAATCGAACCTAAAACAATGGCGTCTAAAAAGAAACCCGGCTTGTACTTTTGTGGTGAAATTTTGGATATTCACGGCTATACAGGCGGCTACAACATCACTTCCGCATTAGTAACCGGCAACGTAGCCGGACAAAGTGCCGCTCGTTATGCGCTAGAGCAAAAATTAGAGAGCCGTACTTAAGAGCGTTTGTAGTGTTATTCCATAAACCTACCTTTGTAAATATATAAACGTTAATTCAAATCGAATGGCTTAGGACTCGTGCGTCCACATGCTAAGCGAAGCAAGATAACGGTGATCTTCCCGGCTTTTTGCGGGTATGATGTTAGAGCGATGTATGAGAACTAACAATCGACTTTTAACAACACAAAAGAGGCAGACCGGAAAAATTCCAGTCTGCCTCTTTTTGCTATGCATTTTTTAAAATGCGCCTGGAAGGTTTTGCATTTCTTTACGTTTGGACTCTGCTTTTCGTTGTCTAGACTCCGTCTTCCAGCTCCTCGGGTCTTAAGTCAGCCCTGCTGTGCGGCAAAGAACGCCGCTTCGCCGGTCTGTCTTAAGCCTGTCGGAGCTACCGGAAGACTCTGCTTTTCGTTGTTAACCTACAACAATATTAACCAGTTTCCCTGGAATGACAATGACTTTGCGAACTTGTTTGCCTTCTGTTGCTTTTTGGACATTGTCGTCTGCAAGAGCTGCTGTTTCTAATTCTTCTTTTGTGCTGTCTTTAGCAATTGCTAGCTTTGTCTTCACTTTGCCGTTTACTTGTACGACTACTTCGATAACGTCATCGATCATTTTCGACTCATCGTACTCGGGCCAATTTTCGTAAGTTACGGTTTCTGTGTGACCCAATTTCTCCCATAGCTCTTCTGCTAGATGAGGTGCAATGGGTGACAATAGTTTTACAAAGCCTTCTACGTACTCTTTAGGAATCGCATCAACTTTATAGCCTTCGTTAATAAAGACCATCATTTGAGAAATGGCTGTGTTAAAGCGCAATCCTTCAAAATCATCTGTTACTTTTTTAACTGTTTGGTGATAGAACTTTTCTAGCTTCCCGTCATTAGTTTCAGTAACTTTCGCACTCAAGTGCTCTTCATCTATAAACAAGCGCCAAATGCGGTCTAAGAATCGACGAGAGCCATCTAAGCCATTTGTCGACCAGGCAATTGATGCTTCAAGAGGTCCCATGAACATTTCGTACATGCGCAACGTGTCAGCGCCATGACTTTCGACAATGTGGTCTGGGTTGACCACATTGCCTTTTGATTTCGACATTTTTTCATTGCCTTCGCCTAAAATCATCCCTTGGTTAAACAATTTTTGGAAAGGTTCTTTTGTGGATACTACCCCAATATCGTAAAGTACTTTATGCCAGAAACGCGCGTATAGCAAGTGAAGCACTGCGTGTTCAGCACCCCCGATATAGACATCCACCGGCAACCAGCGTTTCAATAGTTCGGGATTTGCTAACATTTCGTCGTTTGTTGGATCGATAAAGCGCAAGTAATACCAGCAGCTTCCTGCCCATTGTGGCATTGTGTTGGTTTCACGGCGCCCTTTCATTCCTGTTTCAGGATGAACAATATTTACCCAATCGGTAATATTGGCAAGTGGTGACTCTCCTGTGCCACTCGGTTTGATATCTGTTGTTACTGGCAACATCAACGGCAAATCTTTTTCTTCCACAGGTGTCATCGTGCCGTCTTCCCAGTGAATGATTGGAATCGGCTCGCCCCAGTAACGCTGACGACTAAACAACCAATCGCGTAGGCGATAAGTGATTTTCTTTTCGCCGACTTGCTTGTCAACTAGCCAGTTTATCGCTTTTTCAATAGCTTCTTTTTTGTTGAATCCGTTAAGGAAATCCGAATTGATCAATTCACCGTCGCCAGCATATGCTTCTTCTTCGATATGACCACCTGATACAACTTCTACAATTGGCAAATCGAATTGTCTGGCAAATTCATAATCGCGCTCGTCGTGAGCAGGAACTGCCATGATTGCGCCTGTTCCGTATGTTGCCAACACATAATCCGCAATCCAAATCGGCATTTTTTCGCCGCTTGCTGGATTGATTGCATAAGCACCTGTGAAGGCACCTGATTTGTCTTTCGCCAAATCGGTACGCTCTAAATCACTTTTTGTTTTAACATCATCGATGTATTTTTCAACAGCTTGTTTTTGATCCGCCGTGGTAATTGCAGCTACCAATTTATGTTCAGGAGCTAGAACCGCATAGGTTGCGCCAAAAATCGTATCTGGTCGTGTCGTAAACGCACGGAAAGAATGTTCTGTGTCAGCTACTTGGAATTCCAATTCTGCACCTTCTGATTTACCAATCCAGTTGCGTTGCATGTCTTTCAAACTTTCTGGCCAGTCCAAGTCCTCCAAGTCTTCAAGTAAACGATCTGCATATTTGGTTATACGCAATACCCATTGACGCATTGGACGACGTTCGACAGGGTGTCCACCTCGTTCTGATTTGCCATCGATTACTTCTTCATTTGCTAGAACGGTACCGAGTGCCGCGCACCAGTTGACTGCTACTTCGTCTACATAAGCCAGTCCCTTATTGTACAATTGAATGAAAATCCATTGTGTCCATTTATAATACGACGGATCTGTTGTGCTGATTTCACGGTCCCAGTCATATGAAAATCCAAGTTCTTGAATTTGACGCTTGAAGGTTTCAATATTTTTAGCCGTAAATTCAGCTGGGTCGTTTCCAGTATCTAGTGCATATTGCTCTGCTGGTAGTCCAAATGCGTCCCAGCCCATAGGATGCAACACGTTATAACCTTGCATGCGTTTGACACGGCTTAAAATATCCGTTGCGGTATAGCCTTCTGGGTGACCCACATGAAGCCCAGCACCTGATGGATAAGGGAACATATCCAATGCATAAAATTTTGGTTTTGATGGATCGTCCACAAGTTTAAATGTTTTGTTTTCTTTCCAGTGTTTCTGCCATTTTTTTTCGACTAGCTTGTGATTGAATGTCATTTCCGATTCCTCCTCAAAATAAAAAAATCCCGTCCCTTAAAAATAAGGGACGGGATTTTCCCGCGGTACCACCCAAATTAGCGATTGCTCGCTCAACTTGACTCCTTAACGCGGAAAACGGTGTATCTTACTTAGTTTCACATACACGGACTCCAAGGGGAGTTCAATTGTGCATTTTACCAGCTTGCACCAACCGCCGGCTCTCTGTCAAAAACACACAAACTACTAGTCCTCTTCACTGTCATTGGCTATTGTCTATTGTCTCTAGTTTAGACGACTCGCCGTTTTTTGGCAATAGCCTAAGAAACTTTGACGTTTTCTGTATTCAACGGCGCACCAGTCGAATCGATGATATCTTGAACCGTAAAGCCTTCAAATACCTCGGACAACACTAAGCCATCTTCAGTTACTTCGATTACTGCACGCTCTGTAATGATTTTATTGACTACACCTTTACCAGTCAGTGGCAAATCACATTGCTTTTTAATTTTAGCAGAACCGTCTTTAGACACATGATCCATAATGACGATGACTTTTTTAGCGCCATGGACCAGATCCATCGCGCCGCCCATGCCTTTAATCATTTTACCAGGAATCATCCAGTTGGCTAAGTCGCCGTTTTCAGCTACTTCCATTCCACCAAGAATCGCAACATCAATATGTCCGCCACGAATCATCGCGAACGATTCTGCGCTAGTGAAAAAAGCCGATCCTGGAATCGTTGTTACGGTTTCTTTGCCCGCATTGATGAGATCAGGATCTACATTTTCTTCTGTCGGATAAGGTCCAATTCCTAAAAGACCATTTTCTGATTGCAGTACAACACTTTTGTTATCGGAAATAAAATTGGCAACCAAAGTTGGCATACCGATTCCGAGATTCACATAATCGCCATCATTAATTTCTTTTTCAGCGCGTTTTGCAATGCGTTCTCTCACTAATTGTTTGTCCATGATTTTCTCCATCCTTTCCTAAACAGTACGTGTTGTAAGACGTTCGATGCGTTTTTCTTGGTCTGCTTGAAGTAATCCTTGTACATAAATGCTTGGTGTTTGAACGTGGTTCGGATCGATATCACCAGTTTCTACAATTTCTTCCACTTCTGCAATGGTAATTTTCCCAGCTGCTGCAGCAAGCGGGTTGAAGTTTTGAGCAGTTTTGTTGTATACAAGGTTGCCCATTTTATCGGCTTTATGTGCTCTTACTAAAGCAAAGTCAGCTCTCAAAGCATGTTCTAGTACATGTTCTTTTCCGTCAAATTCACGGATTTCTTTGCCATCTGCGACTGTTGTGCCGACGCCAGCTGGTGTAAAGAATGCTGGAATTCCAGCTCCACCTGCACGCATTTTTTCAGCAAGTGTTCCTTGTGGTGTCAATTCCACTTCGATTTCACCTGATAACACTTGGCGTTCAAACTCTTTGTTTTCACCAACATAAGAACCGATCATTTTTTTAATTTGATTGTTTTTCAACAATAAACCAAGACCCCACTCGTCCACTCCACAGTTATTGGAAATAATGGTCAAGTCAGTTACTCCTTTGTCAACAAGTGCTAAAATTAGCTGTTCTGGTATTCCTACTAATCCAAAACCACCTACCATAATTGTGGCACCGTCTTGAATTTGCTCGACTGCTTCTTTTGCAGAATTGTATATCGGTTTCATCCCATTATGCCTCCTCTGACTCATCAACTAAAACTGATTATTAAAACACTTCCATACCAATTTAAACAAACTATTACGCTAAACGCAATATTCATAAAAATTAACGCGATTACCCCCAAGCATTGTTGACCGTTTCTGTGACATGCTACAATGTTGTTTGAGGAGTTGTTAAGCGTGAATACAGAATTTCCTTTTTCATCTGATGGAAAACGATACTATACATGGAATCGCCATTTGCGCGATCATTTCGGCTTTAAAGTCATGAAAATTGCGTTAGATGCAGGGTTTGACTGTCCGAACCGGGATGGCACTGTGGCACACGGTGGTTGCACTTTTTGCAGCGTTGCAGGATCTGGTGACTTTGCTGGTGATCGTATCGATTCGATTCCAGAACAGTTCAACAATATAAAAGAAAAAATGCATCGCAAATGGAAAGATGCCAAATATATGGCTTACTTTCAAGCTTATACGAATACACATGCACCTTTACCTGTTATTAAAGAAAAGTTTGAAGCAGCACTCGAACAAGAAAATGTCATTGGCTTAAGCATTGCGACGCGTCCCGACTGTTTGCCTGAGGATGTTGTTGATTACTTAGCTGAATTAAACGAACGAACGTATTTATGGGTCGAGCTTGGACTTCAAACGGTTCACGAGCGAACCGCCCTTTTGGTTAACCGAGCCCATGATTTTGAGGCTTACATCGAAGGTGTCACGAAATTACGTAAGCGCGGCATCCGTGTTTGTACTCATATCATTAACGGTTTGCCACTTGAAGACCGTGACATGATGATGGAGACGGCTCGTGAAGTGGCTAAGCTCGACGTACAAGGCATTAAAATTCATCTTTTGCATCTATTAAAAGGCACGCCGATGGTCAAGCAATATGAAAAAGGCATGGTTGAGTTTTTAGAAAAACAAGAGTATATCAATTTAGTAGCTGACCAACTTGAAGTGTTACCACCTGAAATGGTGGTACAGCGCATTACCGGTGACGGTCCGATCGACTTGATGATTGGTCCAATGTGGAGTGCGAACAAATGGGAAGTCTTAAACGGCATTGACGCAGAACTCGAGCGCCGCGGCAGCTGGCAAGGAAAATTAGTAGCTGGGAGTATAACGTTATGACTTTGCAGCGCGTTTTGCCTTTTGCAAAATCATTACTTGAACAAGCTGTTTCTCTAGGAGACTCAGTAATCGATGGCACTGCCGGCAACGGTCACGATACGCATTTTCTAGCAGAACTGACTGGATCTACGGGCAAAGTTGTTGCTTTTGACATTCAAGCAGAAGCGATAAAGGCAACTGGCGAACGAGTTAAAAACTTTCAGCAAGTCACTCTTATTCACGACAGCCACGCCAAAATAAAAGAGTATGTCACGGAGCCTATTTCAGCAGCTGTTTTCAATCTTGGCTACTTGCCAAAAGGCGACCACAGCATTATCACGACAGCACAAAGTACGTTAGCCGCTCTCGAACAATGCTTGGATCTCTTAAAGATTAAAGGTGTTTTATTAGTTGTCGTATATAGCGGACATGAAGGCGGCAGTGAAGAACGAGACGCTGTTATGAGATTTGTTTCAACTTTATCGCAAAAATCATTTGACGTTCTTAAATACGAATTCATCAATCAACAACATTTTCCGCCTTTTCTATTGGCAATTGAGAAAAAACAGACGACCAATTAAAAAACGCAGAAAGGAGTAAAATCCTTTTCTGCGTTTTCTTATTTACTGCTCTACATCTAATTTCAGCTTTCTCTAACAAGTACTTTTTCCGGCGGATTCGCTAGCAAAGCTGCTATGATTCCAAGAAGTGGAAAAATCATAATTCCCCACAATACTTCTTCGTAACCACCAAAGAAATCGTAAAACAAGCCGAACGGTAACGGACCGAGAGCAGATCCCACTACCATAAAAGCCATCGAAATCCCTGTAATGCTGCCAAGATATTGACGACCAAAATAATTGGGCCAAACAACGCTGAGTGTTACTCGTTCGATGCCCAGCATAAATCCCCAAACGATCGCAAATAAAATCGCGCCGGAAAACGCATCGGCTTGTTTCAGCAGGAAAATCGATACAATTTCGCCTGCAAAAACGAGTGCCAGCATCCACTGCACACTGATTTTATCGAGCAAGTAGCCTGCCAGAAAAGTTACCGGGAATCCAATGATTGCCATTAAGCTCAAAACAGTTGCTGCTGTTTCTGGAGCCAGTGATTCGATTGAAAAAATAGAAACCAAATGGAACGTCATACCGGTATTAACCAAAGCCGGAACAACCACACAAAATAGCAGCAACCAAAAAGAACGCGTTTTCTTGGCTTCTTTCACTGTCCAACTAATATCTGAAGACAAGGAATTTTGCTGATCGGACTCACTCGAAAGTGGCACATTGTCAGGTCTCAACCCGATATCTTCTGGACGGTTTCGGATAAAGAAAAATGCCAAAGGCGTAAAAATAAGAATAACGGAAGCGCCAAGAATTTGCCAAGTTGTTCTCCATCCGTACGCTTCGATCAACCACACATTAAGCAGCGGAAAAGCAGCCGAACCAATCATGCCACCAAGTGCTGCCAAACCGAGTGCACGACCACGCTTTTGAATAAACCACTGAGGTACAAGCGAGTTTGGAACAAGCGACATGGATCCCTGACCAAATAGCCGAACAGCGAAAAAGCCAAAAAATAGCATGACTGAATTGACCACCATGCTATTAAAGATGCTCGCAGCAGCTAAGAGTAGTGACACAATGACGGCCATTTTGCGCGCACCAATTTTATCAATCATCCTGCCAATAATAAATAATAAAAAACCAGCAAGCAATGTCGCTGAAGAATAGATGCCAGAAACCATCGAGCGACTCCATCCAAATTCTTCTATGTAATAATCAATAAATATAGCATTTGAATACGTTTGCCCTGGTCCTGAGAAAAAGTGAGACATTCCTGCAAGAATTACGATAATCCAACCGTAATAAAAGGGTGTATGGATTACGCTGTGTTTATTGATCATGTTCTGTTTTTTCCTTTGGCTATTCATAACTGCCCCTCCTTCCAAAGAAAAAAGAGCCCTAATTGAGCTCTTTTTCATCATACTATTATTTTACAAGTAAAACTGGACAATTTGCACATTCTACTACTTATTGTCTACCATACAAAAACTTCCTGTGGCAATCGATCGAAACGGAGATTACTAGTCAAGTTGAAAGGTCTATCTTCATAAGAATATTACTTAAATTTTTTAAATGGTGATTTTTATCCGTACGTTTAAAACGCGTTCTATCTATATTTATTTCCATCTCAACAAGCCATTCAAGTCTTCAAATACATAATCTGGCTCTAAATCAAGGTCTTCTATTGGCAAGCCTTTTCGGTTAATCCATGCTGTTTGAAATCCAAAACTTTTAGCTCCTGAAACATCCCAGCCATTTGATGACATGAATAACACTTCGCGACTTTCTAGTCCGAGCTTTTCTAACGCATATTGATAAGAAGCCGGTGTCGGTTTGAACTGTTTAATGTCATCGATGCTAAGGACCTGGTTAAATAGCTCTTTTAGTCCAGCATGTTTAACTAAGGGATCTAACATATCGTGAGAGCCGTTTGAAAACACTACTAAATTCTTATCTTTTAATTGCGTAAGAACTTCTTTTGATTCCGAATAAAGCGGCAACTGAAGATAGGCTTCTAATAAGTGTTGCTTGTTTTGCTCGCTTGCCTGCAAGTCACTTTCGTTAAGTGCGTATGTTAAAGCGTCATGTGTAATAGAATATAGCGTGGCATAATTGCCCATAAGCTGACGGAGCATAAAATATTCAACTTGCTTGGATCTCCACGTTTGACTAATTTTCTCACCATACCCAGGATACAACTCTTCGCATTCCTTTTTGATCGCCGTTACATCGAACAAGGTTCCATAGACGTCAAACACAAAAGCCTTGATTGATTCGTTCACTTAAACCCCTCCTTTAGCTGTTTCATCTCTGCAGTCTTGTACTTCTATACCCAAAACTAAGTAGACTAACTAGGTATATAGAAATTAGTGTAGTAGCTAATATATCGAAATTGCTAGTTTTATCTTCCAAAAAAATTTAGAAAGGTTTAATAAAACTAACTTAAAAAGCAAAAACCTCGAATCCGCTTACTAATTAAAGTTTCGCTGGTCGAGGTTTGTTTTTTCACTTGTCTTAGAAATAATTCATCGGATTTACTGCGTTTGAGCGAGACCCGTTCCAAGAACCGATATGAACTTCAAAATGAAGGTGAGGTCCGGTAGAACGTCCTGTACTCCCTACTAGTCCAACGTTCTGACCTTGTGAGATCGCTTGGCCAGCCGAAACGTTGATAGCGCTCATATGACCGTAAACCGTCGCATAAGATTGGCCATTTATTGAATGTGTCAAAATCACAACATTGCCATAGCCACCCATGTTACCCGCAAAAGAAACGTAACCGGATGCCGCAGCAGAAACTGGCGTTCCCGTCACATTAGCAATATCTTGTCCAAGATGTGATTCAGCACCCGAGCCAATATCTCTTCCACCAAAACCTGATGAGTATCGTCCAGAAATGGGTCTAATAAACATAGCGCTAGGTGAAGGCGCAGCTTCCACTTTTTCAGGAATGCTCACAGAAGGAATTGTTGCTTTTGGTTTGTTGGCTGGTCTAACCTGCGCAGATGCAGCTTTAGCATTACTTGCAGCTTCTGCTTCACGTTTAGCTGCTTCACGTGCTTCTTCGGCTGCAGCTTGTTCACGGGCTTCTGCTTCTGCTAAAGCTTGTGCACTGGCTTCTTCTTTTGCAGCGGCTACACGAGCCTCTTCGGCTGCTTTTGCTTCAGCTACTGCACGAGCTTCGGCTGC
>JBBSRA010000029.1:0-27158 GCA_038243515.1 Caryophanales bacterium
ACTTACGGCTGGATTATTATTTCGACGACAAGCCGGCTGTTCTAAATACTTTAATAGATCATTCGGTGAAAGTAATTGTCAAAGACCAATCGTACAACCGTAATTTAAATCTTCCACGCGTTCATCATTGGAGCGAGTCGATCAATGATAAAGTGATGAATAAGTAAATTCGTCGACATTTTGGTGCTATTGTTGCGAACATAAAAAAGGACGGAGAAATGATCTCCGTCCTTTTTGCTACTCAACTAGATTTTCTTCACTTAATCGACTTTGGCCAAATGCATCGTCTAGCGTATCGAATCTGCCTAGGCGGCGAACTTTTCCGTTTCTGATCTCCATAAAGGTATAAATTGTAACGTGACCACTTTGGTTTTCCCATGTGGCTTTTTGAGTGCAAATGACTTCGTCATCTTTGGCATAATAGTTTTGGGTTTCCATGTGAATACCTGATTCTTCAATCCACTTACGAAGAATGTGATGACCTTCTGCAACACCTCTTGGACCCACTAATTCAATGTGGGGATCCGAAACATCTAGCACCGCTTGAATGTCTTTTTTATTGACGTTATGTGTCCATTGTTCTGCAATTTTAATATTATTTCCCATTTGTGCGTCTCCTTTCCGTAAACTTATTTTCGTGCTTTTCTGCAACTCCATAAAGTCGAAAAAGAAGACAGGAAAAAAACCCATCTTCTTTAGTAATTCTCGTTTTTCAGTTTTTTAAACGTTTCGACAAATTTATCGGGATTTGTATAAATCATATAGGTTAATACACCTCGGTGCGTATGCAAATACAACAATCTAGCTTCTGACGAAAAGGATTTATAGGAAATATCCCAGACGTTTGCTACATTAAATTGTGTAACTGGTGTTACTACTGTATCTTTATATAGCTGAATATTGCATTCGGTTTCGACGATTTTCATTTCGCCGGCCTCAATGGAACGTTCCGTGTCGATATACGTGATAGACGACAATAAATCAAGTGAATCCAAGCCGGCATTCCTCCCTTAAAGCTTTTGTAGCAGTTTATCGCAGAATGCATGATTTAAGCAACCTATCTGTTTATTTTTGATCTAAGGTTCTCCTGATGCACGCATTTCATGGTAAACTATCCACACAAAAACTTCTTTTAATTTAGGAGGTCTACTGATGAAGAGCTGGTTTGCTGCAACATCTACTCATTATTTCAGCCTTTTTTCTACAAGTCACTTGATTGCATTAACGATTGCCCTTGCAGGTTTTGTCACTCTTTTAGTAGCAAAAAATCGCTTGAAAGAAGAGAAACAACTCTTTAAATGGCTTCGTTGGATATTGTTTGCTCTTTTGTTTATTTCTGAATTCGCTTATCAATATTGGGCAATCCACAACGGCGTGTGGCGTTTTGACAACCAAATGCCTCTTCATTTATGTGGCATTGCTTCTGTTGTAGCGATGATTGGCTTACTCACTATGCGGCCTTTATGGATTCAACTTTCTTTTTTCCTAGGAGTATTACCTGCTTTTTTAGCTTTAATCACACCTGAATTGCCTTATGATTTTCAGCATTTTCGGTTTTGGAAATTCTTTATTCACCATACAGCAATTTCTTGGAGTTGTTTGTTTTTAGCTTTGAGCCGCCCTCACGTGATCACCATACGCTCTGTTTTTTCCGTCTATAGCTTGTTGCTCGTTTACGCTGCCATTGTGGGATTTTTCATTAATCCATGGACAGATTCCAATTTTCTTTTTTTAGCGAAACTTCCTACTACGACGTCACCACTCGATTTTTTGGGTGAAGGCATTTGGTATTACATCAATTTATGCCTAACCACTTTAGTACTATTCTTCATTCAGTGTTTGCTGTTCCGTAAATTTGTGAAATAAGAAAATCCATAAAAAAGATGCTCCCCACTTCAGGAGCATCTTTTTTATGCTTGCTTAACGACTAATCCCGTTAAAACATTAATAAAGAATTGGTTTTCTTCTGCTGTACCAACAGAGACTCTGACGTAATCAGGCAATCCCCAAATTTTTCCGTGACGCACGATAACACCTTTTGCCATAAGTTGTTTATATAAATTTTCGCCATCTTCGCCGATTTGCACTAATACAAAATTCGCCATACTTTTGATATACGTTAAACCTAGTTCATCAAAGGCTTTGTATAATTGTTGGCGGCCTGCTTTATTGGTTTCTTGAGAAGTTCTGACGTGTTCTGTGTCTTCAATCGCTGCTGTTGCTGCGATTTGCGCTAATGTATTGACATTGAACGGCTCTTTTACTTTTAAGATTGATTGAATAATCGATTCAGGAGCTATTCCGAAGCCTACTCGGACTCCAGCAATCCCGTATATTTTCGAAAAGGTTTCTAGTGTAACTACAGGGTAACCTGCTTGAATGTATTGCACGCCATTTGTATAATCTTCTGCGTCAGCGAAATGATCATAAGCTGCATCAATTACCACTATTACATCTTCAATCGCTTCTATTAATTTATCCAAATCCGCTTTTGGGATATAGGTGCCTGTCGGATTATTCGGTGTACAAATGTAAATAATTTTCGTTTTTTCTGTTACTGCAGAAATCAATGCATCTACGTCATATTCAAATCCTTCTTTAAATGCAACAGGCACGACTGTCGCGCCCATAATGTGCGCACCAAAATCATATTCACTAAACGATGGAGACGGAACAATTACTTCGTCTCCTACTTCAAGAAAAGCTTCAGAAATTAACGTAATCAATTCATCAGCACCGTTTGTTGTAATTACTTGTTTCGGTGTAACTTGAAATTTAGTAGCAATGGCTTTTTTCAATGCACTTGCATCTGCATCTGGGTAACGATTCAACTCTGTTAAGCCATTTTGAATCGCGGCTACTGCTTTGGGAGAAGGACCTATTGGGTTTTCGTTAGACGCCAATTTGATGACACGATCCAAGCCCAATTCTTGTTGCACTTCCCAAATTGGTTTTCCTGGCGTGTATGGCTGAATTTTATCTAACGTTTTACGTGCTTTAATATTCGTTAAATTTGTCATAGGAATTCCTCCAAAAAATAAGTGATTGTATCATTATTTATAGATCCTCATAATCATACCATTCTCAATAAACAATTCAAATTGAATAGATTGGATGAACGAAAGTTATTTACTTAACATCTGCATGTTCACATTTCGTATGTCTATTTCCATTATACTGAATTAAAACATAATTTACACGAGTCTAAGAAACTATTTGTAACCAGTGAACGAACATGATTTACTATTCAACAGACAGATTAAAACTGAAAGAGTAACAGACGAAGAAATCAAAGTGGAAATCTAACAAAAAACACCCTACTCACTATGAGTTGGGTGTTTTTCATTAGGCTAGTTTTTCTGAACAATAAGCGAGGATTTCTTCTTCTTCCTCTTCTTCAAGTCCAAATTCAAGAGCCTTTCTTGTTTGTTTGTCGAGAAAGTTGTAATGAGCGATACGGGCACCAGCTTCTTCTGCAGCAATAATAACGCGCAGTTCTAGGCCACCTTCTGTGAATAATTCATCTTCTTCATCAACTTCGACATTCAACAAAAATTCATAACGATCACCCACCATGATGCCTGTAGGGTCGTTGATTTTGTGAAACACATAATCTGTAATTTGCATTGTAACACCTCCGTCACTCTATTCTAGCTTGTCTACTCCCTTTTGGACAGTTACACAGCAAAATAAAGCGTTTAATTTAGATTTAACAGGGTATATTACGTAAGGTGAAGACAATTAAAGGAGTGGAATCGAAATGAACGTATTAGTTATTGGAGCAAACGGTCAAGTCGGCCGCAACATTGTCAAAGAATTAGCGCAATCCAACCATCAAGCAACCGCTATGGTTCGCAAAGAGGAACAAATAGATGAAATGAAAAAACTAGGGGCTACCAACGTTGTACTGGCAGACTTAGAAAAAGATTTTAGCGATGCTTATGAAGGAGTAGATGCTGTTATTTTCGCAGCAGGATCTGGTCCGAAAACAGGCGCTGACAAAACGTTAACAATTGATTTGTGGGGCTCTGTAAAAGCAGCACAATACGCACAAGAAAAAGGAGTTAAACGCTTTGTTCAACTCGGCTCGGTCGGATCAAATGACCCAGATGCTGGTGGCGAAGCCATGAAACCTTATCTTGTAGCTAAACGCACAGCAGATGAAATGCTTCAAGCAACTGATTTAGACTACACAATTGTTCGTCCTGGCGCACTTTCAGATGAAGAAAAGTCAGAGAAAATTGAAGTCTCTCTTGAAGGCTTTACTTCACTAGAAGGAAGATCTATTCCAAGAGCTGACGTTGCGCACGTTTTAGTTGATGTGCTAGACCGCAACAACACTTACCATAAAGTATTCGAAGTTTTACAAGGCGATCAGCCAGCAAGCGATCAATTAAATTCCATCTAAGAAAGAGTGGAACAACAAGCAAAAAAGAGCGGATGGATTTCCGCTCTTTTTTGTGTTAAAATAAGCAATACAGATAACTAGAGGACGTGAAAAGCATGATTAGTATTCAACCACCAAAAGCTGATGTGACGATTACACAGCGTAAACAAGAAATTACCGGTGACGAAGCCGTCATTAAACCATTATTCGGCTTTGTCGATTTACACGATATTCCACGCGATAAAGGTGGCATTATTCAATTCTTTAACCACAGTGGTGAGCTATTGTTTGTCGGGAAAGCCCGCAAACTTCGCCAACGTGTGAAAAAGCATTTCGAAGACTCGGTTTCACCGTTAAAAAATCATCGCGAAGAAGTTTACCGCATTGCGGTTTCTTTCGTTGAAGATCCAATGGAACGCGATATTTACGAAACGTATATCATTAACACGCAAAAAGCTAAATACAACGTGGATAAAGTATTTTACAAAGAGCAAGAACAGTAAAAAAAGAAAGCCCTCGGGCTTTCTTTTTTTATCGTATTTCAATTCTAGTTGGATCAATAAGCCATTTTTCAAAATAATGATGGCTGTGCCCTTTTGGATGATCGTTCACTTTACCAAATTCCGTAAATCCTTGTTTTCTATAAAAGTCGGGAGCTTGAAAACTGAACGTGTCGACGACTATCAATCGGTATTTTTTACTTCGTGCATAAATCTCTGCTTGTGCCATTAGCTTTGCTGCTACGCGTTGGCCTCTGACCGAAGGATCTACCCACAAGAAATCGATATGGAGACTTTGCCAAAAACTTGTAGTTGTTAAGCCACCTATAATCTCTTCCTCCTCATTGCGCGCAATAAAACTCATTTTTTCAACTGGTGATTTTGCTTCTCCTGGTAAATTAGCTCTATTGTGTTCAATCACTTTTTTTCGTATAAAGTCACGTTCGTCTGACACCTCTTGTTGAATAATTTTCATCGCTGGACTCCCCCTTTTTAAAACTTTACTCTATTTTCTCATTCTCTACTGTATTTGTGTATCTTCTGCTAATAATCAGGTTTTAATTTACTAGTTAAAAGGAATAGTGAAGTACAAACTATGTTTTTTGGAGGAAATCACATGTCTTTAACAATAAAAGAAAGTCTGTCTGCTCACAGTCAAAGTGAATACGATCCGCTCCGACGGGTGTTGTTATGTCCCCCACGTTTTATGGAAATAAAAGATGTCATTAACGACGTCCAAAAAAGATACAAAGATGAAAATATCGATGTGAACAAAGCACTCCACCAGCACAATGAATTTGTCCAAGCGTTAATCAATCAAGGTGTTCAAATTGATTTGATTGAGCCTGCTGAAAACTACCCTGAACAAGTTTTTACGCGTGATATTGGATTTACTATTGGCGAAACCGTATTCATTAGTGAAATGGCCTCTGAAATTCGCCAAGGTGAAGAACAAGAACTCCAAAAATGGATGGAGACACGTGATGTTAATTTCAAGCGATTAGCAGGTCACCGTATTGAAGGTGGCGACGTTATTATTGACCGAGATACGGTTTTTGTCGGCATTAGTAGCCGCACTTCTAAAAAAGCGATTCAAGAACTACAAGCAGAACTACCAAATTTCGAAATTGCCCCAATTTCTTTTAACGAGAAATACTTACACTTGGATTGTGTTTTCAATATCTTGTCACCAACTGAAGCGTTGATTTTCCCTGAAGCACTCGATGCAGCTACCATTCGAATGCTTGCTGAGCGCTATACCTTAATTCGCGTAAATGAACAAGAACAATTTGCATTAGGTACAAATGTGTTGTCGATCGGCAACCGAAAAGTATTCAGCCAACCACAAAATCAGCAAGTTAATAAACATCTAACAGCTCGTGGTTTTCATGTAATCGAAGTCGATTATTCAGAGATCATTAAATCAGGTGGTGCTTTCCGTTGCTGCACAATGCCATTGATCCGTTCATAAACCAGTTCACCCCTAAACCTCAGTGGCTTAGGGGTGTATTTTTTCTAATGCTGATGTGCTGTTTCTTGACCGATCTCGACAATAAATTCTTTCATCAATTCTACTCCGTCCGGGGTACCAATAGACTCCGGATGAAACTGAATCCCATAAACAGGATAGTCCCGGTGTTTTACCGCCATGATTGTATCATCATCAAGTGCTGTTGATTGAACTTCTAAACAATCCGCTAAAGTTTCTGGTTCTAAGACAAGCGAATGGTAACGCATGACCGGTAATGGCAAAGGCATATTTTTAAATAAGCCTTGTCGCTGGTGAGAAACATCGGATACTTTTCCGTGACGGATGGAAGGAGCTTGGACAATATTGCTACCAAACGCAGCACCAATTAGCTGTTGACCAAGGCAAATACCAAGAATCGGAATAGACTGGTACAGTTTTTGAATCAGCTCTATCGATTCTGGCAATTCTTTTGGATGACCCGGTCCTGGCGAGAGAATAATCGCTTGAGGATTCTTCGCTCCAATTTCAGCGACAGTCAAAGCGCCATAACGCACAACTTCGACGTCCACTCCCATCGCTGCTACAGCTTGATAAATATTATAAGTAAATGAATCGTAATGATCGATTAGCAAAATCATCCAAACACCTCCGTAAGTGACCGTGCTTTATGAAGTGTTTCTTCGTACTCTGCTTGTGGATCCGAATCAAACACAATGCCTGCTCCTGCTTGAACATGGACCATATCATCTTTAACCACAAAAGTGCGAATCGCCAGTGCAACATCTAAATTTCCGTTAAACCCTATATAGCCAATAGCTCCTCCGTAGACACCTCTGCGCTCGTCTTCGAATTCCTGTATTAATTGCATAGCACGTACTTTAGGAGCTCCTGAGACCGTCCCCGCAGGCAAGCATGATACTAACGCATCGACTGGGTGCATTTGTTGGTCAAGCTCTCCAGTTACTTCCGATACAAGGTGCATGACATGTTGGTATTTCTCAATAATCATGTATTTTGGTACTTCTACTGTTCCAATCTCAGCAACGCGTCCAACATCATTGCGGCTGAGATCGACTAGCATTTTATGTTCCGCTTGTTCTTTTTCATCGCCACTCAATTCTTTCGCTAATTGATTGTCTTGTGCTTCGGTTTTGCCCCGTTTCCGTGTGCCCGCAATCGGATTGGTCACCATGTGACTATCGCGTATCGTCAACAGACTCTCAGGCGAAGCGCCAACAACTGCATATCCGTCAAAATCAATAAAAAATTGATAAGGTGACGGATTTTGTTTACGTAATTTTCGGTATAACGTAAATGCGTCTCCTGTGTAACTAGCAGATAATCGCTGTGACAAAACCAATTGAAAGACGTCGCCTTTTCGAATATGATCTTTTGCTTGTTCTACTTGTTTGCGGAAAAAAGCGTCACTCGTTTTCGATTCGAATTGAAGAGACGGGTGATCTTTTAGTTTATTTGTCTTTTCAAAAACGGCTAATTGCTGCTCAATTTCATCTAATTTATCCTCAAACGTTAAAATCGTTACATCATTTTTTACATGATCAAACACAACGATCGTTTCATACACTTGTAAATGAATATCCGGCATTTGCAAACTGTCTGTTGTTGGCGCTTTGATAGGTTCATATACTTGGATGGCGTCATAACCGATATAACCAAGAGCGCCTCCTGTAAAAGGAAGGTCTTCGACTTTCGCTTTATAACTAGGTAGCAATTGTTTAATTATGTCTAAAGGTTTGCCTTCATAAACCTTTTCAATACCTGTTTGAAAATCGACTTCTGTCAATTGATGACCATGACCAATATACCCAACAGACGGGTCTGCTCCGATAAAAGAATAACGACCCGTCTTGCTTGTCTTCAATGAACTTTCAAGCAAGCATTTGCGTTTTCCTGCAAGTCGGTTAAACACCGCAATCGGCGTTAACGAGTCCCCGTCAATTTTTCTCATTTTCATTTCTTTGCTCATCTCAACTCAACTCCATTTCTAAAAATGCAGCCTATACTGCGTTTTTAATACCTTTTAAAAACAAAAAAGCCCTCTACAAGAAACAGTTCTGTTCCTTGTAGAGGACGGATTGACCGTGGTACCACCTCATGTTAAAGCTGATAAAGCTTTCACTCTAGCCCTGATAACGTAGGGAAACGGATTCTTCTACTGTTCTGTTCAAAGAATCACTCATAAGCCCATTCACATACATGCCCCACCAGTTTCCACCTGCCACTGGCTCTCTTTGAGAGGTTGATCTATGCTACTCTTCTTATTCATCGATTTAGCTCTGCTATGCTCAACTAGACTTCGGCGGTATCGCTCTCGACACCATCAACCGTTATCCGTACAAAAAGGTTGTGCTTATCTTATTAAATCCAAGCGGATTTGTCAACTATATTCATATTTTTTTAGATAATTCTATTAATATAAAAAAGATACCACTCCAGTAAAGTGATACCTGCTTACTGTCACCATAAAACTGGCTTGTCGACCATTAACCACAACATGATCAGCAACAAAAAGATATAAATCCATAAAGAGCGATTTAGTTTTTTAACCAATTCCAAGTGATTGAATTTCTCGTTATTAAACTTACGAAGAGTTGGAGTAAATGCACGTGCTAAGAAAAACACAGAACCTACCATGACTCCAATGGTACCTATAATCCATGAAGTTCCCCACCCCCATGGTCCTTGCCAAATCAACAGGGCGCCTGTTGTGACCAACACATGGCCTGCATGCTTAACAAGACGTGTTGCTGATTTAAATGTGATAATATGCGAATGAAGAACATCCCCAAAGGCAGTCTCCATGCGCTTGACTAGAGGAAGAAGCACAAAGAACGGTCCAATAGATAAAACCGCGCTTAAAATGTGAGCGAATAACACGATTGTGTACATTTTGCGCTTACTCTTCTATCAATTGAAATTCGTGAACCCAGACGGTCATTTTCGGCAACCAGGGCATACCTGCATGAGTAGACAAAATCGATTGCTTGTACTCTTCAACAGTTGCATAACCTTCTCCCGCTACTATTTCATCCGTTAACTCACCAAGTGTTTGTTGGTATACACGATCTACGATGAATTTTTTATCTTCTAATACCATAATTTCTCCTACATCTGCGTAACGACCATTTCGACGAGTCGCCGTTTTCTTACCAAGTAATACTTTTTCTACATCTTGTTTATTGGTTACCAGCCTCTCGACACTACATGTTTTTGCCGGTAATTGCTGTTCATTTTTTTCAGACATGATTATTCCACCTTTCCTTATTCTGTTTTAGTATAACCTGTTTACTTACTAATATTCACGTAATAAAAAAATCATCCTGCAAAACAGGACAATTTAGTAAATTATTTGGCAAATACATGCTTGCCAATTTTTGTAACGGTTGTACGTGAAAAGATCCATGTATCTGTCACGCCACTTGGATTGTAGTAATAAGTCGCACCTAGTGATGGATCTGATCCTTTAACAGCTGCTTTTACTGCTTGATAAGCAGAAGCATTGGGTAGCAAATTATATTGTCCGTCGTTGACAGCCGTAAATGCATTGCGTTGAAAAACAACGTTATATGTACTATTTGGAAATAACGAAGATTCGATACGGTTCAAAATAACAGCCGCTACTGCAACTTGTCCGGTGTAACTCTCTCCACGTGCTTCTCCATAAACAACATGTGCCATCATATCAACTTCTGCAAGTTTCGCACGTGTTAGTGGTCCCGTAAAACCCGTATCCGATACATTGAAATCCCGTTGGAACTGAACGACTGCATTTTTAGTTATGGATCCATAATAGCCAGTCGCTGTTGTATGGAAGTACCCCATTTTTTTCAATTTAACCTGCAGCTCTTTCACATCTTGTCCAGATACTCCTTCATGCAAATCTGGAGAATGAGCTTCTGCAGAAATTTGAGAAAAACTTAAAAACAACATGGTAAATAAGGCAAATATCAATACTTTCAATTTCTTCATACTTTCTCTCCTTTCAATATCCAAGAATCTACAAAAAATTCTTACTAATAGTATATAATTGGTGTCACAAGAATTCAATGCATCAGAACTACTTTTATTTTCACAAAAAAATAATGGAACTAATAAAATCTTGATTTTCCCAAAAAAATAAGTGGTTTATTTTTAAAAAAACTATATCTTTTTGCTTATATTATTAATTTTTTAAAAAAGTAAGGTTACCGAACCCTGATTCATTATGTATAGTTTTCGACCTTAGCGCGTTTATTTGATACAGTGGATAGAAGATAATCAACTGGAGGTGTTCAGATGAAGAAGATTGTTATTGTTTCAGATACTCATATTCCATTTCGCGCTAAAAAACTACCTAAACAATTAGTAGATGCATGTGAAAATGCTGATTTCATTATTCATGCGGGTGATTGGCAAACCATGGATGTTTATCACGAATTAGCAGCGTATGCCGAAACCGATGGCGTTACCGGCAATGTCGATCCATGGGATATTCTCGAAAAATTCGGACGCAAAAAGATTTTCACATTTGATGATCTAAAAATCGGCGTCGTACACGGCGACGGAGACCGCAAGCCTACTGAACAACAAGCTTACGATACATTCAGTAACGACCATGTCGATATCATCGTCTTTGGTCATTCCCACACACCGGTATTGCGTGAAGTCGAAGGTATAACATTATTTAATCCTGGCTCTCCTACAGACAAAAGAAGACAAGCGCAATTTTCTTTTGGTTTATTAGAAATCGGCGATTCTTGGGAATTAAAGCACGTCTTTTTTGATAAAGAAAATTAATCAAAACAAACGAGCCTAAAAAAACCAGACTTTCATTGAAGAAAGTCTGGTTTTTATTTAGGCTCTTTTATGACTATAAATCCAAGTCGTTTTAAAGCGGCTTCTAAATTGGCTTCAATCAATACACCTTTTAAAGCAGCTGCAAAATGAGGTACTTTTAATGCCATAAAAGGTTGGATGCCTGTAATAACCGGTGTTACACCAATCACTTTAAGAATGCTTACTGTTTTCAATAAGTACTCCCCAACGACAGAGTTGATTTGGTGGACTCCCGAAACATCGATGATTAAATGATCCATCGGTTCTGTACTGCATTTCTCAAGAATGTGTTTGATAATAACTTCTGCTCGAGAATCAGTAATCTCACCAATTATGGGAACAATGGCAACTCCTTTCATTATTGGAACAATAGGCGCAGTTAAGGTTTGAATTTGTTGATTCGCTTTTTCAAGTTCTAATACATAAGTGAGAAATGTCGACATGGTTTCAAAAGTAGCCAAGTCTTCTTCAGAGAGACTATAAGTTTGATCATCTAAGCCACAAATGGTGCCATAAACTGTATGATCACTATAATAGACGGGAATACCAACAAATGTACCGCTACCAAAGTTTTCAGTGACTTTCATAGATCGAGTCAACTCATTTTCTGAAACATCTTCTATAATGAGTGGTTTACGACCATGATTGATACTCAAGTTGCAATACGATTGAGTGAGTGGCATTGAACTGCCCTCTTCAACAAGATTTTTCTCTTTGTTATGAACTTTAAGAATGTCATTGGTCTGACCATCATTTTTAGCAATAAACAAGGAATTAATGCCAATTTGTTTGCTCAACAACTGCAATATATGCCGAGCGGCTTCATCAAAGTCTCCGAAATTTTTTACTTGCTCCTTGTTTTCCATTAAAATCCCCCTTATTCGTTATTCATCCTCTATCTACTTAAACGGCTTTGTGTACTTTCATTATACAGATAAATCCTTTGTTTCCATATAAGTTAGAGAAAAGAGTTCATCCTTATTTCAAATGGGGTATATCTTTACTAATACGTTCTGGAGGTGTAGATATGCAAAATCTTATAGATATTGTTGTAGTAGAACAATCTGATACATTAGTTTATTTTAGGTGGTCGAATACGGAAAGTGTCTGCCGAGTAAAACGAGGAGATCAGGTCATTTATACGGGGACCCAAAATTTTTTCAAAGATGAAGGATTAGTCGAAGGAGCATTGAATACGTATACGATTGAACGTTTAGACGTATCTGGAAAATGGATGGACAAAGTCAAGATGCAAACTGGAACTGAAAACCGTCAAATCGATAGTATGAATCGATTAGCAGAATTGGTGATAACGACCATTGTTTCAGAAAGCCGAATTTCTTTAGCGTGGGGGGAAATTGACGGTATCACGACTTTTGATATTTATCGAAATGGAGAATGGATCGAAACGGTGAAAAAAAATCAATATACCGATCGCCACGTTTCAAACGAACAAAATTTTACGTATTGGATTCGTGGAAAACGTCCTGTCACAAAATCCAGCAAAAATGATAATAAGAAGCCATTTACCTTAAACAAAATCTTTGGAGCATTAAATCCAAACTCTTCACAAGAAAAAGCCGCGATGGAAGATTTTTGGATAACTAAAAAAATAGCCCCTCTTCAATCATTATTGAATGACAAAGAAGAGCAAGTCCAGCAACCTATTTGGCATTTCTGTTACAACACTTTTTTGCCAGAAAGTCTCTTAAAAAACCCGAATTTGTTATCACCTTTTCACTATTTTAAAGGTGACGACCGGAAATTTGATCCGGATGCTACACAATACCGGACACACGTTAATTTCACTGTGTCTTTTCAAGACAATCCGCCTACTTTGTCATGGGGTAAAGATGTTGGTCCGACAATTGGGTACAATTGGCGCAAAAAATTCAGCAAAACAGATGTCGCTTCAGATAAGCAAATAAATCTGAAAAAAACGGCAGAATCAGACCAAAAATTTTCACTCTCATTAACGCATAGTGTTGGAAATCCACTTACTACTTCACCAAACATTGATTATGAACTGTCTGCTAGCTTTTATCGTAATGGCATTTATGACATCATTGGCGTACATGATCAATCACCCAACCATGAAGTGTATTTAAAACTAGACAACGAAACGGAATGGACAGAGCTTCATCAATCCGAAAGTGAAGGATTGGCTTTTATGGCCGGTCCGACTGCTAATAAATATTGGCGACTATCTAATTTCTGTTAAATGCTGCTATTATCGTCTCGGTCAATAAAAGCCCAAACTGGAAAAAATCCAGTCTGGGCTTTTATGCTTATTTATCTAAAAATCGTTTGCGAATATGAGGTGGTGGCAACGTACAGCTATCTAGTTTTCCAAACACTTTGTAACGGTTTTTGGCAATAACATCATATGCCCCATCTCGAAGTGCTCGAGGAAACGGCTTCAAGTAATGTGCTAGTTTCCAAAGACCTGTTAAATGATGTGAAATCATTAAAGCTCCTTCAGATTTCACGTAAGCTTGTCCGTCTTGTATGAGGACCAAGCTGTCTACATCATCAGGTACATTATGTTTCCTAGATAATTCTTGGCCGACTTCACTTTGCAATGAAGCAAACTGAAAATAACCAGCTGGATCGTGATTTATAATAAACTTAACGCTTGAGTCGCAAAAATTGCAATCTCCATCAAATAATACGATGGCGTGTTTCATCTGAGTTCCTCCTTTAACAAAATAGTTCTGTTACGTGAATATCCTTTTATTCCCTTAGTTAAACACATCTCCGGCAGAAACTGTTCCTTGGTGAAAAAATAGTTTCCAGCCATTCTCTCGCTTTTTCCAAACAGAACTGCGATTTGTTAATCTCCCGGTCTTCCGATTATGTATTTGGTAAGTAGTGAGGACAGCAGCTGGTCCTAATTCATGCATGTCGAAAAATTTAATGTCCATTGGATCTGGACTTAACAGATGATCCTCTTTATAATCCGAGCGCTTGGTGAGACCACCAGAGCTGCCAAATTCAAAAAATTCTTCGTCTAGCAATTTGCCAAGCTTTTCTGCAGAGACACGAACTTCTGGATCTATATGGCTGCATTCTAAGACATAAATTTCTTTCAGTAACTCATCCATAATCGTTCTCCTCGTCACCTATTTCCCGGGAAATACGGTTTAGTTTTAAATCCCTTCCTGCTCAATGGTAGGAAGGGATTTACGACTAATCCTCATCTTTAAAAAACTTCTCTGAATCTTCATTTGGCTGATCTTGTGGCGTATCTGAAGAACCGAAATCTTCTACTTCCTCAAAGCTATCTTCATAATCTCGAATGGCGCCGTCTTCTTTTTCGACGGGTTGTTTTGTAGAAGCTTGAAGCACATCTTCCTCAGGAGGACGACTTTCCAAATCTAAGTCATGATCTGCATGGTCGATGCATGTTAATGCCGTGGGCAATGCTTCTAAACGTTCAAACGGAATGTCTTTCCCGCACACAGAACACGTTCCGTATGTGCCATCTTCAATTGCAGCAAGTGCAGCTTTTGCTTCTTCTAATTCTTCTTCTTTAAATTGAGTCATCGCCAACCCGCGCTCTTGATCGTATAGATCTGTTGCGTTATCAGCTGGATGGTTGTCATAATTTGAAAGCTCTGTTGTCTCAAACTCGTCCGTCTGTTCAACACGCTCTTCTAGTGATTCTACTTGTTCTTCTAACTGCTTTTTTAACTGTTTTAGTTGTCCATCTGTCATTTGATTTCCTCCTCAAAAAACTCACTTATTGTTGTATATTGCCTTTATCGGGAAAATCAAACCTCAGAACGGATTGAAGGACTCTGCATTTGCTATTAAAAATCGTCAAAACGGTCAAGCAGACTCAATAAATAATCATCTAAACGGTGACGCATCAATTCATCTGAAAGACCTTTCATGCCAAACACTTTCCAGCCAGGGTAAACAGTAGGTGAACCATCAAGTGTATCCGTCAATGACAGAAGGTCCCAATAAGGATCATAAGTAAACGAACTGCCCGCATGACGCTCATAAGCCGTCAAAAAATCATTCGCAACAGAAATGCCGTACAGTTGAGCCAAATTAACTCGGCAATGTCCAACATCAATTCCAGCTGGACCTCGACACGCATTGACCCAATCGACGATAGCACTTACTTGTCGATCTTCCCAAAGTATATTGGCTGGGTGAAAATCTCTGTGGATAAAACATTCTTGAAATGAAGGACGTCTCCCAGAGACGATATAAAAAGCACGCATCCAGTCATGTTGAAATTTCGACCAAACAGGCTTTTCTAATAAAAATACATCGTTATATGGATAATATTCATAAGAAAAATCGTCTACCTTTATCAGGTGCAATGCCGCTAGTGTCGCCGCCAAGCCATCAAGCCATTGCTCATCATTAGAGGGCTGAAGTACGACAGAACCTGGCATTTTGGTCATTAACACCGCAGGCATTCCACTATTTTCGCCTGTTTCATCATAGGCAATTAAATGGGGAACCGTAAGACTTGCTCTTTTTGCATACCGAAGGCTTTCTGCTTCATGCTTTGCTAAATCAGGTTTTTTCGCCAGCCAATCAGCTTTATGAAATAGTCGTAATACATAAGACCGTTGTTGATTTTCTTCTTGAACAAGTAATTCAAAAAGAATTGAAGAAGTTCCACCTGTTAATGAGTGAACGTCTAGGACTTCTGCTGTTCTACTCAATTGCGCTTTTACCCACTCTACTGATTGTACTTCCAATCCAGGCCACTTGCTTTCTGTCATACTCGCCGCTCCTTTCCACCTAACTTTTACGTTTAGTTTACCATGAAAAAAAGGGGTTCCCTCACTCTATAAATAAGAAAATTACTCTAGTTATACTTTTAGTGAAGGATGTACAATTTTTGGCTTTTCAATTTGAATTGTGGTGTGTTCAATTCCGCAACTATCATGCACTAACTTTATTGCTTGTTGCAAAACTTCTTGTTCGTCTATATCCATATCAACATCAATATGACAAGTGAAAAGATCCATTCCTGAAGTGATTGTCCAAATATGCAAATCGTGAACAGCTAATACACCATCAATTTCAAGAAGTCGCTTTTCTACTTCTTGTGTATCAATTTCTTCCGGCGTTCCTTCCATCAAAATATGAAGACTGTTCCGCAAAATTCCCCATGCACTACGCAATATCAATAATGCAACCGCGATCGAAATAAGCGGATCGGCTATCGTCCAATCGAACAACAAGATAAGCAATCCGGCAACTATTGCTCCAACCGAACCTAAGGCATCTCCAATAATATGCATGTAGGCACTTTTCATATTTAAGTTACCGTCAACGTCAGCGCCACGATTTAACACCCAAGCGCTCAACAAATTAGCTAAAAGTCCGATGGCAGCAATTATCAACATCCACCCACCTTGGACTTCTGCAGGTTCGTACAATCGCTGAACGGCTTCATATATGATAATCCCCGCCATAACAAACAAAGTAATGCCGTTAATAAAAGCTGTAATAATTTCAAAACGATAAGAGCCATACGTCTTTTTAGCCGATACAGCTCTTCCCGCAAACCAAATGGCTAACAAACTAAGTGCTAGTGAAACCGTATCCGACAACATATGACCACTATCTGCAATCAATGCCAAGCTATTTGTAAAAAGTCCACCGAAAAATTCAAGTAGCATAATACCTGCTGTTATGACAAGTGCAGTAGCTAACGCTTTTTTGTTACCACTTCTTACAGTTTCAAAATGATCATGATCATGTCCCATTTTGTCCTCTCCTTATATCTACATATATTCATTTTAACAATTTTCCCGCTTAACCACGAATGCCAAGTCTTATCAGCGTGACTTTAGCTTATAGCGTATGGAGTCAACAGATGAAAATGGAAATAAACGGATAGGAAAACTTACACAGAAAAAACCAGAAGCTCTTTAGTAGAGCCGCCGGTTTCTAGTTGCGTGAATACAGTTATATAGTTATGTGAACTTTTGCTGCACGGACCTTATCACTCACTTTAACATTCGTCAAGATCATGTCTGCGACAATTGGCAAGTGATCAGAAACCGCGGTTTTAATAGTTGCTACTTGAATAACTTCCACATGACGATCTGCAAAAATATAATCAATCCGTGTGGCAGGTCGGAAAACCTCACCCGTTCCATCACTCACGTAAGGAGAGGGATACGTATAGGCATCTCCACGCTTCATTTCCAAAAAGACATCTTTAACACGTCGATTAAGCTTTTGCATATAGATACTTGAAGAAGGAGCATTAAAATCACCCGCAATAATTTTTGGAAAATGACTATTTTCGACAATCGCTAAAATTTCATCGACACTTGTCGCAAGCTCATCTTCTTTTAGAGCTAGATGTGTATTAAAAACGCTCATGTAACTGCCTTCTACATCAATAACAGTCTCTAAAATACCACGCTGTTCATTATTTCCAAAAGGACAGTCTACCTGAGTCAGCAAATGATTTTCACTAAATATAATTGGATATGTGCTTAATATCACATTGCCGTATTGATGGTTCGAACGCTCTGAATCTAGAGGTGCAATGTTTATATTGGCTCCGTAAGCCGCATACATGCCAAGTCGTTTACTCAACCATCCCACTTGATCCATAAATGAGCTGCGATCCGAAAAATAGCGATCAACTTCCTGCAAGGCAATAATGGTCGCACACGAATCTTCAATTACTTCTGCAGTCCGCTCTAAATCAACTCTCCCGTCCATTCCTAAACCATGAGCAATATTAAACGACATGACCTTAACAATTGGCGCTTTCTTTTTCTTCTCCTGCATGCAAACCTCTCCTTTTCGATTAAAACGAATCGTTGACAGTTGCTGAATTGACCCCAGTATACCAACCACTTATGAGGATGCCATGACAAGGATGTAAACAATTGTTAAGAGTTTGTAAACATGAAAAACAGAAGCAGTTGTGTAGATTCGACGGGCATAAGACGCTCTGGCGAAGTGGCGTGTTTTCAGCCGCACAGCCGGAGTGGCTTATGACCCTAGAATCTGGCTGCTGGAGCTAGACAATCAGAAAAACAGAAGCAGCCGTGTAGATTCGACTGGTGTAAGACAGACTAGCGGGGTTCTTTTAATTTTTGGAGCGTTATGCACGCTTCTAGAAGTTTATGCACGTTTGACGAAACTTACGCACGGTCCGCAGATCCTTATGCACGGTAAAAAAAGTTTACGCACGACATAGAAAATTTACGCACGCTTAGCAAAACTTATAAGCGCTTAGCAAAAAGGCTTTCCACTCCCAACGAATACCACATAAAAAAGACAGGCAGCCCATAAACCGGACTGCCTGCTATTAACCTTCTATGATGTGTACACAACGATCGTGTCTCTCAAGAATTGGGCAGCACCTGACTGTACGTTATCGCAATACGCAACAAATCGCTCGTCTGCTACATACATTTCTGCAAGTCCTCGATGCGCTCTTTTACTGTAACTTGGCTAACTGTTGATGCAATCTAACTGTTTGTTGTGCTGCATCACTTGATGAGTCACCCGTTTTTATCGCATCAATTAAGTGATCTACTACTTGTTGCTTCAGCTCCATAAATTCTCGGTATTTCTCTCGACTCATATTTAACATCTTGGCATTCGATTGATCGATCAATTGGTCGCCAAATTTCTCACGGATTTCATTGCCATATCGCTGCTCGTTATCGTCGACTAGCTTTTGCTTAACCCCTTGAAATTTCTCTTTGTCTGTCATGATGCTTGTTTCTTGTTTTGTGGAAATGGTTTTTCCATATTGGTGATCAAGAGATCGAGTTGCATGCGTTTAGCGAGAAGTTTTGCACGGTGTATTCCATTTCTCCACCTCCTGACAAACTCACTTTACACCTTAACGTTACGTCAAGGCCAAGCGGTTTATCAAGTTAATTGTTGTTCAGCAAAGTCACGATAAAGTGAATGCGTTGCGACCAGTTCTTGATGTGTGCCAACTCCAGTCACACGCCCTTTTTCAATAAAAACAATCTTATCTGCATCGACAATCGTTGATAGACGGTGAGCAATCACTAATGTGGTTCTGCCTTCCATTAAACGACTCAAAGCTTGTTGAACAATTCCTTCCGACTGACTGTCTAGGCTCGCCGTCGCTTCGTCCATCATTAAAATTTTCGGGTCACGTAAAAAGGCGCGTGCAATAGCAATTCGTTGACGCTGTCCACCTGATAATTTGATACCACGTTCTCCCACTTCTGTATCTAGTCCATCAGAAAATTCTCGAATGAAGTCTTCGGCATACGCCATACGTGTGACGCGCCATAACTCTTCTGTTTTAATCGCTTGAGCGTTGGGCAATCCGTAAGTCAGATTTTCTCTAATGGTTCCGCCCATCATGGCACTTTCTTGAGATACATAGCCAATTTGGTCTCGCCATGAAGCGATTGAAATTTTTTCGATTGGGACTTCCCCGATAGAAATCTCACCTGAGGATGGTTCGTAAAATCGTTCAATCAAACCGAAAACTGTCGTTTTCCCGCCACCACTTGGACCCGCGAAAGCAATCATTTCACCGGGCTGCGCTTTAAACGACACCTCTTGTAATACAGGTTCTCCTCCACCATATGAAAAACTCAACTTATCCACGCGCAAAGTTTTTTCGTCAATATTTAACGCTGTTTGTTTCGCTGGTTCTTCAAGCGGCAATTCTAAAATGCCAATAATACGTTCTGTTGCGCCTTTGGCTTTTTGAAGCTCTGTGAAAAATCGAGCGAATGTCGCCATTGGCACAATAATTTGGAATAAATACAGTAGAAAAGCTACGAGTGATCCTGTAGACATTTCACCGTTCGCTACACGAATTCCACCATAGCCAATAATTGAGACAATGACCACCATGACTACTAAATACATAAGCGGCGCAATTAAAGCATAAATTTTTGCTTCTTTCATACCTAATTTAAATAATTTATCAATGCCTTCTACGCCTTTTGCTTCTTCTGTATTTTCCGCTGTCGAGGATTTCATTAAACGAATTTCACCTAAGGTTTGTTGAACATGCCCTGTGAAATGAGCGGTTTCATCTTGTAAATTCCGCGAAATCTTAGCCATTTTCCGCCCTAAAGGAACCATGACCGCAACCGTCAGTGGAACCGATAACATCATCACGAGCGTCATCTTCCAGTCCAAAACAACTAAAATAACGACAGCGCCAATAATCGAAATGATTCCGGTTATAAATGCCGGAAAGTGATCGGTGATTAAATCTCTTACAACGCCTGTATCATTTACGACACGACTTACCGTTTCTCCACTCGAATGCTGATCAAAATAACTAACACGCAACCGGATCAACTTTGCCCACATCCGTTCTCTCAATCCTGCGACTACTCGCTGACCTACCATGCTGAGCAAGTAAATTGAAACACCATTAATAACAGCTTGAACAATAAAAGCTACTACAATGCCTGCAATTAATGGAGCACTTAAAGACTCTAAGGAAAATCCATCTACTAGATTTTTTGTGAGCAATGGAACGACTAAACCAACAAGTGTTGTAACTAAGCTCGCAATCAACCCAAATGCAAGTGCAGATTTCGGAATTTTTAAAGACAGTAATAGCGAAATGAACGGCTTGAATCCTGTTTCTTTCTGTTTCTTTTTCATCGCAAAAGCCCCTGTTCTCTCTGTCGCATTATGCGTATTTAGCGTAGATGCATGTATCGGTTAATCGTTTGCCATCTACTGAACGTACATCGTTATGCAATGTTCCTTCTAATGTAAAGCCAAGTTTTTCAGGAATTGCACGGCTTTTCACATTTTCGGCATCGCATTGAATTTCAAGACGATTGCATTCCAATGTCGTAAAAGCAAGCTCAGTCAATGCACTAACTGCTTCGCTTATATAGCCGTTGCCTGCAGCTTTCGTATTGATCCAATACCCAATTTCCATTTTGGGTACATCCCATTCAATACTATGAAAACCAGCAGTTCCAATATACTCACGAGTTTCTTTATCAAACATCAAATAGCGAAAAGCTTGTTTTTTTAAAAACTTCACACGTGATTCTAACAAATTGATTTCTGTGTCTTGAGGACATGGTTCTTCTTCTGCAAAGCCAAGCCATGGTCTTAATTCAGCAAGTGAAGCTTGAATAGCGGCATTCACTACTTTTCCGTCTCCAGTCTGAGGCATGCGTAACAATAAGCGTTCTGTACAAATTTCAGTTGGCATTTCTGGTCCAGTCGTTGACATAAAATATCCCCTTTGCGTTCATTTTAGTTGAATACATGTTAAGCAGCTGTTATTTTTCGGTCACGCGGTAGCCAAAGACCGACTAAGCCGATAATTGGCAAGAGTGATACAATAATCATCGTATTATACACACCAATAGCATCCATTAATATTCCGATAACCACAGCTCCAATCGCTCCCATACCGAAAGCGAGTCCTACCGTTAATCCGGCCATCGTGCCAATCTTGCTAGGCACAAGTTCTTGTGCATAAACGACCGTCACAGAAAAGCTTAGCATAATGAAAAATCCGATAAATGCTAAGAACAACAAAACGGCCGGTAATGGTAGATAAGGTAAGAAAGCTGCGAGTGGAATTGGCACAATAATAGACAACAAAATAACATTTTTGCGACCGATTCTGTCTGCTATCGGCCCTCCGAAAAATGTACCTGCTGCGCCAACGCCTAAAAACAAGAAGACATAGAGTTGTCCTTGTTGAATGGTTAGTCCATAGGATTCAATCAAGTGGAAAATATAAAAGCTGGTCATATTTGTCACATAAAAAGAGCGAGCAAAAATAATAATCAGTAAAAGAACTAAAGCAATCCCTACTTTTTTTTTCGTCATTTCAGGCAAAGAAGAAAGCAAAACCTTCTTCACTTTTCGAAGTTTTTCCTGTTCTAGTTGCTGTTTGTACCAAATTGAAATTTTCGACAAAATAAAAATACCGAGAGCCGCAACAAATAAAAACAAAGCAATACCTATTTGACCAAGCGGCACTAAAATAAATGCGCTGATCAACGGTGCAAGAGCTTGTCCGGTGTTTCCCCCCACTTGATAAATCGACTGTGATAAACCTCTCTTTGATCCTGCAGCCATAAAAGAAACACGCGAGCCTTCCGGATGAAAAATCGCAGAGCCAAGCCCGAGAAAAATGACTGAGACTAAAATCAGCCAATATTCCGGAGCAAACGCCAATCCAGCAATACCCACAAAAGAGCTTGTCATGCCAAGTGGTAGTGCAAATGGCATTGGTTTTTTATCACTGATAAATCCGACTACCGGTTGAAGTACAGAAGCTACTATGTTTAACACAAAAGCGATCAAACCCAATTGTGTAAACGTTAAACTAAGACTCACTTCGAGTATGGGGAACATCGCCGGAATGACAGACTGCAACGAATCATTTAATAAATGGCAGCCACTAATCGCGAACATGACCCCGTAAATAGGCTTTTCTACTAACGAAGAAGAGTTGATCGACTGTGTCATTGCCTTACCTCCCCCTGTGAAACTATTCATTATAATAGTTTCATTATAGAGGAACAGACGGTATTCCGTTAATACAAAACAAAAACACCTATGGAAAAATTCCACAGATGTTTTCGTTTCGTCTTGTACTCAGGCAGTCGAAGGTTTCAACTGCAGCCAATGTCCAAGGCGCTTATCTAACATAAAGTTTCCGAATGGCAAGAACGCTGAAACCACTGCGCCAATCGAAAAGCGAAACGGCCATTTATAAACAAACGTCATATAAATCGTGATGAGTATATACATACTAAACAAGGCACCATGAATCGGCCCAATAGCACGAACGGCTTCTGGAAATTCAAAAAAATATTTTAATGGCATGGCAATGAAAAGCAAGATCAATAACGAACTACCTTCTAGCAAGCCCATAAAACGAAAAGTGCTCAACGCATTTTTAAACATCCACTATCCCTCACAGTCTGTTTTTAATTATAAAAGTAGCAGGAGAAACTGTACAGAGATTGACAACAAATACGTCATTTTTTGTGAGGAGATAAACTATTCTGTCACAAACTATTCGTTTTTATTTATTTACTGTTTTTTCAATTAGCCCAATTTCACAAAAAGCACTTTCAAGTAATCGCCTTCTTTAAATTCTTTTTGAACGCGGAAATCACTTGGCAATGTAAATTCTTCGACTATGCTATACTTTCCGCCTAGTTCTTTAAAAGCTTTGTCAATAAACCCTTTAAACTTTTTCATTCCAAAAGAAGCACTATTTGTCGAAGCAACAATGACGCCGTCTTTTTCCGTAATGGCAATTGCTTCTTTCATCAAGTTCGTATAATCTTTGGATGTGCTAAACGTGTATTTTTTTGAACGTGCAAAGCTTGGTGGATCTAAAATAACCAAATCAAATTTCATTTCTTTTCGTTTGGCATATTTAAAATAATTAAAAACATCCATCACTAAAATATCTTGGCTCTCGAAATCAATACCATTCACACTAAATTGCTCCATCGTTTTACTCGAACTTCGTTTTGCCAAGTCCACACTCGTTGTTTTCGTTGCGCCACCAATTGCTGCCACCACTGAAAATGCCCCCGTATAAGAAAATGTGTTAAGTACGGTTTTGCCTTTGGCGTATTTTTGTTTGATGACGTTTCGTACATCTCGCTGATCTAAAAAGATGCCCGTCATTGCTCCGTCATTTAAATAAACGGCAAAATTTACACCATGTTCCTTAACGACCAATGGAAATTCACCACGTTCACCTGCTACAAAATCGTCTTCTTCAATATATTGACCTTTTGTATCAAAGCGTTTTTTCTGATAAATGCTTTTGCAGTCCGTCACATTTTGAAGCGCAGAAATCACTTGATCTTTAAACGTATACATTCCTTCGCTATACCAGCTAAGTAAGTAAAAGCCATCGTAGTAATCGATGATTAAGCCACCAAAACCATCACCTTCCCCATTAAAAACGCGGAAAGCCGTCGTCTCTTTGTTATTGAAAAAAGCTTGTCGACGAGAAATAGCAGTTGCTAGCTTTTGTTCAATAAAGGGTTGGTCAATGGTTTCACTTTCAGTATTCGTTAATACCCAACCGTATCCTTTGTTTTGGCGACCATAATAACCTTTTGCCAAAAAACGATCTTGCTTATCAACCAGCTTTAAAATGTTTCCTTCAGTCGTTAACATTTCCGGATCTTCTAACGCTTCTTTCGTAATTAACGGATAGCCTTTGGCGTATTCCGCTTTAAATTTATCATTTATCTTAATAGAAGTTTCTGTTTTCATCGTCTCATCCTATCTGTCAAACATCATTCACTCCATAATTAGTGTATACGATAGTTGACTGTATGCACACCCTAGTCACGGGAATTTTCTAGCTCTCTTGCCAACCTTATTTAGCTTGCTGGTGCTACAATCAAAAAAGCGTTTTGCATTGTAAATGCAAAACGCTCTTTTTTACTCTTGAATCCAATCCCAAGCATCGTTCATTTCATCTAGATTAAAATACTTTACTTGAAGTTTTGGCAGCAGGTTTTCAACTTCAGCCGATTGTTCTGGTAACGAATTAGCGCTAATGACGGCGAATTTATGAAATTGATTCCATGCCTCCATATTTACTTGCATGCTTTCTTCAAGACCTGAAAAAGCAGGACCTTCTACATTATTTATAATGGCATAAATATTAAATTTTCCTTTGTCTGCAAATTTTTCTTGGATAATTTTATCGATTTTCATCGCATCTTCGTGTGTTGCCGTTCCTTCAAATTCAATAGCAATCGTTTCTTCGTCTTTACTTGGTACAAATGATAGCATCTTTTTTTCCTCCTCTAATTCGTTGTCAAAACTAATCATTTTTAATCCAGTCCCATGCCTGCTCGGCTTCATCTATTTCAAAATATCGAGCTTTGACGCCTGGCATAACATTACTGAGCTTTGTTATTGTTTCAAGGAGTTTTTTCTCACCTATAACTGCTAGCTTATTGTATTGGTTGCCATACTTCATATCGATTTTAGATTCTTCAATCAGTGCTTTGATCGTTGGCACCTCTATCTTTTGCATAACAGCAAAAGCATTAAACTGCTGATCATCAGGGAATTGTTCTCCAATTGCCTGTTCCAACTTGAGTAAGTCTTCTTTTGTCGCTGTTCCATTAACTTCAAAAGCAATTGTGTTTGAATCTTGGCTCGGAATAAATGACAGCATGCTATTCCTCCTCATTTTCTATACATGTGATTATGCTTTTATTATTCCCTATTTAAGCAACGACAAACGAGCGCATAAAATTTATTTGAGTAACCTACTAGTATATTGCATAGTATATTTTGTGGTTAGTGTTAATTACTGTATAATGGAAGAAATCAAACAGTAAAAAAGGAGAGCTTGCAATGCCGATTCCAGTTAATCACTCTAAGCCCGTTCGTGTCTCAGCTAAAGAAAGTGCTTATCTTCAATTGCAACAATGGATTATTGATGGCACGTTACAGCCAGAAGAAAAATTAATCGATACGGATTTAGCGCAAGCATTAAATTTGAGCAGAACCCCAATCCGTGAAGCTTTGCAATTATTAGAAGTTCAAGGATTTGTAGAAATGTTTCCCGGAAAAGCTACACGTGTTACAAACATAAAAAAAGGTGATCTCAAAGACTTACTACCGCCCCTTGCCGTTTTACAGGCCCTATCAGCAGAACTTGCTATCCCTAATCTCGATCAAGACATTTTTACTTTATTAGAAGAAACCAACCAACGATTTATTGAAGCTATCGAAAGCCAAGATGGATTTTCGGCTTTAAAAATCGATCAAGAGTTTCATCAAATCATTGTAGATGCTGCCAATAACCCTTATATTCACAGCATACTCGGCAGTCTTCAGTCTCATGTGAGAAGACAGTTTTTCCACCACTCCCTAATGCTGACAAAGAGCTCTTACGATGAGCACGTGGAAATTATCCAAACTTTAAAAGAAAAAAATTCAGAAAAAGTAACACATCTGATGAAGTCCAACTGGGTACGCACAATAGATGATCTTTCGACTGTTAAAAGCCTATAAAACCAATCAGGAAAGCTGTATTCAAAGCCTTGTGCTTTGAATACAGCTTTTTAGTTAGCATAGGGTTTACCCGTTATCTTGAACCGCTCGAACTTTTACATTCTTTTTACTGCGAGCAATAACTGTCGTAATGGCAATGACGATCATCGCAGGCAAGAGCCACCCCAGTCCATTGCTGTAAAGAGGCAGCGAGTTCGCATAAAAATCAATAATCGACTGAAGCCATAGAGGGTTGGCGACGTTTAATGAAGCAGTTAATGCTTTTAAGCCATCAATCACGCTAACAAAAAGTGTCACAACAGTCGTTGATATGTAGACCAATTGAGCGTGTCTGAACAAAGGCGACAAGAATGCTAACAAGATCAATACTATCGCTAGTGGATACAAGAACATGAGTACCGGAATGGAATACGTAATGATATTTGCAAGTCCCGCATTGGTCACGATTAATGAAAAAACAGAGAAAATAAAGACGTATGTTTTATAACTGACTTTCGGTGTTAATTTATGAAAAAACCCAGCATTGGCGACAGTTAAGCCGATAGCTGTTGTTAAACAAGCCAAAATAATGATCATTGCCAGCAAGCTTGCACCTAATGTTCCAAAATAATAATCAGAAGCGCCACTCAATACGGGTCCACCCGTTTCCAAGAGACCTAAAGTAGCTGTACTTGTGGATCCTAAGTAAGCAATTCCTGTGTAAACAATAGCTAGTAAAGCTGCAGCTACTACACCACTTTTTAACGTTGCTGTTAAGACGCCTTTCGGTGAATTCACACCCATTTTGCGAACAGCTGAAATCACGATAATTCCAAATACCAGTGAAGCGAGTGCATCCATTGTGTTATAGCCTTCAGTAAATCCTGTAAAAAAAGCATCGTTCGTATAAACCGGCTCTGGTGCTTGTTGTTTGCCCATCGGTTTTACAATGACAGCCACCAATAATACACCCAGCGTA
>JBBSRA010000030.1:0-25093 GCA_038243515.1 Caryophanales bacterium
AGTTTGGACAGTATTTGATGGGGGTTGGACAGTATTTTGGTGCGTTTGGACAGTATTCCAGTCGACTCGGACAGTACTTCCAATAAATTCAAAAAAATCTTGCGCAAGGCTGAATCTTCAGCTATATTTGGAGTAGTTTCACATAAAGGAGAGGATCGATTGATCATTAAAGCTCGCAATAAACCTCCAGAAATCTTTCAACTAGAAAGTTTGCTTCAACGAACGCACACCGCTCATCCCCATTACCTCCATTGGACCGAAAAACTCCGTCGCATCACTGCCGGTTATCACGGCGAACTGCGCGTCGACTCTTTTTGGCACGAAATCGATCTCTCGTTACCACATTATTTCATCCACGACTTATTCATTCAAAAAGAGATGTCTTCTCATCAAATTGATAGCGTCTTGGTCACGAGTCATTTTGTGCTGGCATTGGAAATCAAAAGTATTTCCGGCCTTCTCAATTTCGATTCCAATTTGAGGCAATTTTCTCGAACCAATAAAGACGGCAGCATCGATGGCATGAAAAATCCAGATGATCAATTGCGTCGTCACGAGAAATGGTTGGAACAGTTTTTATGCCAACAGCGCATCAAACTGCCGGTCGTTGGTGCCATTGTCTTTACCTACCCTTCATCGGTTGTTCAATCACGAGCTGGTAACCGTGTCATGATTCAAGCATCCGGTCTGTCCTATTTGATGGAACAACTTTTGGAAAAGCATCCACACGAGATTCTATCCAAGAAGAAAACAGAATCGCTGGCGTGCAACCTCCTCGCGCTTCATACAATAAAACCGCTTGTGTCACTCGGACTTACCGATTCATTTATGACAGGCGTTCTTTGTCCTAGCTGCCCAGGACGCTCATTGAAGTATTGTCGTGGGAAATGGCGCTGCGAAGTTTGCAACCATCGTGATCCGCTCTCGCATCTCAGTGCGCTAATGCAATACCGAACATTGGTCAAAACGACGATTAGCAACAGGGAATTTCGCGAATTTACAGGGATTACATCTTCATCAATTGCTTCGAAGTTATTAGCAAGCACAAAAATGACTCATCAAGGAAGTTTTAAAGATCGACTATATTTAATTCCTGAGGCATTTTAGCTTGTGGACAGTATTTTATTGATTTCAGACAGTATTCTAGCTGATTTGGACAGTATTCGATCGGTTTTGGACAGTATTTTACTCAACTCCGACTGTAAGCCCTATTAATGGAATAAAATCCAGATTAACTTCAAATAAAATCCAAAAAACCTCCCACATAGGGAGGTTTTTTCTATCCATCAATGATTATCCAGTGTTTCTTTCGACAAATGCTTGCTCATCTCAGCGTACTGCACAAAAACGCGTGCCAATTCACGTAAGCGGTTATGGACGTCTTCGCTAATGATGGTGTTGCTTTCATCAAAATGGCTTGTGTGCGTGTAGACATAGTTTGGTGTCACGAGACAGCGGAAGTAGTCAAGAATCGGCTTTAACTGATTTTCGATGACTAAATGATGTTGATAAGTGCCGCCGTTTGCTACGATTGATACGGGTTTGTAGCGCATCGCACGTGGATGCAGCATATCAAATGTGTTTTTCAAAACGCCAGGAATCGATCCTTGGAAAATTGGGGTTGCAATAATATAGCCATCTGCTTCTTCAAAGCGATGAACCATTTCTTGCATACTGTCATTGTATTCGCTAAGCTTTCGGCCATCGACAAACTGGTGATCATAGTCGGCCAGCTTCATTAGTTTTAATTCCATTTCAGGATTTGCTTCACTGATGTAAATTTGAACTTGTTCTAAGATGGCACCGGTTTTGCTGCCGATGATTGTTCCGTCTACTAATAAAACTTTCATAATTCGATGTCCTCCTCAAAATACATAAGTGCCAAGCTGTTCATCTACATTTATGTAGGCAACGCTAAAACATTCGTTTGTCTTCATCATAACAAACCCTGTTTGACAATACGTACCGAAATTGCTTTTAAGAAGAAGATTTCATTCTTTAGTCTGAGTTCCGTTTTTAGAGCGTTTGTTTTCTATACGCTCTTTCGTCCGGTCAGACTCAAGAGCAGCAGCGGTAAAGCTTACAATTGTATCTCCTGCCTTCGGCTCGAGTTTGTTATTTTGTGCGAAAAACTCAATTTTGCCTTGTGCGTAATGAACAAACAATGGAATCGTATCATCAGCCCATTTCACTTTAAAGTCTTCGTACGTAAATTGCTCTGATAATTGTGTTTTGCGCATTGTATAACCTTCTGCTGCTTTTGTTTCCAACTCGTAAATGCTCCAATCTTCCCCGAACAAAGTTCGACCACTTAACGAAGAATGAAAATCGTTCGGATCTCCTTCTTGAATAGCAGTTTGGTAAAGGTTCGCACGACCCATCTCTGGAACAAAGTTATTAACGACCAATGCGTTATAAGCATCTGTTTCTGTCGCGACAAGCATTGTTTCATAAGGTGTTAAATCGACCTCGTAATCTGTATGCTCAGACAAGATTTCTCCTGTATACGTTTTTAATCCAACATGGCGTGCTTCTTGCAAACGCCCCCACGACGAATCAATAATCAAAACGCTTTTTTCAAAATCCGATAAGACTTTTCCAAGAAGTGTCGCAAAACGGCTTGCCCCAATGATAATGACACCTGGTTCAACTGCTGCTACAAGCCCTAATTTTCTGCCTACCCAGCCAATCGTAAAGCCATGAACAATTACAGTAGAAAACACTAAAGCGAATGTCAGTGCAGTCAGCAATTCTGCATCAGGAAATCCAGCGTCAAGTAGAACCCCTGCGAAATAACCTGAAACTGTCAATGCCACAATCCCGCGTGGCGCAATCCAACCAACCAAGGTTTTTTCTTGAATCGTCAAATCAGTACCAATCGTTGACAGCCAAATAGAAAGCGGGCGAACGACAAACAACATCGCTAATACAAATGCCACCACTTGCCAATTGAATATGCTAACTAATACTTCGATAGTTAACGAAGCCGTCAGCATGACGAAAATACTGGAAATGAGCAAGACTGAAATGTTTTCTTTAAAATGACGCATGTCATTAATTGAAGCAATGTTCATATTAGCCATGATCATCCCCATGGCTGTAACCGCTAATAGCCCTGTTTCGTGCATGACAATATCCGAAACAACAAAAGTCAGTAACACGACTCCAAAAACCATTGGCGCTTTTAAGAATTCAGGGACTTGTCCTTTTTCAAACATCATTCCCATCAACGCGCCGGCACCAGCCCCAAGTGCAATAGCAAACAAAGAAGCTAAGAAAAATAGTCCAAAAGCGCCGGCTGTTTCAGCTCCTATGGCAAACAACACGAACTGGAATGCAAACAAAGCGAGCAATGCACCAAAAGGATCGACGATAATGCCTTCCCATTTTAAAATAGCGGCAGGACGCGACTTTAATTTTGCTTGTCGAAGCATTGGCAAAATCACAGTCGGTCCCGTCACGATAAACAATCCACCAATAACAAATGCGACACCAAGCGAAAGACCTGCGATATAATGCGCTGCAAGCGATCCGGCGATCCAAGCAATAAAAGCGCCGATTGTTACAATTCGTAAAATTGGTTTACTAAACGTGCGAATTTCTTTAAAGTTTAAATTCAAACTGCCTTCAAACAAGATAATGGCAACTGCTAGTGAAACGAACGGATCAAATAATTCTCCAAAGCTTTTAGCAGGATCAATAACACCAAAAATAGGCCCTATAAGAAGTCCGGCAATCGACATCAAAACAATCGCAGGAAGCTGAAGACGCCAAGCAACCCATTGGGAGAGCACCCCAAGGAAAATAATTAGCATTAAGTCTAATAACAAAGTATCGATAACAGGTCACTTCCTTTTTGTTCTTTTTGGCATTATACAGGTATTATATACTGAATGAAAATCGTAATGCATTCAACTTCTCTGCTTTTGTGTTACAATGGTAGAAAAATAAGGGTGATTTTGTGAACAAGCAGGAATTGGAATATGCAATTGCTGAGCTGAAGATGGATTATGTTAGCCATCAAGGTGATATCGAAAAGCTAGAAACGACTGGACACGCTGGCATGGTGGAGAAGGCAGAGTTACGTTTAGAAAAAATGGAACTACAACTTGCGGAATTAAACAAAAAACTCGCGGATCTGTAACCGCGTTTTTTTTTATGATGATAATGGAGGAATTTATTAAATGAGTTTATTAACAGTAGAAAATTTAAGTCACACTTTCGGTGATCGGACCCTTTTTAACGATGTATCATTCCGTTTGGTCGAAGGTGAACATGTTGGATTAGTTGGAGCCAATGGTGTGGGTAAATCGACAATGATGAACATTTTAACAGGAAAAATTATTCACGATGACGGACGCGTCGAATGGCAGCCACGCACGCATTACGGCTACTTAGATCAGCATACTCAATTGCAGCCAGGACGTTCAATTCGCGAAACGCTTCAAGATGCTTTCTTGCCTCTTTATAAAAAAGAAGCAGAGTTGAACGATGTTGCGATGCAAATGGGCGATGCGGATCCTGAACGATTGGAAGAATTACTTGAGCAAATGGCTGAAGCACAAGATGCATTGGACGCTGGAGATTTTTATACACTTGATGGCAAAGTTGAAGATATTGCACGTGGTTTGGGTCTGGATGCAATTGGACTTGACCGCAATGTGGAAGCTTTATCAGGTGGACAGCGGACAAAGTTATTACTTGCAAAACTGCTTCTTGAAAAGCCAAAAGTACTACTTTTGGATGAGCCTACCAACTATCTTGATGAAGAGCATATTCAATGGCTCGTCAATTACTTGAAAAATTACCCGCATGCATTTTTATTAATTTCGCATGATACGGAATTTATGAGCAGTGTGACAAGCGTTATTTTCCACTTGGAATTTTCACGTTTGACACGATACACAGCCACTTATGAAAAATTTATCGAACTGGCTGAACTGAGTAAGCAACAACATTTAGACGCTTATGAAAGACAAGAAGATATGATTAAAAAAACCGAAACTTTTATTGCCAAAAACAAAGCACGTGCTTCTACAACTGGACGCGCTAAATCACGCCAGAAACAACTTGATCGCATGGACCGCATTGATAAGCCTGAAGTTGCAGCAAAACCGCAATTTGCTTTTAAAGAAACACGCAGTCCAAGCCGTTACGTCGTGGAAGCAGAAGCGTTGTCGATTGGCTATGAAAAACCATTATTGCCACCGTTAACGTTTATGATTGAACGTGGTGAAAAAATTGCACTTGTCGGCATGAACGGCGTTGGTAAATCAACGCTGCTCAAAACGATGTTAGGCAAAATCAAACCATTAGATGGCGACGTTCTTCGAGGAGAATATTTGACACCTAGCTATTTTGAACAAGAAGTTAAAGCTCCGACGCATACGCCACTTGACGAAATTTGGTCAGCTTACCCAAGTATGGACCAAGGTCAGGTACGTGGTGCACTTGCTCGTACTGGTTTGAAAAACGAGCATATTTCTCGCCCAATGACGCAGTTAAGCGGTGGCGAACAAGCCAAAGTTCGTCTTTGCAAACTAATGATGGAAGAAAGCAATTGGCTCATATTCGATGAGCCGACCAATCACTTGGACATCGATGCAAAAGCTGAGTTAAAACGTGCCATGCAAGCGTATAGAGGAACAATCGTTATTGTTAGTCACGAACCTGAATTTTACGAAGGATTAGCAACAAAAGTTTGGGACGTTGAAGAATGGATTTCTGCGGGTAAACCGGAAGAAGTTTGAGATACAAATAAAAATGCCTCTTCTGGTTTTCCAGAAGAGGCATTTTTTAATAAGTCGTTAACTTGAACAGTTTTTGGAAACCATAAATTCCCCGTTGCCAAAAAGTGAAGTCGTCCTGGTATTCTTCAACATCGAGTGTATAAAGAGCATCGTCATTGTTCCATAAACGATCGAAATACTGAGTCATATTGCCAGTCAGTTCACTATCGTTTGGTGCTTTGATACGTAGAGTGCTTTCAAGATTGTAGTCGTTAAATGCCCGCTCCGTGTAGTTTGTTGAACCACCCATGATGACAGTTTCATTTTGTGTTTGAATCATGATGGATTTTGTGTGGAACTGCCCAACGACTGCATTGTACCAACGGACTTCTATACGGTTTTCTGATTCCGCCAGCATTTCGTTTACAACAGGTCGGTTTGGCAATCCTGTTTTCTCATTTCCAAATGCATTTTCATTGGCATCTAGTATTAAACGAACAGCTACTCCGCGGTTCGCTGCATCTGTCAACGCACGTACAACACTGCTTTCTGAAATGTAGAACATGGCAAGTTGGACCGTGTCACCTTTTGCTGTTTTTTCAATATCTGAAAGTAGTGCATCTAATACTTTTCGTTCGGTCAAGTATTGAACTTCATACGCTCCTTGTTGTTCAGCTACTTCGATTCTTGGAAAGTCTGGTCCTCCTGAAAAACGAGACACCGCTTCTTCAGCTTGTAAAATATCATTGATCACCGGTCCACTTACTTTAAACGCCATATTGCCATGCAAGCCGCTGGCATTATGCGGATTTGCTGAGCTGATGATTGCTGCTTTTTCGGTAATTACAGCTTTTCGGTGATTGGCTTTAATGTTCATCATTTTCAAATAAGATGATACGGTTAAGTCCGGTGCGTCACTCGACATGCCGTTCGGTACCCACCCTCTTCCACCTGCATCAAACCACTGAAAAATCACACGATAAAGTCCAGAATAAAGAGGTGTTGAATCACGCAATTTATCGAGATCTGTAATAATCACTTCGACTCCCTCATCTTCTAATGTGCTTAAAAACTGACTTTCATAAGAACCATACCCAACATTTAACGGGTCGGTTATAAAGTAAATTGGAAAATCTGGATTTTCTGCTTTTTTATCCAGTAGATGATTGGTTAAAGTTTCTGCTACTGCTGGAAAATCTATTTCTTCATCATTGTAATTATCGAATAGAAAAAGGTCGATGACGACAAATTCTTCCGCTTGGTCGATCATGTCGTAGATTTCATTGAATATCCGCAGTTCACTTTCTGTTTTTGTGCCTCTCTTGTCTTGTGCATACGACAAGTCATAAATCATTTCCACACTATCAACTCGGTGAAGCTCGCCAGCGCTTGAAACCCCTTCAGGCAAAGGCTTGAATGTCTGCCAAACAATGACCACAATATAAAGAAATGCAAGAATTCCCAAAGTGCCTATGACAATTCGTTTTCTTTTGCTCCATTGTTGAAACTTTCTTTTTTTCATAAATTTCCCACCTCTAATCTATTATAACCAGTAAGTAGGTAAAACTCTCACTCATTTTCAAAAAAAACAACCGAAAATTCGGTTGTTTTAAATCGCTACTACGTATTCACGCGTTCGGTCATCATCCATCAACATATCTTTCAAGCGTTGTTTGCCTCGGAACAATCGAGATTTCACAGTACCAATAGATACCTTCATCACATCCGCAATTTCAATTAATGAATATTGGTGTACATAGAAATACAAGATCGTCGTGCGGTAAATTGCATCCAACTCTGAAATTTTATGCCGAATCATTGTAGAAACGTCTTGTTTTTCCAGAAGTTCAGCTACGCCCGTTGAGTCTGAAGCGATCAAATCAAGCAATGATACATCTAAACCTTCTGGCTGTTGAATCATGTGCTTGCTGCGTCGTACATTTTTGCGGTAACGATCACGGAATGTATTCATACAGATGGTCGTCAGCCATGCTTTTACATGATCCACTTCAGCAATAGAGGATTCGTAGCGGACTACTTTTAACCAAACTTCTTGCATCAAATCTTCTGCTTCCGCTTTATTGCGTGTTAGTTTCAAACATAAATGGTAAATGTACCGATTGTATTCTGTATATAGATTTTCCATGATTGTGCCTCCGTCTGTCATATTTGTCGAGCGAAGCCTTTGTTGCTTCCGCTTTCTCTTATAACCTTATATTGACGGAGTTTTACCTTTCGCTCTATCGCTTCTACTTTCATTCTCCTTACAATTGTGTAATAAAGGGAACTTTTTTTGCAACTAAAAAATCCCTGTCCAGAGACAGGGATCTTCCTAAGCTAACACTTCTTGCTCTTTTTTATCTTTTTTCGTAATCGTTAAACGCACAATGCGGTTTCTGTCCATTTCGTTGATTTCTACATGAAGGTTTTCGTAAGTGAATTGCTCACCTTCTTCTGGCACATGTCCAAGCTGTTGCATGACAAAACCAGCAATGGTATCGTGATCGTTTGGTACTTCGACTTGGAACATATCGTTAACATCTTCAATTTCAAGACGGCCATGACATGATAAAACGTCATCTGTCATATCAAAAACCAATTCATCATCATCTTCATCTGTTTCATCTTCAATATCTTGACCAATCATTTCTTCGATAATGTCTTCATGTGTAACAATTCCAAGTGTTCCACCGTATTCATCTAAAATAACTGCCATGTGTTTTTTCTTCGACATCATCATTTTAAAGACGGTTTCCACACTAACCGACTGAACAACGAACAATGGATTATCATCCATCAGTTCTTCTAACGTCAAATTCGGATTCATTGACCATTCAATTAACTTTTTCGAATAAAACAATCCAACCACATTATCCATGCTTTCTTCATAAACAGGATAACGCGTATAAGAAGATTCTAAGATTAAATCACGAACTTCTTCATAGCTTGAGTCAATGGCAATTCCTACTGTATCTGTTCGATGCGTTGACATGACATCTGATACATCTTTATGTGGAAAATCGAGAACGCCTTTAATCCGTTCAGACTCATCTTCTTCAAACGTACCTTCTGTAGAGGCAATATCAACCATCGTACGTAATTCTTCTTTTGTCATGGTCGCTTCTTTTACAGTACCTTTCGAAATGATGCGAATGAAAATATTTGTGAATTGTGCTAACAGCCAAGTAAGTGGCATTAAAATGACTACCATAATGCTGATTACTGGAAACACAATATAAGCTACTTTATCCGCAAACGTAGCTGAAATTGTTTTCGGCAATACTTCACCGAAAATAATAAGGATCACAGTTAAAATGGCCGTCGCAACTCCGACTTCCCAGCCTCTTGTAATAGCGATTGTCGTTACCAATGTCGGCAACATGATGTTCGCAATATTATTACCAATTAAAATGGTCGTAATCATTCGGTCCGGCTTCGCAATTAGTTTCTGCAGTTTTTGAGACTTTGCATCTCCCTGCTCTGCGCGAAGATGGACCTTCATCCTATTTATTGCAGTTAATGCCGTTTCGCTTCCCGATAAGAAAAACGACATGATTAAAAAGATACCTAATGCTATAAACAAATTTATTTCCTCCCGTGTTATGAACACATAGTTTTACGAACTCTTTCCATATTTAACACTATACCATAGCCAATTTCCTCTTGTCGAAAACCAAAACTTGGTATGTTATAATTTTTCTATACGAAAATCTAACAAAGCGAGGGATCTTGATGAATGCACAAGCAGTAGACCAATATTTTAAAGACCACCGAGAAACACATTTGGATGAGTTAAAATCATTTTTACGTATTCCTTCTATTAGTGCACTATCTGAACACAAAGAAGACATGCAACAAGCTGCCGAATGGCTAATTACTGCATTTGAACATGCAGGTTTAGAAAATACTAAAATTGATGCGACAGAAGGCCATCCAGTTGTTTATGCAGACTGGCTTCACGCAGAAGGCAAACCAACTGTACTGGTGTATGGTCATTACGACGTTCAACCTGTAGACCCGCTTCACTTATGGGAAACAGCTCCTTTTGAACCACAAGTACGCGACAATAAATTATTTGCTCGTGGCGCAAGTGACGATAAAGGACAAGTATTTATGCATGTTAAAGCAATTGAAGCTTTATTGAAATTAGAAGGTGAATTGCCGGTTAACGTTAAATTCATCATTGAAGGCGAAGAAGAAATTGGCAGCCCGAATCTTCCAAAATATGTGGAAGAAAACCAAGAATTATTAAAGGCTGATATTATCGTCATTTCAGATACAGGGATGCAAGGTCCAGGTCGTCCAGCTGTCTGTTACGGATTGCGCGGTCTTGCGGGCATTCAAATTGACGTCAACGGACCTAAAGGTGATTTGCATTCCGGAATTTACGGAGGCGCTGTTCAAAACCCACTTCATGCAATTGTAGAAATTCTGCAATCGTTCCGCGACAAAGAAGGGTTGATTCAAGTAGAAGGTTTTTATGATGACGTACTTGAAGTTTCCGACAAAGAACGTGAAGAGTTTGCAGCACTCCATTTTGATTTAGAGCACGAGAAAAAAGAAATTGGTATTTCTGAAGATTTTGGCGAAACGGGCTATTCGTTTGTTGAGCGTACATGGATTCGTCCAACACTTGAAGTAAATGGTATCACGGGCGGCTTTTCAGGCGAAGGCATTAAAACCGTTTTACCAGCAGAAGCAAGCACAAAAATCACTTGCCGTTTAGTGCCAAATCAAGATCCTGATGACATCGTCGCAAAACTAAAAGCACATGTTGAATCTCATAAACCTGCAGGCGTAACTGTAGAAGTTACTGAATTTGATAAAGGCAAACCGTTCTTAACACCTTACGACCATCCTGCGATTCAAGCAGCTGGACGTTCATACGAAAAAGTGTATGGTGTACCAACTGCCTTTACACGCATGGGTGGATCTATTCCGATTGTCGCTGCATTTGACGAAATTTTAGATTTACCTGTTGTTTTGATGGGCTTTGGACTAGCATCTGAAAATTTCCATGCACCAAATGAACATTTCCATCTTGAGAATTTCGATAAAGGACTTCGTGTAATTAGCGACTATCTTTTCGAAGTAGCTGAGCTAGACTAATCTTTTTATAAAGGCCTTCCCTAAGTGCAGGGAAGGCCTTTATAGTTAAGTTAAGGTTTTTTGCATAACCAACTTGCTATTCTACTTATTCACTTTAAAATCGGAGGTTCGCTATGATCGTTTACTGGCTAGTATCCTATGTGATTGGTAATTTCATCACCGCTTGGTGGATTGGTAAGTGGAAAGGTGTCGACTTGCGTCAACAGCGCAGCGGTAATCTCGGCGCTAGAAATGCGGGGGCTATTCTTGGAAAGCCGGCTTTTGTATTAACTTTTCTTGGAGACGCAGGAAAAGGAGCATTAGTGGTATGGATTGGCTTCTTTTTCGATTTTCCTATTTGGACGATTGCTGTGGCAGGTTTAGCTGTAATCGTAGGCCACCTCTTCCCTTTTTGGCTCAACTACCGCGGTGGTAAAGGAATAGCTGCTTTTGTCGGTGTGACATTTTGTTTAACACCTGACCTTTTTTTAGCCATGCTTATTTTGTTTTTCGCTTTTTATCCTTGGTTTAAGAGTGCCACATTGTGCATGCTCGCAAGTTTTGCAGGCTTTGTTGCCATGACGTTCATTCTCCAGGTTTGGATTGTTGTTTGGCCATTAATTGTTGCGATTATTATTATTGTTATTAAACACAAAACAGATATTGAAAAATCCTTCAAAAGCCGTTTCCGCTAATCTTTTAGTCCATTCCATTTGTTTTTAGAGCTATTACTTCCGTCGAAATATTATCCATGATATAGTTTCTATATTCTAATTATTCTAAATAGATTGGGGTTTTTTTATGAAAAAGCCGATTGCGTGGATTATGGATACGACAGGATTTGTTACAGAAGAATTTAAAGCTCATCCAGATGTGTATATCGTTCCATTAAATATTCATTTTGGTACAGAAGAGTTTATTGACGATGGTATAGATTTGACGAATGACGAACTTTATAAGCGCATTAAAGAAGCCACTAGTTTCCCTAAAACATCGCAACCTTCTGCCGGAAAATTTGCAGAGCTGTATAATAAACTAAAAGAACAATATGAATGCGCTATAGCTGTTCACGCTTCAGCAAAACTTAGCGGAACGATAGCATCTTCTACTGCAGGCGCTGAGATGAGCGGGTTTAAAGTATATGCCATTGACTCATTAGCGCTGTCTTATGGTTTGTCCGGTTTGGTAGAGCGAGGACTTGAGCTCGAAAAACAAGGTCTCGAAGCAGAAGAAATTGCGCAACGATTAGAAAAAGAAACAACAAATTTCCGTAATTACATTTTAATCGGCAATTTATCACAGTTATATAAAGGCGGCAGGATGAGTGGCGCTCAATATTATTTAGGCAGTTTACTGCAAATCAAACCAATCGTGCAGCTTACTTCTGACGGCGAACTAAAACCGATTGATAAAGTTCGTTCTCACAAAAAAGCCATTCAGTATTTGATCAAACATGCTCAAAAAGATCACGAAGACTATGGTGTTCGGCGTTTTCAAATCATGCACGGTCACATTATGAAAGAAGCAGAAAGTTTAAAACAAGAAGTATTAAAAGTAATTCCTGACGCGGATATTTTAATCGGCGACTTGAGTTCTTCACTGGCCGTTCATGCAGGGGAAGAAACACTCGCCTTGCTTTGGAGAAAAGATGCTTTGTAAAATAATCGAGCGACTAAAGTCTTGCAAATCTTTTTATTTTAAAGACTTTTCGACTAGATAGGACTTTCTCAAAAGGATATTTTTTTCGTGTTCTGCTACAATAAAAGTAGAAGAATACGGATGAGGTGGATTTAATGCAACATGTAGAACGAGAGCTTACTGAATTTGTAAAACTTTGTGATGCAAAAGGCCAATTAAATCCAAAAGCTATCGGTTATGCAAAGCAGCCTTTAGTAGAAAGTAATTTACGCGGAAATTTTATGCGTAAGAAAAAATGGAATTATTGGTGCGTCTTTGGAGATGAGATTTTGTTTTCAGCAACAATTTCTCACTTGGACTATGCAACCGTCTGCTTTATTTATTTCCTAAACTATGAAACACAGCGTTTTTTTGAAAAAACCATTGTCATCCCATTTACGCGTCATGTGAAATTGCCCGAAAATGTATTAGATCCCTGCTATTTCCGCAACGATCTAATGACTATCGAATCAATTTATAGCCAAGGTGCAACGCACTTAACAGTTCGTGCAAAAGAATTTGACGGAGAAGACTTAGAGGCAATTCTAGTTATTTCTCACCCAAAAAATTACGAATCATTAAATGTCGTTGTTCCGTGGAATCGTCAAACCTTTCAATTTACCGGAAAACACACATCACTTCCTGTAAGCGGGATGGTGAAAATCGGCAATGATCAATTTAAATTCGATAAACTAGATAGCTTCGCGGTATTGGATTATGGTCGTGGCGTTTGGCCAAGAGAATCTCATTGGAATTGGGGCATGGCTTCTCAGCGATCACTCGGAAAAGTAATCGGCTTAAATTTAGGTGGCAAATGGACCGATGGCACAGGTATGACGGAAAATGCTTTTTTTGTAAATGGCAAAATGACTAAAATCCATGAAGATGTCTTGTTTCATTACGACCGGGAAGATTATAAAAAACCATGGCTTATTCATAGTAAGTTTTCTGATGACGTTCGATTAACGTTTTCTCCGTTTTTTGAAAGAGAAACTAAAACCAATATGCGACTTGTTAAATCGGAAGTCCATCAATTGTTTGGCTATTATAATGGTTATGTTCGTTATACGGATGGTAAAAAACTAAAGATCACACAGCTTCTTGGATCTATTGAAGATCATTACGCTAAATGGTAAGTCAAAAAAGGTGTTGGAATGCGTTTATTCCAACACCTTTTTTTAGTCTTACAGGCAACTTGTTTTCAGCTTAAATATGCCAGCATTTTTTCTGGATAATCGGTAAAAATTCCATGAACACCAATCTTTTGCAGTTCTTCTGCGTAACTAATATCATTTACCGTATAGGTATAGACAATTGCACCTTTTCTTAAGGCATCTGTTGTCATTCTTCTAAAAGCAGATGGCAACGAAACATGAATTCGCTTTGTACCAATAACACGTGCGTAATCATAGACATCTACTAACACTTCAAAGGTTAGAATGGCACTTTCTACTCTTTTTCCTTGCACCACGGATTGAATGTCTTCGTGATTAAAAGAAGAGATGAGTATACGATTGATAAATCCACGCTTTGCTGCCAAGTCAATCACTTTATCGGCCAAGCCATCGTATGGAAAGACATCGGACTTTAACTCAATATTAAGACGATGGTTTGTGTTTTCAAAAATGTCGAATACTTCATCTAGCGTAGGAATTTTTTCATCGCTCCACTCTTCTGCATACCAAGAGCCACAATCAAGTTCTTTTACTTCTTTTAAAGTCATTTCTTTAATATAACCTTGACCATTGGTTGTGCGGTTGACTTTCTCATCATGAATAACGACAATCTCGCCATCTTTTGTTAAATGCACATCGATTTCTACACCCGTAATTGGCAATTCTGCAGCTGCACGAAAAGCGGCTAACGTGTTTTCGGGACATGTTCCTGAGCAACCTCTATGTGCGTAAATCTTCATAAAATTCCTCCTAAATATCTGTTCGGATTTCCCATAGTTCGGGGAAGAAATATTGATCCAAAACTTTCTTCAAATAATTGACGCCTGACGAGCCACCCGTCCCTTGCTTAAACCCAATGATGCGCTCTACTGTCTTCATGTGACGGAAACGCCATTGCTGAAGCCAATCTTCAATGTCGACTAGTTTTTCAGCTAGCTGATACAATTCCCAATGGGTTTCCACATCGCGGTAAATGGTTTTCCATGCTTCACGTACACTTTCATTAGATTCGTAAACCATGCTGACATCTCGTTGCAAAACATCTTCATCAATAACAAACCCACTTCTCGCCAGTTTTTGAATCGCTGCATCATACAGTCCTGGTGCGTTAAATGCTTTTTCAAGCTCTGCATGAAGTGGTTCATCTTTTTCGTAAATCTTTAAGACATGCTTTGTTTTATAGCCAAGAGCAAACTCAATCATTCGGTATTGATAAGATTGAAATCCACTAGCATTGCCTAAGTCATCACGGAATTCCATATACTCAGCTGGTGTTAATGTTGATAATACGTCCCAGCCTTGAATAATTTGAGCTTGAATGCGTGATACTCTCGCTAATTGTTTGAATGCTGTTTGCAAATCGTCTTTATTGATATGATCGATTGCCGATTGCAATTCATGCAAAATTAACTTCATCCATAATTCCGATACTTGGTGAATAATAATAAACAAGGTCTCGTCATGATGTCCGCTAACGCCATCTTGTGCTGTTAAAAGCTTATCTAAATGAAGATAATCACCGTAAGTCATACTTTCTTTAAAATCGGTACGTATGCCTTTTTCAGATGCTGCAGCGATGTTTTGGCCATTTTCGTAGTTAGTCATCCATGTCACTCCATTAGGTCTCGGCTTTAGCTCGGCTAGTCTCACTTATAACCTATTCTACAAATGCTTAACACTCTTAAGTAAGTATAAATTTCTGGTTTTATAAATCTATTTTAGATTTCCAATAAGAAACGGTTTGTACTCGAACAAATCCAGATTTTTCGTAAACATGTACTGCTCGATTGCTCGTTTCGACATCGAGATACACTCCATTTAGTTCTCGCTTAAACGCTAATTCTCGACACCACTTCAGTAGTTGTTTGCCGTATCCTTTGCCTTGATGATCTGGGTGAACTGCAAATGCCGTTATCCATAAAACATCCTCTTCTGTCACTAGAGTGACAGTCGCAAGCAATTGCTGGTTTTTTTGAAGTAACCATATTTCTCTTTCTGGGTCTATCTTATTATGCTCTAAAATAGGTAAAATCGTATCATCAAATGTGGAAGTTAAAAGCTCAGTTAGTTCTTGAGCTTTTCCTGCGTAAGCCGTAATGGTTAGCTCTTCTGGCAGTTGGCTTTGTGGTAACGGCTCTGCTGACAAAAGAATTTCATTGAAATCAAGCTGATAGGCTAAACTTTCCATAAACTCAGCAATTTCAACTTCATTTACGAACGCGACCAATTCACTTTCAGCCTGACGTTGTGCTAAGCCGTGCGAGATGCCTTCCGCTAATGCAGTGCCAAGTGACAATTTTCTGTAATCTGGATGGACATATAGTGACCATTCGTAATGATGCAAGCCCACCATGTCTGCTGCTGCTGCAAAACCGACTAACTCATTTTGTTCAGTATATGCAAGGACAGTAAATCCTCTTGCACCTGCTGCTCTCCACAGTTTGGGATGAAGCACTGTTAGTGACTGTGCTGATAGTCCTTCAAGCAGTTTCGCCATATCACCGGCCGTTTGTTCATCTACTGGAAACGAACTGATTGATAATGACAAATCCATTTCGCCACCTCCTATTAACTTTAACTTATACGAGTACGCTAGTAGAAACGATCATGATTCGAGGAAATTATTCGATATTTTCATCCTATCATACCGCATGAAAGAGTGGCGCTATGAAAATAAAGAAAAATGGCTACTCCTTGTAAACTGGAGTAGCCATTTTTCTATAGTTTAGCTTCAGACAACATTGTAGCGTATATGCCTTTTTCACTTATTAATTGTTGCTGCGTACCTGCTTCCACTAACCTTCCCATTTCCATCACAAGCACCAAATCGGCTTTTCGAATGGTATTCAGTCGATGCGCAATCACGAAGCTTGTACGTCCTGCCATAAGTCGCTCTAATGCTTCTTGGATTTTCAACTCCGTTACGGTATCGATGCTACTTGTTGCTTCATCAAGCAACAAAATAACCGGGTCGGCAATAAGCGCACGAGCAATTGACAGCAATTGTTTTTGACCTTGACTGATCATTGAGCCGTCGCCTGTCAAAATGGTATCGTAGCCCTCTGGCAGCTTCGCGATAAATTCATGGGCATTCGCGCCTTTTGCGGCTTCTATGACTTCTTCGTCGGTTGCATCTAATTTGCCGTAACGAATGTTTTCACTCACAGTTGCTTCAAACAAGAACGGATCTTGCAGTACGAAAGCAATTTGTTTACGCAATGTTTCACGCGGCATCTCAGCAATGGGTGTATCATCTAAACGAATTTCACCTTCATTGGCATCATAAAAACGCGCCAATAATTGCATAATCGTTGTTTTCCCTGCTCCTGTTGCTCCAACCAATGCAGTTGTTTGACCGATACCAACTGTAAAACTCACATCGCGAATGGTCCATCCTTCTTCTGAACCTTCGTATTTGAAAGAGACACGGTCGAAAACTACTTCGCCTTCTAGCTTCTTTTCCACATTGAAAACTTGATCGTCTTTTTCTTCGGTTTCATCCATAATCGAAAAAACTCGCTCAGCTCCAGCAATGGCTGATAACACGGTATTAAATTGGTTCGCTAAGTCGTTTAAAGGACGTGTAAATTGACGAGAATACTCAGTAAAAATAACGATTACACCGATTGTTACTGAGCCATTTAAGGCAAGAATGCCTCCGACACCCGCAACAATTGCGAAACTGCCGTTATTTAGAAAGTTCATCACTTTCGGTATAAAACCCGCATATGTCCATGCCCAAAATCCAGCCAGTCGAAGATTTTCACTTTTTTCGCGAAACTCTTCCATCACACGTGGTTCTTGTGAAAATGCTTTAACAATTTTTTGGCCAGAAATAGTTTCTTCAATCATGCCATTTAATTCACCGATGGCTTTTTGCTGCTCTTTATAAAGCTTACCCGTGCGTTTTGTGATCCATTGAATGGATACATACATGAGCGGAATGATGATCAAGGTTAATAGAGTCAGTAAAGGGCTGAGCGTCAACATAACGACAGCAGTACCGGTCAATGTTAATATACTAGAAAATACTTGAATAAATGATGTATTCAACGTAGACGAAACGGTTTCTATATCATTGGTCATCCGACTCATCAATTCACCGTGTTGTCGTTTATCAAAAAAACTAACAGGCAAGCGCTGAAGATGCGAAAAAAGTCGCGTCCGCAAACGGTAAATAACTTGCTGAGCAATTCCTACCATCCAAAAGTTTTGCAAATACAAAGAAACAGAATGGCCAATGTAGACGACAATTAGCCACAGTACGACGATTCCCATTCCGGCAAAACTTTGCGGCACAATGTACTCATCAATGATAAAGCCGATTAAGTAAGGCCCAAGTAACGCCATAGCCGAGCTGACAAATACCAGTGCCAATACAACAATCAATAACAAACGTTGCTCATCAACTAGTTTCCAAATTTTCAAAAGTGTCGATTTCCAGTTTTGTGCACGTTCGCTTTTTTTATCTTTCTTTTTCGTCAAGTCTTCTTTTGTCAAGATCGGTTCATGGCCAAAAGGTCGGCGAATGGCATCAAACATATTCATCAACCTCTTCTTCCTGTTGAGACATTGCAATCTGACGATACAGTTCCGATTTTGTCATAAGCTGTTCGTGTGTGCCATACGAAGAGATGCGACCTTCTTCTAACAATAGTATTCGGTCTGCTCGCATCGCCGTTCGGATTTTTTGGGTAACGACAAGCATTGTCGCTTGTTCTTGTTCTAGCTCTTCCCACAATGCGCCTTCGGTTTTAACATCTAAGGCACTTGTGCTATCATCCAAAACTAAAATTGATGGGTTGCGAACTAGAGCTCGCGCAATAGAAAGACGCTGTTTTTGTCCACCCGATAAGTTAACACCTTTTTGTCCGACACGTGTGTAATAGCCTTTCGGAAAACGCTCAACGGTTTCGTGAATTTGCGCTTTGATCGCTGCATCAGCTAACTCGTCTTGTATCACTTCATCTTTTCCCCATGACAGGTTATTGGAAATGGTTCCCGTAAACAGCAATGATTGTTGAGGAACAATGCCAATGGTTTTACGCAGTTCACGCAACGACCACTCGGAGACATCACGACCATGTAAAGAGACAACGCCATCCGTTGCGTCATAAAAACGAGGAAGCAATTGCAGCAAAGTCGTTTTCCCTGATCCTGTAGCACCCATGATTGCTAATTTTTCATTTGGCTGTAATCTAAAAGAAATGTTTTTCAATACAGGTTCTTCTGTTCCAGGATATGTGAACGATACATTATCAAAACGAACTTCTCCACGACGAATTGGCTGGTCTTCTCCAACGTCTTCTTGTTCATGTCCATCTTCTGCTAATAGTACTTCTTCTAATCGCTCAGAAGATGCTTTTGCTCGCGCAAAAATCATAATAATGAAAGAAAACATAGAAAAAGCACCAGTCATGCGCATGGCATAGTTGACGATTGCGACCAATTCACCGATTTGTGCTCCACCTGCTCGGATTTCAAAAGCCCCAAACCACAATACAGCGAGTAACGACAAATTCATTCCAAATAATAAAATTGGTAAAATAATTTCCATAATACGAAACGCTTTAACCGTATCAAATTTCAAGTCGCCTGCTACCTCAGAAAAGCGATTCGTTTCGTACTTTCCGCGCAAATACGCTTTGATTAAACGGACCGCCTGTAAATTTTCTTGAACAATGCGATTGACACGATCCAATCGTTTTTGGACAAAGCCAAAATACGTAACACCTTTTTTAACCATAATGTAAAGAAAGGCAAGTAAAAATGGAAAAACAACAACTAAATACAAAGCTAATTTCGGGTTGACCACAAATGCCATAATCATACTTCCGACAACAAGCAAAGGTGCACGCAGCATAATCCGCAATCCCATATATAATACTTGTTGAACTAACGTAACATCACTCGTGAGTCGCGTAATTAAACCAGAAGCCGGGAATTTATTGAACATTGCCAATGAAAATGATTGAATTCGTCCATAAACAGCTTGTCTTAAATCAAAAGAAAAACTTTGAGATGCGTGAGCTGCAAAATACGAATTGACAATTCCTGAAATAAACGCAATCACTGAAAGAGCCATCAGCACAATCCCTAATTGAATGATGACATCTTGGTCTTTTTCTACAATTCCTTTGTCGATAATGCTAGCAATCACAAGTGGTTGCATTAATTCCACTACTAATTCTAGCAACATTAAAATAAGTGCAATAACAATATAAAATTTATATGGTTTTGCATAAGAAAAAACTGTTTTCATGGGAGTTCCTCCTAAACGTTTCGAAACCCGAACCTTTATAATGAATAGTATGCCACAATTTTCAGATATCGAATAGCCATTTCTATTATAAAACAAAAAAGCGACACCTGATAAGGTATCACTTTTCTCAAATTTTGATTGCTTTAGTTGATTGTTTGAGGAAACTTGTTTTTCTTTTTCTTCTTTTTCGGATTGCCAGCAAGAGAAAGCCATGCGACAAATACTAGCATTGCCAGTGCACCTACTAGTTGAATCGCAGATAAAATTTGTCCAAACCAAAATATTGAAATAACCATGGCTGTTAACGGCTCAACTGATGACAAAATACTTGTTTCAACTGGAGTAATGTAGCGCATACTACTCAAGAATAATACAAAAGCGGCTGTTCCAAAAATAATGATCGCCACTATAGATCCACTAACAGCAGGTTCAGCTAACACTGCCCATTCATTAGATAAGAATATGGGATTTGCTATACCTAAGAAAATCCCACCAAACAACATGGACCATGCCACAATAACTAAGACACCCCACTCTTGCATGAGGCGCGCGGGATATAGCGTATAGAAAGTAAAAGCCAATCCCACTAAAACGCCCCAAAACAATGCTTCTCCACTAATGATCAATTGATCCGGTTTGCCATTGGTCAATAATAAAAACAATCCTGCTAAAGTTCCTAGCATTCCAACGACTTGGTAGGCTGGTGGCAATTTTTTATGGGTTATGGAAACAAAGATAATAATGTAAACAGGGGCTAAAAACTGCATCAATGTTGCCACAACTGCGTTACTGGCGTTAATCGCCGCCACAAAACTGTATTGAACTCCTAGCATTCCTAGCACTGAGAATATGAGCAAAGGACGAACCCAGAATTTATTGCGAAAAATAGCGGTAATTTGAACGCCTTTTATCTTCAAAAAAAGAAGCAATGCAATGCCTGCAACTGTCAAACGAATTGTGATAATAAAAGGTACAGAAATAACATAGTTATCCATCACCCATTCCATTAAAGGACCCGTTGCTCCCCATAGAATAGCTCCAATTAATATCATAGAAATTCCTTTCACACGATCCATATCTGCACCCCCTATCCTCATAGAAAAACCAATCTTAAAAGATTGGTTGATTTGTATTTAAAATGAAAGATTCATCATTAACCCTATATAAAAACAACCAATAAATCCAATGCCCCAAAATAGAGAGAGCCACGTGTTTAACTGTCGATAAAAACTTACAAGCAATAAGCTCAATAATAACAAACTAAGCCCAATTAGCAATAAGCCATCCAATGTCCAGTCTAACTGAGCTGCAATTGGTACATATAAAGGACCAGATATTTTTTCAATAAACCAGCCTCCACTTTCAATACGCAATGTATCATTGACGTCATGTGGTGGAGCTTGTTTACTCATAAAAGCAGTAAAAACGAAAACACAAAGTAAAAGCAAACTCTCTACTTTTAACCAAGCTTGTTGAAAAACTTTTTTCTTATTCAAAAAACCATTGATTAAAGCTGCTAAAAGTACCGGAATAATACTGATATGTTTGAGCAAAAGCAGTTGACCGTAAGGCAATGCCCATGAGTTAGCATAATCTGATGGGGCGACAAAAAAGAACATGATGACAACACCACTAGCAATTACTCCAGCAACACAGACTAAAGCAACTGGAGTAAACCAACTTAAAAATTGACGCCAGTTCTTTCCGTTTTCCGCAAACCATGCTACATGGAGAAGTATCCCTGTCCAAACTGACATGAGCAAAATATGACTTGAGTGAAGAGCAAAGCCTGCCCACAAATCGACTGTGGAAATATGACTATAAAAACCTACTGTTAATAGGAGTAAGAACGTATACAAGGCTTGAATATAACGATTACCATCCAAATAAATAGTAATCGCTAAAACAACACTGAGCAATACCGTGACAAGCCATCCTTGACCAATGCGAAATTGAGTAATAGCCATTTGAAAAGCTTCTGCAGTGTTTTGTGTACTTTGAAGAAACACAACCAATTCATAGACAGGAACAAACGATAAAAAAATGATAGCTATTGTACTGATAAGCAACAACATTTTTGAAGTAGATAACGTTGGCTTCTTAGTCTCCGGCACAAATTTCAAAACAATCGCACCTGCGAGATAAGAAAAAGCAATATATAAGAGAACGTCTGAAATGGCTGTGAAAAAAATCACTTCTTCAACAGCAATCTATAGACTCCATATATCGCTAAAATTGCTGCTACCACCAATATAATAAGTACTGATAAGTTACTTCCATTTTCCACTTGTGTTTTTTCGGCTTCACTTGTAGCAGCTTTAGATTTGTCTGGTGTCTTTTCACTACTTCGACTTAAAGTTGCATTGTTAGCTTCATTTTCTTGTTCGGCCGTTTCTACCGAAATACCGATTGGAATTTCACCTTCGATTGGGTGTTCATCTTCTCCAATGATATTCCAAAGAATTTGATACGATCCACTCGGTAATGTTTCATTGAAAGTTCCAACCAAACGATTTTCTTGAATAACAAGACTTTCAAATTCGAAAGAATCGTTTTCTCCTTCAATACTCATTGTGCTACCTTCTTGAATGTTTGTATCAAAAACCAGCTCAACATTATTTAATGTTTTAAAATTTTCACCTTCTATAGGTGTTGAAGAAAGCAAGCCTGTATGTGCTTGTGCTGAAATAGGAATAAGTACTAGTGCGAAAAATAATATTAAAAACTTCATATACATTTTTTTACCTCTATTTTCATGTGATTTAAGCCTATTCTCTCACGGTTTTTACAGAAAGGATAGAAAAATTCAATAATTCTCTTTACAGATTGTTTTTAAAAGGATGACGATAGAGCTTTTCTTCTCTATAATGAAAGTAAACTACGGTTAAGGAGCGTCAAAGAATGACTGAACTGCAACAAACTTTATCTGACACCCTCGTTTTTAACCAAATCCCTTTCCCAATCATCATTATCGATAAAAATGGTTTAATTACATGGTGCAACCACAATGCTGAACGTATTTTTCAAATAGACTCTGAAGCTATTAAAGGACAAGCTTCTTCTTATATGAATCCTGAGAAAGCTGCTTTACATAAGCACTCATGGGAAAAATTATTACATACGGAAGAACCCGTAAGATTTGAACACATCGAAGTCGAATTAGCTGAAGGTGTAAAAGCTTACACAACTGTCGTAGCAAAATCTTATACATTCGATGGCGAACCTTTTGTTATGACGATTTATGAAATGGATGAAACAGATACGGAAGGATCTTCTGCTATTGAGTTAAACCATTTACGGAATGGTTTGGACGATTCATTTATGCTGCTTTATTTTGATCACGAATTTTTGATTACGTACGCAAATCCGTTGTTTTTAAAACTGAGTAAATGGACACCTAAACGAATTTTAGGAAAACCAATTTGGCATATGTTTGGAGACGGCGAAGCGGAAGTCCAATTTGTCGATTCTATTTTATCGACTTTGCGCCAAGGACATGCTTGGAACGGTGAAGCCAAAAAAGTGAAAAAAGATGGCGAAGTATACTGGGTAGAACTAACAGCCATTCCCATGCAACTGTCGAGCGAAGACACGTATTATGTTTTCCTTGAAAGAGATATTACAGCAAACAAACTAGCACAACAACATCTTGAAGAAATTGCTTTTATTGATCCTGTAACTGGTTTAGAAAATCGTCACCGACTTGAACAAGTCGTCAACGAGTATATAAAAGAAGAACGAAGTTTTTCTTTTATATTCCTAGATATTGATCATTTCTACACATTACGTGATGTATCCGATACAGACACGGAAAACGAATTGCTTATCGAATTCACGAAACGTTTGCGTATGTATTTCTCTGATTCTATTATCACGCGTGCGGGATTGCATGAATTTGCTTTAGTAACTCCGTTAAGCAACTGGTTTATCGAAGGGTTTCTTCATTACTTGCAACAACACCCTATTTATTTGCAAGGCACAGCCGTACCCATGACTGTCAGTGGGGCTATCACAAAATTCCCGGAAGACCAGCAAAGTTTCACACATTTAATCAAAGCATCTTATGCAACGATTCGAAAAGTAAAAGATCGTGGTGGTAGCGCAATTTCAGCACTAACATCAGGCGATCACGAACGTTTAAGTCGCAAAGCAGCGATTGAAAAACGATTGATTTGCGCGTTGGATAGTAAAAACTTACAACTTTTATATCAACCACAAGTCAACTTAGTAAACGGTAAAGTAGAACGAGTAGAGGCATTTGTGCGTTGGACCGATCCTGAAATTGGTGTTGTTACACCTGATGAACTCATACCAATTGCTGAAGAAAACGGCTTAATCAATAAAATTGGTAGTTTTGTCGTTGAAACGGCTTGTCGCCAACTAAACGATTGGAAATCCAAAAACATCGATTTGCACATCAGCATAAACTCATCAATTCATGAATTTAGAGATAAAGACATGGCAAAAATGATATTGAATCAATTAAAGGTAAATAATTGCGAACCAAGTTCTTTGATGATCGAGATAACCGAAAAATTCGCTCTCGAAGCTGAAGCCGAACGTTCTATTATGACACAGATGAAAATCCTTCATCAAGAAGGAATAAGTTTTGCGCTAGATGACTTTGGAACCGGCTATGCGTCGTTCCGCTATATGCTTATGTTGCCAATTTCTTCAATTAAAATAGACCAAATGATTATACAATCCATTACCAAACAAGAGAAAATGCAAAAACTTATTAACGGGATGATTCAATTCGGCAAATCGCTAGATTTCCAAGTGACCGCTGAAGGCGTCGAGACCAACGAACAATTTGAACTTTTGCGCGCCATGGGATGTGACAGCCTACAAGGTTTCTTCATCGGCCACCCAATGACAGCAACAGACCTAGAAAAATGGCTGGGGTAACAAGAAAAGCGCAAGCGCCCGTGTAGCTCTGCCGGGCATAAGGCAGACCGGCAGAGCGGCGTTCTTTGCCGCACAGTCGGGTTGACTTATGACCCAAAGAGCTGGGCGCTGGAGCTAGACAACAAGAAAAGCGCAAGCTGCCGTGTAGATTCGACAGGCATAAGACGCTCTGGCGAAGTGGCGTGTTTTCAGCCACATAGCCAGAGTGACTTATGACCCCGAGAATCTGGCAGCTGGAGCTAGACAACAAGAAA
>JBBSRA010000031.1:0-24854 GCA_038243515.1 Caryophanales bacterium
CCCGCAACAAGGCGAGCTTTATCAATTTTTAGAGCGGGATGCTGAAACTGGCAAGGAACAAACTATCGATCCATTTGAGACTGGAATGTTGCACCTGCAAATCGAAAAAAAGCCATTACCTGAACTTTTTTCCGTCACTTCCAAGCGCGGTGCTGATGCGAACGGGTTTTACCGAGGCGAGAAATTTGTTGTGCAGCGGGGAGCTAAGTTTGCGGTGTCAACTTCGCCAAGATGCCCAAAAAAGTACATCAAACTGCGGGAGAATTTGGTGCTCGACAAGCTACTCGTGCCATTTCAGCACCAGCTCTTATTAATGGAAGACACGGAGTTTGATTCGCCGACGCTGGCGATGGGCACAGTAATCGGTGGCTGGGTACGCGGTTCGCATGACTGGAAAGCAGCGGGTAAAAAATAACACTTAAACAAAAAGCGGAAAAGCTCATTTGAGCTTTTCCGCTTTTTAGTTTTTTGAAATAGTTATCGTACTTTCATTTCGTCTTCCGCTACATTCAAAGAAGAAAGCATTCACCAAGTGGTTTGGAGAAGTGTCCGTTCGACTCCTGCGGAATAGCGAGATGTCCGAGACCCCGCAAGAAACAGAGTGACTGAGGAGGCTTGGACACGAGCCCGCGGAAAGCTTCGGAAAACCACGACTTGTTAAAATGTTCTAGACAGCTTTGCCGTTTGGCTCTAAAAAATCTTACAACTTAACAATCGTTCTTCCCAAATGCTGTCCATTTTTAATCGCGTCAATGGTGTGAGGCAATTCTTCGAGCGTCACTTCATCAGTTAAAGTCGTTTGGGCAATATTCCATTCGTTGGCCATCTTTTCCCAAATAGCTCCACGCTTGTGAATCGGTACGTTGACCGAATCGATGCCGAGCAAGCTTACCCCTCTCAAGATAAATGGCAATACGGTTGTCGTGATTTGCAAGCCACCAGCGTTGCCACACATGCTCATACTGCCGTCGTATGCAAGTTGAGGAATCAGTACAGCAGTGATGTCTCCGCCGACTGTATCGACCACATAATCGAAACGTGTTTTGTTTAATGGCTTTTTCAATTCGCCCAATTCATCTGCGAAAATGATATTCGTTGCACCAAGTGAAGTTGCGACTTCGACTTGGTTTTCTTTACGCACTAAAGCAGAAATGTTTTGGAAGCCCATTTTCGACAAGATTTGAAGTGCGATACTGCCGACTCCGCCTGTTGCACCGGTAACTAAGATTTGAGGATTGTTTGCCGCGTCCATACCGTTTTTTTCTAAGGCGCCGATAGAAAGTGCTGCAGTAAATCCAGCTGTTCCAAATACCATAGCATCCTTCAAACTTAAGTTACTAGGCAACGGAACAATCCAGTCTGCAGGAACACGTGCGTATTCCGAGAAACCTCCCGTGTGACTCATGCCCATCGCAAACCCTGTAACGATGACTTCTTGACCTTCTTTAAAGCGAGAATCCTCTGACTCAACGATGGTTCCACTCAAATCGATGCCAGGTATCATGGGGTAATTACGAATAACGCCGGTATTTTTCTGAACAGCTAACATGTCTTTGTAATTAATTGAAGAATAAGCAACTTTGATCAAGACCTCGCCTTCTGATAGTTGATCGATCGTGACTTCTTCTAAACCATAAGTGACTTGGTCATCTTGTTGGTTGACTCGAATCGCTTTAAACGGATCCATGAATAATTGCCCCTCTCTATTTGTTGTTCCTACAGAATAGTTCTGCGATAAACCTATTTTAATTTCTTTTTCAAGCTCAACTGTTTTTTCTTTTTCTTTTCTGAAACGACAGGTTTTGGTGCTGGGTTGTAATCATCGGCATAAAGACCAGTATAGGTCTGGTACCAACGGAACAAATGGCTCAAAATGACTTTAAGAACAGCATAAGCCGGAATCCCGAGAATGACACCAAAAACACCAAAAAGATTTCCTGCAGTTAATAAGACTGCAATAATGGTGACTGGGTGAATCTGTAGATTACTGCCAAGAATAAGCGGCTGAATGACGCGTCCTTCCAATGTTTGCTCGATAAAAAAGACAATCAGTACTTTAACAAGCATAAACGGTGAGTGGACGACGATGGCAATGATGACGATGGGAACAAAAGCGATAAAAGAACCAAGAAAAGGAATCAGGTTTAAAGCACCAGCCAATATTCCCAGTGTCAGTGCGTATTTAAGGCCGATGATGCTAAAACCAATCCAAAACATCAGCCCGACAAAAAAGGCGACAAGCAATTGCCCACGTATATACTGGCTAATTTGCAAGTTCATTTCGCGCAACAGCAAGTAGCTATGTTCGCGCATTGTTGAAGGCACTAGCTTCATGATGTGGTAAGGCAGGTGATGGCCGTCTTTTAGCAAATAGAAAAGAATGAACGGCGTCGTAATAATAGCGAGTACGGTCGTTGACAACACTCCGAATACACTGCCAAGACCGGTGACAGTAGAGCCAACCACATTATCTGCTTGATCGGTAATCGAAGTAGACAAACTTTCTGTCCCGCCGGTTAGCTGCGTTTGTAGTTGTGACAGCAAATTGCTTTGGAACAAGCTATCGATTTGAGAGACAAAAGTATTCAAATAGTCTTGCCAGTTTTCCAGCAAACTGAGCGTTTGTTCTCGTATGATGGGGATCAACGTGGCAATGCCCCAAGCAAGCAATCCAGCAATCACCACGAAAACGATTAAAATACTAGCCGAGCGTGGGAATTTCTTCGTTTCCATCCAATCGACAAGTGGATTGAGCAAGTAATAAAAAACACCTGCCATGATCAGTGGCAACCCCATGACGTCGAAAAAAGCAGTAAATGGCTGGAAGATAAAACTGACTTTAGGTAAGAGTAGTAAGTTTAATAAAATTAATAACACAATAATCAGTATGGATACCGCTTTGTTATTCAACACCCATTTCGTAAACCATGAAGCTGCATGGCTTAAGGTATTTTTGTTTTTATCCCGCTCCATCACATGCACCTCTTTTCTTAATAAGCTGACTAGCTGACCCTTTAAAATCATATGCCTATATAAGAATAAAATACCCTTATAGCAAGTGTTTCACACTAAAACAAATTTTTCTTTTTTAGAAGTCTTATGTTAGATCAAAAGCTAATTATAGATTTCAATGATATTGTTTTGTCCACATGTGGATAAGTAGTAAAGAGTGACGAAACGACAAAGTTATCCCCAAGTGGACGTGAAACCATCCACATACTCAAGGTTACACCTAATAAATGAGCAATTTTTCAATTCTACTTCTTTATTAAATGGATAGATTGTGGGTAACTAAGATTCACTCCATACAATCCTACTCTTGCCGTCCAAAAAATAGTCCTCCGTCCAAGTTAAAGAAAAGAATAATCGAAACCTTTATCTGTTTTGTTCGTAGAATAGGAAAGCGATCAGGAGGTGCGAGATGTGGATATGAGTATATGGATTATTTGGCTACTGATTATTTTCGGTTTTCATTTTTTAAGAATGTTTTTGAAAAAGCGCTTTGGAATTGATAAAGAAGAGCAAGCGGGAGTTCCAGTCCAGAAATTTGAGCGGTGGAATAATTGGCTAATGATAGTGGCGATTATTATTCTAGGAATTAATATGCAAGGTTCGTTAGAAGGGCTTTTCTTTTGGTTATTTGTGATTTTCTTCATAGGGAGTGCCATGCAAATTATTTTAGAATGGAAGTACTTGAAAGGTTCGCGAAAATATCAAGTGTCTCTTATTAACTCTACACTTGGAGGACTCGCAATTATTATCCTTATCACAGTTGCATCAAGTCAAATGAACTGAGTAGTTATCCAAATAAAAAAAGCGTTTCCTTTAGAGGTATGTCTTTTTTCAGCGTGGTGAATAAGTTAATCACCTACTATATTTCTTAAAAAGCAAGTCCTTTTACTAGCTAAAAATAAGTAAACTATCTACGTATTTGGAGAAGCGTTTGCTCGACTCCTATGGGAATAGCGGGTTTGAGAGACTCCACAGAGAGCGCAAGCGATAAGCTTCGGAAAATACAGTTATACAGGACTTTTTCGTTATAGTTATTTATCTAACACCACCGAGCCGTCATACATTTTGCCGTGAAGTACAGCCAGTTTGCCGGCCATGATTTCGGGAGAATCTTTAAAATCTTGCCGAATCCAGTAAAAGAAAAAGCCTAAGCTGCCATAAGTCATAAAGTAGTTAAGTGATGGAATTTCTAGGTCACTTGTTTCTTCTAACTGCAGTTCAGTGGAAGATATCTGAACGAGACTTTCACAAAATTGGTTTTGTGAACCAGGAAGTACTTCTCCTTTGATGATCAGTTGGAAGATAAACTGATGTTGGTAAATGTATTCGAAAATCGGCAAGTGGCGTTGTACGTCTGTTGAAGAAAAGCGTTTAAGGTCTTGAAAGCTTTTTCGGAAATAACTCGCAAGACCATTTAAATAATCATCGACGATGGCTGCGAGCAATTCGTTCAAATCTTTATAATGTGAGTAGAACGTAACGCGGTTACAGTCCGCAAGTTTCGCTACTTCTGTAATGGTTAATTGTTGTAGCTCATTTTCTGTTAACAACTGCAATAATGCTGTTTTCAATTTTTTTTGTGTTCGTAGGATGCGACGATCTTCTGTGTTGTTCACCTTATTTCCCTCCTCTTGTGTCCGGAAAATGGACAAACCTATAAATGAACGAAGACATGGAATCTTTTTGTTGGACAAAGTGATTATTTATCTGTTAACTTACAAGTGTAGTGTAAATACAAATCAATTTCCAGTAAAATCATAGGAGGAATAATAAATGGAACGTTTAGAAGGCAAAGTAGCAATTATTACAGGTGCAGCACAAGGCATGGGCGCATCACATGCGAAGAAATTTATCGATGAAGGCGCGAAAGTTGTCATCACTGACTTGAACGTAGAAAAAGGCGAAGCTTTAGCGAAAGAACTTGGAGACAATGCATTGTTCGTTAAACAAAACGTAACAAATGCTGAAGATTGGGAAAAAGTTGTAGCAGAAACTGAAAAAGCTTTCGGTCCTGTAAACGTATTGGTTAACAATGCCGGCATCACGCTAGCAAAATCAATTCTAGAAACAACAGAAGAAGAATATCGCCGCATTGTGGACATTAACCAAGTATCGGTCTTTCTTGGTATGAAAACAGTGATTCCGTCCATGCAAAAAGCAGGTAGCGGTTCAATCGTTAACATTTCATCGATGAACGGTTTAGTAGGTGGAGCAATCGGTTACACAGATACAAAATTCGCAGTTCGCGGAATGACGAAAGCAGCAGCACTCGAATGCGCTCATTACGGCATCCGCGTGAACTCTGTACACCCAGGCGTTATCGCAACACCAATGGTTGTTCAAGAAGGCATGAAAGAAACTATTGAGGAATTCTCGAAGAGCATCCCAATGAAACGCGTCGCACAATCTGAAGAAGTTTCTAATATGGTGTTATTCTTAGCATCAGACGAAGCAAGCTACTCTACAGGTTCAGAGTTTATCGTTGATGGTGGATTGACAGCTCAGTAAAACACAATAAATAAGGCCGTTACGCTGAAATTTGCGTAACGGCTTTTTTTATTGTGTTGACTTTTTATTCATAAACACTACGAGTACGGGTCCAAGAATTGGAATCCAAGCGAGTGACTTGAGCTTGGCATCTGGATAAAAGCGGTAAACGGTGTAGACAGATAAGCCCCACAGCACAAACCAGTCAACGGTCATAACCGAGACCAGACCTGACGCGAAAAATGCGTCTTGGTAAGCGGCTAGCGAAAATCCTTGCAACAAGGTTAGTGCATTGATGACCCAAAATAGCATCAACACAATCAGCCAAAAGCGCGAGCCGAGAAAGCGGACAAGCCAAGAGGGTGTTCGGAGTCTTTTATCTGCTTGTCGACTACCAAACGCAAAATAAGGAAGAAGTGAAAAAGCACCGACTCCGAAAGACACCAACGCGAACGGCCACGCTGGCCATTTTTGCCGGTCATTGAGTAACAAAATCGTAACAAACATTAACGGAAACAAACCAAGCGAATTAAACACAGCGAGTACGAGTGGATCAATGGCACCAAGGTCACCACTGAAGATGCTCGACACAATCGGGTCAGTTTCGCCACCGGGTGCAAGAAAAACAGCATAGCCGATGAGCAATAACCAAACAATCAAAAAAATCACGGTCAACACTCCTTTTGTAGCATACGCTATTAAGCTAGTAGTTCCCTAAAGATAAGACTAGCAAACAGACAGGCGATTCAGCTACATTTTTATCTGCTAGATGTAATCCCATTATTTAAAATGAGTCGTTAGTTTTAACTATGTTTATAAGAAGGGAAAAGAATTTCTTTTGCAGAACTAGATCAGTCAGAGAAGTGTGCCTATGGAAGTAGTTGCATGGATTGGCTTACTCGTTCTTTTTATCGCTTATTTTTTATTTGCAAACTTGTATTTAAAGAAAAAAGTGGATTAAAAAGAGCTTTAAGAAGTATTTTTCACGAAGATAAAAATCGTTACGGAATCGATCTGCAAGGAATTATTTTCGTAGGATTTGTTTATGCATTGATGTACATATTTTTGCGGGTCTGTTCGTTCTGCAGACATTTGTTACAGGACTTGAAGAGTGATTGCTGCACAGAGAAAAAGAACGGTATTGGTATAGAATGGTCTGAAACTGTATTGATTTTATTGGCATTTAGTTTATTACTAGTAATGGAAGTATGAAAATCCTAATTCCTCTTTTACCGAGGAATTAGGATTTTTCTTTGCAGTAATATGATGTAATTATTTACAGGTATATTGTTCGGCGTTATAATGTCCTATGTACCAATCATCCTACAATTTTACGGAGGGACGAAATGATTCAAAAAGCAAATCGTACATCGCTAGTAGAGCAGATTGCCGAACAGATAGAGCGATTAATTGATCAGAAGCAGTGGAAAGTGAATGAAAAAATTCCACCTGAAATGGAACTAATAAAGGAATTTGATGTCAGTCGAAATACGTTGAGAGAAGCGATTCGGTCGTTAGTACACGCAGGGCTTCTGGAAACAAAACAAGGAAGTGGAACATTTGTACGATCAACAAACGCTCTCGGAGCCGCATTAAAGCGTCGTCTCAACAAAACTACAATGCTCGAAACACTTGAAGTACGAGTAGCGTTGGAAAAACAGGCAGCTCAAATGGCTGCAGAACGAAGAACAGGAGCGGATTTAGCAAAACTTGATGCGTGTATACGTAGTTGTAAAAATGCATCTGCAAACAGGGACTTGGAACAGTTTATCATGTCTGATATTCAGTTTCATAAAACCATTGTACAAGCATCGGGTAATCAGTTGTTGATTGACTTATACGAGCATATGACAGATACAGTGTATTCTTTTGTTCATGATTTCATTGTACTGGAACCTTCTTTTTTGTTGGAACAAGAACCTCATCTCGATTTATTTAAAGCAATTCAAAATAAAGATAAAAAATCTGCAGCAACCTACGTTGACAATGATATGGAAGTATTAAAGGGACATATAAGTAAGATGTTGGAGGATTAGCATGAAGAAACAAACAGGAATAACTACAGAAAACAACACTGAAAAAGCCGGCTGGTTATTGCTGGTCGGTGTCGTTTTAATCGGGGCAAATTTAAGAGTACCCATCACATCAGTCGGAGCACTTATTACATTTATTCGTGACGATCTTGGCATTAGCAATGCGGTTGCTGGATTAGTAACAACATTGCCTTTAATTGCCTTTGCTATTTTGTCGCCATTTGCACCAAAGATAGCGAATCGGATAGGCATGCAAAAGACAATTGCCATATCAATGGTGGTGCTTATTATCGGTATTGCCATACGTTCTATTACAGGAATCGGTTTCTTATTTACAGGAACACTTCTCATTGGATTAGCGATTTCTATTGGGAATGTCTTGATTCCAGGAATTATCAAAATGAATTTTCCTTTCCGAATCGGAGTCATGACCGGTATATACGCTGTATTTATGAATATATTCGGAGCTTTAGGTTCTGGATTAAGCGTGCCGATTTCTACTGCGGGTAATATGGGATGGCAAGGGGCACTGGGTATTTGGGGCTTGCTTGCAGTTATTGCTTTGCTAGTCTGGCTCCCGCAGTTACGTACGCAAAAAGAGGCACTTCCAAAAACAAACGTGCAAACAAAACAAAAAACCAAGTTATGGCGATCGCCACTTGCTTGGAGTGTCACTCTTTTTATGGGTGGGCAGTCTTTAGTTTTTTACACGTTAATTGCTTGGATGCCGGACATACTAAACTCTATCGGGTATGATGCACGTTCTGCCGGATGGATGGTCTTTTTAATGCAAGCCGCAATCATCCCCACCACTTTTATAATTCCAGTTATTGCTGAAAAGTTAAAAAATCAAGTGGTTCTAGCTGTCGGAACGGCAGTTTTGTTTATGACTGGATTTGCAGGATTCCTTTTTGGCGGAATGACGCTTGTGCCATTGTGGGCAGTGTTGCTTGGAATTGCCGGAGGCAGTGGATTCAGCCTTTCGATGATGTTCTTTACCATTAGAACGAAAGATGGAAAAGAAGCAGCTGAATTGTCAGGAATGGCACAGTCATTTGGCTATATGTTAGCGGCTGTCGGTCCTGTTTTTGCTGGAGTTCTCTACGACCTAGGCGGTGGGTGGACAATGCCTATGCTGTTCTTAATCTTCATTTCGATTATTATTTTGATTGCTGGGATTGTATCTGGTAAGGAAGGGACCATATCAGAGCGAGCTGAAAAGAAAAATGAAAAAAGTAACAAACATTAATTAAATAGACTACAACAAGCAAAAGATGGTTCGGGCTAAATGCCTGGACCATCTTTTAACTGTTACTGATTTACTTTTAAAGCTGTCACAAAATCAAGAAGATCTTTCAGCGGCATATCCGACATCGAATCCAGCCTGTGCTCGACGCGACCGAATTCCATCGTACTGGTTATTTTGTTTGGTACAACGACACAACTCATGCCAGCGCGTTTTGCCGCTGTTGCACCATGAGCCGAGTCTTCAAAGACGAGACAGGCTTCAGGAGACAAATTCAAGCACTGAGCGGCTTGAAGATACAAAGCAGGATCGGGTTTTACTTTTTCAACATGGTCCGAGGTCCGAATACAATCGAAATAATCGAATAGCTCTAGGTTTTTTAAATGACCTGAAACCCAGCGGTAACTCGAACTCGATGCCAAGCCCACTTTCAAATCCAGTTCTTGTGCCATCTGCAAATAATCCGCGACGCCGTCGCGTGGTTTCTCTTCAGATAAAACCGAAAGAAACTTTTCTTTGTATTGTTTGTTGAGTAATGCGTGTTCAACCGGCTTTCCAATTTGCTGCTCCATATAGTGAAACGGCGAAAAGCCACCATCCGTACCCACTTCGTTTTGCCACAACGCGAGCGGCAATTCACTGTCATACTCGCCAAACATTTCTTGAAGAATCCGGTATTGATGAGTTTCTGTATCAAGAATCAGTCCATCAAAATCAAATATAATTCCTTTTATCATAAGGCACTTCCTTTGCTAGTTAACTGGTCAAGCTAAGCTATAATGATAGAGAATAAGTTGTCGCGCTTTAGGAATAAATTGCAAATCCGTAGCCTTAAAAATGGTATATCTCATATGTTGATAATCCAATGATATAAAGCAAAACAACAGAGACTCCCGCGGGAAAGCGGAGTTGTTTTGTGGAATAACAATTATAGAATATAATTCATTTTCACTCAATCACATCAATTACATCAGCAACTTTGTCACTTCGCGTGAAATAGCATGTGTATTGATTGCTGATTCAAGTTGGCCGTTTTTCACACAGTCGATAAACTCTGCTATCTCGTAATACATCGAGTCAAAGTCATGTGCGACAGACAAATTTTCTGTCTGTCCATTTCTGTATTTAATCGTAATGTTTTTGGGATCACTAATGCGGTCAATTTCAATTAAACCGTTCTCGCCTTGGATTTCGCTTGGCATAAATGAATCCGATATCTTCGAATACATAATAACCGCTTCCATGCGCGGATACGTTAAAATCATGCTGCCTTGACCATCAGCACCAGTCGATAATAAGAATTGGTTTTTCATCGCTGACTCTGGTGCACCCACCAAATGAATAATCGGCGCGATGCAGTAAACACCTAAATCCATTTTCGCACCGTTGCCAAGTTCGGGTTTAAAGGCATTTTCGACAACGCCATCTTTGTATTTATCGTAACGTGAAGAATATTGATTGTAATGAAAAACAAAGCGACGAATCGGACCAATTTTATCAATGTTTTCTTTCAAGTTTAAAAAGGAAGGAACCAATGTTGATTTCATCGCTTCCATATAGGTTGTGTTATAAGTACGAGATGTTTCAATAATTTGATCCATTTCATCAACTGACGTTACGGCAGGTTTTTCACAAAGAACATGAATGCCATGCTTCATTGCTAATAAACTTTGCTCAGCATGAAGTGCATTAGGTGAAGCAATATAAACTGCTTCGATTTCTCCACTGCTGAACATATCGCTCATATCGGTATAGACATTTGCGATTTCGTACGTTGATGCAAACGCCTTACCTGTTTCGAGTGTGCGCGAGTAAACCGCTCCAATCGTGAATTCAGGATGTTCTTTGGCCGCTTTGATAAAGCGATCAGTAATCCAGTTTGTGCCGATAATACCAAATTTCATAGCAATTCCTCCCAAATAGATAAATGTACATTTCTCTTCTTTTATTCTAACTTAAATCCCCTTAAAAAGTGCAGTCTTCCCACCTACTAGAAAGATTGTTCACAAAAGGATTTAGCTTCTCTTCTTCTGGCGTTATACTGGGAGTACGCGGAGACTTTATTCGAATAAATAGACTTTCCTTTAAATGAGCAAGGAGTCCTGTAAATGAAAAAAATAATCAGTCTTATAACGGCGGCTCTTTTGTTAAGTGGTTGCACTAGTTCACTAGCGAAAAAAGAAGAGCTATTCGTTTCAGCAGCTTCGAGTTTAACAGAAGTCATGAAAAAGATGGAAGAAGAGTTTCTTAAAGTAGAACCAGATATTGAAATGACGTTTAATTATGGCTCTTCTAGTAAATTGAGAAGCCAAATCGAACAAGGAGCACCGGCTGACTTATTTTTATCAGCGAGTCAAAAAGATATGGAACTCCTCGAATCAAAGCAGTTGATAAATGCAGACAGCGTCAAGCCGTTTGCTGAAAATCAACTGGTCCTAGCTTCAGTGGAAGAATTTCCGACATCCGCAGATTTTTCGGAACTCCTGATGAATCTTGAAGGAACGATTGCGATTGGAGAGCCAGATAGTGTGCCACTAGGTGCTTATTCGAAAAGTGCATTAGAAAATCTAAACTTGTGGCAACTACTCGATGGTCGTCTCATCTATGCCAAAGATGCTCGCCAAGTTGTGACTTATGTTGAAAGTGGCAATGCGGAGCTTGGCATTATGTACTCATCAGATGCAGTTATTTCCCGGGAAATAGCAGGAACACTTGAAATACCCGGACAGGCGGAACCTATTATTTATCCTGGTGCCGTCCTAGCTGATTCTAAAAATCAGGATGCAGCAAAAGCATTTATGGATTTTGTTACTGGTAGTCAAGGACAAGCGATTCTTGAGGAATACGGTTTTTTATCAGCAACTGGAGAAACACCATGATGCCGTATGATTTGTCTCCGTTATGGTTGTCCCTGAGAGTCGCGACGATTTCAACTATCTTTGTGTTTTTTGTTAGCTTAGCACTTGCGCGTTTGATGAGCAGGCGTGAGTTTTTTGGTAAAAGCTTTATTGAAGCCCTAATCCTATTGCCTTTAGTGTTGCCGCCAACAGTTATTGGCTTCGGGTTGATTGTATTGTTTGGTGTAAATGGACCACTGGGCATTGTATTGGAGCAGTGGTTTGGATTTCGCGTTGTCTTTACATGGATTGGTGCAGCGATTGCTTCGTTTGTTGTGTCTTTGCCATTAATGTATCAAAGTGTCTTGGCTGCTTTTGAAAAAGTAGATCCGCGTTGGGAAAACGTAGCGCGCACGATGGGCGTATCGGAATGGCGAATTTTTCGGACCATTACGTTTCCACTTGCTTGGTCGGGTATTTTGGCCGGTCTAATTTTGGCTTTTGCACGCGGTATTGGTGAGTTTGGTGCAACGCTCATGATTGCTGGCTATATTCCAGGAGTTACAGAGACCGTACCACTAGCCATTTACTTTGCGTATGAAGCGGGAGATATGGAGAAATCCTTGTTTTGGGTGCTAATTATTTCTTCTCTTGGAGTAGCGGCTATTACTTGGGTCAATTATTGGCGCAGAAAGACCGCTGTGCGTATCGGAAGGGAGTGAGCAAATGCTTCAAGTGGATTTTCAAAAGCAATTGGAACATTTCAGCTTAGAGACGAAGTTCGAGTTAGACAAAGAAATTTTGGCATTAGTCGGATCTTCTGGCTCAGGCAAGACAACCTTGCTAAATTGCTTAGCGGGTATTGTTCACCCGGATACCGGACAGATTTCATTAAATGGAACAGATTTTTTTAACGATCAGCAAAAACCACTAAAAATCCAGAAGAGGAAAGTTGGCTATTTGTTTCAAGATTATGCGCTATTCCCTCATCTAACTGTAGAACAAAATATTCTTTACGCAGTGCCTCGAAAGACGGATGTCTCGCATATTACAGAATTGACGAAAATTCTTGGCATCACGAGTTTGCTAGGCAAATATCCTCACCAAATTTCAGGTGGTGAAAAGCAACGAGTCGCGTTGACACGCTCTTTGGCTGCACAACCGGATATTTTGCTGCTTGATGAACCTTTTTCAGCCTTAGATGATGCTAATCGTGATCGTTGCCAAAATGAATTAGTGCGGATTCATCAGCAATGGCAAATCCCAATGATTTTTGTGACGCATCGAATTGCGGATGCCGAGAAGCTTGCAGACCACATTTTGCGAATTGAAAAAGGACAAATGACCGAAGAACCTGTACGTTGAGAGCAACTATAGTTTTTAACGAGTCATGGTAAAGTGACAGTAACAAAAAAATCGTTTGAGCATCAAGCGGTTAGAAAGTGGGGAATGGGTGTGGATGAACGTTATTCAAGACAAGTCTTATTCAAGCCACTCGGCCAAACGGGTCAACAAAAGCTGTCATTAGCAACAGTGACAATTGTGGGTTGTGGTGCTTTAGGATCGGCAATTGCGGAAACGTTAACACGTGCGGGTATTGGAACAATTCACTTAGTCGATCGTGATTACGTGGAAAGATCAAACCTGCAGCGTCAGCAACTATTCACTGAAGAAGATGCACGTCAAATGCTGCCCAAAGTAGCAGCGGCAGAGCAAAGACTCAAAGCCATTCGTAGCGATCTGCGGTTATTTACGTATTTAGAGCATTTAGATGCAACAGGAATGGAAAAGTTAGCGGCAGTTAGTGATTTGATTTTAGATGCGACGGACAATTTCGAAACACGTTTATTGATCAATGACGCGTCTGTGAAGTTTGATGTGCCATGGATCTACGGAGCCTGTGTCGGCAGTTCAGGTGTTGTATTTCCATTTATTCCAGGTGAAAGCTCTTGTTTTCGCTGTCTTTTGCCCGTCCTCCCAGCCATCAATGAAACATGCGATACAGTTGGTATTATCTCGCCTGCAGTGCAAGTAGCAGCGGCGCTTCAAAGTACAGAAGCGTTGAAATGGCTGAGCGGTAACCGCTTAGCAATGCGCAAAAAAATTCATCATTTCAATCTATGGGACAATAGTCAATTGGATATTGGGGTTTCGCGTATTAAAGATCCAAACTGCAAAACTTGTGGAGAAGACGCTGTATATCCGGCGCTAAACGCGACGGGAGTTAGTTCTTATGCCGTGCTATGTGGTAGAGATGCTGTACAGATTTTGCCTGACCCGAACCGCCCGATCACATTGGACGATGCCGAGAAAGCCGGCATCCGACTTAGTGCAGGAGTAAAGCGAACACCTTATTTTGTCGAATTAGAAGTCTTCGATCATCGTATGGTGTTATTCGGCAATGGTCGTTTGCTGATCCACGGCATTCACAATGTGGCAGAAGGTCGAAAATTATACCATCAAGTATTTGGATGAAAAGAAAGGGGAGTTTGTATGTCGGAAACGTTCCAAACAAATCACCAAATGCAAATCGCAGTTTTAACAGTCAGTGATACACGAACGAAAGAAACGGATACTGGCGGTCAACTTGTTCAATGCATCGCAAAAGATAACGGAATGGCCATTATAGATTATGCAATTGTTGCGGATGATATTGGCGCAATACATGTACAGATTTCTGACTGGTTGGAACGGGACGAAATTGATGCGATTATCACAACAGGAGGAACGGGAATCGCAAAACGCGATGTGACCTTAGAAGCAGTTTATCCGCTTTTTGAAAAAGAAATTTCAGGATTCGGAGAACTGTTTCGTTACGTTAGTTTCACAGAAGACATTGGAACGAAGGCACTTCTTAGTCGAGCGGCTGCAGGTGTCGCGAATGATAAAGCTGTTTTCGTTTTGCCGGGATCGCGCGGAGCTGTAAAGTTGGCAATGGAACGATTGATTTTGCCGGAGATTTATCACATCTACACGGAATTGACCAAACACCAAGAGCGTGCATAAGTCCTTACCAAAAAACCCTTTGATGCTGTCAGTTTGTCGACAATGCCAAAGGGTTTTCAAATTCATAAAAAGATAGATTAACTGCGTGCGTAATCTCCTGATTTCCCACCGGTTTTCTGAAGAAGCATCGTCGGGCCAATAATCATTTCTTTGCCTGCTGCTTTGCACATATCGTAAATCGTTAAAGCGGTAGCCGAAGCGGCAGTGAGCGCTTCCATTTCAACGCCTGTTGGACCTTTTGTTTTCACTTGGGCTGTCAATAAAACTTCAAAATGATTGGCATCTTCGTCAACATTCCATTCGAACTCGATATCGACACCACTAAGAGCTAAAGGATGACACATCGGGATGATTTGCGACGTGTTTTTAGCCGCCATAATGCCAGCTACTTGAGCAACTGCAAAGACGTCACCTTTTTTATTGGTACCTTCTTTGATTTGTTCGTAAATGGCTTTGTTTAACAAGACAGATGTAGTTGCACAAGCTGTGCGGACGCTATCTTTTTTATCGGAGACGTCGACCATTTTGGCGCGTCCTTGAGCATTAAAATGCGTTAGTTCTGACAACAAAATCATCCTTTCGTTAATGAATGATTTTAGTATAGCATGAAGAACAGAAGAGACGAGGGTTCAGTGATAGTGAAAAGGGTAGAGTGGATATAATTTCCGATATTTACATTATTATTCCAATGTGGTTGAATAGAATCAATACATAAAAAGGTGGGGTTTCTTTGGAACAGACAAAATACCGAGATAATTTAAATCCGTTTACAGCAATTTGGACACGTCCGCGTGAGACAGTCCGATATGTTATTGAAGAAAAGGAGTCTAATTTTAGTTTTTTATTAATCGTTTTGTCAGGCTTTGTAGCAGTTCTTATTGGCAATCAAGGTGCAGAACAAAGTTTTCCTCTATGGGGAGTTTTATTGATGGCGCTAATTGTTGGGCCATTGGCAGCTATTGTAGGTACGTCTGTCGGAGCAGGGATATACTTATTGATCGGTCGTTTATTTAAAGGTCAAGCGACTTATACAGAGATGTTTAGAGCGGTACTTACTAGTCAAATCACGCAGATTTGGTTAATACCTCTTATTCTTATATGGATATTGCTATCTCCAGAAACGTATTTTCTACAAGCAGGAGAAATGCCATTTGAGAATGAAGGTCCGTTATCAATCATTTTGATTCTTATATTGTCAGTTGTCTCTATTTGGACATTCTTTATTCAATGTAAAGCAGTAGGGGAAGCACACAGACTCTCCGCTTGGAAAGGCTTTTTCATTATCGCGATTCCTGCAATTGTCTTTATTGTAATCGTTGTAGTGATTATTATTGCTATTGTGACAGCAGTTTTATAAACAAATAAAAAGCAGCCAGAATGGCTGCCTTTTTATTTGTTTATTTTTCTACTTTATTGACAACTCCAGTTTCTTCAATATCAGCTACTTCGCGGCGCACGGTTTGGTTGACCACTTGGACGTCTTTTACTTTTCGTTTGCCAATGACAATTTCTTCACGGACGACTTTCTTTTTGCCGACGTCGAGACGTTCTTCAGTTAGTGGAATGTAAATAGCATCGCCTTTTTCGTATGCTTGCGCTGGTGTAAGTACTTGCTCCTCTTTTACTGCGGTCATTTCTTCAGAAATGGGATGTCGGTCGATAACGATTTCCTCGCGTTCTACGGGTACTTGAATTTCCTGGTCTTCTTCCACCGTTTGCTTATGAACCTGGACTTCGCCGGTGTGAACTTTTTCCTTATCAACGCTCAATCGTTCTTCATGCAGAGCGAGGCTTTGCTCTTTAGTGTCACCGGATATATTTGTCTGCTCAGGTGGCAAAGAGGCTTCCGCTTGAAGTGCAGCTATTGGTTCACTGCTTGTATAAAGAAGAAGTTTGCCATTTTCCACCTGCTGGAAATAATAATCTGTTTCTTCTGCGTCCAATCCCATCTGGTTAAAGGCATCTTTTGTGATGTCATCGCCAGCTAAAAAGGCGATGACTTTACCTTTAAAATTGTCTCTGTCTTGCGTATCAATATGGACAGCGGTGTGATCAATTAGCAAGTTTATTTGTTCGTCATGCTTTGCTACTAAATTCAGCTCTTCTTCTTCGAATCCAGCAGCTTTTAATTCACCGACTTGGATCAGTACGTGCGCTTGTACATCAAAAAGACCGATGAGTTTATGTTCTTTTTTTTCCATGATTAATTCCTCCTATGTCATTTGTACCAATTAACTTCATAAGCTCTTTTACCCGTAGTTGCGTGCCTGATAAACCTTGTAACATCAAGACATGAAAAAACGTATCCAAATAAACTCATCCGGATACGTCTTTTCTGTTTATTAAAGTGAATTGTGATCATTTTTTTTCGATTTTACTTGTTCATCAATGTCCGCTTCTTCATGGCGGACGGTTTCGTTTACTACTTCAGTGTCTTGAACTGTACGTTTTTTGACAACGATTTCTTCACTGATGACGTCTTTTTTGCTGACTTCAACACGTTCTTCTGAAAGAGGGATGTGGATGGTTTCTCCATCATCGTAAACGCCTTTATCCGTCGAACCAGTTGTGTCAGAGTCGACTTCTTCGTTTACAGGACGACGTTCCACATAGACCTCTTCGCGTTCAACAGGAACTTCAAGTGTTTGTTGCTCTTCAACAACATGCTTTCCGACATTTACTTCGCCTGTTTGCACACGTTCTTTATCAACACTTAAGCGCTCTTCATGCAGTCGCAGATGTTCTTCTTCAGCAGTTGTCGCACTAGCTTCTGCTTGGTTGCCAGTTTGTGGCTTGTAAGACGTGCTGTAGTCGCTATTGACGTAAAGCACCAGCTTGCCGTTTTCGACTTGTCTGTAATAATCGTCTGCTTCGCCGCTTCCTAATCCCATTTGTTTAAAAGCATCACGTGTAGAATCTTCACCAGAAATAAAGGATTTGAATTTGCCCATCATGTCGTCGTCATCTTGAACGTTTAAATGAACATCCGTTTGGCCTTGAACCATAGATAGCTGATCATCATGCTTGGCAATCACATACATATCCTCTTCTTTATAGCCTTCTGCTTTCAATTCACTAATTTTGTGCAAAACTTCCGCTTGTACATCGTATGATTGAATCAATTTTGTTTCTTTGTTTGTCATTGTCGATTCCTCCTAATAGTGATAAATCACCTGCAAAGTAAGGTAATAATAGTCTACCCCACTGCTTTTCAAAACAAACCTTTTGCTTATATTCAAGCTGTTAGCGAAAAAGAGAAGGTTATGAAGAGGAACATTGAATAAAGAACTATCTTGTATATCATTCTTTAAAAACGGATGTTTTTATTGGGAAGAGTAGGGAGCTGGGCCCATTGCAACTATTGACTTAACAGCTATACTTAGCGTATAAAATATCTTTACCTGTGGAGGTCTTATGGAAAAAGAGAATCGCTTGTTGGGGGAACGCGTGTCAGCAGATAAACAATTAATTGCACAATTAATCCATGAAGAAGTAAACACCAATCTTCAAGCTGAGCAGTTGCGAATGAATAAAGCCTTTATCGAAGTTGTTAATAACATCCGAATTGGTTTTGTGGATTTGATCGGACAATCCATTAGCAATAGCTGCGATATTCAAAGAGTCTATGCCAATATCCAAAAGTGGGGAGAAACAACAGGGAATTTTTTTCTTGAAAACAATCGGTCACTCGAAGATGCGCTGGCAGAAACTTCGCTGTTTCGCAAACATATTGGAACAGTCATTAAGACAGAAGCTATTCAACAAGAGATAAAGCTTCAAGTTCTTTTCGATGTTATGGAAGTGTTCCATTCTTTGCTGGACCATGCGGCTTTTTCGTATACAGAAGCTTATGCGGTTTCATATCGGCGGAAATTGGAATGTGCAAGAAAAGAGTTTCTTGAACTTTCCTCGCCAGTCGTTCCAATTAGTGATCAGGTCGCTATTTTACCGTTAGTTGGCAGTATTGAAATGGATCGTGCTCATTATATTCTAGAGAAAACTTTACTAGCAGCAAATCAGCTGAAAATTAGCGTATTGATTGTGGATCTGTCAGGAGTGGTAAGAGTAGATTCGATGGTCGCTGAACAAATCCTTAAAATCATTCAGTCGCTGAAACTTGTGGGCATACGCTCAGTTCTCACGGGAATTCGTCCTGAAATTGCTTTAACACTAATTGAAATCGGAATGGATTTAAAAGATGTTGAGATTGGTGGAAGTCTGAAGCGTGTGTTAAATCAGATGAACGCCGCTCAACCAAAAAAACGCTGAAGCTCTTAGGCTTCAGCGTTTTTTTGTATATTCAGTTTGTCACAGCTTCTGAATGCAGGCTCGGCAAAGATTTACGTAATGTCAGAGTTTCTTCGTCAGTTAATGAGATCATCGGCAAGCGAACACCACCTACTTGTACACCCATCATGATAAGAGCTGCTTTAACAGGTGATGGGTTTGGTGCAGCGAATAATGCTTTCATGGTTGGCAACAAACGTCTATGAATAGCCGCTGCTGTTTCTACGTCCCCAGCTTTAAAGCTAGAGATCATGTTTTGCATATCGTTGCCGATAACATGAGCAGCAACCGAAACGATGCCATTTCCACCGATAGACAGCATCGGTAAAGTTAGGCTGTCGTCGCCGCTGTAGACAGAAAAAGATTTTGGTGTGTTTTCAATAATTTCTGAAGCTGCATCCAAGTCACCGCTCGCTTCTTTGATAGAAACAATGTTGTTGATCTGGGACAAACAGATAACGGTTTCTGGAAGCAGATTAACGACGCTACGTCCTGGAATATTGTACAGCATAATGGGCAAGCGAGTAGACTGGGCAATTGCTTGGAAATGTTGGAACATGCCTTCTTGTGAAGGCTTATTGTAGTAAGGCGTAACGAGCATGATTCCGTCAACACCAGCTTTTTCTGCTCGCTGAGTCAATGAAATTGAAGCGCGTGTATTGTTTGATCCGGTACCTGCAATAACAGGAACTCGTCCAGCGACTGTGTGAACAGTAAATTGGAACAATGCTACTTTTTCATCTGTTGATAAAGTAGGCGATTCACCTGTTGTTCCTGCGATGACCAAACTGTCAGATCCATTAGCGATTAAGTATTCAATAAGTTGCTCGGTTGCTTGGAAATCGATTTCTCCTTGATGGTCGAACGGTGTTACCATTGCTGTGATGAGTTGGCCGAAATTCATAAAAAGCACACCCTTTTCTAATTTTTTCGTAGCTTAGAGGTGAGGGAGCAGTCACGAATAAACAAAAAAGCAGCAACAGGGAGTCCTGTTGCTGCAATAGAAACAATGTTTATCATTCGTTTCTGTGCATCAGATAGCCCTCCATATAGTTTCCTATATGACAGTCCTGCATTTATTGAATGCAGACCCAGCGCACGGAAATATGAGATCTCCGTCACTTCGGCAAAACCCCCTTTCGGCAAACGTCAACGGATCTCATACTCCTCGTTTTGCGTACTGATGATTTTTGCGCCTCTATCCCACTCCTATAAAACTGGAGCAAGAAATATTGAATTAGCTGTACTATAACAAATTGTTCTGTCAATTGCAAGATACGAAAAGCAAAATAGAATAGAAGAAGGTGAAATAGAATGAACGAACAAAACTACGAACAAAAATTAAACATTGTCACAGCGGGAAACCAACAAGGATTTACAAATTCTTTGCATCATAATCGCTACGAACCAACGCCATACAAGCTACTAGATGTATTGTTTCAACATTATAACTTGTTACCAGAAGATCAGCTCGTAGACGTTGGTTGTGGCAAAGGACGGTTAAATTTTTACGTTCATCATTTATTTAGAGTAGAAAGTGTAGGAATTGAAATGAATCCGCTATTTTATGCGGAAGCTCTCGAAAATAAAAAGCGTTACTTGCGAAAACATAAAGACGCTGAAACGAGCATTACTTTTTATAATGGAGTGGCGCAGGAATATTTAATAGCAGAGCAAGATACCGTTTTTTATTTTTTTAATCCTTTTTCTGTACAAGTGTTTATCGCATTTCTTAATCAGATTTTACGTTCTGCTGAAAAAGCACCACGAACAATTACCGTCATTTTGTTTTTTGCTTCACAAGAGTATCGCGATTATTTGGAAGCGAGCACGATTTTTCAATTAATCAATGAAATTCCACTTCCTGATTTTTACAAAGATCCACGCGAACGATTTTTAATTTATCAGCTGCCTAAAATGGATTAGCACAACGGTAACAAAGGGTATGATGATGATAATAAAAACATTTTCGAAGCGAGGCGACTTTTATGGAGTGGAAAGGTAGAAAAGCTAGTAGAAACGTTGAAGATCGAAGAGGCAAAGGTGGCGCGATTGTAGCAGGTGGCGGTATCGGAGGTATTTTAATTGTCTTGCTGATCGCGTTTTTAGGTGGCGATCCAGGCGTCATTTTAGATCAGTTAGGTGGATCACCAGGAACCACTTCAAACCAGCCGTATGAAGCGACAGCTGAGGAAGAAGAACTGGCTGAATTTGTCTCAGTTGTTCTCGCAGACACAGAACAAGTGTGGACAAGAGTGTTTGCAGAAGAAGGTATGGAATATGTAGAACCGACACTGGTTTTGTATACCGGTAGTGTTGAATCTGCCTGTGGAACAGCGGGTGCATCAGTCGGTCCGTTTTATTGTCCAGGCGACTACAAATTGTATATCGATTTGAGTTTTTACAATGAACTTCAAACGCAATTTCAAGCGCCAGGCGATTTCGCTATGGCCTATGTCGTGGCACACGAAGTGGGACACCATGTCCAAAATTTGCTTGGTGTAATGGAAGAAGTACAACCACTACGCAATCAATCGAGCGAAGAAGAATACAATAAAGTGCAAGTACGCTTGGAACTGCAAGCGGATTATTTATCTGGCGTTTGGGCAAATCATGCACAAGGCATGGGTTATCTAGAAGAAGGCGACTTAGAAGAAGCATTGACTGCGGCAAGTGCTGTAGGAGACGACACCATTCAACAACGTGCACGTGGTTACGTAGTACCTGAGAGTTTTACACACGGCAGTTCCGAACAACGGCAAAGATGGTTTAAAAAAGGCTTTAAGGCAGGCAATTTAAAAGAAGGCGATACCTTTAATGCCACTGATTTGTAATGTTAAATAGTAAAACCAAACGCCACGTTACTTCGTGGAGATTTCAGTTGGTTTGTTCTCTAGCTAAATGACTCGTTATTCAAAGATATAGAGAAGAAATAGCAGAAAACAGCAAAATGAAAAGATGTACTCCGGCACCCTTGCGCCAGTTGCGTGACATGCATATAAGCGTCAGTCTAGAGCGGTTTTTTTCGTTTGAGGTATTGTAGAAATTATTTTCAAGTGCGATTAAAAGGGCGTAGCATTGATATTTTTGCTAATGTGATTCATTATATAAAATAGACAGTCTTTTCATGTGTTATGAAAAGAAATAAAGTTCTATAAAGGAAGTACAGCAGGATGGATGACAATATCACACGCATAGAATATGGTGAAAAAGAATTGATCCTCATCGGCACAGCACACGTTTCTAAAGCCAGTGCGGAACAGGTTAAAGCAGTTATTGAAGCAGAACAGCCGGATTCAGTTTGTATTGAATTAGATGCGCAACGATTTGAATCGGTAACGCAAGATAGCAAATGGAAAGAAACCGACATTTTCCAAGTGATTAAAGACAAAAAAGCAAGCTTGTTATTGATGAACTTGGCCATTTCTTCTTTTCAAAACCGACTTGCAGATCAGTTTGGCATCAAACCAGGGCAAGAAATGATCCAAGGCATTGCGTCTGCTGAAGAAGTAGGGGCAGAGCTTGTGCTAGCGGACCGCAATATCCAAGTAACGTTTTCGCGTATTTGGGGCAACATCGGCTTTATGGGAAAAGCACAGCTACTGACGTCTGTGTTCTTCAGCATTTTCAGTAAAGAAACTATTTCAGAAGAAGATTTGGAAAAGATGAAGTCTCAAGATACGTTAAACGCGGTAATGGATGACTTCACGAAAGCTTTTCCAAAATTAAAAACACCGCTTATTGATGAGCGAGATCAATATTTGGCTCAAAAAATAAAAAAAGCACCTGGTAAAAAGATTATTGCTGTTCTTGGTGCAGCGCACGTACCAGGTATTATTAAAGAAGTTCATAATGAGCACGATTTAGCAAAATTATCAGAAGTTCCACCAAAATCAAAGTGGCCGAAAATTATTGGTTGGGCAATACCTGTAGCGTTAGTCGTTATGATTGCAATTACGTTTATGAATAACCCTGCAGCCGGTATCGACCAAACCATTAGTTGGATTTTGTGGACTGCATGTCTTGGTGCAATCGGAGCGGCGGTTGCTTTTGGTCATCCATTAGCGATTTTGACAGCGTTTGTCGGTGGACCTATTGGTGCCCTTCATCCTCTTTTGGCCGCTGGTTGGTTTTCTGGACTGGCACAGGCATATGTTCGTCGTCCAAATGTGGGCGATTTCCAGACATTGTCGAAAGACGTGTTTACTCTTAAAGGCTTTTGGGACAATAAAGTTACACGCGTATTACTTGTAGTGGTTCTGACAAATCTAGGAACCGCAGCCGGTAATATCATTGGAGGAATCGACGTAATTCGTTTGTTTTTCCAAAATCTTTAAATGCAAATTTGAGACAGCCAACAGAGCTGTCTTTTTTAGTGGAAAGAATGTTTTTGCAAGATGAGGCATGGTTGAACTAAAGAAAAACCGATTAGAGAGGCATGATGATGAGCTTTTTTCTAGTAGGGATTGCGCTGTGGTTGCCGCACAACAACTGCAAAACTTGTAAAACCAGATGAACAACTCATCTGGTTTTTTGGAGCTTTTTACTAGTGTTTTTAAATGCGTAGTTATACAATCATTATACAAAAAATACAGAGGAGGCTGACCGATGAAATATATATTAGATCGAAGCAAGTTATTCATATTTTTAATTTTAATTCTGTCGATCGTTGGGGCATATGTCTTTATCACATTGCCACAGCGTGAAATTCCAGAGACACCCTCAAGCCTCGTATTAGTTTCAACAATTTTGCCGGGTGCAGGACCTGAGGAAGTAGAAACTTCCATAACCAATCCGCTGGAAGATGAAATCCAAAAGGTAGATGGCATTGCTTCACTGCAATCGGTTTCTGCTAACTCTGCTTCTATTATCACATTAGAAATAGAAGATGGTGAAAATCCCGATGAGTTGATCAATAGCATCCAGCAGCAAACAGGAAATGCTACATCAGGGTTCCCTGATAATGCACAAAAAACAACTGTAGAAAAACTAGATTTAACTTTTCCCTTAGTGTCGTATATGTTTTACGGAGACAAAGAAGAACTGGCAAGTATGGAAGATGCTTTATCCACGCTTTCTAAAGAAGTAGAAAGAGTTTCTGGAGTTGCCGGAACAACTGTCAAAGGCTTGAATTCACAGCAAGTTCTGATTGAACTTAATAGTGAAGAGCTAGCAGCTAACCAGCTTCAGCCATTTGAAGTGCTTCAATCGCTTCAACAAGCAAATCAGCCGTTGTCTCTTGGAACGCATGATAACGGCAATGAGCAAGTCAGTCTGACTGTGCAACAAGGTCAAGGCATTGAAAAACTAAAAGAACTACAAGTAGGTGCAGCAGCAGTGCCACTTGCAGATGTTGCAACGATTGAAACGGTAGACCAAGAAACGGAAGATATTGTCACGTTCGAAGGCGAAGACGCTATTTCGTATACCGTCTTTTTGCAGACAGGACAGGATGTTCCTTCTGTAGATGACAAAGTCTCTAAAAAAATAGAGGAATTTGCAGGAGATTTACCAGCCGGTGTTCAAGCTGAGAAATACGAATCTCAAGCGGATAACGTCAACGAAATTTTTGACAGCTTATATGTTTCATTGGCCATCGCTGTATTAGCTGTTTTGATTGTCACGACAGCTGGATTAACATTGTTTGGATCTTTTGCTGTTGCGTTGACTGTACTGGCTTCTGTGTTGATCGGTATGATTCCGATTCCGTGGCTAGGCGTTGACTTGAATCAGATTTCAGTTATCGGTCTCATTATTGCAATCGGAATTTTAGTGGATGACAGTATCGTGGTTAACGATAATATTCAGCGGCGTTATAAATTAGGTGATTCTGCACTTGATGGCGCCATTACCGGTGTCCGTGAAGTATACCCATCTATCATTTCTTCTAGTTTGGCAATTGTTGTCACATTTTCACCGTTATTGCTATTGTCAGGAGGTAATGGC
>JBBSRA010000032.1:0-24421 GCA_038243515.1 Caryophanales bacterium
CTTTGCGTTATGCCTGTATAACGAAAAAAAACGAGAAAAGGGAGCGATTTAGATGAAATTAAACAAAGTACTTTTAGCCGTACCACTTAGCCTAGCACTACTTGTACCAACGGCAGCACTTGCAGACAGCCACGGAGGCACAACGCCTACAAGCGAATCTGCAATGGACATGAGCACAACAACACCAGCCGCGGAATTACGCATTGCGCTAGACACGACATTAACAGAGCACGCATTCCTTGCAGTTGAAGCGATGCGTAAAGGCGTCGATGGCGCTGAAGATTTTGACCAAGCAGCGGGCGCATTGCTCGCCAACGCCGATGATTTGTCAGCGGCAGTTGGTTCAGTGTACGGCGAAGAAGGCGCAGCTCAGTTTGACGAAATCTGGAAATCCCATATTGGGTATTTCGTGGATTATGTAACGGCAACGGCTGAAGACAACCAAGAAGGCAAAGACCAAGCGTTAGCGGAACTCGAAGAATACAAAGTCGAACAATCGAAATTTTTTGATACAGCAACGGGCGGACTTTTGCCAGCAGCGGCGGTTCAAGAAGGATTGGACAAGCACGTGGATCAGTTGATCATGGCGTTTGACGCATACGTGGCAGGCGACTTTGAAAAAGCGTATTCATTAGAACGTGAATCGATTCAACATATGAGCATGTTTGCCGAAAGCTTGTCAGTTGCGATCACCACACAATTCCCGGACAAATTTGAAAACACAAGTGCAGATACACCAGCTATTGATCTACGTGCAACATTGAACACAACGTTCACAGAACATGCAGGACTTGCGGTTATGGCGATGCAAGACGGTGCTGACGGCGCAGAAAGTTTTGACCAAGCAGCAGGTGCACTTCTTGCCAACGCGGATGACTTGTCAGCGGCAGTTGGTTCTGTTTACGGAGAAGAAGCCGGAATGCAATTTGAAGAAACATGGAAGTCACACATTGGTTACTTCGTGGATTACGTAACCGCAACAGGTGAAGGCAACAAAGAAGGACAAGAACAAGCACGTGCAGAGCTTGATCAGTATGTCTTAGACCAAGCGGCATTCTTAGACGCAGCGACTGAAGGACGCGTGCCTGCAGCAGCACTTGAAGAAGGCTTAACCGCACACGTTGGACAACTACTGGCGTCATTTGATTCGTATGTAGCGGGCGATTATGACGCAGCGTACAGTTCACTTCGCGAGGCGTATGCGCACATGCAAATGCCAGCAGCAGGCTTGTCTGCAGCGATTGTCGATCAATTCCCAGAAGAATTTAGCGCAACAGAAATGCCATCTGAAATGCCGAAAACAGGCATGGGCGGCATGTCCGATACGGGATCATTCCCATTCTTATGGGTACTTGCAGGCTTAATGTTAGCGGCATTGACAACAGCCGTTGCTGTTCGTACACGCAAGCAGTAAACAAAGATAGCAAAAAAGCTAGCCGACTAGGCTAGCTTTTTGTTTTGCCAAAATGTATATAAACGAAAGCTTTAAAAGTTGTTTGCTAGGTTAATAGGCTCTATTTTCTACTCTATTGTGTCGGAATGTATTCGATAAAGAAAATTTTGAGGTGTAGAAAAAATAAAAGGATGAACAAGACTGCAATTGCTGTAAAATCGAAATAGAAATGGAGATGAACCGAATGAAAAAAATAATTATATTATTAGTATTATCTATTTTTGCGTTGCCGCTAGTTGGACAAGCACATACAACGCTGTCTTCATCGACACCTGCAGAAGGATCGGTCGTAGTTGAAACTTTAGATGAAGTCATTCTAACTTTCGGAACGGTTATCGAACAAGGAAGTACGATGACTTTAGAAAGTGAAGGATCGACTTATGAATTTGAAGAAGTAGTGCTTGCAAGTGGAGTCATGACTGGGAAAATGACTGAAGAGCTTCCAAATGGTTCTTATACGATTCAATGGAAGATTATTGGAGTAGACGGTCACCCGATTGAAGGAGAAGTTCCATTTGAATTAGCGGTTGAAGTTGTAGAAGAAGAACCGGTAGTAGAAGAACCTGAAGTTGAAACTGACAAAGAGCCTGCTGCAGAAGAAGTGACAGCTACAGAAGAACAGTCTTCCCAAGCTACAGAAACGACTGAAGAAGATAGCGGAAACTCCATCATCACGATCGTTTTAATTCTAGCAGTGGTTATCATTGGATTTATTGTTTTCCGTCTGTTGAAGAAGAAATAACCTTAACTATTTTAATATCGATTGAAGAGAGAGCTTCTCGTGAAGCATTTCTTTTCTTTTTTTGATCATATATACTAAAAAGATTTGTATTGCCAATGAAATCATTGCTGCACTTATGTTATAAAGGAACAGACATATAGAATGTTATCGCGAATTTAAATAAATATTGATTGCTACAGAGAATAGAAAGGATGATTGTTTGTTTAATTTTAAAAATTTTGACTGGGAAGGGCTTCTTTTTGGGGCAGGCGTGATTGCGGCTCAAGTCATTGGCATTTTAATTGCTTTCTTATTAGTTAGAGCAATCGGCAAAAAACTAATAAACCGTTTTTTTGAAAAGTTATTAGTAAAAGAAGACGTTACAAAAGGTCGTGCCTTAACGCTCCAAAGCTTATCCGAAAATGTATTCTCATACGTATTGATTTTTATCCTCGTCACGACCATTTTCAATATCTTCGGATTGTCTGTAGCGAGTTTAATTGCGGGTGCTGGAATTATTGGCTTGGCGATTGGTTTTGGGGCACAAGGTCTCGTCAGTGATGTGGTTACCGGGTTCTTTTTACTGCTTGAAAAGCAGTTAGATGTTAATGATTATGTCACCGTTGGGAACATTGACGGTATCGTAGAAGCAGTAGGGTTACGAACAACCAAAGTTCGGAGTTTCGATGGGACATTGAATTACATTCCGAACCGAGACATAACTACAGTGAGCAATCATTCGCGTGGGCATATGCGTGCGCTTGTGGACATTGGGATATCTTACGACGCAAATATTGATAAAGCGATGGCAGTTATCCAAGCGGCTTGCGCGCAAGTAGCAGCAGAAGATATCGGCATTGTGGAAGGGCCTAATGTTATCGGTGTGCAAGCATTTGGTGCCTCAGATGTAACTTTACGCGTCATTGCAAAAGCAGCGAACGGAGAGCAGTGGGCAGTAGAGCGCCAATTGCGCAAAGCCATTAAAGAAGCACTTGATGAAAAAGGCATTGAGATTCCATTCCCACATCAAGTGAATATCCAAAAAAGTATCGATGCTTACTAAAGTCAATCACTTTAACTAAAGCAAGTCGTCAGCATTTAAATTTTTTCGTGACAAAAGGCAGCCATTCTGGCTGCTTTTTGTTGGTTCTACCATTGTTTATCTTCGGATAAAGGAGTGGAAGAATAAGTAGAGTTGTTTTTTTCGGTGCGGGTCCGATCTTCTATCATTTGGAGAAGCTTAACCGCGCTGTTGCTCCACTCGTTTACTTGTGCCACATTTTCTCGGTCGTGGTCTACTCTCGATGTGATGTTTTCTGTAATTGCACGAACCGACGCATTCAAGTCAACGACTGAATTTTTTGTTCCTTTTGCAGCGTCAACAAACAACGTGATTTTTTCTGATTTCATTTGAATATCTTCTTTTAATTCGTTTGCATGGTGTGACAAACTGGTTGTCTCTAATTGAAGCTTGCCCATGCGGTCTTTTAAATTATTAGCGGAACCTTTTATCTCTTTCATGGGTTCTTTCATTCCAACGATTAAAAGCACAACGCCAACAACTGCGATAATTAATCCTAGTATAATGATGCCGAGTGCTATGTACAGCCATGTTGAAGTATCCATTTTTTTACCTCCTTAGTTTGATTGATCTCTTGGATATGGTATACCCGTTAGTCCTCTATAATTAACATATCCTCTACAAGAGAAAAGAGCTTTATTAGTAATGATTGGTAAACAGCTCCCACAATCTAAATGAGTATGGTAGAATTTTATCATACATGTATAAATTATCTGACATTTTTTTAGAAGAATGCGAGAAAGAGCAGGTGCGAAAATGATTGTCGGAATAGATGCAGGTGGTACATTAATCAAAGTGGCATATACTCAAAAAGGAGAAGTCTATTTTGAAAAGTATCCAATTGCTGAAATAGAACAAGTTGCTCACTGGGTAAATAAATTAGGTGATTGCCAAGTGTGTGTGACAGGAGGAAAATCAGGTGTTTTGATTTCTTTACTTGATCGACCAGCGCAAGAAATGGTGGAATTTGAAGCGACGCACTTAGGTGTACAAGTTCTCCTTGAGAAAAGCGGGGACTTAGAAGATGCTTATCTCATAACAAATGTGGGAACAGGAACTTCTATCCACTGCATTCAAGACAATGCACAAGAACGACTAGGAGGCACCGGTGTCGGTGGTGGTACATTAATTGGACTGAGTCATTTACTCACAGGAGTTACGCGCTACGACGAAATTATCGCATTGGCAAGTCAAGGTTCACGTGACCGAATAGATTTGAAGGTTAAGCACATTTATGAAGGCAAGGAGCCGCCAATACCAGGCGAGTTAACAGCTAGTAATTTTGGGCAAAATCTTTCTGGGATTTCAGATGACTTAACGAAAGAAGAATTGTTGGCGACGGTTATTGGACTAGTAGGTGAAACGGTCAGTACTGTAAGTGTGCAAGCAGCTCGTCAGTGCAGAAGTTCGATCATTGTCTATATCGGCTCTTCGTTTATCGACAATCCGTTATTAAAAGAAGTGGTAACCAGCTATACAATTTTGCGTGGTTCTGTTCCTGTATTTCCGAAAAATGGAGAATACTCAGGAGCAGTAGGCGCAATGTCCGCTATAACTAAAAAAACGAAATAATATTGTCGTTAAAAGACGTTTTGCTTGACCAACAAAATGGTCGGGCAAAACGTCTTTTTATTTCCACTTTATAGCTCGTTTGTTTTCAATTTTAGTAGCAAGATGCCGCTCCCAGCAAAAATTAGTGAAGCTACATAAAAAATGCTAGCGATTGTTAGAAAGTCGACGAGATAGCCGGTAGCAATTACCGCAACCGCTGCGGCAACTGATGTCCAAACATGATAACGGCCAATTTGTGTTCCGGCAATTTCTTTCGTGACGTAACGCGCTAAAATCGTTTTTTCTGAATTTTTTTGAACGGCGCCAAGTATCCCCATAAGTACTTGCAAAATGTAGACATGCCACACTTCAGTAGCCAGTGGAAAAAACAATAAAAGAATGGCCATTCCCCAAGAATAAATGGCTAGTAATGATTTATCGCCAACCTGATCAGCATACTTCCCAACTAAGGGATAGCAAAGTGCAGCAGTCAAAGCGAATAAACCGTAAGCCCAGCCAAACTGAGCATAGCTATCGCCAATGTTTCGAATCAGCAAAATATAGAACGGAAAAATCATGCTAGCAGCCATACCTACAATTCCTTGATAATAAATAAAGCGTTTGTAGTTCATGGCCGGTACTCCTCGTAAAAAAGATTCATAAAGCGGTGTTCTGGGTCAAAGCGTTCTTTTAACTCAAAGAATTCTTCGGTTTTTGGGTAAGCTTCCTGCATTTGTTTTTTCGTCGGATAACCGAAATAAGGAAGATAATAACTGCCATCGTGTGCAAGAGTTAGATCAATCATTTCTCGCACTACGTCTTGCGTTGCTTGCACGCTTTTTGTATCCGTTCCTTGATTGACTAACAAAACAAGGGAGAACATTTCTTCTTTTGCATAAGACAAAACCGCGTCCTCGTTTTGTTCAACATAACGAATGGTAACATTTAATAAGTTAAAATCAGGATGGTCTTCAAGTACAGTTTTTAATGCCGGTATATAATGTTCAAACTGGTCTACAGGAACAAAATATTCCTGTAAAATTTCTGTTTTTCGACTATTGTCATACTCCATAAATTCTGAATCTGAACGCATGACATTGTTCCGAGACACAAGGTTTCCCTCGATTTGTTGTGTATAAACTTTTTGGGCATTCCAAAAGCTGTTTTTTCCAGCATCATTAATACGCGAAAGTCCTAGAAAAAATTTTGGCACGGCAACTAAATTTTCGTCTTTTAGTTTTTGATAACTCGCAAGTTGTCTTTGGTCTGGAGCAGTTTTATAAGTGATGGCATACATGTCTTCCATAAAAGAGTCGGGTGCAATGGAAATGCGTGCCAAATGCATTTTAGCCTTGGGGTCTCTTTGAACTTGTTGTTTAAAGTAAGAAGGATATTCGGTATACGGCATGTTTGCTGTTTTGGTTTGGAGCAATTCATCATCAGTCAGCTGCAAGGTAACGTCTAAAATAATGCCAAACAATCCGTAACCGCCAAGAACAGCATAAAACAACTCACTGTTTTCCGATGGGCTCAGTCCAAGAATATCTCCATCAGCGTTCATGAAGCGCATAGACAAAACAGTATCGGTTAACCCGCCATTCCGAATATCTAAACCGTGTGCATTCACACTTAATGAGCCACCTACGGTGAAGATATTTTGTGATTGACTAACTTTTAAAGACAAGCCGTATGGATTGATGGCTCGTTGTATATCAGCCCACGTTGCACCACTTTGTACAGTAACTGTTTTTGCTTGTAGATCTACTTTGTTAATTTGATTGTAAGGCTTCATATCAATCATAATACCGTTCGGATAAACCGTTTGACCGCCTTGGCTATGTTGCATACCGGCGATAGAGAGAACATCTTTGCTTTTTTTGGCGTTATGGACGATTTTCTGAAGTGCTTCGTCATTCATACCTGACGTAACGGTTTTGATTTCTACAGGAAGGAGTCGCTGATGCAGTTCGTCACCGGGTCGGTTTAATTGTGTGGCATAAACATAAACAGATAAGCCGAAAATACATAAATATACAAGAGCAACCCAAGCTGTTTTCATCGCACTTCACCTCTTTCTTTATTAGACTGAAATCACTCTAACTAGTTCCTTTTGTGAGCAAGTAATTAACTAAAAAAGAGATGTCGCAGTATGCGACATCTCTTTTAATAGAAGTTATTCGTTAATAATCGTTAATTTCTCACGAATGTCAGTGCGTTCTTGTTTTTCTGGGATATGAGCAGGATAGCCAATCATCATCGTGGCAACAATTTTCTCGCCTGGCTTTACACCTACTGCTTCACGAAAAATAGGATTAGAAATCCAGTCGTTAGAACGCCAAATCATACCTATGCCCCGTTCCCAAGCAGCTAGTTGGAAGTTTTGTAACATGGAAGAAATAGCGCCATAGTCTTCATCCCATCTTCTTTGTCTTGGATCTTCAGGCATAACAACGACCAAGTGAAGCGGAATACTGCGGAAGTAATCTGCTTTATTGAGTGCTTTAGAAGGGATTTCGCCATCTGAAGTTTTCATAGCATCGAGAAAGGCTTGTACAAACTTTTCTTTTCCGGCTCCTGCATATAGCAAAAAACGCCAAGGTTCATTCACTTTATGATTTGGTGCCCATTTAGCAACATTCAAAAGCTCGATAATTTCTTCGGTGCTGACCGCGTCAACCTTGAATTTCTTGATTGAGCGTCTCTCTATGATATTCTGGTCAATAAGATTCATTATTAAACGACTCTCCTTTTCGCCTGAAAATACGGATGCTACTTTCTATCCTAACATGGCGAAATTAGAAAGCGTATTAAAACAGACAAAAAGAACAATGTAGCTTATCAAAAAAGTTGATAGAATAGAAGCATAAGCAAGGAGTGGATCAAATTGAAAAAAATTGTGGTCATCGGTGGCGGCATCACAGGCCTTTCCACTATGTATTACTTACAAAAACTAAAAGATCAAGAAAACTTAGGACTCGAGTTAGTATTAATTGAGCGTTCACAGCAGCTAGGTGGAAAGATCAAGACCGTAAAAAATGAAGAATTCATTATGGAAGTGGGGGCAGACTCGATTGTTGCTCGTCATGCAAGCGTAATGCCGTTTATCCAAGAGCTAGGTCTAGAAAATCGAATGGTCTACAATGGCACAGGAATTTCTTATTTATATGCGAATAATGTATTACACGCAATTCCAAGAGACACTGTTTTTGGTATTCCGATGAGCAAAGAATCGTTATTAAGTTCAACACTCGTTTCTGAAGAAGGTAAGCAAACAGCATTAAAAGATTTGACTAGCACCAATGAAAATTACACGCGTGACAGTTCTATCGGTGAGTTTCTTGAAGCTTTTTTAGGAAAAGAACTGGTTAAAAATCAAATTGCGCCTGTTTTATCTGGTGTTTATTCAGGAAATCTCCACGAGTTAACATTGTCATCAACATTGCCTTATTTGGTAGACTATAAAAACAAGTATGGCAGTATTATCAAAGGCTTTGAAGCAAACAAAGAATTTTTCCAGGGTGCTGCAAATAAAAAGTTCATTTCGTTTGATGGTGGCATGGAAGTACTGATTGATCAATTGGAAAACAAGTTAGAACGTGCTCGAATTATAAAAGGTGTTGGAACTAAGTCTGTGAAAAAACAGCAAGACAGTTATTGTATAGAACTAGAGGGGGGAGAAGTGCTAGAAGCTGATTATGTGATTATGGCAACTCCTCATCAAGTGGCACAAGAACTGTTGAATCTACCAGAGCTGGATACTGAATTTGATCAGTTTTTAAATTCTTCACTGATTAGTGTTTATTTGGGTTACGACATCCCCGATGAGCGACTACCAGAAGACGGTACCGGATTTATCGTTTCGCAAGAAAGTGATTTGCATTGTAACGCGTGTACGTGGACAAGTCGAAAGTGGGAGCATACTTCAAAAAAGCAAAACTTATTAGTTCGGTTATTTTACAAGAGCTCGCACCCGTCTTATGGCCAGCTGAAAGATTTATCCGAACAAGAACTAGTGAAAATAGCAATGAGAGACATTTATAAGAGCTTAAGAATTGAAGAAGCTCCTTTAACTGTCGAAGTGACAGGCTGGAAAAACTTGATGCCTAACTATCATATGGGTCATAAAACCGCAATTACGGAATTAGAACTAAAAATGGACAAATCGCTTCCTGGAGTTAAATTGGCAGGATCGTCTTATTTTGGTGTGGGAATCGGAGCCTGTATACAAAACGGAGCCGACTTGGCGCGGATTATTGTCAATAACTTAGCTGAAAGAAATGAAGAGTAAAAGAGACCTATTGTGGTCTCTTTTTTTAAAATAGCAAAAAAAGCCTTTTATCCTGAAGGGATAAAAGGCTAATTGAGAAAATAGTGATGACATTATCAAGTAATTATTTTGTTTCAGTAAGATCTGGAACTGAAAGACCAAGACCTTCTGCAACACGCGTGCCGAATTCAGGATCTGCTTTGTACAGATGGCTGATTTGAAGAAGTTTGATTTCTTCTTTATCAACACCACTTAACCCACCAACAAAAGTTGCAACAAGACGTTCTTGCTCTTCTGCACTTTGCATGCGGTAAAGGTCGCCTGGTTGTGTGTAATGGTCTTCTTTAAAGTGTGGCACTGAATCAGTTACGCCAGTTACTTCAAGTGGAGCCGGTTTAGCAGCTGTTGTTTCAGTAGGACCGCTATAGCTGTTTGGCTCGTAGTAAACCGAACCGCCCCCGTTGTTGCCAAAGTTCATTTGACCATCGCGTTGGTAGTTATTCACTTGGTTTTTTGCTGCGTTAATCGGTAACATTTGGTGGTTAGCGCCTACGCGGTAACGGTGAGCATCGTGGTATGCGAACAAACGGCCTTGGAGCATTTTGTCTGGTGATACGTCGATACCAGGAACCAATGTACCAGGAGAAAATGTAGCTTGCTCTACTTCAGCAAAGTAATTTTCAGGGTTACGATTAAGCATCATGCGTCCAACTTCCATTAATGGATAGTCTTTGTGAGACCATGTTTTTGTTACATCAAATGGGTCGAAGCGATACGTGTTCGCATCTTCTAAAGGCATAATTTGAACGTACATTTTCCAAGCTGGGAAGTCGCCTTCTTCAATTGCGTTGAAAAGGTCTTCTGTATGGTAATCAGGGTTTTCGCTAGCAATTTTGTCAGCTACTTCTTGTGTAATGTTTTTAATGCCTTGTTCAGTTAACATATGGTATTTTACCCAAACAGATTTGCCTTCAGCGTTTGTCCATTTGAATGTGTGACTTCCGAATCCGTGCATATGACGCCATGTAGCAGGAATTCCACGGTCACCCATCAAATACGTAACTTGGTGCAATGATTCTGGTGACAATGACCAGAAGTCCCACACTGCGTTAGGGTTCTTCAAATGCGTACGCGGGTCACGCTTTTGTGTATGGATAAAGTCAGGGAATTTAAGAGCATCTTGGATAAAGAAGATAGGTGTGTTGTTACCTACTAAATCGTAGTTTCCTTCTTCAGTATAGAACTTTAGAGAAAAACCGCGTGGGTCGCGAAGTGTATCCGCAGATCCAAGCTCGCCAGCCACTGTAGAAAAACGTGCGAACATGTCAGTTTTTTTGCCGACTTCTGATAAGAAAGCAGCTTTTGTGTATTTAGAAACATCTTGAGTGACTTCGAAATAACCGTGAGCACCGCCACCTTTGGCATGTACAACACGTTCAGGAATACGTTCTCTGTTGAAATGAGCAAGTTTTTCAAGAAGATGTACATCTTGTAAAAGAACAGGACCTCGTTGTCCGGCCGTTTGGGAGTTTTGGTTGTCTCCAACTGGTGAGCCCCAGCTAGTTGTTAAACCTGTTTTGTTTGTACTCATAAATCGAACACCTCGTTTTTTTTATTTTAAATTAAACATTCCATATTCAATTATACCACTTTTTATATTAAAATCAATTCTAAATGATAATGATTCTAATTAATTGAAAATTCTTTTGTCAAATAATTTACTTAAAACGAAAAAACAGCTATAACGATTGGATCGCCATGGCTGTTTTTTATCCGTAAAAGTTAACTTTAACGCATTACATTCAAACGTTGGTAACTATCGAAATGTTTGCCCCAGTAGCTATCATTCAAGCTAGTGATTTGGACACGGTCACCACCGGCATGAATAAAGCTATTGTTTCCAATAAAAATACCCATGTGTGAGATACCCGCACGGTATGTGTTTTTAAAGAATACTAAGTCGCCAATTTCAGGAGAACTGACAGGTGAAGAAATTGCGTCAAAGCCTATCGTACTGGTTCTAGGTACATTAATACCAACTTTATTATAAACATAATAAATGTATCCACTACAGTCAAAGCCTCCAGGTGCCGCCCCTCCCCATACATACGGAGTACCTAATACAGACTTAGCTGTATCGACAAGTAGAGTCACATTTCCAGAAGCAGGTGGTGCAGAAACAATTGGATTCGAAACAGTGATCACAGTCTCTGATAAGGAGTTGGCATCAACTTTTAATACTTGACCAACGCGAATGGTAGTTGTTTTCAAGTTGTTAGCACTCATTAATTTTGTCACAGTGGTATTATGCTTTTTAGCAATCTTACTTAAGGTATCCCCACTAATTACACGATAAGTCGTAGTAGTTGAAACTACTGGGGTTGTTGCTGGAGCTCCAATAGTTGTTGTTGGCGCAGAAACTTGTGGCTTGCCACTGACGACTAGCTTTTGGCCAGGGTAAATGTTTGTGCCTGACAAACGATTCAATTGTTGAATCGAGCTGACACTAGTATTGTGAGCACGTGCAATTTTGGATAAAGTGTCACCAGATTTCACTGTGTATGTATTTGTACTAGTAGAACTTGCAGGGGCTTTTGCTGCCATGGTTTTTTGTGGAACGACAACTGTTGTTGAAGTAGCAGCGACTTTAATCGCCTGGTTTGGATAAATTGAATTTGATGCTAACTTATTCCATGTCAGTAATTGATCTACTGAAACTTTATTACTTGAAGCAATTTTCCATAAAGTATCTCCTGGTTTAACCGTATAAGTACTCGCTTCTGTATCAGAAGTTCCAACAGCAAGTGATAGTGCAGTAGCTGCAAATAACGTAAAAATAATCTTTCTCATCCTCAAGCCCCTTTTGCTTTATCCGATTCACCGATAATTCAATCTTTTTTAACAACTGTTTCAATTCTATATAAAGAACGATATATAGGCAATAAGGTTTATATTACAATTGTGTTACAAAGATGATAGTCATGAAAAAAAGATAAAATATGTTTTATTAGAAAAATAATGAGTGTTTTAAAATTTGGGATTCCTGCATAAACTATATCGGTAGTTTTCGTTAAATGTTAATAGCTATTTGTAAATAGCTGTTTAATGTCCATTCTTGTTGACTTTTTTTAGTTATTGCAATGTTTCTTTTTTTCTGACATTATTGGAGCATATGGAAAACGGTTTCATTAAGAGGAGGAGTAAAGCATGTATGCAACACTTGGGAAAATCTTTGATCAGACAGTAAGCATGTATCCGCATAAAGAAGCATTAGTTGATATGAGAAGAGATAAAAGATGGACTTATTCCGAATGGAGTGATGATGTTTATCGGTTAGCAAATGCACTTGTAGCTGCAGGCATTAGTAAAGGAGATCGTGTTTCGAGCTTTTTGTTTAATAATAGTGAATTGCCAACTGCGCTGTTTGCATGTGCGAAGATCGGAGCTGTTTTCAATCCAATCAATTTTCGTTTAAAACCAGAAGAGTTGGCCTATATTTTAAATGATGCGGCTCCTGAGATCGTGCTTTTTGAAGAAGCGTTACAAGAGACGGTCGAAAAGGTAGCGCAACAGTTTCCGAGTATTCAATTTTGGTTTATAGATGATAAAGTTCCAGAATATGCTGTGAGCTATCAGGATCAAATCAAGGGCGCACCGACGTCAGATCCACTTATTGATGTAGACGAAATGGACATTTATGCCATCATGTATACGAGTGGAACGACAGGACGACCGAAAGGAGTCATTCATCTCCATCGCAATATGGCTGAACAAAGTTTGACTTGCATCGCTATGCTCAAATACACAAAAAATGATGTAGGGCTTGTGATTGCACCGATGTTTCATTGTGCCGAATTGCATTGCAACATCATACCGCGCGTTCAAGCTGGGGCTTCTAGCATCATCATGCACCAGTTTGATCCTCAAGCAGCGGTAGATACCATTGAAAACGAAAAAGTTTCGGTTATGTTTGGCGTGCCAACAATGTGGAGTATGATGACCACGATAGACGGTGCCAATGAAAAAGTTAAAACTTTGAAACGTGGCTTGTATGGGGCAGCGCCAATGGCACCCGTATTGGTTAAACGTGTAAAGGAAATACTGGGTATTGACTTGATCCAAGCATATGGTCAAACAGAAATGGGACCAGCCATTACGTTTCTTGTTGAAGACGAACAATTGATAAAAGCAGGATCCGCTGGAAAACCTGCCTTTAACCATGAAATTCGAATTGTTCGACCTCAAGATAGCGGTCCCGCAGAGCCGGATGATAAAGTAGGTCCTTTTGAAGTAGGCGAAATCATTGTTCGAGGACCAAGTATGATGGCTGGTTACTTTCATAGGCCACAAGCGACAGCACGTGTAATGTATAAAGGATGGTATCATACGAGTGATTTAGGTTATATGGATGAAGAAGGTTATTTATATGTGTCCGATCGAGTTGATGACATGATTATTAGTGGAGGAGAAAACATTTATCCACGTGAAGTAGAAGATGCTCTACATGAACACGAACTCATTCAAGACGTTGCCGTTTTAGGAATTCCTGATGAAAAATGGGGCGAGTCAGTGATGGCATTCATTGTCGCAAAAGACGCATTGCTAACTGAAAAGCACTTAGAAGATTATTGTCTCAACAATGAAAACCTTGCCCGTTTTAAACGACCTAGGAAATATTATTTTGTTGACGAGTTACCACGCAATGCGAGTGGAAAAATTCAAAAATTCCTATTACGCGAGCTTTACGCTGAAGAAAATGAGCAAGATACAACCGAAGAATAAGAAGACTTACAAGTCGAAAAGGAGAATGCTGCCGTGCAAATGAAATCGATAGAGGATACGATTATAGGTGTATTGGGAATTGAGCTAGGTGAAATTACTCCAGATAAAGTGATAGCCACAATGCCTGTGCATGGCGCTACTCACCAATTGTTCGGACAACTTCACGGGGGAGCGTCGGTGGTTTTGGCTGAAACTGTAGCAAGTGTTGGTACATGGCATTTAATCGATCAAGAAAACGAGCTTGCGGTAGGGTTAGAAATCAATGCCAATCACTTACGAGGGAAACAAGATGGAATCGTAACGGCTACCGGCACACCACTTCACAAAGGACGAACGACGATGGTGTGGGATATTAAAATCGTTGATGAAGACGAAAAACTTATTTGTGTCTCGAGATGTACTGTGGCCATTGTAAAAAAGAAAAAATAATAACTAAAAATGAACTTAGCCCCTTACTCTATTACTAGAGTGAGGGGTTTTAATGTGTTGATTGTGGGGCTTTCATCAAAAGACATGTTAGTATAGGCATAATAAATGCAAAGAGAGAGTGGTTACTATGTTCAATTCTTTAACAGAATTAATGGATGAAAAAGACTTGAAAGACAAGCGCTCGGTCCCTTGGAATCAGATTTGTCAGGATGAGCGTCTATCAGAGAAGTTTATTAAAGAAAATCTAGATCAAGTAGATTGGAAATTAATTTCGGGCCACCAAAAATTATCGGAAAACTTTATCCAGAAGTACAGAAATCGATTGTTTTGGGATGAAGTTATTAAAACGCAAAAGCTTTCTGAAGCTTTTATTGAAAAATATGCAGATAAAAAGAAATGGCAACCAATTGATGCAACTGAACTGAGTAAAAAGCAGCAAAAGATACTTGAAAAAGAAAGCAAACCATTTGATGCAACAGATTATTGGAGGTTTGTCTCAATAAAGCAACACTTAGCGAATACTAAAGGATTATCCCCTGCATTTATCGAAAAGCACCAAGACAAATTAGACTGGACAGAACTTAGTCGCTATCAGTATTTGCCAATGCCGTTAATTCATCGTCATGCACGCAAAGTAGATTGGCTGCTCGTCACACGTCATCAAGTGTTATCTGAGCGCTTTATCGAAAAGTACAGCAACGACGTTGAATGGGAAACCATTACATTTTACCAATCGTTATCCGAACGTTTTATTAACCGCCACCAAGCAAAAATGAGTTTTATTTCAGCAGAAAAAAAACGTTCTGAGGATTTTCTTTATGCACATTTTGATAAGTTGGATGCAGCATCGATTTTAGCACATCAAAAATTGCTTGAAGTAAAAAAATACGAACCTTTTGATGTCTATGTATTGACGAAAGATGCTCGGAAAAAATACATTCTGAACTTCCACGAAGATACGGTAGGTTTGGAGAAAACTCGTAAAGTAAACGGAGAAGAACTGCACGATTATTTGCAAGAAAATCATTTACTTGTATCAATTGAAGAAGATTTTCCGGAATTGATGGTCGTTAAAGATTTTTCGCAAGAAACAGGTTATACTAAAGAAAAAAATTGAAAGTTGGGATTCCATTCATGGCTTTTACAGACTTATCGATTGCGAGCGAAGCGACTATCTTGCCGATTCTGGAAATTGCAGAAAAAGCAGGTATTTCAAAAGATGCATTGGAATTATACGGGAACTTTAAAGCGAAAATCAATGTAGATCAACTGCGTCCGGTTCAAAAATTGGGTCAAGTGGTATTAGTAACGGCGATAAGTCCAACTCCAGCAGGAGAAGGTAAGTCTACGGTAACGGTAGGGCTTGCTGATGCGCTTAAACAATTAAAAGAATCAGTAGCAGTGGCACTTCGTGAACCTTCTTTAGGTCCAGTTATGGGTGTGAAAGGTGGAGCTACTGGTGGTGGTTTTGCACAAGTTTTGCCAATGGAAGATATTAATTTGCATTTTACAGGAGATATCCACGCCATTACTTCGGCCAATAATGCATTAGCTGCATTAATCGATAATCATTTACATCAAAAGAACGTTCTGAATATCGACCCGCGTCGTATTACGTGGAAGCGAGTATTGGATATTAATGATCGAGCGCTACGCCAAGTTACAATTGGACTAGGTGGACCAGGCCAAGGAATACCACGTCAAGATGGGTTTGATATTACAGTAGCCTCTGAAATTATGGCTGTGTTATGTTTGGCTACTTCGTTGGCTGACTTAAAAGAGCGCCTAGCTCAAATGGTTATTGGTTACACATACGACAAAGCACCAGTAACTGTTAGAGATCTTGGTGCAGAAGGTGCTTTAACTTTATTATTGAAAGAAGCATTTAAACCGAACTTGGTTCAAACAATTGAAGGAACACCTGCAATCATACACGGAGGACCTTTTGCAAATATTGCTCACGGCTGCAACTCGTTGATTGCGACAAACACAGCGAGACAAATAGCGGATATCGTAGTAACAGAAGCAGGATTTGGTGCGGATTTAGGTGCCGAGAAATTTATGCACATTAAGTCAAGAAAAGGTGGATTCAATCCAGATGCTGTCGTGATTGTTGCAACAATTCGTGCGCTTAAAATGCATGGTGGCGTGACAAAAGACCGTTTGTCTGAGGGAAATGCAGATGCTGTTAGACGTGGCATGGTTAATTTGGCAAAGCATGTGGATACCATCCGACAGTTTGGTATTGAGCCAGTTGTAGCACTCAATCGCTTTTCTGGAGACAGCGACGAAGAGCTATCAAAAGTACTAGAGTGGGCTAAAAAAGAAGATATAGCGATTGCTTTGACAGAAGTGTGGGAAAAAGGCGGTAAAGGTGGAATTGCACTAGCTGAACTAGTAAAACAAGAACTCCAGCGACCGACAAATTTCAATTTTCTTTATAAAGAAGAAGATTCTTTTGAAGACAAACTTCGTACAATCGTTCAAAAAGTCTATGGAGGAACAGATGTACAGTTATCCGATTTCGCACAAAAACAACTTGTAGAATTGAAAAAATTCGGTTGGGATTCATTACCTATTTGTATGGCGAAAACACAGTATTCTTTATCTGATCAACCAAAACTAATGGGACGTCCAGAAGGATTCACCATTACAATTCGTGAAATCATTCCGAAATTAGGCGCAGGCTTTTTAGTGTGCTTAACAGGTGACATTATGACGATGCCAGGTCTACCTAAAAAACCAGCTGCGTTAAGCATGGACGTTACTACGGATGGGAAAGCAATTGGCTTATTTTAAACGATAGAGACTTGGGCAGAAGCTCCAAGTCTTTTTTATTTATACAAATGGTAGAATGTAGAGAGTTATTTGTTCAGAAGAAATAAAATGAGTCTGCTGGGAATATAGGAGGAACGAATATGAAATGCCACATCACCGTCACTGATTTTGTAGAAAAAAACACAACGATTTATGTGCAAATTAGTGTTTACGATGAGCAAAAAGATCAATGGCATCAAGAAGAATTGCGATTTTTAGATGAATTATTATACGGAGATTTAGTGCACATAAAAAAATCTCCACTGACTGAACAATGTCGACTAGAAACCATTGCATATTTGAAAAAATACTTTAATCGGTAAAAATTTGAACGTAAAGGAGAGATTAGCATGAAGTTTCAATCAATGCGTCAACAACTAATAACTCAAGGGTTAACCATTTACCACGATGGATTTGGATTGGTTAAAGAAACACGTAGGATTCCCGCAAACGAGGACGTAACTGAAATTGAATTCATGGATGTCTCTCCAAAAATGGAGACAGCTTCTGTTTTGTTAGAGGGTATCCACGTACTAGAGCAAAGTTACAATGCTAATTTAGTCAGCAAAAAAAGTCTCCTAGAAAAGTATATGGGTGAAATTATTGTTGTGAAGAACAGAGAATTAAGCAAAGAATTGGAAGTTCGATTATTAAGTGCTTCTAATGAAATTATTGTAGAGCGAGTGGATACAAAAGAAGTGATTATCAATCCAGAAGGACAACTGATTTTACCTTCCCTACCAGACGGATTGTTAACAACACCAACATTAGTGTGCAAAGTAAAACCTATCAAAAAAGATGTAGAAGCAAAAATTTCCTATTTAACGGATGGATTAGAATGGCGCGTAAACTACGTAGCGAAAATAAGTGATGTGAAACTAGATTTCATAGGCTGGATTCAACTTTCCAATAATACTGGCATAAATTTTCTAACTAGTCGCCTAAAATTAACATCTGGAAAAGTAAATCGACAAAAAGATGTACACTCGCTAATTCCGCAAGCTCGAATGCTTTCTATAGCAGCTGAAGGTGAGTCGATTTTCGAAGAGCATGAATTTGCAGATGCTCACGTATACACTATAGATCGACTGATCGATCTTCCGCAGGGGCAGATAAAACAAATTAGTTTTCTGCAACTAAAAGAAGTAACTTTCCGCAAAGTATATAAACTAGAAGCGCATAGTGAACGAGCAAAAGTGATCGTTGAATTCGATAATACAGAAGCTAATCAACTTGGTATGCCATTGCCAACAGGAACCTTGAAAGTATATGAGCAAGACCAAGACGAAGAAATGCAGTTTATCGGCGAAAATACAATTAAAAGTACAGCCAAACAGCAAAAAGTATCTATAACAATAGGCGAAGCTTTCGATATCATCAGTCAAAGTTGGGAAAAAAAGCGCGAAAGAAAAGAACAGTTTGACTATGTCACCCATGTCTACAAGTTGGAAAATCAGAAATCGGATTATGCACGTATTGTCGTTAGCCATCAAATTTTTGAACAAGTTTGGAAAATGGAATCGTCCAGTCATGACTACGAGTTAAAAAGATCGAATGAACTAGAGTTTCGTGTTCACATCGCTGCAGGAAAAAAAGTAGAGGTGGAGTTTACTTACAAAGTAGATAAAAGCGCTAGAATAAACGATAAGTAAATGAAAAACTATTATTTTACATGTAAAGGGGAATGAGTTGTATGTTTAAAAAAATGGCTTCAGATGTGCTTGGTTTATCAGATATTGGGAAAATAATCGATCCACAAGACTTTGATAAAACAGACTCAGATGACTATGTTATGCACGAAGATGGCGAAAAAATCTATTTTCTAATCAAGACAAAAGCGGATGAATACTGCTTCACAAACCTTGCGATCATTCACGTCGATGGTGAAAGTGCGATATCGTCTAAACGGACATTAAGACGTTTTCCATATTCTCAGCACACCATTTCAAATGTTGTGCTCGAAACTGCTGGAAAAATAGACTTAGATATTGAACTTGCTTTTGCTGTAGGAACAGTACCATTTAAAATTGATGTTCAAAAACAACAAGCAAACCGTTTAACTGACCTTTATAAGTCTTTATTGAGAATTGCGGAAAGTACGCACGAAAATGAGATTGTAATCAACATGGCAATTGACAGCTTAAACAAAGCTGTGACGATTTTGCAAAACTCGCGAGTTGGCGATGTGTCATTAGGTGATGAATACTCGAAACTGACTGATTTTGGTTTTACTTGGATGACTTCTGTGCGAAATCAATACCACGTAAAAGATTTTGGCGATGTATTTGAAAAGTATATCAATAATTGAAAGCGCTACTTGAAAAAGATGGACGCTGTGTTGGCACCATCTTTTTGCTTTTATTTAAAGTAAATTGGAGGAAACCGATATGTACAAAACGATATTAACGCCGAGAGTGTCAGAAACAGATGCAGTTGGTCACATCAATAACACGACTTTGCCTGTATGGTTCGAGGCCGCTAGAAATCCGTTATTCGATTTGTTTACACCAGATCATGATTTTGCAAACTGGAAAATGGTAATTGTGAAAACAACGCTAGAATTTACCGGTCAAATTTATTTTGGGGAAGATGTTGAGGTTCATATTTGGGTCGAGAAGATTGGAAACAGCAGTCTAGAGTTGCACGAAGAACTGCATCAAGCTGGAAATCTTTGCGCTCGAAATAAAGCAATTTATGTAAATTACAATTTAGAAAAACAGCAGTCTGAAAAAATTCCAGAAGCGATCTGTCAAGAGTTGTCCAAACATTTATGGGAAGCAAACAAATAGGAAAATTAGTCACTATCTGAATAAGTAGAATACTTTTTTAACTTTTAGCTCTATTGAAAAAGTGAAACAGCGTGCTATAATTAGACCATTCAAATACGATTCACTCATATAATAGCGAGAATATGGCTCGCAAGTTTCTACCGGTTTACCGTAAATAAACTGACTATGAGAAGCAACGAAACAGAGAGAGTGCGCGATTTAGCGTCCATTTTTTTGTTTCCTTTCGAATTCAAGCTCGAAGGACATTGCTCCACTCATGATATGAATGGATGCACGTTCTGAGGGCTTTTTTTATGCTCTCGGTCGTGACAGAAGAGGAGCTGACAGCATGAAGAAGTTACAAGACAAAATCTTATCGGACGGCAAAGTCTTGTCGGAATCGGTATTAAAGGTAGATTCATTTTTAAATCACCAAATCGATCCCCCGTTAATGCAAGCGATTGGTGAGGAATTTGCATTGCGCTTTAAAAATGATGGCATCACCAAAATCTTAACATTAGAATCTTCAGGAATTGCCCCGGCTATGATGACCGGACTCGTTTTAGGCGTGCCTGCTGTATTTGCCAGAAAACGCAAATCACTCACATTGGTTGATCATATGTATACAGCGAGTGTTCATTCGTTCACTAAAAATGAAACCAATGATATTTCTGTATCAAAAGATTTTATTCAACAAACTGATGTTGTATTGGTTATGGATGACTTTCTTGCAAATGGACAAGCTGCACTTGGATTACTAGACATAGTCGAACAGTCAGGAGCCAAGTTAGCAGGCATTGGCATCGTTATCGAAAAAGGATTTCAACCAGGTGGTAGCTTGCTTCGCGAACAAGGCATTCGTGTAGAAACACTGGCAAACATTGCGTCTTTAGAAAATGGACAAGTGACATTTTTGGAGGAGGCTGACACGCAATGAAAAAGATGCTAGGCGAAACGGCTTTAGGATTTCAACATGTATTAGCAATGTATGCAGGAGCTGTATTGGTACCGTTAATCGTCGGCGACGCACTTGGACTGACAGCAGAACAATTAACGTATCTTGTAGCGATTGATATTTTACTTTGCGGGGTAGCAACAATTCTCCAAATTGTCAGCAACCGATTCTTCGGTATCGGACTTCCCGTTGTATTGGGTTGTACATTTACTGCTGTTGGACCGATGATTGCTATTGGTGGGCAATACGGAATATCTGCTATTTATGGTGCTATTCTTGTTTCAGGATTATTTGTCGTTTTAATTAGCGGTTTTTTTGGTAGTTTGGTTCGTTTTTTCCCTCCGGTTGTTACGGGAACAGTCGTTACAATCATCGGAATCACGTTGATTCCTGTTGCGATTAATAATATGGGCGGCGGACAAGGAGCCAGTGATTTTGGTTCACTTAGTAATATCGGTCTGTCTTTCGGGACCTTATTGTTTATTGTTTTCGTATTTAGATTTTCTAGCGGTTTTATGAGAGCTATTGCTATCTTACTCGGATTAGTTGGTGGAACAGCAGTAGCTACTTTTCTAGGAAAAGTGGATTTTTCTCCTATCGCGGATGCTTCTTATTTCCATATGGTCCAGCCTTTTTATTTCGGAACGCCAACATTTGAATTACCTGCAATCTTAACAATGATTTTAGTAGCGATGGTATCATTAGTTGAATCGACAGGTGTTTACTTTGCGCTTGGAGACATCACGAAAAAGAAAATTGCAGAAAAAGATTTGGCTAAAGGGTATCGTGCAGAAGGCTTAGCCATTTTGCTTGGTGGTATCTTCAATTCTTTTCCGTATACAGCATTTTCACAAAACGTTGGTTTGATTCAGATGTCGGGTGTGAAATCACGTAAAATCATCTTTATCGCCGGAGTAATGTTAATTACTCTTGGATTTGTTCCAAAGATCGCTGCTGTAACAACTATTATTCCACCTTCAGTTCTTGGAGGAGCTATGATTGCGATGTTCGGTATGGTTATCGCACAAGGCATTAAAATGTTAAGTACTGTTATTACCGACTCGCAAGACAACTCTATGATTATTGCTTGTTCTGTAGGTATCGGGCTTGGTGTTACAGTGGTGCCTGAATTGTTTGTTCAGCTGCCATCGGGCGTTCAAATTTTAACCAGCAACGGAATCGTTGCTGGTAGTGTTACAGCCATCGTATTAAATATCTTGTTTAATATGCTTCCTTCTAGAAAGCGTAAGCACAGTTTAGCTTCGATAAAAGAAACTGCAATCAACGAAGGATAACCAAAATGAGCAAGTCGCATACGCGACTTGCTCATTTTTTTAGTTGCTGTGAATCGAAAGAAAGTCGAGCGTTTTTTGAAGTGTTTGACGCGCATCATCTGTACTTAAATCATATTGATATTGATGTTTGAGATTTTTTTGTGTGCCTTCAAAAAAGACGGAATTGACTTTTACGTTATTAGATTCTAACACCGTAACCAATTCAGTGGATTGCGACACAAAAGGATCGGCGTCTCCAACTGTGATGAAAGCAGGCGGAAAGTCAGCGTTAATGTGTTGCACTGTAGAAAGTTCATCAATTCCTAAAAAAGATTCGAACGGTTTTGCGCCGGTATAGGCAGTTAAGAAAAAATCGATGTTTGGAAAAGCAGTCGCTCTCACTGAGTCCATATTGTACAAGCCACAAAATAATAAAGCGCCTTGAAGTTGATCGCTAGAAATCGCAGGTTGAATCGCCATAGATTCAGCTAGTTCTGCGTTCGTTATGAGTGCTGCGACTTGACTAGCGATTTGAGCTCCTGCTGAATCGCCACCAATAAACACACGTTCCATATCACCACCGTACTTGCTAGCGTGAAGTTGTATGTAAGCGAGTGCTTTGTTTGCTTGCAATATCGGACCGGGATACAGCGATTCTGGAGCCAAAGAATAATCTATATTTGCGACTACGTAACCTGCATCGGCAAGAGCCATTGCATAATCTTGACGACTGTCTTTAGAGCCACCGATATAGCCTCCTCCGTGAATCCACAAAATCACAGGCATTGGTGCAGTAGCTTCTCGAGGAGTATAAATATCTAAAAGACTATTATCAGTCGGGCTATAAGATAAGTTCTTAACAACTGCCACTCGTTCCGTAATTTCGTGAATTGTTGGAGGTGGGCTAAAAGCTGCAGAACCTGAGATTTGTATAGAGGCTGATACATCGGGAGAAGTTGCAGTTTCCTCGAAAATGACAATAGCGCAGAAGAGCACGATAAAGAAAAGCGAGATTATCCATTTTTTTTGAGTCTGTATTTTTGTTTTTGCTCCCACAAGATTCATCCTTTAAAGTGAATTTTCATTGACAAAAGATTATTGAAATTCTACCTATTGGGGTATAGATTGACTAACCACAACTATATCTGATTTTTGTATGTATTAGCTATGCTAACACGAATTGTCTTATTGACCAATAGAAGGGGTAATGAAATTGAAATATATTTGTAACAAGTAAAATATAGGATTGTAACACAAGTCGGGTACATCAAGAGGTAGACTTTAGACGATAGAATGGGAGTGAAGAGATGTTCGGACTAGCCGATTTGATTTCGTTAGTCATTTCAGCATTTATTATCTTACCTGTTGTCGTATTTTTACGAGAATCAGGTTATTTGGTGATGAGTTTGATTTTGGGCGTTAAAAACCCAAGAATGACTATTGGGTCAGGAGGCAGAATTATTAAAATCGGAATGTTCGATATCCGCAAATACTATCACTTGTATAGTTGGTTTTCGTACGATTCGCTAAAACGAGAAGGTAAGTTTTCTTATATTTCTCTTTACGCAGGACCAATCTTAGTGAATATAGTAGTAGCGTTCACGTTAAATGCAATGATTGCAAACGGTATGTTCGAAGACAATGCGACGTTTTGGAATCGCTTTGTGTTTTATTCATTCTACTATGTATTATTTGATATAATTCCAATGAAAACAGCGAACGGCATGCCGAATAATGGACTGATTATTTATGAAATGCTTCGTTATGGAAAAAGAACTGATTTTAACAACGAACCGTTTCTTCCTTCTACTACAGAAGTGGAAGAACAATACCAAGAAGATGTTGAGAAAGTAGATGAATTAAAAGAAAATCAAAAAGATCAAATAGAAGAAGAACACAAAAAAGATAATATTTCCAAAACTAAAGAAAAAGAAATAAAAAAAGAAATCGAAGAAGATAAACAAGAAAGTAAGGAGGATCTAGAAGACATCAAAAATCAGAAACAAGACCAGTTAGAAAAACATGAAGACAATATTCCTAAATAAAATCTTAGCACCAATAGGTTGGAAGTTCGCAAATGGATACCTTCAATTCGAGATAATGAGATGGTAAGATAAGCAGAGCAAACCAACAACAAAAGGAGTGCTGCAAAATGTCGAAGAAATCAATGGGAATCCACCACATCACTGCAATTGTCGCAGATCCTCAAGAAAATGTGGACTTTTATGCAGGGGTACTCGGACTGCGTTTAGTAAAGAAAACGGTAAATTTCGACGATCCAGAAACCTATCATTTGTATTTTGGAGACGAGACTGCAAAACCA
>JBBSRA010000033.1:0-23213 GCA_038243515.1 Caryophanales bacterium
AGCTACGGGGGGCTTGAAACAAGTTCGAATCACGACACGGAAATCACCCGCATCTCTTGGAATCAAATCAGACAAAGAGGAAGTGATATTCGAAGGCCCTGCCTATAAAGCCGTCGAGAAATTTCCAAAAAACGTCAATGTAGCAATGACGCTCGCGCTTGCTGGAATTGGTGTTGAGAAAACGATAGTACGAGTTATCGTTGATCCGGCTGTTGTAAGGAATACACACACCATCGAAGCTATAGGAGATTTCGGACGGATGGAATTAACGGTCGAAAACAATCCGATGCCAAATAACCCGAAGACAAGTCTTCTCGCAGCTTTGAGTGTCTTAGCAGTGTTGCAGAATAAAGACAAGGCGTTACGGATTGGAAATTGATATCGACAAGACCATATCTACTCTAATGCGTTCTTTTTGTAATCAGCAGCTGTGTTTTGTTTTAAAAAACATACTTAGAGAAAGTAGCTTAAGGATATAAATAGGGAGTGAGCTATGTGGATGCTTTCGCAATTTTGGGATTTACTTTTGGAATGTCAGGATTTACTTTTGGGCTGATGGGGTTTATTTTTAGTGCTACAGCAACTAGTAAAGTAACCAAGCTTGAAAAGAGAATTGATGATTTGGAGAAAAATTTTGAACGATTTTTAGTAAGCGTCATTTTTTAGCCATGTTTCATAATTATTACTTAATTTTTTACTGCAGATAGTTAAATAACAGGGAATAGTTTTGTTAAATAAGCGCAATTGTCTATGCAGTTAGCATATAGGGAACCCCAAGCAACCTTATTAAAATAGGCTTGCTGGGGTTTTTAGTGTATACGAAAAGTAGCTTTAAAAGTCATAAAGTGTTTCAACGCAATTCAATCTCGCAAAGTCAGTGCCAAATGCAGCGTAACCGCATCTTGAAAATTAGATGGATCTAATCCGGTTACGTCATGAATTTTTTTTAGTCGGTAACTCAAAGTATGGCGGTGAACTTTTAAGCAGTCAGCGGTTGCAGCGCTGTTTGTATTACAAGCAAAGTACATGACTAATGTCTGGCATAAGGAGTCATTCAAACCAACTAATATTCTGTCGGCAAATTTTTCGAGTTCGGCTTTGGAATTGCGCTTTAATAGCGCCATCAATTCAACGTCTTCGAAATAAACTAGCGACTGATCTGGTTTGCCAAAATCTAACGCGTTTCTGGCAGCGAGATAAGAAGTTCGGGTGTTAGAAATGCTATTGACTGTGACACCGACGCCAATTCTGACAATCGTGGTTTTTTGAAGCAGCTGAAGCAAGCTGGGTAATTTCCGTTGTAACTTTAGCGGTTCGTCATTCTTCATTAACAAAAAAACTTCGTTTAATTTAGAGTGACCGACGATGACGGTTTGTTCATGGAATTGACTTTCCAATTGCTCGATAATTCTGCGAGAATGCGAAGATGGTTTTTTCAATTCAATCAGCAAGGTGATAAATGCAGTGTTGCTATCAAGTCCCATTTGTGAAATTTGTTCATAAACTGTAGCCGATAAAGATTGACCACTCGTCAATTCATCAAAAATTAGTTCATTGCGTTTGCGGTTCCACTCAATATGAGACGTAATGAGTGATTGATGGACCATCATTTCAGTTGTCAATTGGACAAGGGTTGAAATTTCTTTTAGCTCGTCTGGATTGCCAGTAATGCCAATGACACCCACTAATTTTTCTTGAAAATAGATCGGTAAGTTGACGCCAGGTTTGACGCCGTGCCACGCGGCTAAATCAGTTTCTTCAATCCACAAAATCTCACCACTTTTAGCCACTTGGGCTGCGGCCTCATGGATTTTTTCAATCCGCTCAGTTTCTCCTGACGCCAAAATCATGCCATTGGTATCCATAACGTTCAAATTACGATTTAAGCGAATCATCGTTTGCGCTACAATTTCTTCCGCCAGTTGTCTTGTAATCATAAATGCTCCTCTTTGTATATATATTCTAAATATTTCGGTAAAAATCTATACCGTCAGTATAATGTATATCAGTTTCTTTTTCATTATAATTTTATGTAAGCGCTTTACTAGAACGGCAAGGAGGTTTTGGGAATTGAAAATTATAGTAGCACCCGATTCATTTAAAGGCAGTTTGTCTGCGATGAAAGCAGCACAAGCGATGGCAGATGCCTTGCAGGAACTGGATAGTCGAATAGAAGTCGTCTCGCTACCAGCAGCAGACGGCGGCGAAGGAACGATGACGGCAATGGTCGAAGCGACAGGTGGCAAGTTGATAGCACATGAGGTTGAAGATCCGCTTGGTCGAAGAGTTTCCGCTTGTTACGGAATTCTTGGTGATGGCAAAACGTGCGTCATCGAAATCGCAGAAGCCTCTGGACTTACTTTGCTGAAAATAGAGCAAAGAAATCCGTTCAAGACTTCGTCATTCGGTACAGGAGAACTAATCTGTCATGCATTGGATGCTGGTTTCCGAAGCTTCATTATCGGACTTGGCGGCAGTGCCACCAATGATGGAGGTGCCGGAATGCTCGAAGCTCTTGGCATGATTTTTCTAGACAACAGTGGACAGCGCTTGAGAAGGGGCGGAGGTGCACTCGGTGAACTTACTGAAATTGACCGTTCTCATTTTGATCCACGTATTGCGGAAAGTACGTTTCTAATTGCCTGTGACGTAGAGAATGTCTTAATCGGCAGACAAGGAGCTTCTGCAGTATTCGGTCCACAAAAAGGAGCGTCCCTAGAAGCAGTCGAGCAACTCGATAGCAATCTACAAAATTTCGGAGACGTTGTTGAGCGACTGACTGGAACGGCACTTCATCATAAGAAAGGTGCCGGTGCAGCAGGTGGTGCAGGTGGCGCGATGCAAGTATTTTTCGAAGGAGATATGCAGCGCGGCGTTGATGTAGTGCTAGAAGCTATTGCGTTTCAAACTTATTTGGAAACGGTCGATTTGATTGTGACTGGAGAAGGTAAAAGCGATAGTCAAACCTTATCGGGAAAAACGCCTTTGGGCATTGCTGAAGTTGCAAAAAGAGCGGGTACTCCAGTTATCTTAATTTCCGGGATGGTTGAGCAGGAAAGTGCAGAGTTGCTAGAGCCTTATTTCACCGAAATCCATTCGATTGTGAGTAACATGGTATCGGCAGAACGAGCGGTAGCCGATGCTTATAACCAATTGAAAATAAAAACTAAAACAGTCGTTAAAAAATATCTAGAAAACCAAAAGGAGTGTTAGCATGTTGTTTTTTATTATTGCGTTAAGTGTCATCTTGGTTGTGTTGTTAACTGCTGTATTTAAAGTTCATCCATTCTTATCGCTATTAATCGGCGCATTTTTTATGGGTATCGCGTCCGGTATGCCGTTAGCTGACGTTGTACTGAACGTTAACGAAGGCTTTGGTGGATTGATGACGAATATCGGCATTGTCATTGTTGCCGGAACAATTATCGGTGTCATTTTAGAAAAATCCGGTGCAGCTTACCGAATGGCAGAAGTGGTATTGCGTTTGATCGGTGAAAAGCGACCGCAACTAGCGATGTCGATTATTGGCTTTATCGTATCGATTCCTGTGTTTTGTGATTCTGGATTTATTATTTTATCAAGCTTACGAAAAGCCTTAGCAAGACGTGCGAAAGTATCCATGGCTTCTATGTCAGTGGCACTCGCAACTGGTTTATACGCGACCCATACATTGGTACCGCCAACACCAGGTCCAATTGCAGCAGCTGGTAACTTAGGCGCTGAAAATTACTTAGGAACAATTATCTTAATCGGTTTAATCGTCGCAATTCCAGCAGCAGTTGTCGGGTATCTTTGGGCTGTTAAAGTCGCTGCCAAAATCGAAGTGCCTGATGATACTTTAGAAGACGGCGAATTGAGCTACGAAGAAGTCATTAAATCATTCGGGAAAATGCCCTCTACATTTAAAGCGTTCTTGCCGATTGTGTTGCCGTTAGTGTTGATCGGAGCAGGATCTGTTGCGGGTATTCTTGGTGGGGACGATGGACTAACAAACACGATTAAATTTTTAGGGTCACCAACAGTAGCCCTATTATTTGGTGTCTTAGCGGCATTCTTATTATTGCCAAAATGGAACGAAGAAACCTTATCTGGTTGGATCGGCGAAGGAATCGTCGGTGCAGCACCTATTTTATTAATTACTGGAGCAGGCGGATCATTCGGACGTGTTATTAGCAATTCAGGTGTAGCAGATTTGATTGCGGGAATGGACATGACGGCACTTGCTGGTGGCTCATTGTTCTTACTGATTCCATTCATTATTGCAGCAGCATTAAAAACCGCTCAAGGTTCGTCAACAGCAGCACTTGTTATCACGTCAACATTGATGGCGCCGCTCTTGCCGACGCTCGGCATTGAAGGTGCAGTACCACTGGCGCTTGTCGTGATGGCGATTGGGGCAGGCGCAATGACTGTGAGTCATGTTAACGATAGCTTTTTCTGGGTTATCACACAGTTTACAGGCATGAAAGTAACGGAAGCCTACAAAGCGCAAACAATGGCGACTTTGTTGCAAGGAGTAACGACGATTGTCTTCACGATGATTTTGTGGACAGTTTTGGTTTGATTGGGTAATACGAATAACTGTATAAATGAAAAAAGCCTCACGTTGGAATGTAAATCCAACGTGAGGCTTTTTTTGAAAGAAATAATATTTACAAAAAAAGTAAAATTTTAGTGATAAACTAATTGTTAATATGATACTATTGAATCATTAGTTAGGCCTTATTGATTAGTAAGGCGATTTTTAACTATATCTTAAAAAAATCCTAGGAGCAAACCGATGACAAAATTAACTGAGAATCTAAAATCACTTCGTTTACAGAACAAATTATCACATCAAATCGTTGCAGAACATTTGAAGATTACTAAGGCAGTTTATGGGGAATTTGAGTTGGGTACTACAGAACCACCTCTGAGACTAATAATTAAACTAGCCGATCTATATAGTATTTCTTTAGACGATTTAGTTGGTAGAGAGTTTGCAGCTAATGGTCAAATAATTAACCAATTGTTAATGAAGAAAGAAATGACTAAAGAGATTAATATCCTAGTGAAACAATTAGGTAACCAATTTATTCAAAGCAAAGAAGCAGACATTGTTAAGCGGTTGAAGCAGAAGTTTGATTTGAATTGAATGATTAGGATAACGAAGAATTTTTCAGTGCATAGATTGGTAGAGAATAACTTATTGCTTATGAAGAGGGGGAATAACACATGAAAGGCTATATTGGAGTCACTTCACGTGAATGGTTTAGTTTTTTAGCGGATGAACAGTTTGTAGGGGAAATAAATTTCTGGCGTAAGAACACAAAGAATTTTAGAGTATTAGAGCATGGTGATTCATTTTTCTTTTTAGTAAAAAATAAAAAAGGTACCCGAACAGAAAGAACGATACCAGCTATGGCCACGTTTGAACGATTCGAAGTTAATTCAGTCAATAAAGCATGGGATAGATATAAACAAGGGAACGGCGATGTATCCAAAAATCAATTTATTAATCGTATGTACGAAATGTTTAAAACGACCGAAGAAAATAACGAGATTGGTTGCATCATTTTATCAGATTTTAAAGTGTTTGCTAATCCAGTAGTGTTAAGTGAACTAAAAATTGATTTTCAAAATAGCATAGTTTCGGGAAAGGGTATAACAGCAAAGTAAGTTTCTAAGATTCAATACAAGGATTTAGCACGTTTGATACAGTTGTGAAAGAATTAAGTGAGGCATACAATGTTGGTTTTACCGAAGACGATGAAAGCTTTCCAGAAGGAAAATTAATATTAAAGCAACATTTAGTACGTGAACGTAATAGTGCTGTTATTAAATTTGCAAAGCAACGATTCAAAAAGAAACACGGTAAATTAATCTGTGAGGTTTGCTGCTTTGATTTTGAAGAAAACTATGGAGATATTGGTGAAGATTGCATAGAGGGGCATCATACGAAGCCTGTATCTAAGATGGATGATAACGAAGAAACTCGAGTAGAAGACATAGCACTAGTTTGTGCCAACTGTCACCGTATGTTACACCGCAAGAGACCTTGGCTAGAGGTACGCGAATTGAAGGATTTGTTACGTTAAATACTGCAATACTTCCTTTTTACTATTGCAGTGAGCAAGGCAAAATAAGTAAAAATATTAAAAATCGTAAGGAGATATAGATATGCTTTCAATATTTAAAAAGAAGTGCTCAGTGTGTAAAAAAAAGGCTAATGAACCTCGGAAGTATTACGATGATCAGTACAAAGCAGTGCTTGTTTGCGTAAAATGTGTGATCTATGCAGAAAGAAGAGCGTTTCTAAAACGGAATGCTTGATCATCCATATTTGTTAAGAACTATTTGAGAAATGTTTGAGTTCATCAACAAACACAAGATAAAAACCCACTAAATCTAAAGGATGGTTTTCCATGGCCAGAAAGAAAAAGAAAGATAATCTATCAGAGCTCTTCATGGCAGTTTTGATGCTTAGCAGCGCCATTACGTTTGTTTACACGCAGTCACTCGCGGCAACTGTCACCGTATTTGTTGTGGTCTTTATTGGAATGCTAACAATTGTAAAGACCATTCAAAAAAATAAGCAGAAGAAATTAAACGAGTCAGGGATTTTGCAAGTAGATGAGATGTCAGGAGCGGAGTTTGAAGAGTTCCTACGTCTTCGGTATAGGTCTGAAGGTTATGCTGTTCGCAAAACACCTTATACCGGAGATTACGGAGCGGATCTCATTTTAGAAAAAGGGCCACAAAAAATTGCTGTGCAGGCAAAGGGCTATAAAAGCAATGTTGGCATTAAAGCCGTACAGGAAATTTCCGCAGCTAAACTGCATTACGGAGCGAACGAAGCGTGGGTTGTTACCAATAGCTTTTTCACGAAAGCAGCGGCAGAACTGGCGCGGAGCAATAAAGTGAAATTAGTAAACCGCGATGAATTGGTAGAGATGTTATTGGTGAAAAATGGGGGATGAAGTAAGACCCGTTCTTTAATGGAGAACGAGATTTCAAATGACTTTAACTGATTCTAATTAAACGTAAACTGTATCTCAAAATCAAAATTTCCGCAGCACTGAAAAACTGAATACTTCAGAGACAAAAGTACGAAAATCTAAAAAAATAGAAAATCTAAAAAATCACTCCCTACAAAATATTTGCAATTCTCATCAAATTCTAATGTTCTTCTCAGTCTTGTCTCATTTTCAAAAGTTATGATTGATTTGTAGACAGATAGAGGAGGAATAATTTTGAAAAACACAGTTATGATTGGAACAGTAGTAGGTACGGTCGTTTTGGGTGGTCTTGGAGGAGTAGCAGCTTTTGCAGCAACCAGTGACAACAACTCAGCAGAGCAATCTGGAATTACTGCAGAAAAAGCACTTGAAATCGCATTTTCTCATGCAGAAGGAACAGTTCAAGAAGTGGAACTTTCTTTTGAAAAAGATGGCAATTATTATGAAATTGACATCGACAGCAACACGAGCGAGTATGAATTCAACATTGATGCAGTAAAAGGTGAAATTTTAGATCAGAATGCAGAAAATGCAGAGCAAGAAGAAAGAGAAAACAATGCAACTAACAACGGCAACCATCCAAATGAGCTAGCTGATGTTGCTGCTTTTGATGAGTACAACATGATTGTTGAACAGGTGAATACAGATGGGCTAACGTTCCAGCTATCTACTGATAACCAAGGAAACCGCATCATGTTACTAGTGGACGAAAACGGTAAAAAACAATATAAAACGATTTTCGTTAAATACGATAAGCACTTGAAAATTATTGACGTGAACAAGGGTGGATTGGTGTATAACGGTCGTATTTAATTGATATAGTACCGATCTAGTTACGAACTAAATGAATTGAGTAAAGGCCCCTTCGAAATCAGATGATTTTGAAGGGGCCTTGTTGTTTGAATTTGCTTCCGACTGCAAGAGGGCTAATTGAAGAACTTAAGTTCATGTACTCGAAACGAAAAGCATTAGTGAACGAGTTGTCGAAGATTTAAATTATGCCTTTGTGTAAATCACAAGTCATTATATACAAAAAGCACAAAAGTCATTCCCGAAATACGAGAGAATGACTTTTATGCTTTTTTAGTCAGTCATATAACTTATGCATCCAGCTAATCGGTCATAATCGCTAGTTAGTGAAAGTTCGTTGAAAGATTACAAGTCGCATTTTGTTAGAATTTTTTAAAATAATTTATATAAAAAAGACTGTTCTCAGAATTACTAAGAACAGTCTTTCTCCAATCACTGCATAGGTGCAATAATCGTATTCACATACTCAGCAACTTCTTGAATTTCTTCTTCCGTTAAAATTTCTTCAAATGCTGGCATGATGGATTTTCCTTTACTAACGCGGTTAATAACAGTATCTAAATCTTCCGCTGCATCACTTTGCTGCAGGTTTGGTCCGTTATGACCGCCTGCTCCTTGATCGCCGTGACACGACAGGCAGTTGCTTTCGTAAATCGATAATCCTGCATCTGTTTCAGCTTGTGCTGTCTCATCGTCTTTGTCTTCATCTTTGTCAGCATCTGAATCTTTTTCAGTATCGGGATCTTTGCCTCCGTCTGCTTTATCGTCAAAGGCTTCGTCATCTTCAGCCGGTGCTTTGTCAGCAATAGTTCCAGAGTCTATTTTGCCGTCAAGCGTGAACGTATAGACCTTATCTCCGTGTTTTGAACCTGCCAGTGAATTACCTGCAGCCAATACGGAAATGTACTGGACTCCATCAATCTCATAAGAAATAGATGGAGCATTGACGCCTGCATCCGTCTGATATTCCCAAACTTGGTCACCCGTTGTAGCATCATAGGCAATCAAGCGTCCATCGTTATGTCCAGCAAACAGCAGGTTCCCTTTGGTTACCAATAACCCACTGTAGGCAATGGTATCCCAATCCACTTGCCAAGCAACTTTATTTGTTTTTACGTCGAGAGCTGTTACGGTCCCTCTTTGTGGTGCATCAGAAACGGGCTGCCACACACTGCCCATGTACTCATCGCCTTCCGAAAACTCATCTTCACTTCTCGTCATAGAAAAGTAATTATCGTTGCCCATTACATAGAAATATTCAGTGTCAGGACTGTAAGCAGAAGGTGGCCAGTTAGCTCCACCTTGAGGTGAAGGTTTAAGAGTTACGGGTTCTTCCCAAAACGGAGTGAACAATCCGCCGATTTTACCGTCAAATTCGGGTGCCAAATCACGTTTCACATCTTCTTCCGTCACTTCCTGTGGAACAAATGAATCTCCTTTTGGAATCGGTTGTGTTGGTGAAGTCTTTTGTCGGTCGTCTTGTGGAACTTCTTGCTCTTCAATACCGACAAGCGGCTCGCCATTAGTCCGATCTAGAAAATAAACAAAGCCGGTTTTACCTGCTTGCGCAATCCCTTTTTTCATTTCTCCATCCATTTCGACATCATAGAGAACAACTGGATTGGCAGGATCTAAATCCCAAATATCATGATGGACTTCTTGGAAATGCCATTGATATTCTCCTGTGTCCAGATCTAAGGCAATTACGGAGTCAGCAAAAAGGTTGTCTCCTTCACGATTGCTACCATCTAAATCTGGAGCAGTATTACCGATAGCAAAGTATATCATGTTCAGTTCTGGGTCGACTGCGGGAGTCTGCCAGACCGGTCCGCCACCTGTCAACCAGTTGTCATTGTCAACCGGCCAAGTGTCACTTCCCGGCTCTCCAGGTGCTGGAATTGTATAGAATCGCCATACTTCACGACCGATATTGGCATCATACGCCATAATTCTCCCGCGTATTCCATACTCGCCACCGGCAACTCCAGTATAAACTTTTCCATCATAAAATAGCGGAGCATTGGTGATTGTGTAGCCTTCTTCCCACTCGGCAACGACAGTTTCCCAAACTACTTCGCCTGTTTTAATATCCAAAGCAACTAATCGTGCATCTAGCAAAGTCGTAAATACCATATCATTACCTATTGCGACTCCACGATTATTCCAGCCGCAACACACTGTGTCTAAGCCTTCTGCAATTTCTGCACGGTATGCCCATTTTTCTTCACCGGTAACTGCATCGAGCGCAATAACGTCGTTAGCACCTGTAGTGACATACATTATTCCTTCATAAACGAGTGGTGTTGCTTCTCCTGAATATTTAAATTCAGTTCCGGACCCAAGACTTGCGGTCCATTCGCCATTGAGATCGTCAATCGTGTCTAAATTGATAGAATCTAAAGGCGAATACCGACGGCTATACATGTCCCCGCCATGGTACATCCAATTGCTTGTCGGATACTCAACTTCAGGAACGTCACCTTGTCGCGGATCTGATGCACCTAATTCTGTAGCTGCTGTTTTTTCTTCAGTTCCGGTAGTTTCCGTATCGTTGTCTTTACTTTCATCATTTCCCATCAAACTAGGAATCCATACTATCCCGCCCACAATGATAATCAGCGCAATTACTAAAATCGAAGCGATTTGCCATGTTTTCATATCGCCACTCCTTTCAGTTATGAATAGTCTTAGCTCTTCTTTTTGCACTTCCTTTCTATATATAATCAATTAACCCCAGCGACATTATTTAGCTACTGTTTTCCCTTTTTAGAAGAAAGAAAACATTTTTTTGTAAACTAATAACTCTAATGCTTCTTAAATTGTACTTCTATTTAATCCTTCAACTTGCGGTATGCAAGAAAGCTGTACAGCCAAAAATCATCTTCAATAAAATCGGCCAATTTGAAAGATAACTTTTTTGTTCAGTCAGACCTATTTATTTAAATAGAAGACATCTTTGAAAATCAATAATTAACAATCTTCACAAAAGATATTTCCTTTAAAGTTCGCAATATAAAAACCGCATTTCTTCGAATAGATGATATGATTAGATGAAAACAGATCAGGCAGAATGCGTCGGTTTGAATTTTATTCAGCTTCAGAGAACAGGTGATTACATGACGAAAGCACATACAGCAACTTATAAAACATCAGTACGGCTAACCAAGACGGCAACGGAAAAAATGGGCGTGTTCGGCATCAGCGAACGCTCATTTTTTGTTGCGGACAAAGCTTTCAAGGTGTTTATCGAGCGTTATCCTTCAAATGCGGATGGCGAGCTTTCGGTTGCGTTGATTTTGGACAAGTCAGAGAATGTTCGTTTGACGGGAAAAGAGACAGATGCATCATTTGTTTTGCACGGCGTCTTTACCAATCATCATTTGTTGATTACCAATGTGACGCAACGAAAATCTTATAAAGCGCTTGGTACCAATTGGCAACGCGTAGAATACATGCTATTTGATCGTTCGCGTGAGGCGGCATCTATTCCGTTGATGAACTTGATCAATCGAATGACGTCTGCTAAAGAAAGTTCCGAGTATGTTAAAAAGCGGATTGGCAGTTGGGAAGGGTATTTGAAGATTCAAGAACGCGGCATGGATATTCCAGACATCAAGACTGCTTATTCGAAGTTGTCGTTTAGCCATGATTTTAGTCGAATCACTTTAACAGGCTGTCAGCTCAAAGATTTTGAATGGAAATCCTTAAAAAACTTAACGGTGCGATTAACTGGGGTTTCCGGAGATGTTGGGACCGTCACTAAAGCAGCAAATCAGACTGTAGAAATAGAGCTTCAAAACTACGTGGTCAAGCAGTTGCGTGAAAACGGCTTATCGTTTGAAAAAAAAGAAGTAGTTTTTAGTAATTTTGCGGCTTTAAGTCAAATTCGTCGTTTACGACAAGGTTTTGCCAATTTGGAAAAAGGACTTGCAGTCAATCCCAATTTGGACCGACTATTGTTTGAAGAAAAACCACCCGTTAAACCGCTGCGACCTTTAGAAAAGTTATCTTTTCATAACCGGTTAAATGAATTTCAACAAAAAGCCGTTTCCGGTGCTATAGCAGCAGAAGATTTATACGTTATACAAGGACCGCCAGGAACAGGGAAAACAACGGTTATTTCAGAAATTTGCCTGCAAAATGCCAAAAAAGGATTGCGCACGCTTGTTGCTTCGCAGTCAAACTTAGCGGTTGATAATGCACTGGGGCGATTGCTCGCGAATAAAGATATCCGTATTTTGCGCGTGGGTCGTACCGAAAGCATCGAAGAAGAAGGTAAGAAGTTTATTGAAGAAAACGTTGGCCAATACTGGAAAGACCACACGCTAGCAGAAGTGTCGGCACAATACACGATGCGTGAAAAACGCGAACCAGAATTAAAAAAAGAACTTACACATAACAAACAAGCTACAGAAAAGTTAGAGCCAGTGTATGAAAACGTAGCACTTGCCGTAGAAGAGAAAAAGCGAGCGCAACAACAGCAACAAGAAGTTCAACAACAACTCGAAAAAGAACAAATCCTGCTGTCCACACACAAAAAAGAACAAGAAAAAGTCGCACGTGACAAAAGAGCTACTGAAGAGGCGATACATGCCTTTGAAACAATGCTTCAGCAAGATCAGTTATTTATTGAAGACAAAAAAAGCATTGACTGGCTTGCACAAGAACAAAAGATCCAAGCGACAACTCAACAACTTCAACGAGCTTTTGGACGAGAACGACTCGAACAAGACTTGGAAACAAAAAGACAAGAACTCTCCGTCATCACCGATAGACGTGATCAAATGGCAGACATTATTGAACAAAAGAAGTTGGCAGTCAACAATATGGACAGTATCAAAAAAATTGATGGCTTGCTCGAAGTATTAACAGAAGAACGTATCGAAGAAACAGCTTCGATTACCTATTTGATTAACCGCTTAGAAGCCAATCGTGAAAATATGGCTGATTGGACCAAGCTCAATGAATACAACGAACTTGTCTCTACTGCGATTACCTACATCGAAAAATTACTAATATCAGTTGATATTGCTGTTGAAAAGCTGAAACAACAAGCCTCTTTAAAAACGCAAGCGTATAGCTCTATAGAAATTGACGAGTATTTGGAAAAGCTGAGAGCGGTATTAAAGAGCTCTCAGCGCACCGATTCGATGATTTTGCAAAAAGCGCTGATTGGCTTATATAGAAGACAAAGTGATTTATGGCGTAGAGGTGCGAAGTTTAAAGAAATCGATGTTTACATAGCAGAGTCAAAACGCGCATTTAATGACTTGAAAAGAGCGTTATGCGAAGAACTCGTTAAACAACAAGAACAATACCGCGTCTGGGACCAAAAATGGTTGGAAAAACAAGAAAAGCAACAAGAAGAAATGGCACCACTTGAATTGCGCTATAAGCAATTGCCAAATGCAGCAGAACTTCCTACAGACATTAACGGTGCGATTCGCGACCAAAAAGCACAATTAGAGAAACTTCAAAAAGATAAAACTTTGGTTGAACAAATAAGGCAGCGTATAACAAACCAGCAGGCTGAGCATGCACAAAAAACAGTAGTGCTCAAAACCCATCATGCTCAGCTAACTAAAATAGAAGCTGATATTGAACAAATCAAAATGACCATAGCGGGTTATGAAAATCAGCTTGCTGCTCTAGCAGGCATTTTATCTTCAGACCCTGAACGTCAGTTAGAAGAAACCGCAAAAGCACTCGCCAGTTTGTCGTTTACGAAAGAATCACTAAACCAAGAAATGAAAAGTTTGCCTTTATTGCAATCGGTTCAGAAAAAATGGTTGGATTTATTGGCTGATGCGAACGAACACGATTTGGACGAAATCCGTAAACTGTATATTAAACATGCCAACGTTATCGGGACTACGTGTGTTGCTTCGGCGCGTAAAGATTTTATCGAAAACTATCCTGAGTTTGATGTGGTCATTATCGATGAAGTATCAAAAGCTACACCACCTGAGTTATTATTGCCAATGTTAAAAGGACAAAAAATCATTTTAGTGGGCGATCATCATCAATTACCGCCGCTTCTGGGCAATGACACATTAGAAGAAACGCTTCAAGAAATGATTGCAGAAGATAATGGCTTTGAAGAAAAAAAAGAGCTAGAAAAGCTATTAGAAGAGTCGCTATTTGAGCGTTTGTATAAAAACTTACCCGCTGCCAACAAAACGATGCTGGCCATTCAATACCGCATGCATGAAGATATTATGGAGACCATTTCACCGTTTTACCGGTTAGAAAGTGAACAATTACAATGTGGGATTGCAGATTCTAATAGTGAACGCGACCATTTGCTGGAATCGAATAGTGTAAAGCGTGCTAATCACTTGATGTGGCTGGATTTGCCAAATGAACCGACCTATTTTGAAGAGCGCATGAGTAGTGGGAAAAGTTTATACAATGCAACAGAGCTTCGAGAAATTCGTGATTTATTAGTAGAATTAAACGATGCAGCAGCTGGAGCGAAGCGAGCAGGACGAATGGCTCTAGACGAACAAAAAAGCATTGGCGTTATTAGTTTTTACGGCGAACAAGTTAAACGACTTCAACGCATACTCGACCAAGAACTGCGGTTACCGCATTTGATGGTTCGAACAGGAACGGTTGACCGTTTTCAAGGAAGCGAACGAGATATTATTGTGCTGAGTATGGTGCGCAATAATCAAAACAAGCACGGCGACATTGGTTTTGCTAAAGACTACCGCCGCTTGAACGTGGCGTTATCGCGTGCTAAAGAGTTGCTAGTACTTGTTGGCAGTTCCGAGATGTTTACCAAATGCGCAAAGCAACCAGAAACACGGAAAATGTACAAACATGTATTAGACGTCGTAAAAAAGAAAAATGGCTTGAAAGCATTAGAAAACAGTAAGGGGTGACGATGTGGACACTTTACGAACGGACTTACATGCGACGATAACGAGCAATCCGGACGTCTCCATCGTTAACGAACAGCTATGGAAACTGCCGATTGTTTTGTATGATGTCGGTTTTGATCAAGTCAAACGCATGAAAATGGATATTTTGATGAAGATGCTCTTGTTAGCTTTTCAAGAAGCTGATATTCGTCGAGCGGCTAATTTGTCGGAGATGTTGTTTGTGGAAGAGCTGTTTATTAGTGATTTAATCTATAAAATGCAACGCATTGGCTTGATTAAATTAGAAAAAGTCGGTTATAAATTAACTGCTAAAGGTCATAATTATTTGGAAAAAGGAATTTTTGATGAAGAAATAGCAGGTGGCCAAACAGTGATTTCCTATAGTGCTGTTCATAACGAGTATCGTTTGGCAGACGATGATGCTTCTATAGCAGCAGACGAAGCGCTTGCGCTTTACCGGTATCCGGTTAAAGAGAGTGTAAACAAAGACCGAATCGAAAAGCTTTTGTTTAAAGAAAATGTAAAAGCCGGAGAAGAAAGTTTTCAAACTCTTATTACCAGCATTACGAGTTGCGTTGAGCGAGAGACAAAATACGTGGCTTGCGTCGAGTTTCAATTGTATGACGACAAACAGGATGTCTTTTATGCACGAGTTTGGAATACCATGACCAGTAGCTGGGATGAAACCTTGGAAAAACAAATCGAAGCACGCGAACTCGTGAAGTGGCGTAAAGCGATAGAACAGCAGAAAGTTTAGAACGAATAGACCAAACTTTGATGGTTCATCTATTGTAAAAAAATAGGCGGTCTGCTACCTTAATGTTATAGAAGAGCGATTACAAATCGAAGGAGACTAAAGCATGTCGAATCTTTCATTAGCAGAAGCTGTAAAGTTAAAATCAGTACTGGCAAAACGCATTCATGAATTGGAAGAAGAGATGGACCGCGTAGCCTTTATGGAAATTGAAAAAGGCAGCAAAAAGCCAAAACAAGCACGTTCACTGTCGCAAGTTGAAGAAGAGATCGATGATATTCGTAAAGATTTTCGACTGCTCGATAAATTGATGTACCAAGCTAATTTCGAAAACAAAGTGAGTTTTAATGGAGAAGAGCTGGCCATTGTCGAAGCAATTGAATTGGCAACACAGTTGCGTGCCAAAGCACGCAAGTTTAAAGAGTTTGGATCGTCCGCACAAGAAGAGCTTCAATTTGGTTATGGAGAAGGCGTTCCAGTTGTTCGAAAAGCAATGTTCGACCCAGAAGAATACCGCGTCAAAGCCGTTGAACAAGAGCGACTGGCAAACCGACTTTCAAATGCCATCAATACAAAAAACCATTCAATTGTTTTGGATTTTGATAGCGACAAGTATTTCTAAACCTTGGAGAGGTGAGACTCCGCTCCAAGGCATGGAAGGAAACCTCTTTTGTACTTCGGTGCAATCAACTTTAATGGCTACTGGCAAACCAATAACCCATACCCCATTACGATTTTACCTGTTACCGATTACCAACCATAAGCAAGTGACGGTCGATGACCACTATCCTGTTTTAAAACTCCTTCCATGAATCCTCTTGCTTTCGAGCAAGAGGATTTATTCTTGTGTTCGAAACTTTTTGCGTAGATGAAACGTTCTATTATATAGACTTACCATTTACTGTCGTGCTGTTTATGGTGCAGCTTTTAAATGAAAAAATAGAGTTTTGAAGTATTCTTAAGATGATGGAATATTTTGAAAAAACGACAAACTGTCATTTCCTAGTGTATTAGCGTAAAATAGAAGATGTTGTTGAAATATTGGGTATTGAGGTGTTGAAAAAATACCTAAATTCATATGAAGATTAACTGAAGAGAAGGTGTATTATGGAAAAAAATAAAACGAACAATAAAAAAACAATAAACAAATACATACCACTGTTTGCATTAGCAGTCGTGATGTTATGGATCAAAACTTACGTATCCCAAAAAACACAGTTTAAGTTGGATGTTGAAGGGGCACTTCAAGAAATGCTGCTGTTCATCAATCCGCTTGGATCTGCCTTATTGCTTCTTAGCGTGTCATTCTTTTTCAAAGGAGCACGAAAATACTGGTCACTTTTATTAATTTACACATTAATGTCTGTATTGTTGTATGCAAACGTTGTGTACTACCGATTTTTTAGTGACTTTATTACACTGCCAACCCTGTTCCAAACACAAAACTTCGGTGATTTGGGCGGCAGTGTGCTGACACTGATTCAACCAACTGATGCATTCTTTTTTGTCGATGTATTACTATTAACTTATCTTGTCCTATCGAAAAAAATGAAAAAAGACACGGGGAGTTTTAAAACAAAAGCAGTCCTACCCGTTATCACGATTGCATTGGCGATTTCGTTTTTTAACTTAGCAATAGCAGAAACAGACCGCCCGCAGTTATTGACGCGCGGATTTGACAGAAACTATATTGTGAAATATTTAGGTATGTACAATTATGCGCTTTATGACACAGTTGAAACATTAAAATCGTCTTCTCAACGCGTACTTGCTGATAGCGATGATAATACAGAAATCTTAAACTACACAAAATCCAATTTTGCAGAACCCAATGAAGATTTCTTTGGTGCTGCTGAAGGAATGAACGTTGTCTATCTTCATTTGGAATCGTTCCAAACATTTTTGATAGATTATGAATTGGATGGGGAAGAAGTAACACCGTTTTTGAATTCGTTAACTGGAGATCAAAATACGTTGTATTTCGATAATTTCTTCCATCAAACCGCTCAAGGGAAAACATCAGATGCAGAGTTTATGCTTGAAAACTCGTTGTTCGGCTTGCCGAAAGGTTCGGCATTTATTACGAAAAGTCAAAATACGTACCAAGCTGCACCTGCAATTTTAAAAGAAAAAGGGTATACATCTGCAGTGTTCCACGGAAACAATGGTACATTTTGGAACCGTTCTGAAGTTTATAAGTCGTTCGGTTATGATTATTTCTTTGATATTGAGTCTTATGAAAACCTGACGCCAGAAGACATGGCGGAGTATGGAGTCATGGACAAACCATTCTTTGAACAATCGGGTGAGATATTAGAAACATTGCCAGAGCCGTTTTACACAAAATTACTGACGGTATCGCATCACTTTCCGTATCACATCAATCCAGACTTAACGACGATTGGAAAAGCGACAACGGGTGACCCGAGTGTCGATAACTATTTCCAAACTGCTCGCTATGCAGATGAAGCAATTGAACAGTTCTTCACACAACTAGAAGAGTCTGGATTAGCTGACAATACGATGGTTGTATTGTACGGAGACCATTACGGAATTTCTGACAATCACAATAATGCAATGGAGCAAATACTTTCGAAAGAAATCACACCAGTTGGAAATGCAGATCTTCAACGCGTGCCGCTATTTATTCACGTGCCTGGCATGGAAGGTGGCATTGATCATACGTACGGTGGCCAGATTGACTTGCTGCCGACGGTACTTCATATGATGGGCGTAGAATCAGAAAACTATGTTCAGTTTGGTGCTGACTTATTATCTGAAGATCACGAAGAACTGGTGACATTCAGAAATGGGGATTATGTCAGTCCTGAAATTTATTCGATCGGTGAAAAGTATTACAATCCTGAAACTGAGTTGCTGATAGAAGATGCGCAACTAGAGCAAGCGGAGAAATTCCAACAACAATCCAATTACGAACTAGAGCTGTCTGACCAGTTGGTCAATGGTGATTTGTTGAGGTTCTATACGCCAAATGGATTTACACCAATTGATCCGGCTGACTATAGCTACCAAAGTAGTCAAGTAGAATAACTTGTAAAAGAAAAAGCATCACGTCTTGCGGTTCACCGCAAGACGTGATGCTTTTTTGTGTTTAAACGCGAACCAATCCTCTAAATCCTCTTGCTACGTAATACGAGTCTGCTCCGTTATGGTACAAGAAAACTTGACCATAACGGCAATCGCAAAACAAGGCGCCGCCGCGATCTCGAATCGCAGGAGGTGTGAGTATCCAACTTGACGTCTTTAAATCAAAGCTGCCATACTTTTGCAATTCGCGGTACTGGTCTTCCGACAGAAGCTCAATGCCCATATCCGAAGCCAGTGTTATCACATTGCCTTCAGGCTTGTTTTTCTTCCGTGCATCTAATGCCTTCTGATCGTAGCAAACGCTTCTTCGCCCACTTGGACTTTCGGTAGCGCAATCATAAAAAACGTATTCATTTTGGTTTTCATCAAATTCGATGACGTCAGGTTCTCCACCCGTCCGTTCCATTTCAAAAAGGGAGCATAACTTTTTCGGGTTCTCCTCGAGTTTTGTTTGAATTTTCTCCCAAGACATCCATTCATGACGTGCAATGTTTTTTTCGAACCGTTCTTTTAATGTTTGCAATAATTCTTCACGTTGTTCCGTTGCTAATTCTTTTTTCTGCACCCTCATCTTTACCTCCTTTATTTTGGTGATTTCAGCTACATGTATATTCTAAGTTTGTCTGATAGACAAAATTTTGACAACTCCTTATTTTTATTAAATTTTATCGGCTAACTCTTCTTGACTTTTCACTGATAACGATTATCATTATTAGTTAGAGAGAACTTTGAGAAAGAGGGTAACCCATGAAGAAAATGCCGGTTTTATTGTCAACTTTACTTATAAGCGCTGCATTAGCTGGTTGCGCAGAAAAAGAAGCAAGTTCGCAACCAGAAGAAGCAACTGCAGAACCTATAGATTTACAAGAAGAAGTAGACGCTTACAAAGAATTTGCGATTGAGCAAATGAATGAATTTGTTTTAGAAACAGAAAAATTCACTGAAGCTGTGAAAAGCGGCGATATGGAAAAAGCAAAAGAGCTTTATCCACTTGCTCGTATGTATTTTGAACGCTCAGAACCAATTGCAGAAAGTTTTGGAGATCTTGATCCACGAATTGATGCGCGCTTAGCAGACATTCAAGAAGCAGGACAAGGAGAAGAAAATTGGTCGGGTTACCATAAGATTGAATATGGTCTATGGGAAGAAAACACTACAGAAGGCTACGCAGAAGTAGCGGACCAGTTATTAACGGATACAAAAGAACTTCGTGCTCGTGTGGAGACAGTCGATGTCACACCTGACTTGATGGTGACAGGCGCAGTGGATTTGTTGAACGAAGTATCAACTTCTAAAATTACGGGTGAAGAGGAAATTTATTCTCATACTGATTTGTATGACTTTCAAGCAAACGTCGAAGGCGCTGAAAAGATTTTCCGTATTTTAGAACCGGAAATCACAGAAAAAGACAAAGCTTTGACGGAAAACCTTGAAACGAAATTCGATGCTTTATATGCTTTGTTGGATAAACACAGAACGGGTGAGAACGGCTTTGTTTCTTATGAAGAATTGACTGCAGAAGATACTAAGCAGTTATCAGAAGCTGTAAATCAATTAGGTGAACCACTGAGTCAAATGGGCATCATAATGGAGTGAGTAAAATGACATCTACAGATGAAAAGTGGTTGGAAAAGAAAATTTCAAGACGATCTATGTTGAAAATCACAGGAGCCAGTGCAGCAGGCGCTGCCGTATTGGCTTCTGGGATGGGTGGCGTAGCGAAAGCTTTTGGCTTTGATATTTTAGAAGATGATGCAACTGCTCAAAACAAAGTGAGGTTTTATGGGAAACACCAATCAGGTATTACTACAGACACCACGACTCACGTTTACTTTGCTTCGTTAAATGTACTTGTTGAATCACAAAACGAGTTACAAGAGCTGTTTAAGACATGGACACCTTTAGCTGTCCGTTTGATGAATGGTGAACAGCTCGAAGAAATGTCGCAAGGAGTCTTTACGCCTCCGAAAGATACAGGCGAATCTATTGGTCTTGATGCTTCTAACTTAACGATTACCTTTGGTGTTGGACCTTCGTTGTTTGACAATAAAAAGCTTGGTCTGGGTACAAAAAAGCCGGCTGAACTAAAAGAGTTGCCTCATTTTCCAAAAGATCAAATCGACGATCAGTATTCAGGTGGAGACATTTGCATACAAGCTTGTGCTGACGATCCACAAGTTGCTTTTCACGCTGTGCGTAATTTAGTGCGTGCTGCTTCTGGAAAAGTAACATTGAAATGGACACAAACAGGATTTACATCGATGCCTAAAGAAAAAGACAAAAAAGCAACTCCGCGAAACTTATTTGCTTTTAAAGACGGTACAGTAAATCCAAGTCCTAAAAATGATACTGATATGAAAGAAGTCGTCTGGGTTCAGCCGGATGATTCTCAAAGTTGGATGACCAATGGAACTTATTTAGTGGTACGCAAAATTCAAATGCATTTGGAAACGTGGGACCGAACTTCTTTGAAAGCTCAAGAAGATACGTTTGGCAGACACCGTGATAGCGGTGCACCGATTGGCAAGAAAAACGAGTTTGATGAAGTCGATTTGGATTCGAAAGATACGACTGGCAATCCTCATATTTCAGCCGATTCGCATATGGCATTAGCACGAAAAGTAAAAGACAGGATTTTACGAAGAGGATTTTCTTATGCGAGTGGATTGATTGATGAAACGGGCGCATATGATGCGGGATTATTGTTTATATCATTTCAAAAAAACCCGCAGCAATTTATCAACATTCAAAATGCACTAGGACGTGCCGATAAGTTGAATGAATATATTACCCACCGAGGTAGTGGTGTTTTCGCTTGCTTCCCTGGGGTACAAAAGGGGAGTTATATTGGTGAGAAACTTTTTAATGCATTTTAAAACGCTCGTACTTGTTATTGGATTGTTAGTCGTTCCAGCTCACGCACTTGCCGCAGATGAGCAGTCATTTGGCTCTTTTTATGTGTCGATTACAGAAGCCATTATGAGTACAGAAAATGAAGACGACGAAAAAGCCGAGAACGCAATTGAGGATTTCGAAACCAATTGGCAACAAGTAACAGTAACAGAAGGAAAAGAATCTGAAGAAATAACAAAAGCACTTGAAAAAGCTACAGACGCAACGACGAGTGAAGAGCGCTTAGCTGCGTTAACGACGTTGTCAAAAGCACTGACAGCTTACGAAAAAGCTGAAAATCCAGTTGATGAAAGAGCACAAAGACAAGAGTTTTTGCAAGCTATGGAACCGTTTGTTGCGGAGTTGAAAGCAGCAGTCGCGACTGAAAACAAAGAAGAAATTCAAGAATCTTACGCTGTATTTTTGAAAAGCTGGGGGAAAAACGAACGTGTTGTTCAAGCGCAAAGTATTGCAGCTTACGGTCAAATCGAAACACAAATGTCCTTTATGCGAATTTCTTTAGCTGAAGAAGAGTTTGAAGTTGCCGCTTTTAGCGAACAAGTCGTAGCTTTAGAACAAACTATTCAAGACTTTGGCGCAGGAAATATAAAAGAAACAAAAGCGACAGACGAGTATTCTCTTGCCACATTGATTGGTTTACTAGATGACAGTCAAGGGTCAATCGAAAAAGAAGAGTACACAAAAGCTGCCGATACTTTAAAAGAATTCATCACGATTTGGCCAACTGTTGAAGGTGAAGTCCGTACGAAAAATGCGAGTTTGTACAGTGAGATTGAATCGGAACTGCCTCTTCTTGTTGGTGAATTAACACGTGATGATGTACAAGCATCTGTAGTCAATGAAAAACTTGATTCGTTAAAACAACAAATCAATTTTATTCAACAAGATACTGAATATAGCTTTTGGGACTCTGCGTTAATTTTGCTGCGTGAAGGATTGGAAGCGTTGCTCATTATTTCAGCGCTTATTGCGTTTTTGAAAAAAGCGGGTCAACAGCATTTACAGCATTATATTTACATGGGAGCAGCAGCTGGAATTGGACTAAGTATTGTAGCAGCAATTTTAATGTCTACGTTGTTTCAATCCGGAACGATCGACGCAAGTCGCGAAGTGTTAGAAGGCTATATTGGTCTTTTAGCGGCAGCGATGATGCTTGGTGTGGGCGTGTGGCTGCATAGTAAATCCACAGTCACAGCATGGAACCAATACATTTCCAAACAAATGAATCAAGCCTTATCTAGTCAAAGTGTCTGGACAATGGCGCTTCTCAGCTTTTTAACCGTATTCAGAGAAGGCGCAGAAACAGTCGTTTTCTATATGGGAATTGCACCAAAAATGTCTACATTCGATTTCACCTTAGGAATTGTTCTAGCCTTACTCATTCTAGTCGCAGCTGCATTTTTCTTTGCAAAAGCGAGTAAAAAAATACCGTTGCATTTGTTCTTTGGTGTAGCAACAGTGTTTATTTATCTACTAGCGTTTAAAATCATTGGCGTCAGTATTCACACATTACAGTTGACCAATGTATTACCGACACATATTATTGAGGATTTACCCGTGATCAACATTATCGGATTTTACCCATCTGTCGAAACTTTGAGTGCACAACTCGTGCTATTGGTGTTAATCGTAGCAACGATACTTTATAAAAAAAAGCAGTCTAATTCGACTCATGTAGTGGTAGAAAACTAAACTAGAAAGAAGGTTTAGGATCAAGACCTGATCACGAATTTCTTTACTCAA
>JBBSRA010000034.1:0-22705 GCA_038243515.1 Caryophanales bacterium
ATCACTGCAATTGTCGCAGATCCTCAAGAAAATGTGGACTTTTATGCAGGGGTACTCGGACTGCGTTTAGTAAAGAAAACGGTAAATTTCGACGATCCAGAAACCTATCATTTGTATTTTGGAGACGAGACTGCAAAACCAAGCACAATTATCACGTTCTTTCCATGGGGAGATGCATATAAAGGAAAAATTGGAGATGGTCAAGTAGGTGTCACAGCTTATGTAGTTCCGATTGGAGCGCTAGCTTTTTGGGAAAAAAGATTAGAGAAATTCAACATTTCTTTTTCAAAAACAACTCGTTTTGAAGAACAGTCCTTAACATTCGATGATCCACATGGTTTGCATTTGGAGCTCGTGGAAAGAGAGCAAGGCGAAGCAAACACTTGGGAAGTGGGAGAAGTCACACAAAACCTTGCCATTAAAGGATTGGGTGGAGCTACTTTATATACAACCAATGCAGAAAAAACAGCCCAATTATTACAAACGGTCATGGGATTTGAAAAAGTTGGCGAAGAAGAAGATTTATTGCGTTTACGTGCAGCAGGAGAACTCGGCAACATAATTGATGTAAAGTTGACTCCGGTGGGAATTGGACAAATGGGTGTTGGAACGGTTCACCATATTGCTTGGCGTGCAGAAGACGATGCCGACCAACTTGATTGGAAACAACAAGTGGAAACTTACGGACTCGGCGTAACGCCAGTTCAAAACCGTAACTACTTTAACGCCATCTACTTCCGTGAATACGGAGATATCTTATTTGAAATCGCAACAGATCCACCAGGATTCGCAATAGACGAATCCCTTGAATCTTTAGGACAAGCATTGATGCTCCCAGAACAATACGAACAACACAGAAAAAACATTCAACGTACATTGCCACCAGTACACGTAAGAAACTTGGATTGAGTATAGAAAAGCGAAAGCGCCCGTGTAGATTCGACGGGCATAAGACGCACTGGCGAAGTGGCGTACTTTGCCACGTAGCCAGAGTGGCTTATGACCCTAGAATCTGGGTGCTGGAGCCTGGACAAAGAAAAGCGAAAGCGCCTATCCAGCTCTGACAGGCACAAAAGAGCAACTCTGAATTTTTCAGAGTTGCTTTTTTTCTTTATTTAGAAATCATACTCCGCAACGCCAAAATGATGTTTTGAGGACGTTCCGCTAACCTTCTCATATAATAAGCGTACCAGTCCTTGCCAAAAGGAACATACGTAGTGAAACTAAAGCCTTCTTTAGCTAAGTCTTTTTGCATTTCTGAGCGGAAACCATAGAGCATTTGGAACTCGAAACAGTCGCGCGAGATATGGTTCTCTTGTACAAATGCTTTTACTTGTTCAATAATATGATGGTCGTGTGTAGCAATCGATGTATAGCCAGGTAATTGGAGGTGAATCTTAATGAGTTTTAAGTAATTAGCGTCAATTTCTTTTTTCTCTTGATAGGAAACTTCTACGCTTTCTTTGTAAGCACCTTTAACCAGACGAAGTCGAACATGTTGTAGGTTTTCTAAATCTTTTTCGGATCGGTATAAATAAGCTTGAATAACAGTACCCACATTTTCATAGTCTTTAAGTAAAGCGTCTAAAATATTAAGCGTCTGTTGTAAGTGGTCATAGTCTTCCATATCTAAGTTTATAAAGATGTTGTAGTTGGCAGCAGCTGAAACGATTTCCTGAATGTTTTTCAAACAAAAGTCAGGATCCACATCTAATCCGATTTGCGTTAGTTTGACAGACATATGTCCGTGAACACCATGGGATTGTATAGCTTGGAGTGTTTTTAATATAGCTTCTTTAGCTTTTGTCGCTTCTTCTTTTGTGTGAACAAACTCGCCAAGACTATCGATTGTTGCACTAATTCCATCGGCGTTCAGTTGTTCTACTGTCTGCATCATGCTTTCAATGTCAGTTCCAGCAACCATTTTTCCGGCGCCTAATTTTAATCCCCATTTTTTAGCAGCACTATTTAGAGGTTGGTTTTTGGACAACGCAATAAAGAAATTTCTTGTTATACTCACTTTAATTCCCTCCCATACGGTTAAGACCCCTTGAATAAAATGAAAATCGAATACAGATTAGGTATTGCTTTATGAAATATAGTCTATTTCGTGAAGAAAAAGGCTATATAATTCATTATTAACACAGAGCATATCATATATAGACAGAAAACAAAAAAAATTAAAACAAGTATGAGCGTTAAAGTCTTTTTCGCATTCACTGAGGAAGCTAAATAGAAAAAGATAGCAAGGTATATTGGGATACAAAAGAGTGTAGAATAGAAAAGATAACAAAAGTCGTCAGGAGGACTAGAATGAATCGGAAAGTCGCTAGAGGGTTTATTTTTTCAGTTTCATCATATGCCTTGCTGCATTTTATTACTTATTTTTATGATGTGAGTGTGTTATCTGTGATGCTTTCGGTTATGGGTGTTTTAACATTGCTGTCAGCCTTGCTTCTACTGCCTGTTAAAAAAATTCAATTGCAATTATTTTTAATCATGACGGCTTTAAGTGTATTATTTTTTACAAGTCATTCTTTTGGAGCCGATCTCATTCAAGCTTTGCAGCAAATGAGAAGCTTGATAGGTTTGCTATTGATTGTGCCAATCATCAGTTGGGTTTTAAAAGAAGAACCTTATATAGAAGAAATCATGAGTTTTGCACACAACTTTCTAAATAGGAGTCAAAAGTTTTATTTTGGGTTAATGGCGATGACTCAAGTGATTTCGCATTTCCTATTGTTTGGTGTTGTTCCGATGATGTATCAGTTTATCGAAACTTTTTTAAAAGATCATAAAGGAGAAGCTTGGGAAAATTTTAAAGGAACAGCTATTTTGCGTGGTTTTGGCTTGTCTACTTTGTGGGTCATTAGTATTCCAAGTTTCATTTTTGCCGTAGAGGCGTTAGACGCAACTCTTTGGAAGTCGATCACACTTGGTTTTGTTTTCGCTTTTGCAGGAACTATGCTTTCCGTCGTCTTTTCGTATTACCAAGAAAAGAAATACGATGTGGATTTTTCTTCAATTTTAAGACAAGAAGTTGAAAAAGCGATGAAAAATTCACGTAACCAAGGAAAGTGGAACAAAGATGTAGCGGAGTTTTTCTTTTTGTTTCTTTCCTTGTTTGGAACTATTTTCCTCGTTCATGAACTAACGGGGTTGGAATTTCTACTGACTATTCCTCTTGTAATTCTTGTTTGGACATTCCTTTATTTCTTACTTAAAAGAAGAACGGCTAGTTTAGCTATTGAAACTCGCTTTTATTTCTCTGCAGGGATTGCTAAACAAGCACAGCAATTTAGTATTTTAATTTCTGCTGGCTTGCTAATTTACGCACTCAATCAATCGAGTGTAGGCGACTACGTTATTAACGCAATGAATTTTTTGACAGGAATTGTTCCATTCCTAAACATTCTTTTCTTAATTCCGTTCATTGTTATTTTATTGGGATTTATTGGATTGGGTCCTTTGCCAGTAATCGTACTAGTGACCGGCGTCTTAGAAGGTGTTTCCTTTCCTTATCCACCTGAATTAGTTGTTTTGGCAGTAACATCAGGAAGTGTCATTTCGATTATTTTATCTCCGTTTGTCATGCCAGTAATTATTTTAAGTAGTGTTAATGGCTTGAGTGGAATTCGAAATGGTCTTCAATTTAACTTAAAGTTTGCGATTGCTTTTTATATTATGGTTCAACTATTCATTCAAACAATTATTCTGTTATAGTATAATTCCGAAAGCGTGTACAAAACTTGTACACGCTTTTCTCAAGGTACGGACGAAGAAATTGAAAGCATTGAATACGTAGCGTATAATCAAAAATAACTGAATATTAAAACTAGGAGGAACTACAATGACTAAAGAAATTCAGACTGAAAAAGTGGCAGTGGATACGTTAATGGTTAACCGCTATGTGAATGGTGTTTTAGATCCCGGAAAAGAAATGCTTGGACCTGTCAAAGATGGAGGGCATATTATTGCGCACACTGCTCCTGGATGTTGGGGTCCCATGATCACACCATGCATTCGAGGTGGACACGAAGTGACGCAACCGGTTTATGTCGAAGGAGCAGAACCAGGAGACGGAATTGTTATTAAAATCAAATCTGTTGAAGTCACATCGCACGCTACTTCTTCAGGAAATGACAGTCCGGTTGAAGGTCGTTTTCTGGGAGATCCTTTTATTGCAGTAAAATGTCCTGGCTGTGGAACGATGTATCCAGATACCGTAATTAAAGGTGTTGGCAGCGATGCAATTCGTTGTGCTAAATGTGATGCAGATGTAACACCTTTTGTGTTTACTAACGGCTATACGATGTTTTTTGGTGACAAAGGAGACGTAGGAATAACATTGTCTAAAGAAGCAGCAGAGACAATTGCAGAAGACGGACGTGGATATATGAAAACGCCTGAGAACTCTGTTCAAAATCCAATTGTGACATTTGCACCCCATGATTTAATTGGCACTATCGCACGCATGCGTCCTTTTTTAGGGCAATTAGGAACAACTCCTTCACGTCCAACTCCAGACTCGCACAATGCAGGGGATTTCGGATCGTTTCTTGTAGGGGCTCCGCATGAATATGCAAGCACACAAGAAGAATTGGACACTCACCGAACAGATGGCCATATGGATATTAGTCGTGTGCGTGCAGGTTCTGTATTGATTTGTCCAGTGAAAGTCCCAGGCGGCGGTGTTTATTTAGGAGATATGCACGCGATGCAAGGAGATGGAGAAATTGCGGGACATACTGCAGATGTTTCAGGTATTGTTCATCTGGAAGTCCATGTGATTAAAGGATTAAACAACGCAGGGCCAATTCTCTTACCGACTATTGAAGATTTGCCATACACAGCCAAACCTTTTACAGAAAAAGAAAAAGAAACGGCTCTGCAACTTGCAAAAAAATGGAATATCGACAAGTTGGAAGAATCACTGCCTGTTTCTTTTGTTGGAACAGGTCCGACTTTGAATGATGCAACTGACAATGGATTACAGCGTGCAGCTGACTTGTTCGGCGTGACTGTACCAGAAATTATGAACCGAGCGACCATTACAGGATCTATCGAAATTGGTCGACACCCCGGTGTCGTAACGATTACTTTCCTTGCACCAGAACATTATTTGAAAAAAGTAGGACTTCTGGAATTAGTTAAAGACCAATACTCTTGAAATAGAGCTATAAAGATGTAGACAAAAGAAAAACCGTCACAGCAACAGGACGGTTTCCTTTTTTAAGTTGGTTGTGGAGCATGAATTTCCCAAGATAACTTCAAAGCGTCCGTCAAATAGTCTGCGGCTTCGTCAGCTTTGAAATCGTCGACAATAAATTTAGAGTGATTTAACGAATAAATACCTTGTCTTTCGAGAAATAAGATTTTAATCTCTTCAAGAGAGCGATCTTTTAGTAAAGGTCGATTGTCCGCGAGAAGCTGAACGCGTTCTTTCCAAGAATCCCATGAAATATCAAGAAATAACACGATGCAATTTGTCATGCAAATATCTTGAATTTCTTTTTGCAAAAAAGCACCACCGCCAACAGAAATAACATTGAGTGGTTGTTGACTGTATTTCACAATCAACTCTTTTTCTTTGGCTCGAAAGGTTTGTTCACCATAGAGTCTGAAAATTTGAGAGATCGGCATAGCAAATTCTTTTTCAATTTCCATATCGATATCGACAAAGTTACGATAAAGTCCTTGCGCGAGCAATTTACCGACAGTCGTTTTCCCAACTCCCATAAAGCCAGTACACACGATGCTTTTTTCACGGATAGATAAACCAAAGTTCCTCATGTACAGCCTCTTTTCTCTAGTAAGAGTTAATTGGGTCTATAGTTTACTTTACCTCAACTGTGTGAAAAATTCATGAAGATTATTGAATAAACAAAGGTAGCAAAAATAATATTCACTTAGGGGTGATTTTATGGTAGCCAGCTATGTACTAACAGGTTCATATGCATCTGAAACAGAACCAGGTATTAAACTATGGGAACTGGATAATGTTACGGGAGAATTAACAGAGCTAATCGGCATAGCCGGCATCGAACGACCATCTTTTATTGCTGTTCATCCCAACGGCACAAGCTTTGTAGCTACGAGTGAAGTTGGAAACGGTGAATTAGTGAGTTATTGGGTTCATCCCGTTGCAAAAAAAATGGTTGAAATCAATCGCCAACTTTCAAATGGAGATCATCCGGCACACGTTACAATCGATGAAACGGGTCAATGGTTGTTATCAACGACGTATTCAGGAGCTACCATCAATGTTTATCCGCTTCATGCAGATGGCGCAATTGGAGAGTTAGCGTTTTCAGTGAAACATCACGGCTCCGGTCCAAATCAGGATCGGCAAGATGCAGCTCATCCTCATTCTGTTATACAAGTTCCGGGTAAAAACTTATTTTTAGTATCTGATTTAGGAAACGATACAATTTCTACGTACAAACTAAATTCTGATACGGGAGCATTAGCACTGCAACATACAGCGCATACGGAAGCAGGAGCAGGACCGCGTCATTTGAGCTTTCATCCATCAGAACCTTTTGTCTACTCTGTAAATGAACTCAACTCTACATTAATGGTTTATAAAATCAGTCGAGATGGCCAATTGGAATTTTTCCAATTGTTGCCTTTAGTGCCAGATGGCTATAATGGAGACAATACGAGTGCAGAAGTGGCGGTATCAAGCGATGGTCTTTTTGTTTACGCATCAAATCGTGGGCATGACAGTATTGCCTCTTTTGCTGTACAAGCTAATGGTACATTAGAAAATTTGGGACTAGCAGGATCGGGTGGAGAAGGTCCAAGACATTTCGCTCTAGTACCTGGTAATGATAGACTGATCGTGGCGAACGAAAATTCACATACCTTAACAATTTTGAAAATAGGTCGTACCGGTACGCCTTGCATTATTGAATATTTCATCGAAACGACTGCGCCTGTTTGCGTTAAAGTAATTAAATAAAAAAGGTCAATAAAAAACAGACAAAGAAGGTCTCTGTCTGTTTTTTATTACCAATCCGTCGATTCTTTCTCAGTAATGCCAAGTTCTTTCATCAAGCGAGTAAAACCGCTGTCTCGATTTCCTTCGAATGCTTTTTCTGTACAGTCGGAATGGGGTGGATAATTGAGATCTTTAGCTTCTTCCAATGTTGCTTCTTCTAGAAAATTAGTGGCATCAGCTTGTTCAAAGCAAGAAGGTGCGATATACGTTCTGAAAGAGTGTTCCAGTACAACGCGGCTCTCAGGTGCCGGTTCATTTTCTCGTGGTAAAAAGAACCAGAATATTAATGCGGCCACTAGAAGCAATATGACAGTCATCCAAATTTTTTTTTGCTTCATAAATTATTCCTCCGTCAACAAAATTTTCGCATCTGACAGAATGTCTTCTACTGGCGGATTTAATCCGTTATAAGACTTCATGATGACACCTTCTTGGTTGACCAAGTAGAAATAAGTGCCATGAATAACTTGATCATCATTTTCAGGCTTTCGAGCTAAAGTTTTAAAATTATCCATCGCAAAATTATCGATTTCTTGTGGTGTATAGCCCGTCAATAAGTTCCAAGATGATAAATTAGCTCCATAATTTTCCGCGTAGGATTTCAAAATTTCGGGTTTATCAAACACCGGGTCTACACTAAAGGAAACAAGTTGAACATCTAATCCCTCTTCTTTTAACTGCTCTTGAAGATTTGTCATGTTCGCCATCATGGGCAGACAAACAGTTGTGCAATTAGTAAACACAAAATCAGCAAGCCATACTTCGCCTTCTAAATTTGCTAAACCAAAATCTTCGTTATTATGATTTGTAAAAGTAAAGTTTTCTATTTCTAGTTCAAGGGGATCTTCAATGCCTTGATTGCAAGCAACCAAAAAAATGCTGAAAAACACAGCTAGTAATAACCCTCTATATTTCCGCAAAATACCAGCCTCTCTTTCGTTAAACAGTCTCTCATAAGCGTAGTGGAAATTTTACTTTCTAACAAGAGCATAAATAGAAGGAAATGTGTAGACATTTCGAACGACATATTTGTTTGTTTTTTTAATTTAACTAAATTTTTGAATAATTTAGCGTTTTAACAAGGGATTCATGTGACCTGTGTAGAATTTAAAGAGGATATAGAACTGCCAAAATTGAGGGGGTGTGTAAATGGGAAATTTCAAAAGCCCCTTGACTCAAGCTAAACTGGAAGCTTTCCATACGGGTTTGATGACAGATGCTTATCTTTATTTTGGTGCACACGTTATTGACGATCAAACAAGATTTACTTTGTGGGTTCCAAATGTCATTACAGTAGCGGTAGCGTGTGTGAATCCGACTAGCTTAGTAGAAGAGGTCTTTCAAATGAAACAACATCCACTTGATGAGACTGTGTGGCAAGTGGATGTTCCACAAAAGCTGACTGATTATGTTTATGAATATATTATTGAAACAGCAGATGGAGACATCATACGGAAATCTGATCCATATGCTCGAGCAAGTGAACTGAGACCAAAAACTGAGTCGGTAGTAGCTACGATATCTAGACATACGTGGTCAAAAGCGGTTTTGCAGCAAAAAAAAATTCAAAACAACAACCATTTTAAACGGCCAATGGTGATTTATGAACTGCATATTGGCACATGGAAGCGCAACGCACAAGGTGATTTTTTAACTTATCACGAATTAGCTGACGAACTAATTCCATATGTATTGGGAATAGGATTTACGCATATAGAGATTCTACCTATTACGGAGCATCCATTAGATGAATCTTGGGGATATCAAGCGACTGGCTATTTTTCGCCAACTAGTCGTTACGGTACAGCCGATGATTTAAAATACTTTGTTGCTAAATGTGCAGAACACAAAATTGGGTTAATTTTAGACTGGATTCCAGGACATTTCTGTGTGGATGAACATGCGCTAGCGTGCTTTAATGGCAACTCTTTGTATGAATACACGCAAGAAGAGCGACGTGATAACCCAGAATGGGGCACGTTGAATTTCGATATTCAAAAAGGAGAAATTGTTAGTTTTCTTTTATCCAGTAGTCATTATTGGATTCAAGAATTTAAATTTGACGGATTTCGAATGGATGCATTAATTTCTTTGTTGTTCATTCCAAATAGTAGGGAGCGTCAATACAATCCAGAAGGTACTTTGTTTCTACAGAAATTGACAAGTAGTTTAAAACAACACTTTCCAGAAGTGTTGTTAATTGCAGAAGATGCTTGGAATTCTCCAAAAGTGACACACGATGTTGAAGCAGGCGGCGTTGGTTTTCACTATAAATGGAATTTTGGCTGGATGCGTGACACGTTAGATTATATGGAAACGCAGCCTTCAAAGCGTTCTGAGGCACACAGGAAAATGAACTTCTCGCTTATGTATCAATATGAAGAACGGTATCTTTTAGCACTTTCTCATGATGAAGTAGTAAATGGTCAAAACTCTTTATTAAACAAATTTCCAGGAACTTTGGATGAGCGATTTTCTCAGCTAAGGCTGTTGCTTGGCTTTTGGATTGCTCACCCAGGAAAAAAATTGTTATTTATGGGGCAAGAATTTGGTCATTTTGAAGAATGGGAATTTAAACCTTCGCTGGATTGGTCGTCATTAGAAGTAGAAAATCACAAACAAATGGCAGACTTCACAAAAAAATTATTGGCTTTTTATAAGTCAGAAAAAGCATTTTTTGAATTAGACGATCATCCAGATGGATTTTCATGGATTGATGCAGATAATCATGAACAAAGTATCGCAGCCTTTATTCGAAGAGGGCATTTGCCACAAGATGAGTGCATCATTGTTTGCAATTTTTCTGAACATCATTACAAAAAATTTAGGCTAGGGGTTCCTCAAAATACAGTTTACGAAAAGGTTTTTACGACGGAAACTGACCATCAAAAAATAGCAGTTGGTGCAATAGACAATCCAAGTGATGATTTGCCTTATTCTATCGTCATGGATTTACCAGCATTTACAATGGGAATGTGGAAAAAAATGGAGAGGAAGTGAAGCGCAATGAACAATAAAGTAGTTGCAATGCTTTTAGCAGGCGGTCAAGGAAGTCGGCTAAAATCATTAACTTATACAATAGCTAAACCTGCACTTCCGTTTGGTGGAAAATATCGGATTATCGACTTTCCTTTATCCAATTGCACCAATTCTGGAATTGATACGGTCGGTGTTTTGACTCAATACCAACCCCATGTATTGCATTCCTATATTGGGTTGGGCACGCCGTGGGATTTAGATCGGCATAATGGTGGAGTAACGATGTTACCACCTTACGCAGAAATTGATGGTATCAAATGGTATGCAGGAACAGCTAGTGCAATCTATCAAAACATAACCTTTCTTCAAACATGTGAACCTGAATACGTACTTATTCTCTCAGGAGACCACATATATAAAATGGATTACGAACTACTGATTGACTATCATAAAGAACATGAAGCAGATGTAACAATCTCTGTATTAGAAGTTCCTTGGGAAGAAGCGAGTCGATTTGGAGTTATTCATGTAGATAATAAAATGGAAGTCAAAGAGTTTGATGAAAAGCCAGAAAAACCAAAAAGCAATTTAGCTTCTATGGGCGTCTACGTTTTCAATTGGAAAAAACTAAAAGCGTATTTGGAATCAGATAATATAAGCGAAGAGTCTTCTCATGACTTTGGAAAGGATATTCTACCGGCCATGTTAGAAAATGGCGAAAAAATGGTGGCCTATCCTTTTAAAGGCTATTGGAAAGATGTCGGAACGGTTGAAAGCTTATGGGAAGCAAATATGGACTTGCTTGACTTGAATTCCGGTTTAAATTTACACGATCCAGATTGGCGTATTTATTCTTCCAATCCACAGCTGCCACCGCAAGTTATCAATGAAACTGGAACAGTAGAAGGATCTATGGTAAATGAAGGCTGCGTAATTTCAGGTGAAGTTTTAAAATCAATTATCTTTCAAAATGTGACCATCGAAGAAGATACGTCGATTTCAGAAAGTGTAATTATGGGCGGAGTAATCGTAAAAAAAGGCGCTAAGCTTCATCGTGTGATTGTGCCACCAGGGTTAGAAGTACCAGAAAGATTTGAAATCCGTAATCAGCAAGATAAAGTGATTCTCTTAACTCAAGAGAAATTGGATGAGTGGAAGGAGCGTGACCATAAATGAACTTACTTGCTGTAGTAGACGCCTCTGTTAAAAAGGAAGGATTGCAAGATTTGACGATGAGGCGAACCGCTTCATCTGTTCCGTTTGCTGGTCGGTATCGGTTGATCGATTTCACATTATCCAATCTTGTTAATTCCGATGTAAGTACGGTCGGCATATTTCCTTCCTATCCACTTGCTTCATTATTGGATCATATTGGTGTAGGGAAGAGCTGGGATTTAGATAGAAGAAAAAACGGCTTATATTTCCTTCCAGTTACACAACGAGATGGTGGATTATCAAGTGTTGGTGCGTTCGCTGCCTTAGAAGAACATATTCAGTTTTTTACTAAAAGCAACCAACCTCACGTAGTCGTTACGAATAGTTTTGTCGTTACTCAGTTAGACTTCAGAGATATGCTGAAACAGCATATCGATTCAGGTGCTGACATTACAGAAGCTGTTAGTAAAGGCGTCTCATTAAAAAACTATATTTTATCTAAAGAGCTTTTAATAGAATTGATTCAGACACATCAGGATAAAAAAGTGGTAAGTGTCGAAGATGTTGTAAACTTGAAAAAAAGTCCTCACACTTTCAACGAATATGAGTACGAAGGCTATTTTGCTGTGATTGATTCAGTTCAAAGCTATTTTGAAGCTTCCTTGGACTTATTGGATGAAGAAAATAGAGGGAAACTGTTCCTTCCTGATCGTCCTATTTATACGAAAGTAAAAGATGAGCCACCAACTCGTTATATCAATGGTTCTAAGGTCAGGCGAGCACTCATTGCGAATGGCAGCACTGTAATGGGGGAAGTAATTGACAGTACAATTAGTCGAGGCGTGTACATTAAAAAAGATGCACGTATTGAAAAGTGCATTATTATGCAAAAGTCTATTGTCGAAGAAAATTGCGACTTGAAATATGTTATTGCAGATAAAGAAGTATATATTGGCAAAGGGGTAGTTTTACACGGGACCGCAGAGCAACCAATCGTTTTGCGTAAAGGGGAAACGGTTACGAAGGAGGATTTGCGATGAAGATTGTAATGGCAGCAGCAGAATGCGCACCTTTTGCAAAAGCTGGAGGATTAGCAGATGTAATCGGAGCATTGCCAAAAGAACTTAGCAGATTAGGCCATGAACTCTTAGTTATTATACCGAAATATGGTGTGATCTCCGATGAATACACAGCAGAATTTACTGTTAAGAAATCGGTTTCAATAGACTTTAAAGGGCAACAGCACTTTTTTCAAGTGTTTGAATACGAGCAAGCTGGTGTGAGCTACCTTTTCGTTGAAAAAGACGATTATTTTAAAAGAGATCAAATATATCGCCAGTCAGACGATGCAGAGCGTTACGCTTTTTTTAACCGAGCGGTGCTTGAAATTATTCAGAGAGAAGAGAAACGACCTGATGTTATTCACGTGCACGATTGGCACACTGCTGCAATTCCTTTTTTGTTAAAAGAAGATTCGCGCTATGCCTCCATAAAAGAGATTAAGAGCGTATTAACGATTCATAATCTACAATTCCAAGGAAAGTTTTCGAAAAAAACATTTCTAGAAAATTTTGAGATGGACGAACGCTATTATGATGAAGGCATTGTTGAATGGAATGGCGGCTTTAATTCATTAAAGACAGGCCTTTCTTATGTGGATAAAATAACGACAGTCAGCCCAACATACCGAGATGAAATTTTGACGGATTTTTATGGGGAAAAACTGAATAGTTTTCTGCAAGAAAAAGAACAAGACTTAGTGGGTATTTTAAATGGCATTGATACAGAAGTTTACAATCCCGCTACTGATTTATTTATCGAACGAGAATTTGATGTAATGAGCATGGAAGGCAAACAAGTTAATAAACGGGCAGTTCAGCTAAAGGTCGGTCTGCCAGATCGTGGCGATGCACCTTTATTGACGATGATTTCTAGACTAGCAGGACAAAAAGGAATAGACGTCTTGCAAGAAACACTGCCGAAATTACTGGCAGAAGAAGATGTTCAATTTGTGTTGTTGGGTTCTGGAGAAGAACAGTATGAACAGTTTTTCAAAAAGTTAGCTAACGATTTTCCTGATAAAGTAGCCATTTATATCGGGTTCGATGAAAAATTTGCTCATTTATTATATGCCGGAGCCGATATTTTTCTAATGCCATCTCATTTTGAGCCTTGTGGGTTGAGTCAATTGATTTCAATGCAATATGGAACGGTACCAGTAGCCAACAAAACAGGCGGACTGCAAGACACGGTAATCGAATACAATGAAAGTGACAAGTCGGGTAATGGATTTTTAAGCAATTTTTCTAAAGATGAAACTTTCAATGTAGCTTTACATCGATGTTTGACTTTTTACCAACAACCAGATCACTGGGAAGCTATTAAGAAAAATGGAATGGAAGGCAACTATTCATGGTCTCGTTCTGCGGCAGAATACGCCGAACTTTATGAAAAGCTAATCTAAAGGGGCGTGCCGATAATGTTTTCTTCTAAAGAAGAGTTTAAAAAAAGTTTTATTGATCGCATAGATGCTAAAAAAACCGAAAAAAATTTAGAAATGGCTTTTGAAACACTTTGGGAAATGACTTGTGAGTGGATTCAAGAAAGCTGGGAACGAACAAATCGATTATATGAAAAAAATAATGAGAAACAATTATATTACTTCTCTATTGAATTTTTGATTGGACGAGTATTGGGGCAAAACCTTGTCAATTTGAATTTTTACGACGTTGTTAAAGAAGGTCTTGACGAGCTTGGTCTTAACCTATCTGAAATCGAAGAACTTGAAGTAGAGCCGGGTCTTGGAAATGGTGGATTGGGAAGATTGGCCGCTTGTTTTATGGATTCTCTTGCTTCTCTTCAGCTGCCAGGACACGGCTATGGATTGCGATATAGAGGTGGGCTTTTCACACAGCATTTTGTAGATGGCAATCAAACAGAACAGCCGACAAAGTGGATCAAAGAAAAGAACAACGCAGACATTCGCAGAGAAGACTTAGCGATAGACATTGCTTATTACGGCGATATCCAATTAGTCGTAGGATTGGAAGGACTAAAAAGGAAAGTAGAGAATCCACAGTGGGTAAAAGCAGTGCCATATGATTTGCCCATTGTTGGAGCAAATGGCGGTACTGTTAATACACTTCGTCTTTGGCAAGCAGAAGTTTCAGACCGTGTACTTTCTCGTGGGAAAGACTATATAGTTTATGAACACGAAACCGCTAAAATCACAGATCGGCTTTACCCAGATGATTCCTTAGAAGAAGGCAAAATTCTGCGCTTGAAACAGCAGTATTTACTTTGCAGTGCATCGCTTCAAAACATACTAAGAGACCACAGCTCTTCTATAGAAAAAATCCCTGAGAATATTGCTATTCAAATTAATGATACGCATCCAGCGTTAGCTATTCCAGAGTTAATGCGTATTCTAATTGATGATCACTCTTTAGACTGGGAACAAGCTTGGAACATTACAACGCGCACTATTTCCTATACAAATCATACAATTTTAGAAGAGGCTATGGAAAAATGGGATAGTCACTTAATTCAAACTTTATTGCCAAGAATTTACTTAATCATTGAAGAAATAGATTTACGTTTTAAAGAAAGTTTAACAAACCAGAATAAAGACGAAAACACTCTCAGCAAATTATCTATTATCGAAGATGGCGTCATTAAAATGGCTGTATTAGCAGTAGTTGGAAGCTATAAAGTAAATGGCGTAGCCAAGTTGCATACAGAAATTTTAAAAAAACGTGAAATGAAAGAACTAAGTGAACAATTTCCAACAAAATTTCATAACAAGACCAATGGGATTACACATCGAAGATGGCTCATCAAAGCTAATCCTGAGTTGTCAGAACTAATAACCGAGACAATTGGTCCGGACTGGATAAAAGAACCTGAACATTTGAGTGAATTGCATTATTTTTCTCAAAACAACTCGTTTCTTCAAGACTTTCAAAACATTAAAAAATTGAAAAAAGAGCATTTGATCCATCATCTCCAACGTGATCAAAATATCATTGTGGATGCGGCTTCTATTTTTGATATACACATTAAGCGATTTCATGGCTATAAGCGACAGTTGATGAACATCTTGCACATTCAAATGTTATACGACCGGATTAAACAAGATTCAACGTATCGACCTTATCCTAGAACATTCTTTTTTGGAGGCAAAGCAGCACCGAGTTATCATTTTGCGAAACAAGTGATTAAGTTAATCAATACAGTCGCATCAAAAGTGAATAATGATCCTTTAGTAAAAGAGCATTTGCATGTTGTGTTTGTTGAAAATTACAATGTAACGCAAGCGGAATACTTAATTCCAGCAGCTGATGTGAGCGAACAAATATCCACTGCTTCAAAAGAAGCTTCTGGTACGGGCAATATGAAGCTGATGATGAATGGAGCATTGACGATTGGCACACTTGATGGTGCCAATGTTGAGATGTTCGAGCAAGTTGGGCAAGAAAACGCATTTGTTTTTGGCATGCTCGCTAAAGAAGTTATGCAATATGAAAAAGAAAATTCCTACAACCCGAAAGAAATAATCGAATCAGATCCAGAAATCGCAAAAATGATGAGACAGCTGGTAGCAGGGAAGTTTACAGATGGAAAAATAAATGCCGATTTTATTATAGAACAATTGCTAGAAGATCATGATCCTTATTTTGTGTTAAAAGATATTCATAGTTACGCAAAAGCCCATGAAAAAATATTGAAAGCATACGAAAATCCACTGAAATGGGCAGAAATGGGTGTTAAAAATATTGCTGCTTCTGGTATTTTCTCGAGTGACCGTACGATTCAGCAGTATTCAGATGATGTTTGGCATTTAACCAAAGTTCCAAGTATACATTAATTGCTGAAAGGGTGAAGATATGGCGGAAAATGCATTCGACAATACGGATTTAAAAGCTTATAAAGCTAGTGGAGCACTCGCTGACAAAGTAGCGATTGTTACAGGAGCTAGTAGTGGAATCGGCCAAGCTGTGGCAATTGCTTATGCCAAAGAAGGTGCGAAAGTAGTCATCGGGTATCTGGGAGATGAAACAGGCGCACAAAAAACCATTGCGTTAATTGAGTCTTACGGGGGCAAAGCTAAAGCTTTGAGTGGTGATTTGGGCAAGTCGGAGAATTGTGATGCACTCGTACAATTCACTTTAGCCGAATTTGGTCAAATCGATATTGTAGTCAATAATGCTGGTTATCAATATCCACAAACTTCACCACTCGATATCACGGATGAACAATTACTCAAAACGTTTGAAATTAAAGCATTTGCTATGTTTTATTTGACGAGAGCGGCTCTTCCTCATTTAAAGAAAGGGGCACGCATTATTAATACTGCATCGATCAACGCTTACCGAGGCCATTCGGATTTGATTGATTATTCAGGTGCAAATGGCGCGATGGTAGCCATGACACGAGCGCTTGCGCGTCGATTAGTGCGAGAAGAAATTGCGGTGAACGGCATCGCCCCAGGGCCGATTTGGACACCACTCATCACCAAAACTTTTGGGGATTTAAATCCAAATGTAGCAGATGATTTTGGTGAAGACGTGCCGGCAGGACGACCAGGGCAACCTTATGAGTTAGTAAAAGCCTATGTGTTTTTAGCTGATCCGCAAAACTCCTATATGACAGGCCAATTTTTGCATATGAATGGCGGAGATTATATGTCTACTTAACGAGCAGACCAAGGAAACTTCCTTGGTCTGCTTTTTCATTGGTGCTGATATATGGTAAAATTCACTGAAGAATAGGAGTGAGTTTTTGAAAAATAGCATATCGGTCTTACTGCTAGCAATCGTGGCATTTGTTGTGGTGCTGGTTTTTAATGCGGAAGATGAACAACCAACAAAAAAAACGACTGATAATAAAACCAATCAACAAGAAAATCACAAAAAAACTGAACAGCCGATTATCGTTGAAGACGGTAAAAATAGGATGCGTGTGCATTACATTAATGTTGGGCAAGGAGACTCTACCTTGTTAGAAATTGACGGGTTTTCAATCCTGATTGATGCAGGGAATTGGAAGTCAAAAGAAGTTGTGAATTATTTAAAAGAGCAAGATATAAAAAATATTGATATTGTCGTCGGAACGCATCCAGATGCCGATCATATTGGACAGCTAGCACAAGTAATTGGTGAGTTTGAAGTTGGCGAAGTATGGATGTCTGGTAATTCAAGTTCTTCTGCCACATTTACAAATGCCTTACAAGCAATCGAAGCGAGTGAGACAGAATATGTTGAGCCGAGAACGGGTGATGTTTACGATATAGGTTCTCTTGAAATTGAAGTGTTACATCCAAAAGAAATCAGGGGTGACCCGAACGAAGAATCTGTGTCATTGAAAATCACTTATGGGAATGTCGACTTTATTTTCACAGGAGATGCAGGCGTTAAAGAAGAGCAAAAAATGATTGACACAGGAATTGACTTAGATGCGGAAATCTTACACCTAGGACATCACGGTTCTAACACATCGACAGGTTCGGCGTTTTTAAAAGCTGTAACTCCGGAAGTTGCCATTTATAGTGCGGGCATTGACAATTCATATGGTCATCCGCATGCAGAAGTTATCGCAGCTGTCGAAAATGCAGGAGCAGAAGTTTACGGAACAGATGTCAATGGAACGATTATAGTGGAAACAGATGGAGAAGTTTACAGCGTGAATACACAGCAAACAGGAGTGCCAATTGAAGGACAAAATCGGTGTATTGATTTAAATATAGCTTCTTCTTCAGAGTTGCAAGAAATCTCAGGAATCGGTGAGACATACGCTAAAGCAATAGTGGAACAACGTCCATTTGAAAATATAGAAGAACTCACTGACATCAAAGGGATCGGCCAAGGAACAATGGATGATATTCAAGAACAAGGTCTGGCTTGTATAGGAGGAGAATAAGATGAAAGGGATTTTGGACCGGATTGAAGATTGCAGATTCGCAGTCATTTTAGTAGAAGATGAAGAGCTTGAATTGATTTTGCCTGCTGATCGATTGCCCAAAGGAAGTCAGATCCATTCCTGGTTTATCATTGGTTCAGAAAATGGCCAATTAGCCATTACGTTGGATGCAGAAACCTCTTTTATCAGGGCCAGACAAGTGGAAGAATTAATGTCACAGCTGAGAACAAAGAAAAAAAAGAGTCGCTTTAAGCGAAATTAAAAACGGCTAGAACCTTCCAAAGGTTCCAGCCGTTTTTTAATTGTTGATGTTAAACTAGTTTTGTTCAATCAATTCCAAATGATAATCAGCTACTTGATTGGGTTTGTACAAATCTGTAATGGATGTAGAATAATCAGCAATCGAAGCATTAAATGCCAACTCTAGAACAGGTATGCGTATATGGAAATGCATTTTATAGAGTAGCGTCGCTATGTCATGATAGTCTTCACTTGTCACTTTAAAGTCGAAGATAATCTTTCGCTTTTTCTGTCGATTAACTGGTGTCTCAAGCCAGTCTTCTTTAAAGTTTAAGGCATGTATTTCGGTGTCATTAATCCAAATGTGAGTTGTCATTCTTTAGTTCACCTCTGTTTTCGGTTATTGAGTAACACGTGAATGGTCTGTCTTGTGAGTCAGCTTTTCATGTATTCTCAAAAACCGCAAAAGCAATGCAGCAAGCTTTGGCGGTTTTGATGTGTTTATAGAATTATGTTCTTGCTGTCGGCTGCTTTTTATAGTTTTTTCGGATGTCAGCTACGATTAAAGCGCCAACTAGGAATAAACCAAGAAAGCCGATAGTTGGATACAACAGACTGACAAGTTTAGTAAAACCGACAAAGCTTAATATATAAGCGACACTAACTGTAATGATGATAAAAACGCGTGATTTTACTGTACCCATCACAATAAACCGTGCCGAAAATGAATAAAGCATACTGACTGCTGTGTTGAAAATCATTCCAAAAAGAATAAGTGACATGATAATACCAAGAACGGGTGAAAGGTTGTCGGCAATCTGTAGCAAAGGCATTTCTGCGTTTCCTACAACATCTACTTTAGAGAAGATGGCTAAATGACTTAAAATAATTAAACCACCTAGAATAAGTCCACCAATAAGTCCTCCGCGTGCAGCTATTTTCTCATTTTTTTCGGTGCCACCCATTACGATGGCCATTGAAGCTCCGACCGCAATATTAAAGGATACATAATTGATGGCAGACAAGAACCAATTTGGTAAAGCGGAATCTTGTTTGTTAGCAATTGAATCTAATGCTGCAAAAGTAGTATCCATCGTCAGTAAGCTATAAATAGCTAATAAGACAACTGCAATGATTAAAAATGGCGTTATGCTTCCAATGATCGCAATCACTTTGTCTACATTTAGCATAATCGTCAAGATAACCAAAATTGCCATAACAGTACTGCCAAGAGGTGCAGGTAAATTGAATTGTTGAGAGAAAATAGAACCTGCTCCTGCAATCATCACAACTCCCACGCCAAACAACGTTAAGATAATAATATAGTCAACGATGGTACCGATTATTTTTCCGCTAATACCGAAAATTGCTTCTTTATGTGAAGTTGTTTTCATTCGACTTCCAAGTCGCGTTAAACTCATTCCCAAATATGCGAATAAGGCGGTAGCAATGATAGCTGCGATAGTCCCCATAGACCCGTGACTAGTAAAGTACTGGAGAACTTCTTGGCCAGAAGCAAATCCTGCGCCTACGATAATACCAACAAACGCACTTCCCATTTTTAAGCTTTTCATGTTGTTCCTCCTTGATGCGAATTGTTTCTGTAATGGGTTTTTAAAAATTTAAAACATCTTATTTGAATATAACAAAAAATGGAGTAGCACTCAATTGAAATCAACGTAGCTACGCATAGTTCACTCTATATACCTATAAATTTATGAATGAAGTAATAAAGAGGAGAAAAGACTATTAATTACATTATCTAGTATAATATTCACACAAAAAAGCATCACCGAAGGGATCGGTGATGCTAGAGTAATCAATTATTTTACGTCTTTGTTTGCAATAATAACCAATTTACCTTTATCAAGTTCTTCTTCATACTGTTCAGCTTCTTGATCAGATAAGCCTGCTGCAGCCATTTTAGCACGCAACTCGTCTCCTCTTGAGATAGTCATATTTTTCATGCTATCTAAGAATCCTTGTTCTTTAATGCCAACTTCGTCCGTGTCTAGCGCTTTCGTAATATCTTTGCCACGTTTTTTATCATGTGCAAATACGTAAATATCATCATGTGTGAATCCTTGTGTTTCTAGTTTTTCGATTTCGGCTTTTGCTTGTAACGCGTTTTCGACTGTCATTTTTAAAGTCAATTTAATCCCTCCAAATAATTTCGTTCTTACTACTATGCATACCACAGCGAGTAGGAGCTTAAACAAAAAAACGAAGAACAATCCGTTATACTAACAGAAAAGGTAAAGAAGGAGTGGTTTTTTGAAGGTCATACCGATTGGTATTTGGGGAGGATATCCCAATAAAAACGAAGCGACATCAGCATTTTTAATCGAACAAGATGGCTTCCGCTGTTTGGTCGATTGTGGCAGTGGTGTATTAGCGGCTGTTCAAAATTATACGGAATTGCGTGATTTAGATGCAGTCATCATTAGTCATTACCACCCTGATCACGTAGCTGATATCGGTGTGCTTCAACATGCAACGATGGTCGGCATGCAATTAAAAGAATGGAACACACCGCTGTTCATCTACGCCCATGACAAAGATCTGGATGAATTTAAGAAGTTATCTTATAAAGGTGTCACCGAAGGTCGTGCAATACAAGCATCAGAAACGCTAGAACTGGGTCCGTGGCAAGTTTCTTTTTGTGAAACAATTCACCCAGTCTATTGTTTAGCTATGAAATTTACTGCGAACGGAAAGACTGTGGTATTTACGGCAGATACTAGTTGGAAAAAAGAACTAATTGACTTTTCTCAAGGGAGCGATCTTTTAGTAGCAGAAGCAAATCTTTACGAAAAATACCTTGGGATCATTCAAGGACATATGAGCGGCAGTCAAGCTGGAAAACTTGCTGAACTCGCGAACGCTAAGCAATTGTTGTTAACCCACTTACCGCAATACGGAGAGATCGAAGAGATTTTAGAAGCCGCAAAGTCTAGTTACACCGGACGAGTTGAATTTGCTGTTATTGGGAACATGTATGAAGTTTGACGCGTGAAAGCTGTTACTTAGCAGGCAGATAGTTTGTATATCAACTATTTTCCTTTTATCCTTATTGCTATATGTAGGATGAGAGGAAGATGAAAATGTTACAGTCTATGGATGCATTTCCGGTTTCAGTTCTGGACCTTGTGCCAGTTCGTGAAGGAGGAACAACTAAAGACGCGTTAGAGGAAATGACCGCGATTGCACAGCATGTGGAAAAGCTTGGTTATAAAAGGTTTTGGCTTTCGGAGCATCACAACACAGCCACTCTAGCAAGTTCTGCCACAGCAATTTTAATTTCAAAGGTACTTGACCATACAGAAACGATTCAAGTAGGATCAGGTGGCATCATGTTACCAAACCACACGCCGCTAGTTGTTGCAGAACAATTTGGTACGTTAGAAACCATGCATCCAGGTCGCTTGAACCTAGGCCTTGGGCGAGCTCCAGGAACGGATATGCAGACAGCGCATGCACTTCGCAGAACCACTCAAGAAACAGCGTTTGCATTTCCACAAGACGTAGTGGAATTGCAAAGTTATTTAAAACCGCTTGCAGAACAAGGACCTGTAAGAGCGCATCCAGGTGTGGGAACGTCGGTGCCTGTCTATATTCTAGGGTCTAGTACTTCTAGTGCTCAGCTTGCTGCACGTATGGGATTGCCATACGTATTTGCTGCACATTTTGCACCGCAACAATTAGAGCAGGCGCTGCAAATTTACCGCAGCGAGTTCCAGTCTTCTGAATATTTAAGTGAACCATATGTGATGGTTTGCGTAAACGTCATTGGTGCAACTACCAATGAAGAAGCGGAAAAATTAGCTACTTCTAGTGATCAATTTTATTTGAACGTTATAAGAGGAAGTAAAGAGTTATTAAAAGCGCCGATTGAGACGATGGAAGGGAAATGGAGCTACCGTGAAGAAATGATGGTACGCGGCATGTCTCAATATACGTTCACCGGTACTGAAGAAACAATTAGCGAACGACTGGGAGAATTTGTTTCTCAATTACAGATTGACGAAATTATTGCAGTTTCTTATATTTACGACCAAGAAAAAAGAAAACGCTCGTTTGAAATTCTTAAGCAAGCGACCGCTCATTTCAAAGTTGCAACTCGTTAACTGTCTATCAACTATGGTTTCTCATAATGCGTTTAGAAAGTATGAAAAGCGAGCTGTAGACAAAAGAATATTCATGATAGGTAAAGAATGAATATTCATTTTATCATATTTGGACTAGATCCTGCGCTCCAGGCGGACGCTTTCCGCGGACGAAGCTAGCGTAGCGATGCAGGAGCACCTCTTTGTCCTTCGCCGCCTTGTGCTCCGAATCTTGGAGTGGCCAAACCGATTGGAGTTATTCACTTCTATTCATTTTCCGGATACTTTGTCTACAGTCTGAAAG
>JBBSRA010000035.1:0-21900 GCA_038243515.1 Caryophanales bacterium
CATCCTTATAGTCAAAGTTTTGATGTTATTATCAAAATAGTTAATGATCAAAATATCTTTGAGAAAGTTAATTTTGATATTTAGTAAAAGCAATCAAATGTTAGTTTACATATTCCGGATTATCGGAAGTTTGAAGGATATTTTATTCGAAGTATATGAAAACATATGTCTGTATGTATTAATAGCGCGCGGGATATTGCAGTTATCTAATCCTTAACCTTTAGAGTGGAATTGGATCTAACAAAAGTAGCAGAATATTAATTGCATGATTCTAGATTAATGCAATACATAAAAAAGCTGTCACCAAAAGTTAAAACTTAACTTTTGCGACAGCTTTTTATTATTCGCCTACTGGATACGGTTCAATGCGATCAGAAGGTTTTGGATGTTTGATTTTTGGTAAAATTTTGTTGAGTGGTACAGAACGAGTCAATCCGTGTGTGCTTGGATCTGCTGGGTCGTAAAGATCCAAGAATTTCATCACTTCTTTAACAATTGGTGTTGGAGTAGAAGCGCCTGCTGTAATACCAACAGTTTCAACCCCTTCTAACCATTCCAATTTCAATTCAGAGATATCGGAAATGCGATAGGCAGGAGTTCCGGCGATATCTTGAGACACTTGCGCCAAACGATTGGAGTTATTGCTCATTGGATCACCAATGACGATTAATAAATCAGTGTCGCCAGCTTGTTGTGCAACCGCTTCTTGTCGAACTTGAGTAGCCAAACAAATTTCTTTGTGAACTTCAGAATGCGGAAACTTTTCTTTCAACCGTTTCATCATATCCACAACGTCCCACTGGCTCATGGTTGTTTGATTGGTAACGATAATTTTTTCGGAATCAAGTTCCAAACGATTAACATCGTCTACACATTCAACTAAATGAACCATATCAGGAGCGACACCGATTGCGCCTTCAGGTTCAGGGTGTCCGCTTTTTCCAATGTAAACGATTTGGTAGCCATCTGCTGTTTTCTCACGAATTAAATCATGCGTTACGGTAACATCAGGACATGTCGCATCAATAGATACCAATCCTTTGCGTCTTGCTAACTCACGAACTTGTGGAGAAACACCATGTGCTGTAAAAATAACCGTACCGCTTTCTACTTTTTCTAAAATTTCAAGACGGTTTGGTCCATCCAGTGTGATAATGCCATCTTGTTCGAAAGCGTCCGTCACGTGCTTATTATGGACAATCATTCCTAGTATATAAATGGGGCGTGGTAAACTTTCATCCATTGCAGCGTTTTTTGCGATCACCATAGCATCAACCACTCCGTAGCAATATCCTCTTGGCGATATTTTCATAACTTTCATCCAGTACCGCGCTCCTTTCAAATTCAAAACCTTGTATTCATTATAACTGAGACAACGTAGCTTTACAAAAGATGCATCGCGTAAAGACATCTTTTCATGCTATAATATCTAGAGCGTAAGGAGGGAATTTAATCCCATGACAAAATTTAACGAATATTCATTCAAGCCGTTCCTATTAGAAGCGGTAGAAAAACTCGGGTTTGCAGAACCGACTCAGATTCAAAAGGAAATGATGCCCCATATATTGAAAGGCAACAGTGCAATTGGCCAATCTCATACAGGGACTGGGAAAACACATAGTTTCATTATTCCAATCGTCGAACGTATTGACGTCAGCAAACAGGAAGTGCAGGCGGTAATCGCAGCACCGACGCGTGAACTTGGAACGCAGATCTACAATGAGTTACAAAAACTAGTTGTTGGATCCGGCATTGAAGTAAAATCGTTTATCGGTGGAACTGACAAGCAACGTTCAATTAACAAACTAAAAACACAACCCCATATCGTAATTGGTACACCGGGTCGTTTAAGAGACTTAGTAAAAGAAAATGCATTGTTGGTACACACAGGCAAAATCCTTGTAGTGGATGAAGCCGATTTAGCATTTGACCTTGGATTTATCGAAGAAATTGACCAAGTGGCTGGCAAAATGCAAGACAAGCTAGAAATGTATGTCTTTTCTGCGACGATTCCAGAAAAATTAAAACCATTTTTGAAAAAATACATGGAGTCACCCATTCATGTGAAAGTTGGAGACAAACGTCCAACAGCAGAAGGCTTAGATTTTTACCTCGTGCCTGTTCGCAGTAAAAAGAAAATGGAACGCTTGCAGGAAGTGATGAAAGTCATTAATCCTTATTTAGCAATCATATTTGTGAACACACGTACCAATGCCGATTATGTAGCTGAGCAATTAGCAAAAGAAGGCATTCGTGTGGGCCGTGTACACGGCGATTTAGCTCCGCGCGAACGTGTTAAAATGATGCGTCAAATTCGTGATCTTGAATATCAGTATATCGTCGCAACAGATCTTGCTGCACGTGGAATCGACATTCAAGGTGTAAGTCACGTCATCAACTACGAATTGCCGGAAGACTTGGAATTCTTTATTCACCGCGTTGGCCGTACAGCTCGTGCAGGAATGAAAGGGTTAGCCATTACGCTGTTTAAAACTGAAGAAGATGATGCAATTGTCCGTATTGAAAAAATGGGCATTCCTTTCCAACAAAAAGATATTGTTAAAGGCGAATTCGTTGACTTAAAAGAACGTCATAGCCGGACAACACGTGTACGAAAAGTAGACGAAGCAGCTGAGAAAGCAAAAACAATGGTTCACAAGCCGAAAAAAGTAAGACCAATGTACAAGAAGAAAATGAAGTGGAAAATGGACGAAATTAAAAAAGTGGAACGACGCAAAAATCGTAAAAAATAAGGAGATAAGTCTATGTTATTAGGATCTCACGTATCAATGAGCGGCAAAAGAATGCTGCTTGCAGCTAGTGAAGAAGCCGCTTCATACGGAGCATCGACTTTCATGATTTATACCGGTGCACCTCAAAACACGCGCCGCAAACCAATTGAAGACTTGAATATCGATGCAGGACTTGCTCATATGGCTGCTAATCACTTATCCAATATTGTGGTCCATGCACCGTATATTATCAACTTGGGCAATACACAAAAACCAGAAACCTTTCAACATGGCGTTGAATTTCTTCAAAAAGAAATTGAGCGGACGGCCGCTCTAGGTGCGAAACAAATTGTTTTGCATCCAGGTGCTCATGTTGGAGCTGGTGCAGATGCTGGAATTGCTAAAATTATCGATGGCTTGAATGAGGTATTAACACAAGATTTTCCTGTTAATATTGCACTTGAGACCATGGCTGGAAAAGGCACAGAATGTGGCCGTAGTTTTGAAGAAATCGCTCAAATTATTAACGGTGTTACGCATAACGAACGCTTGTCTGTGTGTTTTGACACGTGTCATACACATGATGCTGGATACAACATTAAAGAAGATTTTAATGGTGTATTAGAAGAGTTCGACCGCATTGTCGGAATCGATCGTCTTCAAGTATTGCATATCAATGACAGTAAAAACGTTCGTGGTGCGAGTAAAGATCGTCACGAAAACATTGGCTTTGGTGAAATCGGCTTTGATGCATTAAATGGCATCGTTCATCATCCAGATTTGATGCACGTACCAAAAATTCTTGAAACTCCTTATGTGGGTACAGATGCTAAAAACAAAAAAGCGCCATATGCATTTGAAATTGAAATGTTTAAAGCGGGTATTTTTACTCCAGGAGTTATCGAAGAACTAAAGTCGTCGCTATAAACCAATGAATTTATCACTGAAGGTCAATCCTACTTACATAGGATTGACCTTCGGTTTTTTTAGGATGGGCAAGTTTAATGAAAAGCCAAATAAGCACAATCTATTTACATTAGAGCTACTTTCTACTATACTTTTCTAATGTAAATCGTAATCATTATTAATTAGAAAAGAGGCGAAACAATGGTTGCGCCATTAATCGACATCCAAGATATTAGTTTTGAATATGAGCAAACAAAAGCGTTAGATCATATTTCGATGAAAGTAGAAGAAGGCGACTTTCTCGCAATTTTAGGTCCAAATGGCTCAGGGAAATCGACTTTATTAAAAATCATGCTTGGGTTGATCAAGCCAAGCAAAGGGAAAATTGAACTTTTCGGAGTGGATTCAAAAAACTTTAAAAATCGTGAATGGATTGGCTATGTTTCACAAAAATCCAACTCTTTTAATTCGGGATTTCCGGCGACGGTCAAAGAAGTCGTAGCAGGAGGACTAGCGAAAAAAACAGGCTTGTTTCACCGGTTGCCAAAATCAACAAATGAGCAAGTTGTAGAAGCGCTAAAGGCAGTTGGTATGCAAGAGTTTATCAATAGAGGCATTAGTGAGCTGTCAGGTGGTCAACAACAGCGTGTTTTTATTGCTCGTGCATTAATCGCAAAACCCAAGATGTTAATACTTGATGAACCGACAGTTGGTATCGATCATGAAAATGTTCAATCGTTTTACGACATGTTGGCTAAACTTAACCGAGAAAAGAATATCACCTTAGTGCTCGTTACTCATGATGTAGATACGGTAACAGACCGTATTACGCATGTTGCTTGTTTAAACCAAACGATTCATTTCCATGGGTATAAAGAGCAACTTCATACAATGAGTGATGAAAAGCGCGAAGCATGGTATGGCCATTCGGTCCGTAAAATTCACCATATCGGAGGCAACCATACATGATCGAAGCTATTTTAACTTATCAATTTCTACAAAATGCTTTTGCGGCAGGAATTATTATCGGAGTGATTGCGCCTCTTCTCGGTGTTTTTATTGTTGTTCGGAGACTGTCGTTAATCGCTGACGCATTAAGTCATGTAACACTTGCTGGAATTGCTGGTAGTTTGTATTTGAGTCAAAGTGTTGCCTCATTGGCATTGTTAAATCCATTATTTCTCGGCATTGTAGCTTCAGTTACAGGATCAGTTTTAATTGAGCGTTTGAGAAGTTTATACAAGCATTATGAGGAATTAGCAATTCCCATTATTTTATCTGCAGGAATTGGTTTTGGTGCAATTTTTATATCATTAGCTGAAGGATTTTCAAATGACTTGTTTGGTTATTTGTTTGGGTCAGTTTCAGCGGTGAGTAGAGAAGATTTATTGATTGTGGCGGGAGTCGCAGTTGTGGTTCTTGTCTTTATTACTACTTTTTTCAAAGAATTATTTGTTTTGTCGTTTGACGATGAGTACGCAAGAGCTTCGGGATTACCAGCTAAATGGATTCATTTTATGTTTATGATTGTCACAGCACTAGTTATTGCTGGTTCTATGCGAATTGTTGGTATTTTGCTTGTGTCTTCGCTGATGACCATTCCGGTTGCAACTGCAATGCGTGTGACCAAGAGTTTCAAGCAAACGATTATCTTGTCAATCGTTTTTGGGGAAGTTTCAGTCATTACTGGTCTTGTCAGTGCGTTCTATTTTGACTTAGCACCGGGGGGTACAATCGTTGTTACTTCTATTTTCTTGTTATTGCTAGTCATCACTTATAAAAAAATCATGGTGTCACGCAAAAAAGGAGCGATTGCATGAACTTAACCAATGCATGGAAAATTCTCAAAGACAATGGTTTTAAAGAAACGTCGAAACGCAACCAAATATTAGAATTGTTTGCGAACGATGAACGTTATTTGACTGCAAGAGATTTGTTGGATGTTATGCAACAAGACTATCCAAGTATGAGTTTTGATACGGTATACCGGAATTTAGCGACATTTGTATCACTTGATATATTAGAAGAAACTGAGTTGTCAGGAGAACGTCATTTTCGCATGCAATGTGAAAGTGATCATCACCATCATCACTTTATCTGCATGGATTGCGGAAAAATAAAAGAAATTCCTGTATGTCCAATGGATTTTGTAGGCTCGGCTTTGCCGGCATATGAGATTGCTAATCACAAGTTTGAAATATACGGGAAATGTCCCGAATGCAAATAAAAGCGAGGGTGGAAAATCCACTCTCGCTTTTTGTGTTTTATTTACCGATTACGGTTTGTTGAAGACTAAATTCATTTTTTACCCATTCTTCTGCTTCAAGCCAGTCATAAACGCGTATGACATTTGTTGGAATCGACTCGCGGTTATAAGGCGTATCAAAAAGAATAACGGGAATATCAAGTTCTTCAGCGATTTCTACCGCATTGTCGTGTTTGTCTTCAAAAAACAAATCGACATTGTGGCGTTTTGCTGTTTCAATCTTTTTGTGCGAACCAATTAATTCGATGTGATCGTATGCAATCGCATGTTCTTCAAACCAATTAAAAGTGACATCACGAACATTATCGCCTCTTGCTGAAATATAATACAATTCGTATTGATCTTTCCAGTTGTTTAAAATGCGTTTTGCATTTTCAGAAACAGGAGAAGCCGCATAAATACGCGGCTCTGAATCTCTGAACCAAGAATAGAATTCGCTTTGCGTTAAATGGGGAAGAGCAGCAGTCAAATCGTATTCTTTAATGTCATCCAATGTTAGTTTGCTGTTAAATTGCTCATTTATATGAGGAATCAGTGATGTTGGAGAAGTCACTGTCCCATCAATGTCTATACCAAAACGATATCTCATTTATTCACAACCTTATACTTGTTGTTGTTCTAATTCTTTTTTCTCTGCAGCTTGTTTTTCGAAATACGCTTCAGCTAATTTATCGATTTCGATTTTCAATTCTTCAACCATCGTCGCTTCAGGAACTTTGCGGACAGTTTTACCATTCATGAATAATAATCCTTCTCCACGAGCACCAGCAATACCAATATCTGCTTCGCGCGCTTCACCAGGTCCATTTACCGCACAACCTAAAACGGCAACTTTCAAAGGTGCTTTAATATTGGAGATGTATTCTTCTACTTCATTGGCGATAGAAATCAAGTCAATTTCAATACGTCCACATGTTGGGCATGAAATAAGTGTCGCCGCGTTTGATGACAAGCCAAAAATTTTCAGCATTTCACGTGCTACTTTTACTTCTTCAACAGGATCCGCACTTAATGATACGCGAAGTGTATTACCAATACCTTTTGCAAACAATGCTCCAAGACCAGCGGCACTTTTCACTGTACCTGAGAACAATGTTCCTGATTCTGTGATACCTAAGTGTAACGGATAGTCAAATGCTTTTGCAGCCAGTTCATAAGCTTCCACAGCTAAACTAACATCCGATGCTTTTAATGAAACGATGATATCGTGAAAATCCAAGTCTTCTAAAATTTTAATGTGGTGAAGTGCACTTTCGACCATTCCTTCGGCTGTTGGATAGCCATATTTCTCAAGAATTTTACGTTCTAGTGAGCCCGCGTTAACACCAATACGAATTGGAATGCCTTTAGCTTTTGCAGCATTCACAACAGCTTCTACTTTTTCACGGCGACCAATGTTCCCTGGGTTGATACGGATTTTATCAGCACCTTGCTCAATGGCGATTAAAGCTAATTTATAATCAAAATGAATATCTACTACTAAAGGAATATTAATGCGTTCTTTAATCGCACCAATCGCATAAGCCGCTCGTTCGTCTGGACATGCAACGCGGACGATTTGGCATCCTGCTTCTTCAAGTCGTAGAATTTCTGCTACAGTCGCTTCTACGTCATGTGTTTTTGTTGTTGCCATACTTTGTATAAATAATTCATTACTGCCGCCAATCGTCAAATCTCCGACTTTTACGGGGCGTGTATTTGAACGGTGTGTCATTTCGCTCATGAAAAAATCTCTCCTTTTTAGTGGTGGCATATTCAAACAGCTCACACATCTTTGTCTTATAAATAACGGGTTTGCCGAAATTCACAAGCTCTCTTCTGTTACCTATAGTCATTTTAGCAGTGTAGCGTTCCAAAAGACAAGAAAGACGGCTGATGACGAATGGTCTTTTGTGCTAAATCCTGCTTAAACTTGCTTTTTTTGTGCACCAGGTTTTTTCGGATAATAGCCAATAGCCAAGTATAAATACAAAATCGTTAGTAAACTAGTAGCTAAGGTAACACCGAAACCAAGATCGAAATAACTTAACGCAAATGCGATTAATGTCGGAACAGTGACACTAAGAGCAGCTGTGCGCCATAAATGTCGATATTCACCACGACGGTTACGAGCATTTAACATCGCTAAGCCAATCAGTGCGAACAAACTAATTTTAAGAAAATGATAAATCGTGGTAGAGACAAACAAAAAAATAAAACCAAATGGGTAAAGCAGCCACTCGATTTCTTCAACAAACTCAACTAAGCCATCGATGCTGCTAGATGTGTCGTTTAAACCAACAACCCATTCGATAAAAGAAACTGCGGTTAAAACAGTTATAAAGATAAAAACAAAACGCATTATTTTTCCAATTGTCATGATACGGACGGCCGCTTGTTTTTTTGGTTCCATTAAACTTGCTTTAAATAATTGATAGACGTTCAAATTCATCTTCCTTTCACTTATAGAATAATCGTACCACGTAGATCGTAGAAAAAAACGATGCTTTGTTACGGGAATGTAAATTTTGAATAAAGGTGTTTACAAATTATTAGTAAACTACGCATAATAGGTTAGGTGTGAATATGAAGTTTAGGAGTTGAATAAGTATCGTGGAAATGAACTGGCAAGAAATCCTCTTTTCCTTTTTTGGTGGGTTAGGGATTTTCCTATTTTCAATTAAGTTTATGGGTGATGCTTTGCAAAAAGCAGCAGGCGATAGACTTCGAGGCATCTTGGATCGTTTTACAACCAATCCATTTATGGGTGTTTTAGTCGGAATTGTCGTGACCGTCTTAATTCAATCGAGTTCAGGTACTACTGTAATCGTTGTAGGGTTAGTAAGTGCTGGATTTATGACTTTGAGACAGGCAATAGGTGTTATTATGGGTGCCAACATTGGTACTACTGTCACTGCCTTTATCATTGGATTGGACGTAGGCGCTTTTGCGTTACCAATTATGGCAGTCGGAGCCGCATTGATTTTCTTTATAAAGAAAAACAAAGTTCAGAACATCGGACAAGTTATTTTTGGTTTTGGTGGTCTATTCTACGGTATGGAGTTAATGAGTGGAGGAATGAAGCCTTTACGCGAATTACCGGCATTTATTGATTTGACAGTTAGTCTGAGTGATTTTCCGATTTTGGGCGTTGCAGTCGGAACGGTCTTCACATTAATTGTTCAGAGTTCAAGTGGTACAGTAGCGATCCTTCAAGGACTTTATGACGAAAACATCTTAACTCTAGGTGCGTCATTGCCAGTTCTATTCGGAGATAATATTGGAACGACCATAACAGCAGTTCTTGCCGCACTCGGAACGTCGATTGCTGCACGTCGTGCAGCAGCTGTACATGTATTATTCAATATTGTCGGTTCTGTCTTATTCTTAATATTGCTGATTCCATTTACAGCGTATGTAGAATGGATCTCGGGTGTTTTGGCATTAGAACCAAAAATGCAAATTGCATTTGCGCACGGTTCATTTAACGTTGCCAACACAGTTATTCAATTTCCATTAATAGGTGCCTGGGCATATCTCGTCACAAAAGCGATTCCAGGAGAAGAAGTATTGATTGAATTTAAACCAAAACACTTGGATATCCATTTTATCGAGCAATCTCCTTCTATTGCATTAGGACAAGCAAAAGAAGAAATTTTGCGTATGGGTGAATATTCGGTTCAAGGTTTACAGGAGACGTATAAATACTTAATGACGAAAAGTAAGAAAAATGCAGAAATGGGTTACCAGTTGGAAGACGCTATTAATAACCTGGATGGCAAAATCACAGATTACTTAGTGTTAATTTCAGCAGAATCTATTTCAGCGGCTGATTCCACGCGCCACACAATGCTCATGGAAACCGTTCGTGATATTGAACGAATCGGGGACCATTTCGAAAACATTATCGAGTTAGTCGATTATCAGGAAAACAACAAAGTGAAAATCACAGAAAGCGCGATGGAAGATTTAACAGAAATGTTTACGTTAACCATTGCAACTGTTCAAAAAGCGCTTAAGGCATTAGATACAACAAGCCATGAACTAGCTCGTGAAGTAGCTGAACAAGAAGACCTAATCGACAAAATGGAACGCAAATTCCGTAAAAAACACATTTTGCGCTTGAACGAAGGTATTTGTACAGGTCAAGCAGGAATCGTCTTTGTCGACATCGTCAGTAACTTAGAACGAATCGGAGACCATGCAGTAAACATCGCAGAAGCCATACTAGGAAACCGAGCGTAAAACAAAGAAAAGCGGAAGTGCCTGTTCAGCTCTGACAGGCATAAGGAGACCCAGCAGTGTGGTGCACTTTGCCACGCAGCTGGGTTGAGTTATGACCCGAAGAGCTAGGCACTGGAGTCTGGACAAAGAAAAGCGGAAGTGCCTGTTCAGCTCTGACAGGCATAGAGCACACATCATAGAAACAATCAGTCTCTCTTCTATCCCACTTTACATTTTTGAAATTGTAGAGCACGATAGTAGAGAGCTTTTTTATGGGGAGGGATAGAGATGGAAATCATCGGCTGGATTGTTATTTTACTTAGTTTCGTGATCGGGTTCATTGGCTTAGTTTACCCAATTATACCTGCAGTGCTATTTATTTTCGGGGGATTTGTCATGTATGGGCTGTTTTTTAGCTTTAGCGATTTGCCTTGGTGGTTCTGGGCAATTCAAATTTTATTCGTCATATTACTGTTTGGAGCAGATACAATTGCAAACGCTTTTGGTGTCAAAAAATTTGGGGGATCAAGAGCTGGGCTTTGGGGCAGTACGATTGGTTTAATTGTCGGTCCTTTTATTCTTCCAATCATCGGTATTTTAATTGGTCCGTTTTTGGGCGCAATTATCGCAGAAATTTTGTTCAATAAATCTTCACTAAAAAAATCATTTCTTTCCGGTGTAGGATCAGTAGTTGGATTTATTACCTCGGTGTTTACAAAAGGCATTATTCAAGTGGTCATGATTATTATTTTCTTTATAACGATTTAATCGGTTAAAAGTGAATAAATAGCATACAAATCCGTGAATGTCGGCCAAAAGTCTGAATAATAAGCGCTAGCGTGCATTATGTTTGTAACGCTTTAAAAACTTTGATACGCTAAGAAGGTAGACAAATAGACTCAAGGAGGAATTTAATTATGGCATATGAATTACCAGAATTACCTTACGCGTATGACGCACTTGAACCACACATTGATAAAGAAACGATGAACATTCATCACACAAAACACCATAACACGTATATTACAAACGTAAATGCGGCTTTAGAAGGCCACGATGACCTTGCTTCAAAATCTGTGGAAGAATTAGTTTCTGACTTAGATGCAGTTCCTGAATCGATCCGTACAGCAGTTCGCAACAACGGTGGTGGACATGCGAACCACTCATTGTTTTGGAAGTTACTATCTCCGAGCGGTGGCGGCAATCCAACGGGCGCTCTAGGCGAAGCTATCAACAGTAAATTTGGAAGCTTTGACGAATTCAAAGAAAAATTCGCAGCAGCTGGTAAAACTCGCTTTGGTTCTGGTTGGGCTTGGCTTGTTCTTTCAAACGGTGAACTTGAAATCATGTCAACGGCTAATCAAGACTCTCCATTAATGGAAGGTAAGACGCCATTACTTGGACTTGATGTATGGGAGCACGCTTATTACTTGAAATACCAAAACAAACGTCCAGACTACATCAATGCATTCTGGAACGTAGTAAATTGGGAAGAAGTTTTAAACCGTTACGAAACTGCAAAATAATACATCTTAATTGAAACTTTGCACACACTTTTTCGTCAGAAAAAGTGTGTGCTTTTTTTTATTTGGATGCTATACTGATAAATGGATATTTCTGCGAAAGGAGCAAATTGCTCATGAAGCCGCCTCAAAAAAGACGAGTTTCTCTTGCAAGAGTGAAACTGCAGTCAAACACAGTCTTTCGGATGAATGTCTTGTTCTTCACGATTTTCCTTTTATTTTCATTGTTGATTTTGCGTTTAGGTTTTCTTCAAATTGTAAAAGGCGAAGATTATGCACGTGCCATCGCAAGAACAGAAGAAGTTCCGGTTAACACGAGTGTTCCCAGAGGGAGCATTTTTGATAGCGAAGGACGGATTCAAGTGAGCAATATGCCCGTCAATGCCATCACTTATACAGCCATGCAAACGACTAAAAGCGAAGAAAAGATGATCGTGGCAAAAGAATTAGCGAAATTGATCGAAAAAGATATCGACAAAGTGACTCTCCGGGACAAACAGGATTTTTATATACAATTAAATACAGAAGCTGCTACAAAAAAAGTGACAGAAGAAGAAAAAATAGCGATTGTAGCTGAAGATATTCCTGAAAAAGAAAAGCAGCGCAAACTAGACACTTTAGTCAGAGATAAAATCACCGATAAAGAGCTTGCTAGTTTAAGTAAAGAAGAGCTTGAAGTTTTGGCGATATACCGGGAAATGACTTCAGGATATGCATTAACTCCGCAAATGATTAAAAACGAAGGCGTTACAGATGAAGAGTTTGCCCGTGTTTCTGAACGGTTAACAGACCCGAAACTAACAGGCGTCAATACAGTAACTGATTGGAAACGAATCAAATCAAGTGATTTGACGATTTTAGGAAGTACGACAACTCCTGAAATTGGTATTCCTGCTACTAAACTCGATTATTATTTAGCACGCGATTACTCACGTAACGATCGGATCGGCACGAGCTTCCTTGAGCAGCAATACGAAGAAGTGCTACAAGGTCAAAAATCAGTGGTGAAAAATATTACAGATGGCCGAGGAAGTGTCATCGAAACCATTCCAGTAGATGAAGGAAAAGCTGGTAAAGATTTAGTGCTCGCTATTGATAGTGAATTGCAAAGCGAGCTAGAAAAGATTGTCGAAGATAAATTGTGGCAATTAAAATCACTGCCGAATTCGAAATTGGTTAAAGACGCTTACTTAGTCATGATGGACCCACAAACGGGAGAAGTTTTGTCTATGGTTGGTAAACGTCTCGGTGAAGACAATGATGGCAAACTGGCGATGTATGATTACGCATTTGGGGCATTTACTGCATCTCATGAAATGGGGTCGACGGTCAAAGGCGCAACGCTTTTGACAGGGTATTCTCAGAATGCAGTAGAATTAGGCGAAGTTTTAATTGATGAGCCTTTAAAATTTGCAGGAACTTCTCAAAAAAACTCTATTTTTAATACACGATTATTTAACCGAATTCCCATGAGTGATTTAATGGCAATCGAACGCTCTTCGAACGTATACATGTTCAAAATTGCGATGAAAATTGCAGGAGCGCAGTACCAATATAATCGAGGATTGTATGTAGCGCCAGAAAGTTTTGCGTTGATGCGTAATTCATTTGCTCAATTCGGACTTGGAGTGAAGACCGGTATCGATTTGCCAAACGAAGGGACAGGTTATATGGGTGGAACTTCGCCAGGGGCGAAACTGCTCGATTTAGCAATTGGTCAGTTTGATACATATACGCCTTTACAACTGGCGCAGTATGTCTCAACGATTGCCAACGACGGTTATCGAATGGAGCCACATGTCGTTAAAGAAATTCGGGAAGCTTCTCGAGACGGTGAAACACTTGGACCTATCCAGACCATTATCAAACCGAAAATTTTGAATCGTATTAACAATACGCAAGAAGAAATTGAACAAGTTCAAAAAGGTATGCACAATGTTTACACAGGAAGTTCGGGATCAGCGCGTGCACAATTTAGCGATACGCCTTATACGGCTGCCGGAAAAACTGGTACAGCAGAAGTATATTTCTATGAGAAAGGTCATGAAATGAACGGCACATATGCAATCAATATTGCGCATGTCGGATATGCACCTTTTGATAATCCTGAAATTGCTTATGCTGTAGTCATTCCATATGTCACGACAGATCCGAGAAATGTTCCAAAAGCGAACAATGAAATCGCTCGAGCTGCTGCTGACAAATACTTTGAGTTGAAAAACAAAGAAGCACAAGAAGCATCAAATTTAATAAAAAAGCCTTACAGCGATTCTGTTAAAGTTGAAGGTGAATAAGCAAAAGCCCCAAGGAATTTCTCTTATAGAGAGATATTCCTTGGGGCTTTTTATGACGTTTAGTCATTTACAATTTCTTAATATAGGCTTTATATGCTCTCAACAATCTCTCTATAGAGTAGAGAATGTAAACAACACAATCAATAGGGGGAATTAGCGATATGAGAAATTGGAAATTTGCAATGGCGTCAATAGTTCTTGGTTCGGCTTTAATTTTAGGTGCGTGTGGCAGTACAGATACTGGTACTAAAACAGAAGAAACCAATTCGGAAACAGCTGGAGAAGCAGTTGTTGAAGGCATGGTATCAGGTGATGGATCTTCAACTGTAGCGCCAATTATGGAAGGTGTTGTCGAAGAATATGCCGGAGCTCAACCAGATGTACAAGTAACAATCGGTACATCTGGTACAGGAGGTGGATTTGAAAAATTCATCCAAGGTGAAACGGATTTCTCTAACGCTTCTCGACCGATAAAAGAAGAAGAAGTCGCAAGTCTTGAAGAGGCAGGCATTGACTATACAGAATTTCAACTTGCATATGACGGACTATCAGTAGTCGTTAGTCAAGAAAACGACTGGGTGGAAAACTTAACTGTTGAAGATTTGAAAAAACTTTGGGTAGAAGACGGCACAACTAAAAAATGGTCGGACATTAACTCGGAATGGCCAGATGAAGAAGTAGTCTTTTATGCACCAGGAACAGATTCAGGGACATACGATTATTTCAACGAAGTGATTTTAGAAGACGAAGACTTAGTCAGCACAGCTACTCTTTCTGAAGATGACAACACCTTGGTTCAAGGCATTCAAGCAGATGCCAACGCAGTCGGGTTTTTCGGTTATGCCTACTATGTGGCGAATCAAGATACCTTGAAAGTGGTTTCAATTGATGGCATCGAACCCACAAACGAGACGATCGAATCAGGAGACTATTCTCCTTTGTCGCGTCCACTGTTCATCTATGCGAATAATGCAGTACTTACTGACAACAGAGCTGCATACGACTTCATGACGTACACACTAGAAAACGCTGGAGTGATGGCAGAAGCAGTAGGATATGTGGCATTGCCGCAAGAAGAATACGATAAAGCGTTAGCAGACTTAGAAGCTTTAGAATAATAATAAGGAACATTTTGGGCCATAGGATGTGGGTCGTGCAATTGGCGTGACAAGACGTTGCGCTAATTGCTAAAGACGAAGTTAACATAGCGATATGGGAGCAAAGGTTTTTTGCAAGCTAGTTTGTAGAAGATCAACAAGCTAAAATAATCCTGATTTATATAGTTTAGTCTTAGGGTGAAAGGGGATTCGCTATGCGACCATCTGTACAGGAAATGATCGCACGGTCACAGGAGAATAAAAACAAAAAAATGACAGAAAAATTTATTCCTGTCTTATTGTTTCTCATTGCGTCGATTTCAGTTTTAACTTCAATTGGCATCGTCTTAACGTTAATTGTTGAAACCATCACATTTTTTACGCGTGTATCATTTTTTGATTTTATTTTTGGCACAACATGGTTACCATTTTCCAATAAAGATGCTCAATTTGGTATTTTGCCATTAATCGTTGGGACATTGAAAGTGACACTCATTGCAATTGTCGTTGCTGTGCCGATTGGTATTGCTGCTGCGATTTATTTGAGCGAGTATGCGAGTGAAAACATACGACGTGTATTAAAGCCAATACTCGAAGTATTGGCCGGAGTACCGACAATTGTTTATGGTTTTTTTGCTTTAACATTTGTGACACCAATTTTGCAATCTGTTTTTCCGGAAATTAAAATCTTCAATGCGATTTCTCCCGGAATTGTTGTCGGTATTATGATCCTCCCTATGATTGCTTCTTTGTCAGAAGATGCCATGTCATCTGTGCCTAAAAGCATTCGAGAAGGCGCATTAGCGATGGGGTCGACAAAATTTGAAGTCGCTTGGAAAATCACTGTGCCAGCTGCACTTTCAGGAATCATTGCGTCAGTTGTATTAGCTGTTTCAAGAGCAATTGGCGAAACCATGATTGTGTCGCTCGCAGCAGGTTCGACACCAAGGCTCGATGGAGATTTTACCGGTTCGATTCAAACCATGACTGCCTATATTGTTCAAGTGTCAAAAGGAGATGCGGGATTTGGAACAACCATTTATTACTCTATCTACGCTGTCGGCTTTACATTGTTTGTCTTTACGATGGTCATGAATATCCTCGCTAGCTATGTCTCAAAACGGTTTAGGGAGGAATATTAAAATGCGCTATATTGAACAACAAGCAGTCGTCAAACGGATGAGTAGTAGATTGATTGTCAATAAAATTTTTCAATATATTTTTCTAGTAGCTACATTATTGGCATTATTGGCATTGGTTATTTTGTTATACCGGATAGTGTCACAAGGTGTGGAACATTTGTCGATTGAATTTTTGACGAATTTTACTTCTCGTTTTCCAGAAAAAGCTGGTATTAAAGCAGCACTTATTGGTTCACTTTGGCTGATGATGGTAGTTGCACCAACATCAATTATTTTAGGTGTAGGGTCGGCTATTTACCTCGAGGAGTATGCTAAACAAAACCGTATTACATCATTTATTCGCATGAACATTTCCAATCTAGCAGGGGTTCCATCCGTCGTATTCGGATTACTCGGTTTAACCATATTTGTTCGTGCTATGGCGTTAGGAAATAGCGTCTTAGCAGCAGGTTTTACGATGAGTTTATTGATCTTGCCAGTGATAGTTGTTGCCGCTCAAGAAGCGATTCGATCGGTTCCGGGGGAATTACGCGATGCATCTTACGGAATGGGTGCAACAAAATGGCAAACCATCATAAAAATTATTTTACCGGCTGCAATACCAGGCATTTTAACAGGAAGTATTTTAGCGCTATCGCGTGCTATTGGTGAAACAGCGCCATTAATCATTATCGGTGTACCCGTCATTATTCAATTTCTACCGGCTGGTGTGATGGATACATTTACGGCGTTACCTATGCAAATTTATGATTGGTCTAGTCGTCCGCAACAAGAATTTCAAATAGTAGCTGCTGCCGGAATTATGGTATTGATGGCTGTCTTGCTTGTTATGAGTTCCATTGCCGTTATTATTCGCAACAAATTTGATAAACGCTATTAACGCTAATTATCTGGAAGGGGCATTGTTAAATGACGATCATCGTAGAAAATCCACTAAGAATTGAAGAACAAACAAAAAAGCCGACCAAGAAAACGGTCTACAAAACAAATCAACTTAATCTTTGGTACGGCACAAACCATGCATTGAAGAATATTGATTTAGAAATTCTAGAGAATGAAGTAACAGCTATCATCGGACCTTCAGGGTGCGGCAAGTCGACTTATCTCAAAACGCTTAATCGCATGGTTGAATTAGTGCCATCTGTCAAAACTTCAGGTGAAATTCTTTATAGAAGCCGCAATATATTCGATCAAAACTATGGTGTTGAAGAGTTGCGGACGCGTGTCGGCATGGTGTTTCAAAAACCCAACCCATTCCCAAAGTCTATTTATGACAATATTGCTTACGGACCACGTATTCATGGTATTAAAAACAAGAAAATCCTTGATGAAATCGTCGAAAAAAGTTTGCGGGGAGCGGCGATATGGGAAGAACTAAAAGGTCGCTTAACTGAAAATGCGTATAGCATCTCAGGCGGACAACAGCAACGCGTTTGTATCGCGCGTGCACTAGCTATCGAACCCGATGTGATTTTGATGGACGAACCAACTTCAGCTTTAGATCCAATTTCTACATTAAAAATTGAAGAATTGGTTCAAGAATTGAAAAAAGACTATAGCATTATTATTGTTACCCATAATATGCAACAAGCAGCACGTATTTCAGACAAAACCGCGTTTTTCTTAAATGGAGAAGTTGTCGAGTATGATCACACTGATACTATTTTTTCAAACCCTTCCGATAAACGCACGGAAGATTACATTTCAGGAAGATTTGGTTAACAAGGGAGGCGGAAGCGTTGTCAGTACGTGAAAAATTCGAGTTTGAACTAAATTCCGCTCAAGAAGAGTTAATCACCCTTAGCACTCTGGCAGTCGACGCATTAAATAAATCAATGGAAGCATTGGTTACGCAAGACGTAGATGCCGCATTAGAAATTATCGAGCATGACCAAGAAATCAATCAATTAGAAGAGACTATTAATGATCAAGTGATATTATTAATTGCCAAACAATCGCCAGTCGCAACTGATTTAAGGCGCTTGATTGTAACAATAAAAGTAGCATCGGATATGGAACGAGTAGGAGATTACGCGGTAAACATTGCTAAAGAAACTATTCGAATTGGCAATCAGCCACTGCTAGCACAAATCAACCAAATTCAGCAAATGCAAAAACTGGCAGTTGCGATGCTCACCCAAGTAATTGAAGCTTTTGTAGAAGAAGATGTCGTAAAAGCAAAAGAAATCGCTGAACTTGATGACCAAGTAGACGAATTATACGGAAATGTGATTCGTCAATTAATGCAAGCGGGCGGAGAACACCCAGATAAACTTAGCCAAATCACACAACTTTCTTTTATTAGTCGTTACATGGAAAGATCGGCTGATCACGCGACGAATATCGCAGAACAATTGTTTTACTTAGTGCGTGGACGTCATTACGATTTGAACAAATAATGAAGATCTTCCAGAAGTGAAAAACTTCTGATTTTTTTTCGAAAAACTTCTCTTTTATGGGATTATTACAGTAGACTTTTCTTTAGAATATGCTATAATAATTAAGTCGTATAGATCACGCTTATTTACAAATGATCTTTGAAAGAATTAGGAGGGATACCGATGCGTGTTAACATCACTTTAGCTTGTACAGAATGTAGCGAACGTAACTACAGCACTGTTAAAAATAAGCGCAACAACCCTGAGCGTCTTGAAATGAAAAAATATTGCTCACGTGACAACAAAATGACAGTACACCGTGAAACGAAGTAATTCATTGATTGCCAAAACCTAATCTAGGTTTTGGCTTTTTTCTTTTTAAAGGAGAAGATATAGAGATGGATAAAAAAACGCAACGTACAGAAGTGCTGAACTTACTCAGTCAAATGACAGAAAAACAACATAAAATGAAGTCAATAGAAATTGTCAAACGTTTAGTAGAAGATCCTGTATTTCAGGCAGCGACAACTATCGGGATGACCATTTCAGCATTTCCTGAAGTTGATACATTCGAACTAATGAAAAAGTGCTGGGCATTAGGAAAAAAAGTTGCAGCACCCAAATGTTATGCTAAAGACCGTACGATGGATTTTCGGATATTCGAACGTGTCGATCAACTAGAAGTCGTGTACATGAAGTTACAAGAACCAATTGTCGCTGAAACACTCTACATAAAACCGGAAGACATTGATTTATTGATTGTGCCAGGCGTTGTTTTTTCAAAACAAGGTTTTAGAATTGGGTTTGGTGGGGGCTATTATGATCGTTTTCTAGCAAATTATCCTGGCGCTACACGTTCTTTAGCTTTTGATTGCCAATTAGCAAAAAAAATTCCGGTAGAAGACCATGATGTGCCTGTTGGAGGCATTTATACAGAAAGTGGAATGATTGATACGAAGGCGGTAAGTAAATGAAAAACCTATTTGATGTGATGCAACTTTTAAAGCGTTACGGAACTATCATTTACACAGCAGATTACAGTGCAGATCTTGGATTGATGGAAGATGAAATTAAAGAATTGTACCGCATGCAATTTATTACCGCGCAAGAATATGCAACGGCATTGCTCATTTTACGTCAAAAAAGATCTGAATACGATAAAAAATAATTCGGTAAACGAAACTTTGTCGTGTTTCATTCGTCTGAAATAAGGGCAAATATTTCAATTGACTCTGGTAATGCCTTATACTGAATTATTAAGATAGACTCGAAATACTTAGTAGAATAGGAGGATGTCTAGGAATGTTTAAAAAAGAATGGCCAAAACACACAATTCTGGCAATTGCTATCATCGCCACTTGGCTAAAAACATATATTGTCTACAAAACAAGTTTTTCAATCACTATTGATAACTTTTTGCAAGAATTTATTTTGTTTATCAATCCGCTAAGTATGCTGTTATTTGTATACGGGATTTCATTGTTTTTGAAAAGCGAAAAAGCGAAGAATCGTTATTTAGTTGCGATTGCTGTTATTTCATCGATTGTTCTTTACGGAAACGTCGCATTTTATCGCTTTTTTAATGATTTCATTACCTTGCCCGTGTTGTTTCAAACCGATAATTTCGGCGACTTAGGTTCAAGTGCTGCAGCTAGTGTGTTTTGGACAGATCTTTTATACTTTGCTGATGTCCTCGTTATTTTACTAGCGATTAAATTTATTAAAACAAAACCAAGTGAAATTGGCTCGAATTCTGTTCAACGCAAAGCTTATTACATTTTGGCTTTAGCAGTTCTGTTTTTCAATTTAGGATTAGCTGAAACAGAGCGTCCACAATTACTAACGCGTAGCTTTGATCGTGAAATGTTAGTGAAAAATCTAGGGATGTACAACTATCATTTATACGATGTCTATATTCAATCTAAATCACAAGCGCAACGTGCGCTTGCAGATGGGTCGGAATTAGTAGAAGCAAACAGCTATGTGCGCGCCAATCAAATTGAACCTTCTGAAGATATGAAAGGAATTGCTGAAGGACGCAATTTAATTGTTGTTACGTTAGAGTCATTACAGAGTTTCGTCATTAACGAAGAAATGAATGGGCAAACGATTACACCGTTTATGAATTCGTTAACAGAAGATGAGGATACGATTTATTTTGAAAATTTCTATCACCAAACGGGATTAGGAAAAACTTCAGACTCAGAATTCCTGCTTGAAAACTCGCTTTACCCACTAAGTGGCGGGGCTGTGTTCTTTACGCACAGTGGCAATACGTTTAACTCGATGGCCGAAAGCCTTGGCGATAACGGTTATTCAACAAATGTACAACACGCCAATACGAAAAGTTTCTGGAATCGTGACATTATGTATGAATCGTTAAATGTTGATGAATTTTATGACATTGAAAGCTATGACATCGCTGAAGGCGATGCGGTCAACTGGGGCTTGAAGGACATTCCATTTATGGAACAATCCGTCGACCATATGACTGAAATGCAACAACCTTTTTACAGTCGTTTGTTAACATTAACTAACCATCATCCATTCACGTTGGATGAAGAAGATAAATTAATCGATGAATACGATTCAAATTCAGGAACTTTAAATCGTTATTTCCAAACATCACGTTATTTAGATGAATCTGTTAAAGTTCTTTTTGACGAGTTAAAAGAAAAAGGGCTTTATGAAAATTCAATAATCGTGATGTATGGGGATCATTATGGTATTTCTGAAAATCACAATGAAGCCATGACACAATATCTAGGCGAAGAAGTAACAGACTTTAGGTCTGCTGAGTTACAAAAAGTTCCGTTTTTTGTTCATATTCCAGGATATGGTGAAGGCTATGTCGACGATGAAATCGGTGGTCAAATTGATATGCGTCCAACAATCATGAATTTGATGAATATTGATACATCGAAAGACATTCAATTTGGTGGCGATTTATTTTCTAAAGAGCACGAGGAATTCGTGATTTTCCGTGATGGTCGATTTGTTACAGATGAAGTGGTATATGCAGGCAATGTTTGTTACGACAAAGAAACTGGTGAACCGACAGAACAAGAGCTGTGTGCGCCATTTATCGAGCAAGCATTTACAGAACTTGAGTATTCCGAGTCGATCATTAACGGCGATTTGTTACGATTTTACGACGAAGAAGATGGTCAACTTACAACAATTCCAGATGTGAAATTAGAACAATAAAGAGAGGGCACAAAAGCGCTCTCTTTTTTATGCAAAGAAAAAAGCTGACACCGTAAAGGCATCAGCTTTTTTCAATCAATTAAAGAGCGGGTGGATAACCTTGTGTGACAAGTGTAGCAATAGCAAAGCCGCCAAAAATTACAAATGATCCA
>JBBSRA010000036.1:0-21689 GCA_038243515.1 Caryophanales bacterium
GTAGCTCGTTGGGCTCATAACCCAAAGGTCGCAGGTTCAAATCCTGCCCCCGCAACCAAATGGTCCCGTGGTGTAGCGGTTAACATGCCTGCCTGTCACGCAGGAGATCGCCGGTTCGATCCCGGTCGGGACCGCCATTTTTATTCAATGTAGTGTGGGTCAGTAGCTCAGTCGGTAGAGCATTAGATTGAAGCTCTAAGTGTCGGCGGTTCGATTCCGTCCTGACCCACCATTTTTTTGCGGGTGTAGTTTAGTGGTAAAACCTCAGCCTTCCAAGCTGATGATGGGGGTTCGATTCCCCCCACCCGCTCCATAATACATATGGGCCTATAGCTCAGCTGGTTAGAGCGCACGCCTGATAAGCGTGAGGTCGATGGTTCGAGTCCATTTAGGCCCACCATTCCGAAGTAGCTCAGTGGTAGAGCACCGCACTGTTAATGCGATGGTCGTAGGTTCGAGTCCTACCTTCGGAGCCATACTGGGGAAGTACTCAAGTGGCTGAAGAGGCGCCCCTGCTAAGGGTGTAGGTCGGGCAACCGGCGCGAGGGTTCAAATCCCTCCTTCTCCGCCAGTATTTGGCCCCTTGGTCAAGCGGTTAAGACACCGCCCTTTCACGGCGGTAACACGGGTTCGAATCCCGTAGGGGTCATCATAAAAAAGTGTTATGCATTTAATTGCATAACACTTTTTTTCGTTTTACTAGAGTTATAGCTATGAAGCGCCATACCTACCATGACAATGAGAATACCAATCAAAGATAAACTCGAAGGCAAAGCAATCGATAAGAAAAGAATTTCTCCCGCTAATGCAAATAAAACTTCCATTGACTGAGTCGCTTCAACCACTCCGAGCATCTGCATGTTTCCTCTGACTAAATCAGTAGCTTTAAAGAAAAGTACTGTGGCAATTACTCCTGAACTGATTGCTACCATCAAAGTTTGGAAGCTTTGCGAGGCGGTAGGTCCGCCTACAGTGATAAAACCATATAGTGATAACATCAACCAAAAAGGTAAACTTGCTAACGTCATCCCTAAAACTCTTTGATATGCGTCCAATCTACCCTCACATAAATCCATCATTTTTCTATTTCCTAAAGGGTATGCAAAGGCAGCGAGAATTACTGGAATAAATCCAAACCAGAGTGTAGTAGAAGAAACTGTAGCTACGTGTTCGAGCTGCATCAAACTAACACCTACTAATATGATAAAAGAAATCATTAAACCTTTTACTGGAATTTTGCCTCTCAACTGTACAGTTCCTTTATTACTATGTATGGTGATAAGAAATAAGGGAGCAAGTAATGTTCCGGCGATGATGGTGATTTGCCATGTTCCTGCGATCAGCCAGCCAGGAGAATAAGCAGCTGCAAAACATAAAGGTGTATAAAATAAACCAAATCCCACAAAGCTCCATAGGGCCCATGCTCTTTTGTTACTGTTCATTTCTTGTAATAAAGGCTTTAAATTTTTTCTTGAAAGAACAATTAATAGTAGAAAAGGGATCATAAAGAGGTATCGGAGAGAAGCACTCCAAATCCAGCTCCCACCCCCAGCTTCCATGGTGGCGTTCAGCACAAAAGTAAATGCAAAGAAAAAAGCTGCAATGATGCCGATCATAATGGGTCTCACTTTGTATCCTCCTCAATGAAAAAATTAGAATCATCCATCTACTATAGCTTACAACCAATTGTTCTTCAAAGTATTATTTGAATAGACAAAAGGGATTTCCGATGAAATCCCTTTTGTTTGCAATATATTAGAGAAGGTAATCAATCAATAACCCGATTCCAAGTAAAAAAGCCACAAATGTATTTGTTTTTCCTGTGTCTTTCATGGCAGGCATTACTTTGAGTGGCGCTGTATAACGTTTAAAAATTTGTACAACTTTAATGGGTTTGATGGCACTTAGAAACACTAGTAAAGCCCATGGCGTTAGATTTCCGAAAACTACTAAAATAACGATCCATGCATAAGCCAAAATAAAGAATGACATAAGAATGTTTACGGCTGCAGGTCTTTTGACTAAAATGGCGAGTGTTTTCCGACCACTTTCTTCATCACCGACAATATCACGAATATTATTTGCTAACATGATTGCTGCTACGAGCAATGTGCTTGGTACAGCAAGCAGTGAAGCTTCTACTGTGACCATTCCTGTTTGAATGTAGAAAGCAATGATGACGATTAAATAGCCCATAACTACGCCAGAAAAAAGTTCGCCAAATGGAGTATAAGCAATTGGGTAAGGACCCCCTGTGTAAAAGTAACCGATTGCCATTGAAACCGCACCTACAACTAATAGCCACCAACTTGTTTGTGAACAAATATAAATGCCAATAACTGCGGCAACTCCGTAGAACACTAATGCTAAAGCTAAAACAGTTTTAGGTTTGACGCCGTTTCGTACAATAGCTCCTCCAATTCCGATAGAGTTCTCGTTGTCTAGACCTCTGGCAAAATCGTAATACTCATTAAACATATTTGTCGCTGCTTGGATTAATAAACTTGCAACCAACATTGCTAGGAATAAAATCCAGTCAATCAGGGAATAATGTAAAGCAATCATTGTTCCTAGGAATACGGGGGCAAAAGAAGCCGTCAGCGTATGTGGGCGGGTTAATTGCCACCAAACTCGCCATCCGCTGTCTGCTTGTAATGTATGTGTCATATCTCTCTCTCCTTTAATTCTATCCACTCTTCATTGTACTTTAAAATAGTTTAGAATACAGCAAATGATGTGCTGATTTTAGTAGAAAAGAGTATGATAGAGGGTAGAGATTAAAAAGTGAAACAGCTAAAGGAATAAACTAGACTATTGTCTTAAAACGGAGGTAATCAGGTGAATTCAGAATCGTCTTCATCGACCCAGCAATTCTCGGTAGCCCAGTTTGAAGGCTACCGCTTTTATACTGAAACAATTGAAGTTACACATATGTCTGCACTAACATTTTTTGAAGCTGGCGGAAACGACTACGCAGGTAAACGTATGTTTTGGAAAAATCGCGAAAAAACGTTCACACTTGTTGGAATCGGACATGCACATGTTCTTTCCACAAATGAGACGACTGAACGATTCGATAAAATAAAGAACGATTGGAAAAATCTTAGTCGTCAAATTGTGAACGAAGAACGATTGGTACGACCGGTCTTGTTCGGTGGATTTTCATTTGATCCACTAAATAAAAAAACTAGCGAATGGAGAAGATTTCCACAAGCTTATTTTGTAGTGCCAACTTTTCAATTGATTTTAAAAGGTGAACAAGCGTTTATTAGTATTCACTTAATCACAGAAGCGCAAGAGTGTTTTAAGGAATTTGATGCATTGCGTAAAGAACGTGATAAATTAATCCATGCTGCACAAGTTTTGGAAGTGGATAAATATGAAAAACCTAAAGTGATTGAACGTACAGAGCTTAAAAAACAAGAATACATGGAGTCCATTCAGCGTATTACTGATATTATTCAAAACAAAAAAGTCGAAAAAGTAGTCATTGCACGCACAATAAAACTTAGTTTTGAAAACAAACTTTCTCCAACTTCTGCATTGTATCAAGTGTCTAATGAACAGCCGGAAAGTTTCTTGTTCGGCTTAGAAGCAGAAGAGCAATTTTTCTTTGGAGCGACTCCAGAACGACTCGTAAAAGTAGAGAACGACAAAGCATTATCGACGTGTTTAGCAGGGTCAACGCCACGTGGCAAAACTATTGAAAAAGACACGGAACTAGGCAATGCTTTATTGCAAGATCCCAAAAACCGTGCAGAACATCAATACGTGGTTCGCATGATTAGTGATGTTTTTGAAGCAACTTGTAGTCAGACTGTTGTACCGAAAACCCCGAAATTGATGAAAATTAGAGACATACAACATCTCTTTACGCCGGTGGAAGGAGATTTGAATCAAAGTTCTACATTATTTGACTTGGTGAAACTTCTCCATCCAACACCTGCACTTGGCGGCGAGCCAAAATTAGAAGCGTTAGCGATGATTCGTAAGTATGAAGCGATGAATCGTGGCTATTACGCGGCTCCAATTGGTTGGATTGACACGCAAGGAGACGGTGAGTTTGCGGTTGCAATTCGTTCGGCTTTACTGGATGAAGAACAAGCTTATTTATATGCTGGCGGCGGAATTGTAGCAGATTCCACACCAAAATCAGAGTATGACGAGACATGGGTTAAATTTAGACCGATGCTTCGGGCATTGGGAGGTCAATTGAGTGACGAATCGTAAAGCGTTAACAGAATATGTATCGGCTTTTACTCATTCACTAGTTGAGCAAGGCGTTAAAGATGTCGTTATTAGTCCCGGCTCTCGTTCAACACCTCTTGCTTATGCATGTATGAAGCAAGAAAATTTTGCGGTTTACCGACAAATTGATGAACGTTCGGCCGCTTATTTTGCGCTTGGTATGGCTAAAGCTTCGGGGAAGCCAGTGATGCTGCTATGTACATCAGGAACTGCAGCAGCTAATTATTTTCCAGCGGTTGTTGAAGCTTTTTATGCACGAGTTCCATTACTTGTTGTAACGGCTGACCGACCGCATGAGCTGCGAGAAGTGGGAGCTCCACAAGCAATCAATCAAGTAAATTTATTTGGTGCGCATGTTAAATGGGCGACCGATTTGCCAATGCCAGAAACAGAAAATCAATTAGCGTTTTTAACGCGTCATTTGCACCGTTCTGTTCGAAACGCTACAAGTGAACCAAAAGGACCGGTACATATAAACGTGCCGTTCCGTGAGCCGCTCGGTATCGATTTTGAACAAACTTATAAAAGCAATCGAGAAATTGCTCATTTTGGTGGAGAGCTAACTTTAAACTTAGAAAGTCGTAGTTTTTTGCAACAACTCGCGAAAACAGAAAAAGGGCTGTTGATTGTGGGAGAACAAACTCAGCCGATGTCTGATGAATTTTGGACGTTTGTAGAAAAGTTGGATTGGCCAGTGCTGGCAGATCCATTATCCAACATACGCAGTAACGTATCTCAATCGGTAAAACCATTAATCATTGATTCGTATGATGCCATACTCAAAAATGTAGCATTTAAAGAAACGATGGTTCCAGACGTTGTGATTCGTGTTGGTCCACAGCCGGTTTCCAAACCATTAAGTTTATTTTTAGCTTCAGTAAAGCCAAAAACGTATGTGGTATTTGATGAAAGTCCGATGCTTCGAGATCCGCAGTCGGTCGCAACGCATCATATTCAAGCTTCTGTAACAAGCTTATGGCAAATAACGCTACGAGTGAAGCCAACGAACACGTATCGCGAAAAGTGGACACAGGCATCAAGTTTGTACTGGGAAGTTGTCAAACGACATTGTCATGACGAGTTGGATGAAGGTGTATTGGCAAAAGTGCTTTTCGACCGATTGGATCAATGCGATTTGGTTATAGGAAGCAGTATGCCGATTCGTGATGTTGATACTTATTTTCAGTCGACCGAGCGAGATGTTATGCTTTATGCGAACCGCGGGGCGAACGGGATTGACGGTGTAGTGTCGACTGCGTTTGGTGTACAAGCAGCAAAGCAACGTCCTGCTTATTTGTATATTGGGGATTTGTCGTTTTTGCATGATATGAACGGATTAATCGCGTCTAAAATGCAAGCAACAGATTTGACGATAGTCATTATGAATAATGATGGTGGTGGCATATTCTCTTATTTGCCACAATCTCAAGAAGAACAATATTTTGAAGACTTGTTTGGAACGCCGACTGGACTGACGTTTAGCGACGCAGCGAAAATGTACGATGCTCAATACCTGTCTGTTGAGACGGCTGAACAATTTGCAGCGGCACTAGATGAACCGAAAGTAAAATCGGTGAAAATAATTGAAGTGTTCACAAATCGTGAAAACAACGTCATCACACATCGCAAATTATGGAGCCGTTTTGACGAGGAGTTGACTAAGCTATGAAGCTAGAGGTCAATGGTGTTCATTATCATGTAGAAGTAAAAAATCCGGACAACCCGGAAACTTTGGTTTTTCTGCATGGATTTACGGGTAGCACTAAAAGTTGGAGCTCAGTTATAGAAGACTGGGCAGAGTCGAAAATTGTTTTGATTGATTTGATTGGTCACGGAGAGACGGATAGTCCAGAAGCGGTCGATTTCTATTCAATGGATCGACAGCTAGAAGACTTAAATACTTTGTTTGATCAACTAGCGTTGGATAAATTTACGCTTATTGGTTATTCGATGGGTGGGCGTGCGGCGCTTGCTTATGGTTGTCATTACCCGGAACGGTTGACGGGGTTAGTGCTTGAAAGTGCATCACCTGGACTAGGCACCGAAGAAGAGAAAAGAAAGCGACGAACAAGTGACGCGCATCTTGCCGAGCGGATTGTGACTGATGGACTTGTGAGTTTTGTGGACGCTTGGGAAAACATTGCGTTGTTTGCGAGTCAAAAAGCGTTGCCTAGAACTATAAAGCAGTCCGTACGCGAAGAACGTTTAGCACAACATCCAAAAGGACTTGCGAATAGTTTACTTGGAATGGGAGCAGGTGCGCAAAAGTCTTATTGGGAAGAGCTTCAACACTTGGATGTACCGGTTTTAATGGTGACAGGGCAGTTAGATTTAAAGTTTAGAGCAATTGCTAAAGAGATGCTTGAACGACTACCACATGCAGTTCACAAAACTATTGACGCGGGACATGCAATACATGTGGAAAAATCTGCGGAGTTTGCTACAATAGTAAGAGAGTATTTAATTTTGAACTATCAAGGAGGAAAATTATGACACGCGAATGGATTACGGAACGTACATATGAAGATATTAAGTATGAACTTTTTGATGGTATCGCAAAAATTACTATCAATCGTCCGGAAGTGCGCAACGCCTTCCGTCCGAAAACAGTTCATGAATTGATCGATGCATTTTCACGTGCACGCGATAATGCAGATGTCGGTGTTATTGTATTAACGGGTGAAGGCGAAAAAGCTTTCTGCTCAGGTGGCGATCAATCCGTACGCGGACATGGCGGCTACGTTGGGGAAGACGACATTCCGCGTTTGAACGTACTAGACCTTCAACGTTTAATCCGAGTTATTCCAAAACCAGTTGTCGCAATGGTTGCAGGCTATGCGATTGGTGGCGGACACGTCTTACACGTTGTATGTGACTTGACGATTGCAGCAGACAACGCACGCTTTGGTCAAACAGGTCCACGCGTTGGTTCATTTGACGCTGGATACGGTTCTGGTTACTTGGCACGTATTATTGGTCATAAGAAAGCACGTGAAATTTGGTACCTATGCCGCCAATACGATGCACAAGAAGCTTTGGATATGGGCTTAGTGAATACAGTTGTGCCTCTTGATCAATTAGAAGACGAGACGGTTCAATGGTGTCAGGAAATGCTTGAAATGAGCCCGACTGCACTTCGTTTTGTTAAAGCGGCAATGAATGCTGATACAGACGGTCTTGCTGGATTGCAGCAAATGGCTGGAGACGCGACATTGTTGTATTACACAACTGACGAAGCGAAAGAAGGACGCGATGCGTTTAAAGAAAAACGTAAACCGGACTTTGGTCAATTCCCACGTTTCCCATGATATTGAATAATTAAAAGCTGTCCTCTCTGGGGACAGCTTTTTTTGAAGAAAGGAATTTTTACATGACCTATCCAAACTGGTTGAATCAGCGAAGTTATTTGAGCGGAGACCGAATGGCTTTGTCGTTTCAACAACAACAATGGACTTTTTCAGAAATCAATCAAATCGCGCTTGCCTATGCAGGGAAATTCAAAGCGCTTGGCGTAAAAGAAAACTCTCGTGTAGCCATTTTAGCAAAATCAACTCCTGAATTTGTCTTTGTTATGTATGGCTGTCTTCATGTAGGCTGCGAAATGGTTATGTTAAATGAGCGTCTTTCAACTAATGAGTTGGCCTATCAAATCGACGATTCGGATGTAGACTTTATCTTCGTAGCCGATGTACTTGAAGAAAAAGTAAACAATCTGCGCGTAATTTTGTTTAGCAAAATAGAAGCTGCAAAACCAATAGATTTCAGACCCCAACAACAATGGACAAAAAATCGCACCCTTTCGATTATGTATACATCAGGTACTACTGGAAATCCGAAAGGTGTTCGCCAAACAGCGGAAAATCATTTTTCAAGTGCTGTTTCGTCTGCGCTTAATATTGGCATTGCACCTGGAGATGTTTGGTTGTGTGCTGTGCCATTATTTCACATCAGCGGTTTTTCGATATTAATGAGATCGCTAATTTATGGCATGGGGGTTCGATTATACGAGAAGTTTGATGCCAAAAGCAGTGCAGACGAAATTTGCAATGGCACCGTGACGCATATGTCGGTTGTTGGCGTAACACTTGAACGCATTTTAACGAATGTTGAAAGAGCTTCTATGCAAGCATCGAGTCGTTTTAAAGCAGTTCTTGCAGGCGGTGGTCCAATTCCAGTGAGTTATATGAAACGTGCTGAAAACTGTGGAATTCCGGTGCTGCAAACTTATGGCATGACCGAAACATCGTCGCAAACGACTACGCTGCAAGCAGCAGATGCCGAACGAAAAATCGGATCTGCTGGCAAGCCTTTATTCTTATATGAAGTCAAAATAGAAAAAGTAGATGAAATAGGCGAAATCCTCATTCGTGGTCCACAAGTGACACCAGGCTATATTGGCAAATTTGCACAGCGAAATGCGCAGCAAGATGGCTGGCTTCATACAGGAGACATGGGCTATTTAGATGACGAGGGCTTTTTATTTGTTGTGGATCGCCGCTCGGACTTGATCGTTTCAGGGGGAGAAAATGTATACCCTGCAGAAGTTGAAAAGGTGTTGTTAGGACATCCAGCTGTTCAAGAGGTAGGCGTTTGCGGTGCTCCTAATGAGCAGTGGGGAGAAGTTCCCGTAGCATTTGCGGTGCTTCAAGACGATGTGACTGTAGCTGAATTGCTGGTATATTGCCGCGAACAATTGGCTCCTTATAAAGTACCGAAAAAATTGACGATTGTGGAATCTCTGCCGCGTAACGCTTCCAATAAGTTGCTGAGAAGAGAGCTGAGAGCATGGCTATAACGATAAAGGACATTTACTTGAAAACAATACGGAGACCGCTAAAAAGTCCGTTTAAATCAGTTTTGCAACAAGTTAATGAGCGAGAAGTGATTGTCGTTACTATAACCGGAGATTCAGGGGTTCTCGGCTACGGGGAATGTGTGGCATTTGAAACGCCGTGGTACACAGAAGAAACGATTAGCGGTTGTCGCTTTATTCTTGAGACAGTGTTATCACCGCTCTTAATGAATAAAACCATCCAGCAACCAGAAGAAGTCTGGGAGCTGTTTCAAGTTGTGAAAGGCAACCGAATGGCTAAAGCAGCAATTGAAATGGCAGTTTGGGATTTGTTCGCGAAACAGCAGCAGCAACCACTTTGGAAATTTGTTGGCGGTACTTTACAAACAATTCCCGCTGGTATTGTCGTAGCAGCAGATCCTTCTCATATCAAAGAACATGTGGCGCAAGCGAGCAAAGCAGGCTACAAGCGAATCAAAATCAAAATTCATCCCGATACAGATCCGTCAATATTGAAATCGATCATTAGTGATTATCCAATGATCCTGTTTTTTGCAGATGCCAACGGCAGTTTCCACGCCAGCAATTTCAACCGATTCAAAGAATTTGATGACGTTGGATTCACATTAATTGAACAACCGTTTGGCGAAAGAGAGTGGAATTTGCATGCGCGAGCGAAAAGTGAACTCACTACGCAAATTTGTTTGGACGAAAGCATTTCGTCTTTAGAAGATGTCCAGCAAATGATCGACAGAAAAGCAGGAGATATAGTCGTCTTGAAAATAAGTCGACTTGGTGGTTGGACGGAAACCTTGAAAGTAGTTGAGTTGTGTCGCAAGCATTCGATTGGTATGTGGGTCGGTGGCATGATTGAGTTTGGCGTGTCAAAAGCTCATAATTTAGCGTTGGGTTCTTTACCAGATATAAATTATCCTGGCGATTTTTCAGCCTCTCAACACTTTTGGAAAAAAGATATCATCCAGCCCGAAATTATGGTAGAAAACGGAGAAATCCAGTTAAGTACTCAAGTAGGAATTGGTTATGCGGTGAGTTTGAGAGAGTAAACAACAGAGATGGGGTATGTGAATTATTTTATTGTTTTGCGACACATTTACCTATTTTGCTCGGCTATCCGGATGCTCAAATTTTAAGTTTTGATGCGGGGACCATTGAAGAAATTGAATACGAAATGACCGATCATTACCGCATCACTAAATATTTTTTAGATTATCGAGAAAAGTTTTTGAAAGAAATTTTGGAAGATTGACTAGCTGTTGTATAATACAGGAAAGCAAATCAGAGTCGATGGACTGACTGATCATGAGGTGGGGGATGTATGAGAAATTTAGAGAAAGCAGTTATTAAGAACTTGGCGATTGGCTTGCCTGAAAAAATGACTTATGGAAATGACGAAGAAATGAAAACAGCCATTCGAAAGCAACAAGTTCAGGAAGTATTGTTAACAAGGGATGGATTTCAAGGAGACGGAGTTGCTGATGTAAAGCATCATGGTGGACCGGATCGAGCCGTTTGCATTTATTCGCATGAACATTATGCGTACTGGAACGATTATTTTGATATAGAATTACCCCCTACAGCTTTTGGGGAAAACTTAACGGTGACAAATATGCTGGAGCGGGATATTTTTATTGGTGACATTTTTCAAATAGGCGAAGCCGTTGTTCAAGTGACACAAGGAAGAGTTCCATGTAACACAATCGACAGACGACTAGAGATGAAGCCGTTATTAAAAGCGATGGTTAAATCTGGCTATACCGGCTATCTTTGTCGCGTATTAGAAGAAGGAATCGTCCGGGCAGATTCGACGATTCGGTTAGTAGCTAAAAGTCCAGAACAAGTGTCTGTTCTCTATGCTAATGACGTTAATTTTCATAAACCCAAAGATATTGATGGCATTATGAAAGTAATCGAAGTAGAAGGTTTGGCAAGTGAATGGCGACAGTTTTTGACAAAACGATTGATTAAGTTAACATCTGGTAAGTAGGGTAGTCATGGAAATCAATTTATAAGAAAAGCCGGAGAAAATAAATTTATTTCCTCCGGCTTTTCTTTCAGTCATTTCTATTTTATTAGTTCAAAATCTTTTCAAGTACGTGTAGATTTTTTTCCATTAAAGTAAAATACGTTTCTTCGTTGTCGATATTTTTTTGAGTTAACACGCCAAGATTATGCATTTCAATTGCTTCTGCGCCTACTTCTTTCTGAATAACTTTAGTCAAATTAGAAGAGACATTTTGCTCAAAGACAATATACTGCAAATCATTTTTTTTCGCCAAATCAACAATTTCCGTCAACTCTTTTTGTGACGGTTCATTTTGACTATTTAAACCGGCGATAGCCATTTGCTTAAAGCCATATGGTTCTGAAAGATAACCAAAAGCAGCGTGAGAAACAAAGAAAGTGTCTTTGCTGACGCGTTCCGATAAACTGGCGAATGATCGATTTAACGTTTCCAATTCAACAATGAGTTCCGTATAATTACTTTCGTAAACCTCAGCGTTCTCGGGATCAGCTTTTGTCAATGAATCTTTAATCGATTCGGCTAACTGTTCGCTTAGTACAGGAGACATCCATACATGCGGGTCGGTAGAACCGTGAGCATGACCGTCGTGACTTTCGGTTTCTTCAGCTGGTTCTTCTTCATGAGTGTCTTCTGTTTGACCAAGGGCTGCATTCAACTCTTTATCTGAAATTCGATCGGCAGTCGCGACGAACTCAACGTTTTCATCTTTTAAAGTCTTTTTTGCACTATCAATAAATCCTTCTAAACCCAGTCCGATAGAAAATAACAAATCTGCATCTGCAAGTTTGATCATGTCTTGTTGAGAAGGTTCAAAAGTATGCTCATTTGAACCAGCAGGGTAAATAGATTGGACATCAACTAAATCACCAGCGATGCGTTCAGTAAAATAAGTTAACGGATAAACGGTAGTGTAAACTTGTAGCTTAGAGATGTTATCATCGGCGCTTTGTGCTTTTTCGCTTGTTTGTCCACAAGCTGCTAAGAATAAAATAAGAGTTAAAAATAAGAATGTTTTTTTCATATTGACCTCCAAATAGTAATGGTTACGTTTTGTTCGCTAGTAGAATATTACAGTATGATTTTTGAAAACACAAGAAAAACCACCAACTATTTTTTTGGTGGCCATTTCTCTGGAACAAAATCGATTCCGCCTTTATGGAAAGGGTGACAACTTAAAATTCGTTTTGCTGCTAAATATCCGCCTTTTAAAGCACCATGCTTTTCGACCGCTTCAATGCCATAATGGGAACAAGTTGGATAAAAACGGCAGCTTGGTGGAGATAAGGGAGAGATAAATCGCTGATAAAAGCGAAAAATTCGTATAAGTACAGTTTTCATAATCGTTCAACTCTTTTCGTCTATTTCTTCATATGTTTATTCTAAGGTTATTAGAGGTATAGTTAAAGTATAAAGAACTTATCATATGAATTGGAGAGTGGATGGACATGTCACAAGAATTAAATCAAGAACTAAACGTACAAGTAGCTACATGGTCAGTTGCTTACACGAAATTACATAACTTCCATTGGTATGTAAAAGGACCGTCTTTCTTTACATTACACGTGAAATTTGAAGAGTTATATAATGAAGCAACTCTGCACATGGATGAAGTTGCAGAGCGTTTGCTGGCCCTTGGTGGAAAACCAGTGGCTACAATGAGAGAGCAATTAGAGCTTTCGGTAATTGAAGAAGCGAGTAAAAAAGAATCTGCTGAAGACATGGTTGATACAATTGTTAGTGACTACGATAAAATTATGAAGTCACTTAAAAAAGGGATGCACTTAGCTGCAGCAGATGGCGATGACATGACAGAAGATATGTTAAATGCGATTCACCAAAACCTTGAAAAGCATTCTTGGATGTTATCAGCATTCTTAGGTGAAAAGAAGTAAAATAAGACTATATAAGCGTACACTGAAACAGAGTGTACGCTTTTTTATGTATCGAGGTGAAGAAATGGAGTACCTAGATTTAAATGGAAATCATTGTGAGCTGTCATTCGAGAAAAATAAATTTCAGTTTGAAAGTAAACATGTACTTGTTATTTGTCAATACAGAGAAGACTGGGTTTTGACAAGACACAACGAGCGCGGCTTAGAATTCCCAGGAGGCAAAGTTGAAGCAGATGAAAGTTTACAAGACACTGCGAAACGGGAAGTGTATGAAGAAACAGGTGCACAAGTGATTCAGTTGGAATGGTTTGCAGAATACATAGTTTATACTAAAAAGCCGTTTTGTAAAACGGTTTTTATTGGTATCGCTGATCGAGTGGACAATATTTCGCTTATGGAAACACAAGGCATCGTCTTACTGGAAACATTAGAAATTAACAGTAGCTTTAGTTTTTTAATGAAAGATGATGGAATGAGAAAGATAATAGAGAAGGTGAAGCAACTTGGAAAATGGAATGATTAGTTCGAAAAAACGCTATCCATCTCCAAATCCACATGTCCAATTGTCGGAAATCGTTTATTGGTCAGAAGGATTAAGAGTAAAAGGGATGTTGGCGGAACCGAAAAAACAAGGAAGCTATAGCGGTATCTTGTATTTAAGAGGAGGCATTCAATCGATTGGCATGGTACGTCCTGCTCGAATTGCTCAGTTTGCCGCACAAGGATTTATTGTGTTTGCACCTTATTACAGAGGCAATCGTGGTGGTGAAGGGCGTGATGAATTTGCTGGAAGAGATCGTTGGGATGCTGTTTACGGAGTAGATGTGTTAAAAAAATTCAGTAAGAAACATGTTCATTTACTAGCTTTTTCTAGAGGTGGCATTATGGCATTATGGACAGCAATTTTGCGTCAAGATATAACCTCGGTCGTTACATGGGCAGGTGTTACAGATACGGTATTAACGTATAAAGAACGTCCTGATATGCGCCGTATGATGAAACGACTTTATGGTGGCACACCCAATACAGCATTAATGAATTTTGAAGAACGAAATCCATTGTTGCGCATCGAAGAAAATACAGCACCCGTTCTGATTATTCATGGCTTGCAAGATGAAAATGTGTCCCCTGGACAAGCTTATTTGTTAGAAGAAGCATTAAATCTAAATCAGCAAGCACATGAAACATGGTACTTTCCAGACTATACACATTTTTTTCCACCTGTAGCCAATCGAAAAACAGTAAAAGCAGTTTGTCATTGGATGAAAGATAAAGAGACATAAAAAGCAGAAGCATTTGTGTAGCTCCGCAAGGCATAAGACAACTCGGCAGTGCAGCGTCTTTGGCTGCACAGTCGGGATGGCTGTGACTCAAAAAGCTTTAATCTTTCTATTTATGCTCTATCTTTAAAAAGCCCGTTCGGATTTTACTCCGAACGGGCTTTTGTGCATTTCTTATTTTTGGACTGGACCGCCTAGCACACTGATTTCAGGTGCAACGGTACCAAACTTCTTAAAGTTTTCTTGGAATTCTTGTGATAATTCCATTGCTTTTTGGTCGTATGCGTCTTTGTCAGCCCATGCATTGCGTGGGTTTAATACTTCGCTTGGCACTCCAAGAACTTCAGTTGGAACTTCAAAGCCGAAAATTACTTCTTTTTCAGTTGCAATATTATTCAAATCGCCTCTAATAGCAGCGCGAACCATCGTGCGTGTATAAGAAAGCTTCATGCGACTTCCAACACCGTATACTCCGCCAGTCCAACCTGTATTAACAAGAAAAACTTGAACATCGTGCTCGTCGATTTTTTTGCCAAGCATTTCTGCGTACACCGTTGCGTGTAACGGCAAGAAAGGTGAACCAAAGCAAGTTGAGAAAGTTGCCTCAGGCGTTGTAATGCCGCGTTCTGTACCAGCTAATTTCGAAGTGTAGCCACTCAGGAAATGATACATCGCTTGTTCTTTTGTTAACTTACTGATTGGAGGCAATACGCCAAACGCATCAGCAGTTAAAAAGACAATTGTCTTTGGATGTCCAGCTACTGAAGGATCAACGATATTGTCAATTGCTTGCATCGGGTAGGCTGCACGAGTATTTTCAGTTAATGATCCATCATTATAGTCAGGAATACGTGTATCAGGATCTACCACAACGTTTTCAAGAACCGAACCGAAACAAATTGCGTCGTAAATTTGTGGTTCGTTTTCACGAGACAAATTAATGGTTTTCGCGTAACAGCCGCCTTCGATATTAAAGACGCCGTTATCAGACCAGCCATGCTCGTCATCACCAATTAGTTTGCGGTCGCCGTCAGCGGATAAAGTTGTTTTCCCTGTACCGGATAAACCGAAGAACAATGTTACATCTCCTGCTTGGCCAACGTTAGCTGAACAATGCATTGGTAAAATTCCTTTTTCAGGAAGTAAGTAGTTCATGATGGAGAAAATGGATTTTTTCATTTCGCCAGCGTACTCAGTTCCACCGATTAAAATAATGCCTTGCTCCATCGACACAATGATGAAGGTTTCAGAATCAGTACCGTCCACCGCAGGATCTGCTTTAAATGTCGGTGCATAGACAACTGTGAATTCAGCTTCATGCGCATCTAGTTCTTGCGCTGTTGGACGAATAAACAACTGATGAGCAAATAGATTATGCCATGCGTATTCATTGATCGTTTGGATGGGTACACGTGATTCGTGATCAGCTCCGGCAAATCCTTTGAATACAAAAAGCGCATCTTTTTCTTTTAAATGCGTAAGCACTTTCGCGTATAAATTTTCAAAAATTTTGCTTGAAATCGGACGGTTCACATTGCCCCAGTCGACTTTGTTTTTAGAACTTTCTTCTTCCACCATGTATTTGTCTTTCGGTGAGCGGCCAGTGTATTTTCCTGTTTCCGCCGTTACAGCGCCTTCCCGAGTCAATACCGCTTCTTTGCGGGATGTTGCTGCTTCCACTAATTGTGGCACTGATAATTGAACATGCACATTTTGGCCAGCCAAAAGGTTCTTCAAGTCGCTCGCAAAGTTCACTGAAGTCATATATATGTACCTTCCTTTTCTGTTATTCCCATAATGGGGAGGATGTATATTCGTTCATTAGTATAACACATTAGGTTGATTAGTCTACACTAATCCACTGTGGATATTAAAAAATATTGGATTTGTTAGTCGAAATAATTGAAACTGTTATTTCTTTATTTCTCAAAGACCTGCTTACTATGCCGATTGTATTCAATCAATCAGATAAAAATCAATTTTTTTCTTGAAATTGTTGACATCGTTAGCCTATTTCCGTATGATGAAAAATTGAACGGATACTCTTATTCCGAGCTGGTGGAGGGGACAGGCCCTATGAAACCCGGCAACCTGCTGCTTTTGCAGTGATGGTGCCAAACCTGACACAAGGCGAACAGGCCTTGGATGATAAGAGTGAAAGGTGCGTATGATGATCTTCCCTTTCCTCATGAATGAATGAGAAAAGGGATTTTTTTGTGAAATGCCCTTAATCCTCGTGTGCAAAGGCCACAAACGGCTTGAAGTTCAATCTGGATGGAATTTCTGGAACGGACTTGACATGGGAAACGAGTACCGTATCAATTTCGAGAGCAATCTCGCAGGATATAAGGAGGAACATTTTTTGAAAAACCGTCGATTATTTACTTCAGAATCAGTAACAGAAGGACATCCAGATAAAATTTGTGACCAAATCTCAGATGCTATTTTGGATGCCATTTTAACAGAAGACCCATACGCGCGTGTCGCGTGTGAAACAACGGTCACAACAGGACTGGTTTTAGTAGCCGGAGAAATCACTACTTCTACTTATGTGGATATTCCGAAAGTTGTTCGACAAACAGTAAGAGAGATTGGGTATACGCGAGCTAAGTATGGTTTCGACTCAGAAACTAGTGCGGTTTTGACAGCGATTGATGAGCAATCACCGGATATCGCTGCAGGAGTGAACGTAGCGCTTGAATCACGAGAAGGCAAAATGACAGATAAAGAATTAGATGATATCGGAGCTGGCGACCAAGGGTTGATGTTTGGATACGCTAACAATGAAACAGAAGAATTGATGCCGTTACCGATTTCATTGGCACATAAATTGGCACGTCGTTTAGCTGAAGTACGTAAAGAAGATATTCTTCCATACTTGCGTCCAGATGGCAAAACACAGGTCACAGTAGAATACGACGAAAATCACAAACCTGTTCGTGTGGATACGATTGTTATCTCAACGCAGCACCATCCAGAAGTAACGTTAGAGCAAATTCAACGCAATATTAAAGAGTACGTTATTAACGAAGTTGTGCCAGCAAAATGGATCGATGAAGATACAAAGTACTTTATCAACCCGACTGGCCGTTTTGTTATTGGCGGACCTCAAGGAGATGCGGGCTTGACTGGCCGCAAAATCATTGTTGATACATACGGTGGTTATGCTCGTCACGGTGGCGGAGCATTCTCAGGAAAAGACGCCACAAAAGTGGATCGTTCTGCAGCTTATGCAGCACGATATGTTGCGAAAAACATTGTAGCAGCGGGTCTTGCAGAAAAATGTGAAGTGCAATTAGCATACGCGATTGGCGTGGCTCAGCCTGTATCGATCGCTTTTGATCTGTTTGGTACTGGAGTTGTCGATGAAGACATGTTAGATGATTTGGTACGTGCGAACTTCGATTTACGTCCGGCCGGCATCATTAAAATGCTTGACCTTCGCCGTCCTATCTATAAGCAAACTGCAGCATACGGACATTTCGGTCGTACCGATGTTGATTTGTCTTGGGAACGTACAGATAAAGCAGCAACCTTAAAAGAACAAGCAGGCATTTAATACACGAAGACAACAAAAGGACGATCAGGCAGCAATGCCTGATCGTCCTTTTTTGTTAGTCTTTTTGAAGTGATTTATAGTAAGTGCCTTTTTCTGCATATTCGCGAACAATTCGTTCCATGTCTTTTTTGTCGTCTTCGCGTAGTTCACGAACGACTTTTGCAGGCCTTCCAAGTGCTAACATGCCAGGAGGAATGACTTTGGCGGGGGGCACGAGACTGCCAGCTCCAATGAACGCACCTTCTCCAATTTCAGCTCCGTCAAGAATAATAGAACCCATGCCAACTAATGCACCTTTTCGCACCGTGCAGCTATGAAGCGTTACTTGGTGACCAATTGTTACTTCGTCTTCAAGTAACAATGTTTTTCCAGGACTTTGATGAAGCATGCAAAAATCTTGGATATTGACTTTTTCGCCAATAATGGTTGGCGAAACGTCTCCGCGGATAACGGTATTAAACCATATCGAGGAATCTGGACCGATTGTTACGTCACCAGAAATCGTTACATAATCTGCAATAAATACAGATGGGTCGATTTGGGGAAATTTGTCTTTATATGGATAAATCATAGCAAAGCTCCTTTAAACAAGATAAGATATTCTATAATCGTATCAAAACAAATCGAAACGTCAAATAAGAACATGACTTAGGAAGTGATAGAGCAAGAAAGGAAGTTGAACTATGTGGAAATGGCAAGCTGAAGGCACAGCAAAAGCAGTGGTCGTTCTAGTCCATAGCGCATATGAACAACATATGCGCTATACGTGGCAAATTGAAAAATGGCGTTTGGCAGGATTTCATGTGTATACAGGAGACCTACCGGGACATGGCATAAATGCCAGCGAAGACAAAGTTCACAGGGAGTCATTTGAAGAATATGAACAAGCAGTAAATGAAATGCTCAAACTTGCATCGGAAAATGAATTGCCTGTATTTGTGATTGCTCACGGACTAGGAGCTACCATTGCGATGAATGTTCTTGGTAATCGCAAATTTAATGTGGCAGGAGCCGTTTTTACTTCGCCTTGGTTGCAACTAAAAAAATTGCCATTAAAATCTCTTCATCCGTTTTCAAGTGTCACACAATTGATGAGGTGCAAAAAAATAGAACATGGCATCGGGCTACGCCACCTTATGCGAGATCCACTTTCGTATAGTCACGAAACCGAAAAACTCTATCACTCAGTTATGACAGCAGGATGGTTTAAGGAACTACAGAGTTATATAAAAGAAACTGCTGTGGCTGAGGAAATTTATCCGCAGATTCCAACGTGTTTATATACAGCGGAGCGGGACTTAATTGTTGAAAAAGAAATAGCTCGCCAATGGTTGTTAAAGCAACAATTAAATGAATTTAGCTATAAAGAATGGAAATTTTGCTATCATGATCTTTTACAAGAACCAGAGAAAGAAGATATTTTTCTAGCCACACAAGCATTTATTCATACCGTCTTACGCTCGATTGGTTACTTAGTAAAAGAAAAAAATGAAAAAGGAGAGAGTTTAGATGGCTTTGAAGTATAGCGTATTAGATCAGTCACCGATTTCAGAAGGCAGTTCGCCCGAAGAGGCGTTAAAACAAACGGCCATGCTCGCGCAACAAGCTGAAAAATGGGGGTACACACGTTTTTGGGTATCTGAGCATCATGATGCTGTAACGCTTGCTGGCTCATCACCCGAAATATTAATCGCGCATTTAGGCGCTGTAACAAATACCATTCGTCTCGGTTCTGGTGGCGTGATGTTGCCACACTATGCTCCTTTTAAAATCGCAGAGAATTTCAAGCTGCTCGAAGCGCTGTACCCTGGAAGAATTGATGCAGGAATAGGGCGTGCACCTGGTGGCATGCCACGCGCTTCATATGCATTAAACGAAGGTAAAAAGCGAGACACCAGTCAATTTCCAACTCAAATCGATGATCTTCGCATGTATTTGACAGATTCTATTCCAAAAGATCATCCATACCATGGTATGAAAGTAACTCCGATTACCGCGAACCATCCACCCATTTGGATTCTAGGGTCCAGTATAAATTCAGCATTGCTCGCTGCAGAAAAAGGACTGCCTTATTTGTTTGCTCACTTTATCAATGGAGAAGGTGGGCAAGTATTTGCTCAGGATTACCGAAAGCAATTTGCACCTTACGATGGGAGTAAGCCCTATGTCGGATTTGCCATTTTCGTAGTTTGCCAAGAAACACAAGAACAAGCAGAGCAAGTAGCCTCTTCTATAGATTTAGCTTTGTCCATGGGAGCGCAAGGAATGCCTTCAAAAGGCACACCCTCACCTGACAAGGCATTCGATTATCCGTATTCCAAGTTCGAAAAATTACTAGTCGCTGAAAACCGCCACCGAATGGTTGTTGGAACACCGCGACAAGTTGTGGACCGATTACATACATTAGCTTCTGAATACGGAGCAGACGAAGTGATGTTGGTTTCTTCTGCTTATGATTTTAATGACAAACTGAAAACCTTCCAGTTGATCGCAAAAGAAATGCAGAAGCACAGATAGGCTGAAATTGCTCTGACAGAGCGTTCGTAAAGGTATCTGCATTTTCGCGAACGTTCGTAAAGTACTCAACCACGTTTATGAACGCCCGTTTCGGTTGTTTTATACCTGTTCAAAGCGTTCATAAAAGTGTACTTTTACGAACGGTTTTATTTCCAAAATTATCTAGCAACTATGTTAAGTTCGAAGTATATTAAAGATTAGAGCTTCAATTATGCTTATAAGATTTAAAAAATAAATAAAGTCTCTGCAAAAGACAAATGGAAGTTCCTAGTCTTAATAGAAGGTTTAAACTAACATTTTAGGGAATAAATTTAGAGTAGCTTAAAAAAAGGAGGGAAGAAAATGCCCACCTGTCAGAACTGTGGCCATAAATGGAGTTTGAAAAATACTTTAAAAGTCGCTTTTAAATTCAACCGTAATGCTGGACAAAAATGTTCTAATTGCGGGGAAACACAATACGTCTCTAAAAAATCTATAAACCAAATAGGAATTTTGGGAATAATTGCATTCCTAACTGTAGTCTTGATTCGTCCTTTACTCAATCAAGATTTCAGTACTTCAATGCTCTTAGCAATTCCCATTGTCGGTGTGTTAGTGATTATGATTATTTATCTAATAAAATTATCCAACAACCGAGAGACCGATCGTTAAAAATCATCGAAATCCGACGATGCGATTAAAAGATAGTGATTAAAACATCTTAAGAATCAAGTTCTTCTGTAAGATCAACTTTAAAAGCTGGTTTTTTCTGTTGATTTTGAATACAACTTAATGTGAATTAAGTTATATTCACATCTCTTTGAAATAGCAACGTAAATGGAATAATAAAAAACCGAGTCTATAAATCCTGAACTTCAGTTGTTAGGAACATTTTTCTTTTGTCTTTTGTATTGAATATAAAAACCAGCAGCAATGATTAAAGAAGCTGCAAATGCACCTATTTGAAATTCGCTGGGAAATAAAAACGATAAAATCAAGAAAACCATTCCAACAATTACCATCACAATGGACAATAGTAAACTAACATTCATGGTGTTCCCTCCTTGGCTAAATTGGTTACAGATTACTATACTTGTTTATTTCACATAAAGTTTCATTTATCCTTTAAAATCACGACGTTTCAGAATCTTTTTATAAAATGTGAATGTAACTCAATAGCAAGTAAGTTGCATTCAAAAAAGCAGACAAAGTAATCTTTTGTCTATCCTTTTTCACTATTTTCTCAGGATCAGTAAGCAAATAGTCAACTACCAGTAGTTGATTAAGCAGCTAAACCGGATAAATTTTTACCATGCATTCGAAGCAGTTAGATCTTTCCAAAAACCACAAGTGGTTTAGAATGCAATCCCTTATACTA
>JBBSRA010000037.1:0-21482 GCA_038243515.1 Caryophanales bacterium
CCCACGCCTACTTTTTTGCCTTTAATATCTTCAAGTTTTGTAATATCATCTGTATCTTCACGTGTTACTAGTACTGACCCTGTAATTACATACGGATCTGTAAAATCAACGCTTTTTTTCCGCTCTTCTGTAACTGTCATTTGACCGATAATAATATCGAATTTGTCAGCTTTTAGTCCACCAATTAGTCCATCCCATTTGGTTGCGATAAAATTAGCTTCCACACCTAGACGTTCTGCAATTTCATTCGAGATGTCGACATCAAATCCTTGGAATTCATCTTTATCATCAATAAAATTAAAAGGTGGATAAGTTCCTTCAAACGCTACATTTAATTGTTTGGATTCTTCCATTCGCTCCAGCACTCCACCAGACTTAACTTCTGTTCCATCTTCCGGAGCTTTTTCTGTTGTGTCTTCAGCTCCACATGCTGCCAAAAATCCAAAAATAAATAAGAAAATAATAGCACTGATCGTTGTTTTCTTCATTTCCATTCCCCCATTTTCAAATTGTTGAGTTTCTTTAATCGTTCTTTAAGTAATACATTAACGCTTGTTCCATTAAGCAGTTCTTCGTACATATAAATTTTTCGTTACAATAGAACTATTTAATTCCATATTTTAGAAACAAGTACTCTTCTTATTATTATCTTAGTAAGAGATAAAGTCAAATAAATTTCAGACTTTTAAGAATATTTAGTAAAAAATAAAAACCTCTAGAAACTCACTCTTGGAGGTTTTATGTTTATTCGTACACATTAAATACAGCGTCATCAGGTGTTACATGCTTAATAAACAATAAGTCTTCTTCTGTGACATCTGGAACAAAAAACGCAGTACCCCAATGCTCTGAAGAAAAAATGTGCTGCTCTCCCTTACTTAAAAATACTGAAAACCACGCCAGTCTTTTATTATCACTAACATGATGTGTTAGTAAAAATTCAGCGATTTCCACTGTTAACAGTCCCGTAAAGATTGTCATCTTTTGCTCTTTAGTAATCTCGAATAACCCTGGAAGATTTAGAGTGATTTCGTCAATCACTGCAAATTCCTCATTCCAACAATGAATTTCAAACGTATCAGACTTAGCCAGAAAATATTCCATCAACAATAACCAATAATCGTAATTTCGGGTAGCCGGTATTCGTTCTTCTCCTCGATTGTCTGCAAACTCTGTAAGTTCAAAATGCAATTGCTTTTTAAGTTCCATGGATGAGTCACCTACTTTTTTCTTTTTCGTAATGCTATTACTTCTCCACATTCTTTAGAAATTCCTTCTATCCAAAATAACTCGCTCTACTTAACTTTCATAAATTGAAACAAAGTGTCCATAAGTTGCTAAAAATAAAACGAGTAGAGAAAAATCGCTAGATTTTCTCTACTCGTTTTCACTTTCTATACAGTTTGAGAACAGGCTATTTGGAATAGAAATTAGTCTGTCAGAAAACTTTTTCGATTGCGGATTTGGTAGTGATTTAGTTGCCTGAATAGCTCTGAAGAAGTTCCTTGGTCGACAGAAAACTCTACTCCGCACTTCACCACATCTACACCAGTTGCTTTCCGAACAACGGACCCTTCTAGCATGAAAGCGCTATCTAATATTTCAAAGCTACAACGTACGTTTTCTCCTAAAGGAATATTAAGAACAGAAGAAAACACCAGCCCTCCTGCACTAACATCATAAATCTCGACCGGCAAAAAATTTCCTCCATAAACTGAAACCTTGCCATTTAAAGCCTGATTGAAAATAACTCGAAAAAATTCGCGACGATTTTCCGACATTTCACTCTCCCCATCCTCGGTCACATATACAAATTCATAAGCAGACCTTTGATTTCCCCCACTAGACCTAAAGTACCAATTCCTTCTTCTTCATTATTCAATACTTCGTCTTGGATTTCAATCAATTTTTTATCGATTACTTTGATAATTTGTTGCGATTTTAAACCCCCATCCGACACAAGACCCTGTTTGTCTGATAAGTGTAAGCCGTGACTTACGGATTCTGACACAAACTGCTTGATCGCTTGCTTGTAATTCACTAGATTTTCAAGAGTGCGTTGATTGGCTAGCTTATGGCCTTGTTTATCTACACTGCTCATCAACTGGTTTAATGAATCGTGTTGTAGCTTGGACTGGGATTTTCTCATAGCAGTTGAGAAAAGTTCGCTAGTCTTGTTGCCATTAACTTGCTTTAACAGCCGATCGTTTTGAATCCCATTTTGACTATCAATGCGCATTTATAGCACCTCGTCTCGTTTAACGTTGCTATGCTGTTTGTTGTTCATATGAACAACAAGCTCGACTTCGCCAAGATCAACTTGAAGCACTTTAGCAATTTGCTTAGAAGAAAATCCTTGTTTAAAAAGTTGAACTATTTTTTCTGTTTCCACAGTAGATTTTTCTGCACTATCGGTCTTTTCAACTGCCGGCACAGTTTTTTGTTCCAATCGTTCAACTCGTTCTGCCAACTGATTTTCGCTCTTTTTTATGTAGATGGTCAATTTATTATACAGTTCATTATTTTCTTCTTCAAGTTGAGCCACAAACTCAGCCATCTTTTCGTGGACTTCCGTTGACTCATTATCTATGCGCTGTTTTTTTACTGTTAGTATCAACAGAACATTCATTAGCACTAGCACAATGCTACTTACTATCAATAGCCATTCCATGATTATCACCTTGGCCTTCTGTTTGTTATTTTCACTTCAATAATGATCGTGTACAGATAAAATCGAAGCATGCAGACGAAGCATGGCTTTTGAGTGAAGCTGCGAAACTCTTGATACACTGACACTGAGAATTTCTGCGATTTCAGTTAATTTCATTTCTTCAAAATAACATAAGGACACGGTAATTTTTTCTTTTTCCGGTAAACGCTCAATGGCGCGAACTAACGATTCTTTCGTTAACTGATCTGATAAATGGCGTTCAGGCGAGCCCGCGTGATGGTTCCCTAATATCCCGCGTTCTTCAAAATGTTCATCATCCATCGAAATCATTGTCGATAAAGCCGCTTCTGAGACTGTCTTATTGAGCTCAGCTTTAGTAATGCCTAAATACGAGCTAACCTCTTCGTCAGATACAGAGGCACTATTTTGTTGTTCCAACAAAAGATAGGCTTTTTCAATTTTTTTTACTTTTTCCCTAACTGATCGTGGCAGCCAATCGCTGTGTCGCAATCCATCAATAATGGCACCTTTGATGCGCCAGGAAGCATAGGTTTCAAATTTCAAATCTCTTTTAATATCAAATTTACTTAATGCATCGAGTAGTCCTTCATAGGCATAGCTGCGGACATCATCTTTTTCCACAGCTTTAGGCAAACTGATCATGAATCGTTGAATCACGTAATCGACCAAAGGAAGATACTGTTCAACTAGGTATTCGCCAGCCTGTGGATCCTGGTGTTGTTGCCAATCACTCCAACAGGAAAGTTCTTCTTTTGATAATTTATGATTCAGCATGATTTTTCACCACCATTTCCAAGCGGAAAAGCCGCTCTTATTTAAAAAAAATTTTCATAATAAACCCTTTAAGCCCCAGTTTGTACGGAACCCGCAGTTGTAGAAACTCACGCGTCATTTGACGAATAGCTGCTGCCGACTCACTATTTGGATAAGCTAACATTAGCGCTTGTTGCTTTTTGACAGCTTCTGGAACATGTAAATCATTTGGAATAGAACCCAAAGTACCAATCTCTTTGCCTAAAAATTGTGCTGCCGCTTGTTTAAAATTATCGGCTGTTTGTTGTCCTTCTTTTGTGCTGACGCATTGATTGACTACAAGCTTGATGTGAACATTCGGATCTTTGCCATGCACCATTTTAACAACTGAATAGGCGTCAGTAATCGACGTTGGCTCAGGAGTAGTGACTAGGACGACGTCATCAGCTGCTAAGATAAAGCGAAGATTTTCATAGGACAGACCTGCTCCCGTATCCAAGATAATATAGTCTACTTCACCTTGTAATGTAGCCAGTTCTCGGAAAAATTTATGCAGTTTATGATCATCCATTCGAAACAGTTCGTTAAAGCCATTACCGCCTGAAATGAACAACAATCCATTCGGTCCTTGTTCAATGATATCTCGAACAGCCAAATCTTTTTCGATCATCGAGGCAATGGTTTCACGTGGAATCTGATCAAGCAGCACATCAATATTAGCAAATCCCAAATCAACGTCAAAAATTAATACTTTTTTACCTTGCTCAATAAGACTTAAGCCGAAGTTTAAAGCAAAATTCGATTTCCCAACCCCGCCTTTGCCACTAGTGACTGCGATCACTCGCGTTTTTTTAATGGCTTTTTTACTAGGTTTGTCAGATTGCTTTGTCATCATTTTTTCTCTCAACTGATTTGCTTGATCAAGCATGGATTTCTTCTCTCATGATGAAGTCAGCCGCCAATTCGGGTGTGAACGCTATGATGTCATCCGGTACATTTTGGCCATTTGCGATATAACGTATCGGGATATCATAATGGCAAATCAAATTCACTATAGCACCGGAAGAACTAGTTTCATCTTTTTTAGTCAACAGCAGTTCGTCCATAGCAATTGAACGGAAATTATTAATGATTTTTTTCATATCTTCATATTTGGCAGTCAAGCTCAATACCAAGTGAATTTGTACTTTACTGTCATGTGGCAATAACTGCTTAAGCTCTTCGATATACTGTGTTTGCTGATAATTTCGTCCTGCTGTATCCATCAAAATGATATCGCGGTCGTGAAAATCTGCGATGGCTTTTGTTAAATCTGCAGAAGACTCCACAACTTTGACCGGAATATTCAAGATGCTGCCATAAGTTTTCAATTGCTCGACTGCTGCAATACGGTACGTATCTGCAGTAATCAATCCTACTTTTTTGTCTTTTGTTAGCATGTAGTCAGCCGCAATCTTAGCAATCGTCGTCGTTTTTCCAACCCCTGTTGGGCCGATAAAACAAATAATCTCTGGATCTTGTGAAATTTCATCATACTGATGAGAACCAATCATTGCGACTAATTCTTCACGAGCAAACCGCCGTACACTCTCTGACGTTTGGTCAGTGTTAAATTCGTTCCTCGCCATCAATTTTGCTAGCAAGTCTTCCAAAATATCCGGTGCCACTTCTTGTGCAATCAGTTGCTTTTTTAACAAACGAAGTGGTTCCGGAAGGTCTTCTTCTTTCATCTGCTTGACCATAAATTGTTTAATGTTCTTTAATTCATTGATCAATTCTGTTGAAGACTCTTTTTGATGGTTAGGCTTTCCCGAAGACGTTGTTTCAGTTGGCAATAGTTTCTTGGGTGGGATTGGATCAATACCGGCTGTGATTTCTAGTTTTTCTTTTTTGAAGATCCCTAAAAATCCACCCGTTTTTATTTTTTTTGTATTTAAAATCAACGCATCTTCGCCCAGTTCTTTTTTAATCATCGGAATTGCTTCCGCTATCGTGTTGACGATATAAGTTTTTAATCTCATGAGATGTTCACCACTCCAACACTTTGAATTTCAATTTCTGGTTCTAGCTCGTTATACGAAAGCACCGGCAAATCGGGGGCAAAACGTTCGACAAACTGTCTCATGTATATGCGAATTGCGGGAGACGTTAATAAGATAGGTTGTACACCCGTTTGCTGAAGCTGCGCTGCTTGTTCTGTAATCCGCTGGAAGATTGTCTGAGACGACTCTGGGTCGATTGATAAGTAGTTGCCTTGTTCTGTCCGGTGGACCGAATCAGCAAATTTCTTTTCAAGACTTGCTCCTGCTGTAATAACTTGCAAAGGCTCTTTTTGCGTAGCGTATTGCAAAGTGATTTGACGCGACAAGGATTGGCGAACGTATTCCGTCAACAAGTCTGCGTCTTTTGTTTGTGTAGAATAGTCGGCCAAGGTTTCTAAAATGGCTAATAAATTACGGATGGATACTTTTTCTTTCAATAGTTTCATCAACACTTTTTGCACTTCACCAATAGTCATCAAATTTGGCACTAACTCTTCGACAACAGCTGGTGCTGTTTCGCGCATATTTTCAATTAACGATTTTACTTCTTGTCTACCGATCAATTCATGAGCATGGCGTTTAATCACTTCAGTCAAGTGAGTAGAAACAACAGACGGAGGATCAACAATGGCATAACCCGCCATTTCGGCTTCTTCTTTCATGTCTTCATCGACCCATAAAGCTGGCATACCAAATGCCGGTTCTACTGTGGCAATGCCTTCTACTGCTTCATCTTCAACACCCGGGCTCATTGCTAAATAATGATCTAGCATAATTTCGCCTGATGCCACGCGGTTACCTTTGATTTTAATGACATATTCATTTGGTTGCAGTTGAATATTGTCACGAATTCGGATGACCGGTACGACAATGCCAAGTTCCATCGCACATTGGCGACGAATCATAATGACACGGTCTAGCAAATCGCCACCTTGATTTTTATCGGCAATCGGAATTAATCCATAGCCAAATTCAAATTCAATGGCGTCGACATGCAACAAGTCGATCACGCTTTCTGGGCTTTTCATACCTTCTATTTCTTTATCGTCTTTGCTTGTTTCTACTTCTTGTTTTTCTTCGGAATTTAAAGTTTTTTGCATTTGGAACGCACCATATGCAATAACTCCCGCAATTGGTCCAACTAACATAGGACTGATTGGTGTAAAGACCGCAAACATGACTAATGTTCCTGCAACGATATACAACATTTTTGGATATGCAAAAAGCTGTTTTGTAATATCCGACCCTAAGTTACCGTCTGATACAGCACGCGTCACTACAATCCCCATCGCTGTAGAAATCAACAATGCTGGAATTTGTGAAACCAAGCCGTCTCCGATTGATAGTAGAGCAAACAGCTGAGCGGCTTCAGCAAATGGCAAGCCGTGAACCATGACACCAATTAACAAGCCACCAATGATATTGATGATGGTAATGATAATGCCGGCAATGGCATCTCCTTTAACAAATTTACTGGCACCGTCCATGGCTCCGTAGAAATCTGCTTCCGAACTTACTTTTTCACGCCGGTTTTTCGCTTCTTGATCTGAAATCATTCCAGCACCAAGATCAGCGTCAATACTCATTTGCTTACCGGGCATGGAGTCAAGCGTAAATCGTGCAGCAACTTCCGCTACTCGCTCTGAACCTTTCGTAATGACTAAGAACTGGATGATGACCAAGATTAGGAACACCAAGATTCCGATAATGGCGCTTCCTCCAACCACGAACGAACCAAATGTTTCAATAACTTGTCCACCTGTTTGATTGGTTAAAATCGAACGAGTTGTTGAAACGTTTAACCCTAGTCGAAATAAGGTAGTTAACAATAGTAAAGTAGGAAAAATAGAAAATTGCAGCGGTTCTTTTGTATTCATCGCTACTAACAAAATGGTTAAAGCGAGACTAATGTTGATCATAATTAATACATCTAATAAGAGTGGCGGAAGAGGGATGACCATCATCACCACAATCATGATAACGGCTACCATGATGGCATAATCTCTAAATTTCACGCGGGTCCCCTCCTCTGTCCTGTTTATCGAATTTTTCCTTTAAGTCGGTAAATATATGCTAAAACCTCAGCCACAGCCAGAAACAACTCTTCTGGGACAACATCCCCTACTTCAACTTGGGCATACAGTGCTCGTGCGAGAGGTTTGTTTTCCATCGTCACAATTCCAAACTCTTTTGCTTTTTCTTTAATCTTCAATGCTAGATGATCTTTGCCCATTGCAATAATCACTGGTGCTTCCATCGTTTCAGCATCATATTTAACAGCGATAGCGTAATGAGTCGGATTGGTAATCAACACATCTGCACTTGGCAGATCTTGAATCATCCGATTCATGCTCATTTGTCGTTGCTTGTCTTTTATTTTTGACTTGATCAGCGGATCGCCTTCCGCTTTTTTGTATTCATCTTTAATGTCTTGCTTCGACATCTTTATGCCTTTTTCAAATTCGTATTTTTGGTAAATATAATCCAAAATCGATAAACTCAGTAAGATTAATCCTGCAATCAAACCCATCTTAAAAACCAATGAACCTATAAAAGAAAACGAATAACCAATACTTTTTTGGGATAGCGTAAATAATTCGTCTTTACCAACCCACAGCACGCCAAATGCCGCGCCGCCAATAATGGCAATTTTCAAGAGAGATTTTCCTAATTCGACTAAAGCACGCACCGAAAAAATTCGTTTTGCTCCTTTAATCGGATCTAACCTTTCAAACTTTGCCATGATTGGATCGGACGAGAAAATTGCGCCCACTTGAATGAAATTTCCCAAATACCCAAAAACCATACCCACGAGCATGATAGGCAACATCAACCAAAAAGCATTCATCGCCATCTGCTCAAACAACGTGCGAATAGTTGCCGGTGTTATTTCCCAGGAAATATATTGCGTAAAATGAATGCGATAAATAGCTAAAATCCGGTCCATCATCCAGCCACCTAGTGAATTTAACAACACAATGCCACCAATGATAATCATAGCAGCTGCAACTTCTGGACTTTTGGCCACTTGGCCTTTCCGCTTAGATTCCTGACGTTTTTGCGGTGTTGCTTTTTCAGTTTTCTCACCGGCAAAAAATTGCAAATCTAAGGGATACCTAGTCACCACTTACGTTCCTCCTAACAAACTAATCAGTTGAGCCATACTTACCAAGAGTTTCTCAAAGAGAATCTGCAGGATATAGAAAAACACAGGCATGGTCAGAAAAAGCATGATAAAACCAACAAAAATTTTCAACGGCAAACCAACAGCGAATATATTCAACTGAGGCACCGTTTTCGCTAAAATACCAAGGGCAATATCTACTAAAAACAAAGCACCCACAATTGGCAACGCAATTTGCAACGCAATCAAGAACATTTCTGCAAATAAGCCTGTCATAAACTGTGCAATGTCTTCTGCTTTCACTGAAATAGCTAGACGCTCTACTGGAAACACACGTAGGCTCTGCATAACTCCGTCAAGCATAAAATGATGACCGTTTACAGTCAACAAGAACAATAACGCCATCATATACTTAAAATGACCGATAATTGGTACTTGTGCGCCTGTTTGGGGATCTAGTACATTGGCCATCGAAAACCCCATTTGAAAATCGATAAAAGCTCCTGCGATTTGAACTGTATACAATACGAGAGCTGCTGTGAATCCAAGTGCCAAACCAGTCGCCAGCTCTTTAATGATTAATAAGAGATAAGTTGAGTCCAAAAGAATTGTGTCACCCATAGGCAAAGTCGAAACGGCAACAAATGCTAAAAAAGCAGCGATGCCTACTTTAAATTGAGCGGGTACGCCTCTCATTGAGAAGATCGGTGCGAGCAGAAAAAAACTGGTCAAACGAACGAGCATTAGTAAGAAGTAAGGCAGTATATCAAAAATTTTCTCCATGCCCGCTTACCCGATGATTCTTGGCAGCTGCTCAAACAAGTCACGTGTGTAATCTAGCAGCAAGGTCAACATCCACGGGCCAAAGACCACTAGCGAGATAAAGACCGCCAGTATTTTCGGGATAAACGCTAGCGTCTGTTCTTGAATTTGTGTCATTGCTTGGAACACACTGACCAATAACCCAACAGCTAACGCAATGAGCAACATCGGAGCGGATATGAGAATAACAGTAAAAATCGATTGTTCGGCTAGTTTGATCACCATATCTGGAGTCATTGTATTCTTCCCTTCGTCAAAAGCTGACCAGCAGCGATTCGATTATTAAGTACCAGCCATCTACCAAAACAAATAACAAAATTTTAAATGGCAAGGAAATCATGACCGGTGGCAACATCATCATTCCCATTGCCATTAACGTACTAGCGACAACCATATCAATAATCAAAAAAGGAATAAAAATGACAAAGCCGATTTGAAAAGCTGTTTTCATTTCACTAATTGCAAATGCTGGAACCAATGAAGTTAGTGGGATTTCTTCAATACTATTTGGTTTTTCTAGCTCTGCGTATTTAAAAAACAAAGCCAAATCTTTTTCCCGTGTGTTTTTTGCCATAAATTCTTTTAATGGCACAATAGCAGTATCAAGTGCTTCTTGTTGTGCCATCTCTCCATCTAAATACGGTTGGAGTGCTGTTTCATTCATTTCTACCACTATAGGAGACATAATAAAAAATGTTAGAAATAATGCTAACCCAACCAATACTTGGTTGGGTGGCATAGACTGTGTACCGAGACCGGTTCGAACAAACGACAAAACGATGATAATCCGTGTAAAACTGGTCATCATAATTAGGATCCCTGGAGCTAATGACAAAACCGTTAGCAAGAAGAATAACTGAAGCGTTGTTGAGACATCTTCAGGTGACTCTGCACCAAAATCAATGCCCGGAATATTAATAGCAGATAAAATTTCCGGAATCATAGTGGACGTCCTTCCTTGTCATGCGTTTCTTTTTCAAACTCATTTTCAAGCGCTTGCTGCTGAGCTTTTTGTTTATTTAAGCTTTGCTTGAACAGCTGATCAAAGCCCTTTTTTTGCGATTTTTTTGAATAACCTGCGATTTTTTTCTTTGTTAAATCGAACAAACTTTTCGACAGTGCCGGCTGCTGCTGGTCAAAGTCTTTTTCGATGCTGCTAATTTCTGCTGCATCCGAAAACTCCTTGATCAGCGTTACTTCATCTCCAATACCCAGTAAGTACATTTGGCCACCAATTTTCACAATTTGTAGCGACTTATTGTTACCTAAAGGCGTGCCACCCATTAGTTTAACGGCTTGATTAGGCTGAAGGTTTTTCTGACGTGCTGCCAAAAATTTGATAAGTCCGTAAATCATTGCCACGATCAGCAACGTATACAAGATTAATTGAACAATAATACCGGCTAAACTTTTTTCTTTTACCGGTGCGTTTTCTACGTCTTCTACCGGTGCCTTTTCTGCAGGCTCTTCATTATTTAGCCATTCGACGACATTCGGACTCGCTTCAGCAGTCATCGGCACCGCCATTACAGCGTAAAACAAGACCGCCATGAGTAGTGTTATATGCAAAAACATCGATTTGTTCACTCTTGGCAAACTCCTTTTATTAGCCATTACCGCAATTTTGAAATGCGTTCAGCCGTACTCAGTACATCTGTGACACGAACGCCAAAGTTTTCATCAATGACGACAACTTCTCCAACCGCAATCAGCTTATTATTGATCAAGATATCAACAGGTTCTCCTGCCAGTTTATCCAATTCAATGATAGAGCCTTGTGAGATTTCCAGTATTTCCTTGACTACTCTTTTCGTGCGACCTAGTTCTACAGTTACTTGAAGTGGAATGTCCAACAACATATTCAAGTTATTCGGTGTAGATGGCGCTGTTTCCGTATTGTCAAAGCTTGAAAATTGAACATTTTGTACGATCGATGTTGCTTGAGCCTGCTCATTTAACTGATCATCTGATTGCTTTGGCATTTCACTTGTCTCCTTTAGTTCTTGCGGATTAAACGGTGCCGTTAAAATCTCCACCAACGTTTTTGCAAGTGGTAGAGGCAAACATAAATAAAAACGGATGTTTTGCTTTCCGCTAACATTCAACTGGAATTCAGACTCTGTAAACCACTGCTCTTTCGTAAAGTTCGCTAACGAAAATTCACCCGTTTGGTCTACAACGTCCATGCCCGATAAAGAGTAAGTAAGTTCTTTTTCTAACAGCGTTGACATCGACTGTGCCACTGAATCAAACATTTTACTAATCAACTCTTGAACAGCTTGAAATTCTGTTTGGTCTTCTGTAGCCGTTAATGCAGCATCAATGTCCTTTTTGGAAACAGCAAGCACCTGCATTCCGCTAGCTGAACCTGTATATTCACCAAGCGCCACATAAAACGGTGCGCTGATAGAACCAAACACAGCATCTCGACCGGTAACAGTCAGCGTTGGAGAAGTGATAAAAACCTGCTCTGCAAGCAACGATGTTAGTAGAGCAGCCGAACCTCCTAGAGACGTGTTCAACAATTCGATGATAGCTTCTGTCTCTGTTTTTGATAATGCTTTTTCAGGCATCGCCTTTCCTCCTGTCTTCTAGTAATTTGAAAAAATTACACGTTCTTGTGGAGAGTGTTGATTAGTCGTCATCAAACTGCACTCCTTGTGTCGATAATTCTGTTACCTGTACAGCCATTCGACCTTTTGAAACACCAGGTTGCGCATAAAATTTTAATTTATTGTCTACTTGAAGCGTGACAAGTGACTCGTACGATTCGTCCAAACGAATGACATCGCCATTTTTCAGGTTCAGAAAATCTCCAAGTTCGATTGTTGATTTTCCCAGTACCGCTTTGATTTCCATTTTGGTGCTTTGAAGCTTTTCTTCTAATGCTTCCATTTCATGTGTTTCAACTGCTTTTTTTTGGTTTGCCAACCAATGTTTCGCTGACAGCTTCGGCAAAATTTGCTCCAGCACAGTATGAGGCAAACAGATATTGATGATGCCTTCTGCATGTCCAATTTTTGTTTGCAACTTAACTAAAATGACCGTTTCATTTGGAGGAGAGGTAGTCAGAAATTGTGAATTCACTTCAATTTCCTTGAGTTCTGGAGACAGTTTCACTACAGATGACCAGGCTTCCTCAAAACAATCCAGTGACTTTGAAAATACTCGTTCAATGACGCTGATTTCAATTTCAGTCAACTCACTGTCCTTCTGCAAGAGATTGCCTTGACCACCCAATAACCGGTCAAACATGACATATACCACCTCTGGAGAAAAATCCATCACCATACTGCCTTGCAGCGGTGTTGCTTCGAAAACTCCCAACATCGATTTTTTTTGGACATTCCGGACAAACTCTTGATAAGAAATTTCTTCAACTTTTTCAACAGTCACTTGAACAAATGTCCGAAGCTGTGCCGAGAAATAAGAAGTCAATAAGCGTGAAAAATTCTCATGGATGCGAGATAAAGTACGGATTTGATCTTGTGAGAAACGCAACGCTTTCTTGAAATCGTATTCTTGAACATTTCTTTTTTTATCGATCACTTTCGGTTCTTGATTGCCCATTGCTGAAAGGATGGTTTCGATATTTTCATTTGATAAAACATCTGTCAACTTGGTTGCCTCCTCATTCGTCTAGGTTCGGCTCATGCAAACGAGGTAAAATGTTTAACTTCCGGTAATAATCGGTTACTTTGTCCATAACTTCCTCTACAGTTTCCAGCACATGGACTTTTTTGCCGGTTGTTAACGTCACCACGGTATCCGGTGTCGATTCTAGTCGTTCAATATAAATTGCGTTTAATACGATAGATGAACGGTTTAACCTAGTTAAGTTAATCATTTCGATTGACTAAGCCCCTTTTATCAACGTTTTAGGTTCATAACTTCTTGTAAGATCTCATCAGAAGTAGTGATTGTTTTAGAGTTCGCCTGGAATCCACGTTGTGCAATGATCATTTCTGTAAACTCTTCTGTTAAGTCAACGTTAGACATTTCGAGCATGCCTGATCCGATTTCTGTATTCGCTGTTGTAGCTGTTTGAACGTTTAATCCATTTGCGCTAGCTATGTTTGTCATTTCGTACAATGACCCCCCTATTTTACGAAGCCCTGCAGGATTTTCTGGCGTTGATATTCCGATAGAAATTTTCTGCTCGTTTCCATTGGCTAGTTTTCCCACCACTTCTCCTGAGCGATTAATACTAAATGATTCAAAGCTTGAGACATTGATTTTGTTTTGTCCGCTATCTAAAACGTTGTAGCCTTGTGCGGTTACTAAGTCACCCGCAGCTGTTACGGTAAAGTTTCCTGCACGTGTTAAGTACTGTCCTGCTGGAGCAGTAGCTTTTGGATCTTGAACAACGAAAAATCCGTCTCCCATAATGGAAAGATCTGTTCCAACTCCTGTAGACATTAACGATCCTGCATTATGATTTACGTTGATTGAAGCTGTTGATGAACCTAGACCTACCTGCATCGGGTTTGCACCACTACTGGACATATTTTGGCTTAGAAGATCTTGAAAATTTATAGTACTTTTTTTATAGCCTACTGTATTAACATTGGAAATATTGTTTCCAATAACATCTAATTTTGTTTGAAAATTTTTCATACCTGATACACCTGAGTACATTGAACGTAACATTTAATTTTCCCCTTTCAAGAACCGCATTTTATCCACAATGGCTTACACAGTTTCTTGTTCATTTGATGTTGCTGTCGATTTTTCAATGTGAATAATCGAGTTGATTGGCACCTTTACGTCTGACCCTTCAAGTTCAGCCATTAATTCACCGTTTTTGCTAGACAGGGCTTTCACAATTCCTTCACCTGACTCTGTTTCTGACCGCCATTTAACAGCTGTACCGATTAAATGTGCATAGTCTGCTAACGAAGAACTTCCTTGATTGTTGACGAATTGTGTCATCGTTTTGTTTAAATTGGTTAATTGCTCAAGACTTGTAAATTGAGCCATTTGGCCAATAAATTCAGTGTCTTTTAGTGGTTCCATTGGATCTTGATGCTTCATTTGTGTTACTAGAATTTTAAGAAATGCATCTTGTCCGAGCGCATTTGTTGGTGCTGTTTTAGCATCCGGTACTGTCGCTGCTCCCGTTGTCACTGTCGAAATATTCATCAAAACACCCTTTCTTTTATACGGTGTAATCTACTTTCATCAAGCCTTCAGACAACGGTTTTCTCATTTCTTTAACTAAGTCATCTTCAGACTGAAAATAACGATTACCACTACGCGAAGTCTTATTTTGCTGTTGTTGTGTAAAACGCTGATCTGCATGGGGTTGTTGTTGGCTAAAAGACCGCTGTGAACTTTGCTCAAGTACTTCAATTTTATCCACTTCCACACCTTGTTGAATTAGTGATGTTCTAAGCTGATGTAATTGAAGTTCAAGTGCTTCTTTTGCCATTGGCGTACTCGCCATAATCTGAGCGGCTAGCTTGCCATTTGTAGATGTCAGTAAGATTTCAAGATGACCCAAATGTTCCGGGAAAATATTGACACGCATTTTCATGCCTTCTTGACTTTCTGCTAAACGCATGGAGCTTTTCAGCATCCCGCTCAAGTCTTCTAACAAATTTGGTAAACGTATAAGTGGAGCTGGCTGCTGACTTGCTTCTGCTTTCACAAAAAAGCCTGAAGACTTTCCAACATCTATCGCCATAGGTAAAGGTTGAGCAACTTCTACTTCTACTGGTACTTTAAGAGGTTGAATTTCTTCTTTACTTTGGCTTTTCTGAAGAGGGATAACTTCTACTATTTCAAGTTCTTTTGGAGTCGCTTGTGTTTCAATAGGCAACTTGGCCATAACGTTTAGTGGCTTCAGTATTTCACTGACAAGCTTTGAAATATCCTTTACTGAATGACTTTCATCAACAGTTGATAACACTGGCACTTCACGCTCTACCGTTTTTAGTTGCGCATCTAGTTTGGTTACTCGTTGTTTTTTTTCGAGCATGTCGATTAATTCGCGTAGCTGCTTAGAAATTTGTGCTAACTCGTTAAATCCTAGACGATCTTTTTTTTCTTCCGATTCGTTAAAAATCGATGTTTTTTCAGATCCTCTAGTCGATTTATCAACTAAAACTTGTAGCTGCTCTCCAATCTTCTCAAGCAACACAACCAGTTTACTGTTGCTGTCTGGTGCATCCTGACCAAACATCGTCAAATGGGCTTGCTTGTTTTCAGTTTGAAGCTCTTGCAGTTGAAGAATGGCGTATTGAATTTCCTGTTGTTCAGCTGGTTGTTCTTCCACCGGCAATTCTTGCAAAGATGCTAGTAGAGTCTCTAAGCTTTCTAACAGGTTTTCTGCTGGTGCTTTTTCTTCGTTAATACCAAGTATTGTCGTTTCTACGCTCAATGACTTTAGCAAAGAAGCAAACATCGCTTGATTTGGAACTGGTCCCAAAGTTTTTTTCAGGGGTGAACTAATGGTTTGTTGAACTGCTGGTTTTAACGCTTCCATCTGCTTAAGTTCCTTCCGCTAAGTTGTTCGCTTTGGCTAGACGATAAAATCGCGTACTCGCCATTTCGTCGAAAAAGCTTTGTTCAGCAGCTTTGTTTTCTTCTCTGAAATGAGTTAGTTTTTGTTGTTTTAAGTTTTCCCACGTTTTTTCTTCTTTCGCTTTTTCTTGCAACAATCCTTGAGACGCTGAAACCTTTTTCTGCAAATATTCCAATTCTCTTTCAGAAGAAAGTGATTGATCTTGAAGTTGGTAAATATACTCTTCTAACATTCGGAGTTCTGAAATGTTGACGCCACTTTGCTGTTTGGCATTTTTTAACTGCTCAGCATCCATAATTTTTTTTTGAATCACTCTTTTTTGTTGATATCCTACTTCGTGTTGTTTCATAGCTTCAGCCATTTGAATCTGCGCAAAGCCCTTTTCATTCTCTTTTAAATCCAATATCTTTTGAAATCGAAAGTTGAATTGTGTCAGTTTAAATTCCTCCAAATTGTGCAGATAGCCGTTCAACACTTTCTTCTATTTTGGCTTTCTCGTAAATGTCTTGCTGCAAGTATTCTCGAATTAGCGGATAGGCTCGAATGGCGTCATCAATTTCCTTGTTCGCACCACTCTTGTAAGCTCCGATGTTGATGAGATCTTCTGACGTTTCATACGCTGCCAAAAGACGCTTAAAATCGCGTGCGGCTTGTTGATGTTCTTTTGAAACCACTTCGTGCATGACACGGCTAACACTCGCCATCACATTAATCGCTGGAAATTGACCTTTTTGAGCAATTTTACGATCCAACACAATGTGACCATCTAAAATTCCGCGCACCGCATCAGCAATCGGTTCGTTCATATCGTCTCCGTCCACTAACACTGTATAAAAAGCAGTAATTGTGCCTTTACTAGAAGTACCCGAACGTTCTAGTAGTTTGGGTAACAGTGCAAAAACACTTGGTGTATAGCCTTTACTAGTCGGAGGCTCTCCTACTGCGAGACCCACTTCTCTCTGTGCCATCGCAAACCGCGTAACTGAATCCATCATCAACATGACGTTTTTTCCTTGATCTCGAAAGTATTCAGCAATCGCGGTTGCAGTTAGAGCTGCTTTAATACGTTGCATAGGTGTTTGATCTGACGTTGCTGCGACGACAACTGACTTTTCTAATCCTTCAGGACCCAAGTCGCGTTCAATAAAGTCACGCACTTCACGACCACGTTCTCCGACTAATGCAATAACATTGATATCCGCTTCTGTGTTACGAGCAATCATGCCCATTAATGTACTTTTTCCCACACCACTTCCGGCAAACACACCAATACGTTGACCTTGGCCGACAGTCAACAAGCCGTCAATTGCACGAACACCAACTTCTAGAGGTTTATCAATTCTTGGGCGTTTTAATGGATTGGGCGGTGCGTTATTGGTAGAATATTTTTTCAAGCCACGAGGCAACAAACTTTCGTCAAGCGGCATTCCGGTTCCGTCTAAGACTTTTCCTAAAATGGAAGGACCTACTTTAATTTGAAGTGGACCTCCCGTTGCAACTACTAAACATCCCGGCCCCACTTGCGAAAGATCTTGCAACGGCATGAGCATAATTCTGTTTTCTTTAAACCCAACAACTTCTGCTTCAATCGGTGGCTCGTTGCGATTTGGATAAAGCAAACACAATTCACCAATTTTTGCATTAGGTCCTCGTGATTCAATCGTCAAACCAATTACTTGAATCACTTTTCCGTGCTTTTTAATCGGTTCAATATCGCTCAGCAATTCCAGGTATTCATCTTCCCACAAGTTCATCGTTGGTTTTCTCCTCACAGTAAGCAAGCAATTGATTTTTGATTTCTTCTAGTTGATTATCGATCATCGCATCATAAGACCCACTCACTGTATGAATTCTGCAGCCGCCTGGTGTTAAATTGGCTATCGGAATCAGTTTTAGCTCTGAGTCGGCTTTAATGTACGTTTTCAACTCTTCTAAAAACGGAAGAATAACAGGATAATCTTCAGGAGAAACTTGCATGGTGACGTCTTCTGCTTCTTCTACTTGCTTTAATGCGCGCTGAATAATGCTCAATAACTGCTGTGTATCTTGTGTCAGTTCATTGTGAATCACTTTTTCGGCAATCGTCACACTCAGTGACAGCAAGAAAGGTTCTGCCTGCTGGATAATGTTCGCTTGTTCTTCATAAGCGACTTCCAACAAACGAGTCATTTCCAACCGTTTTTCAACGCTGTCTTGTTCTGCTTGTTCCAGCCCTTGTTCAAACCCCGTCTGAAACCCTTGCTGCTTGGCTTGTTGTTCTACTCTTTCAGCATGCTGTTGCGATTCGTTTTGCTTTTCTTGCCACCACTTGTCGATTTCCTGCTGTGCATTTTGCTGATCGCTCAGAATTTGAGCCTGTAATTGTTCACGTCGAGATTCCAACTCATTGATTTCTTGAAGCAACTGCTGACGTTGTTGTCTCGGATCTGATTCTTGATCCCTATAAAAAGTTTTTTTAGTTTCGATTTTACGTGTTTGAATAATTTTTGTTTCTTCAGAAAGGGGTTGAGAAAGCCGAATGATATTAGACAATTATTTCTTCTCCTCCTCCACGTGACACATCAATTTCCCCTTTTTCTTCCATGCTTCGAATCAAGCCAACAATATTTGTTTGCGCATTTTCCACATCTTTTAGTTTCACAGGACCCATAACTTCGATTTCTTCATGGATAGTCTCTGCTCGACGTGTCGACATATTTTGATAGATACTGTCTTTTACTTCTTCGCTTGCTACTTTCAATGCAAATGTCAAATCAGCATCGCTGACTTCACGGACAATTCGTTGAACAGAACGACTTTCAAGTTTGACAATGTCCTCAAAGACAAACATCCGTTTCTTGATTTCTGAAACCAGTTCGGGATTGTCTTTTTCAAGTTCGCCCAAAATGGATTTTTCTGTACTTCGGTCCACATTGCTCAACACACGAACAATTGCTTCGACTCCTCCAGTCGCGGTATAATCTTGGCTGCCAGTCGCAGTCAGCTTCCGCTCCAAAATCTGCTCGACTTGATGGATAACGTCTGGTGAAGTACTTTCCATTAAAGCAATGCGTCTTGCAACTTCTGCTTGTTTGCCACTTGGCAGCTCTGCCAAAATTTTAGATGATTGTTTGGCATCTAAATAAGACAGCACTAACGCAATGGTTTGCGCTTGTTCGTGTTGAAGAATATTCAAAATCTGATTGGGGTCAGCTTTTCGAGCAAAACTAAAAGGTTTTACTTGAAGTCGGTTCGACAAACGACTGATGGTATCCATCGCCTTATCTTTCCCCAGTGCTTGTTCGAGAATGTTTCGGGCATAAACTAACCCACCCTCATTCATATAATCCTGTGCTAGAATCATCTCATAAAATTCATTAATGACTCTTTCCGTTTGACTGTTTTTCAACTGCCGGACATTGGAAATCTCCATGGTCAGTTGATCAATTTCTGGCTCTGTCAATTGCTTAAATATCTCAATAGAAACTTCAGGTCCCAAACCAACCAATAAGATGGCTACTTTTTGAATCCCTGTCAACTCATGTATTCCTCTAACCATTAGACACTCTCCTAGTCATCTGCCATCCATGACCGCAATAATTTTGTAAAGTCTTCAGGTCGCCCTTTAGCCAATTTTTCAATCGTTTTGCGTTTCGGATTTGATCGATTGCTAAACTCTGATAAGTCGATTTCTTCATCTTCGATTTCTACTTGATTTGATTTAGCTAACGCTTTTTCAAATCCTTCAAAACTGTATTCCGCTTCTTCTAAATTCGTTTGGTTTTTCTTTTTACGTCGCATTACTAATGCGATAACAATAACCAATAACAATATGACTGCACCAGCAATCACTAGAATGAGAGCCGTCGGAATCCCTGCTAAAAACGTCGTTTCTGGTTTTTCATCTTCAATTTCTGGACGTCCTTGGAATTCGGTTGCAAAAACTGAAATTCGGTCTTCCAATTCGATATCTGTTGCTCTAAAATCGTTCATACTCAATGAAGTACTAACAGCATTTTTTAACAAATTACTAATGTCCGTAATGTTTTCTTGCGTTAAACTAGCTGGATTTTCAGCAACAGGTGGTTCAACTCCTACATTAATTGTAATGTCATCAATCACGTAAGGACTTTTCTCGATTTGTCGATTGATCCGGTTTACTTCACTGTTAATCCGCTCTTCTGTTCGTTCCGATTCGCTATTACCAGCTCCGTCTGCACCTGGATAATTGGCAACTTCGGTTTCGCCGGTACCTGCTGCGTCTTCAATAACTGTGCCTTCACTTGAATACGTTTCGACAATTCGTTCCACACTAATATCTAATCCTTCGAACTTTTCAAGATCAACAGGTTCTACCAGTTTCTCTTCCCGTTTTTCTTTTGTAAAATCGATACTTGCCATAACAGAAACAACCACTTTATCTTGTCCTAGTAACAATCCAAGCATTTGCTGCAATTCACGTTGAATATCTTGCTCGATGCCTTTTTGAATTTCGCGATGTTGTTGATAAGCCGACAAATTCGTATCCACTTGGTTGGCATCTTGCACTTCAAAAACTTGGCCATTTTGATCCATAATGACAATCTGTTCAGCTGGTAAACTTGGAACTGACTTACTGATTAAATGATAAAGTCCGTTAATTTGTTTCTGATCTAATTGCAGTGTCGAATCACCTTTGACTACAATGGAAGCTGTAGATGTCTGTTCTTCATCGGTAATCCAAATGTTTTCTTTTGGCAATGTGATCATGACGTTCGCTTCTGTCACGCCATCAATTTGTTCAATCAAATACGCCAGCTCATTTTGCATAGCATCTCGTTCTACTACGTCAAAATGGCGGTCCGTCATACCAAGTCCCATGTTTTCACTGAATGTTCCATAATTGACATTGCCATTTTTCGGTATGCCTTCTGCTGCTAAACTCACTTTTAAATTAGCCAAATGTTCTTCGGGCACACTGATGGTTTTACCATCCGCTGACACCTCTACTGGAATTGCTTGTTCTTCGATAGCTACTTTGATTTCGCCTGCTTCAGCCGCTGATAAATCTGAATACAATACGGAGAAATTGGATTGATTGCTAAAGAAAACGAAAACACCTAGAATAATCAAGGTGATAAAAAAAGAGCCAATAACAGACCATTTGGTTACAGGAGAAAAACTAGTCCATGACTCACTCAACTTCAATTTATATGCTAAAAACTTCTCTTTCATTTCTTCGTCATACCTGCATTCTCATTACTTCTTGGTAAGCCTCAACAACCTTATTTCGTACTTGCATAGTCATCTGTAACGACAAGCTAGCTTTTTGTGACGCAATCATCACTTCATGCACATCTTGAACTTCTCCTGTCACCAACTGATTGGTTAATTTATCTGATTCATTTTGTGCTTTGCTTACTTCTTTTAACGCATCTTTAAAGATCTCTCCGAATCCTTCTACTTTGTTTTCAGGTTTTACTTTATCGAACAATTGATTTTGAATAAAAGGCGTTTGAATTCCGCTAATTTTTTCCATAGTGCCTCCTAGGTATTTATAGTAGG
>JBBSRA010000038.1:0-21356 GCA_038243515.1 Caryophanales bacterium
AATAAAAAAATCAACTCTCGACTTGCAAGAGTTGATTTAGACTTTTAGATTTTTTGAACATGAATAGCGCTTTGCGTTCGGCAATTCTCAATCAGCAATGCCAATAATTTTCGGTTTTGCATAAAATCTTGTGGCTTTGTCCAAACTGCGCGAAACACACGAGTAACAAGTTGCTCACAGACGGAATGATTGGGATCAACCTGATGGGCAATTTTCCAAATAACGCGGTGGTATCGATCGTACAAATCGGATAGTGCCTGTTCTTCTCGGTTGCGAATACCTGTCATCAATTTTTCGTCTATGGTCAATTTGTCACCCCCCTTACTTAGGCATTTCCTCTAAGCAATTATCTCAAACCCAACTATCTCGAAATAAAGGAATTAAGTTGAAATAAAAAAATAACACATGGAAAGTTCTTCTAATGAAGAACTTTCTAGTGCTATATGCTTATTTTTTATTCACGAAGAATGTTGTGAAGCGCTCGATCAAGTGTCGGGTAAGCAAATTGGAAGCCATCTTGCTGCAGTCGTGCGGGTAAAATCCAGCGACTTTTCAAAATCAATTCCGGCTCTGTGCGAATAATGACGCCTCCAATACTCAGCATCCATTTTGTTGCCGGTAATCCAATTTTGTAGTTCATCGCTTTTCGCAATGTCTTCATTAATTCACGGTTAGTGACAGGTGTGGGTGATGTGGTATTGATGATGCCACTCACATTGTCATTGTCGCGCAAGTACAAAATGATTCTGTAAACGTCTTCTATGTGAATCCAGCTAAACATTTGTTTGCCGTTTCCTTGCTTGCCACCGAGACCAAAACGCACCATGTTTTCATAGGGCACCATAACACCGCTTCCTTTTCCAAGGACAATCGATAACCGCAGCGCTACTTGACGTGTATCCGGTAAATAAAACGAAAACAGCGCCTGCTCCCACGCTTTGCCGACTTCCACAGAAAACCCTTTGCCAAATTCGCCATCGGCTTCTGTCATCGGGCGATCTTCCGCATGGCGGTAAATCGTCGATGTGCTGGAATTGATCCACAAAGGCGGCGGGTTATCACAATTTAAAATTGCTGCCCCTAGCGCTTCGGTTGTCTCCATACGCGAATCAAAAATCTCACGCTTGTTGGCTCTAGTGTACCGGCAATTAACCGATTTCCCTGCCAAATTGATAAGCATTTCCGCGCCTTCCAACGCGTTGAGCATACCTGCATAATCTGTCCAATTCACATGGTGCGGCTTTCGCGAAATGATAATGACTTGATAGCCTTGCTTTCTAAACTGTCTTTCTAAGTATTGTCCAACAAATCCCGTGCCTCCAGCTAAAACGACTTTTTTCATTATGCCACCTATTTTCTGTATGTTGTTATGCTATTTGACGTGCCGTTTGAATAAAAGATGCGTCTTAGCCAAATTCTTTTTGATGCTTTTTTTTACGCGTTAAGTAATCTTCGTCTTCACGAATTTCGTCCCAGCGCTTTTTAAAGATTGCCGCTGACTCGGCTTTAACTGGATCGATGTCTCGTTCTTTGATGCTGCCGTCTTCGTTGTATTTGCGACCGCCTTTGTAGTTTGTGTAGCGGCGCGCACGCGTATAGCCCATCTGAATAAATTTGCGCGCCATGTCCATGCCGACAAAATCATCTTGCTTGCGGTACTCTTCGAACAGCTCCGAAATTTTATCGCATGACTCTCGGGCAATGTCCGGCGTCTTAAATCGCCAATGTGGCAAAATCTCTCCTTTATACGGCTGCACCATAAGTACACCTTGCTCGCCTTTACCCACTCGGTACAGTTCTGGATGTTTTCGCAAATCGAGATTTTCATAATCCAAGTCATAATCAAACGCCATCGTCATCGACTCCTTTGTCCTTTTCGTTGTTAGGGATATACCCTTGAAGTAGGTACGCGAATCTTTTTGTGTGAGAGGAGTTTAAAAAGAGTCGTGTAAAAACTTTGATTGTTCATGTAAGAGCTTGAACAGTTCATGTATAGACTCTAAACGCGTGGGTAAAGATGCTAAAACTTCGGATAAGAATTTTCTTCTTTTCACAAACTTCATACAAAAGCATCCAAAATAAAAAACCAAAGAAAGTCTAAGCTTTCTCTGGCTTTTGTTCGACAACAGCATCTAGTTTCATCCAACAAACGCGTCTTTTGGAATTTTATAGACGCGTGCTTCGTATGGAAGCAGTTGTGCGGGATCGATGTTTTGATAATTTGCTAAAAGTAATGTGAAGTCTTCAGAATCGATGCCGCATAAGCAAGCATGTTGACCGAGGTTAGTGACGATGAGCACTTTTTCGTCAGCAGATTCACGCGTGTATGCAAACACGGATTCGTGTCCTAATTCAATTAATTTATATTCTCCGTAGACGAAAACGTCCATGTGTTTTCGAAGCCAAATCATTTGTTTATAGAAAGCGAGCACTGAATGTGGATCGTCTTTTTGTGCTTCTACATTTAGCCACGTATAGTTTGGGTTGACACCTATCCACGGTCTGTTGCCAGAAAATCCGGCGTTCGCGCTAGCGTTCCATTGCATTGGCGTTCGCGAGTGATCGCGGCTTGTTGCACGCAGCAATGTCATGATAGATTCATGTTCCATACCCGTTTCTTTTTTGTGGAAATACAAGTTGTGCGTATGAACGTCGTCGAAATGATCAAGTTTTTCGAATGGTGCGTTCGACATTCCAATTTCTTGACCTTGGTAAATAAACGGGGTTCCTTGCATGAAGAAATACATGCATGCTAATGCGATTGCACTTTCGCGCCAATAGATTTGATCGTCGCCCCAAGTGGAAACGACGCGCGGCTTATCGTGGTTTTCAATGAATAATGCATTCCAGCCAATGCCGTTTACTTTTTCTTGCCATTTGCTAAGTACTTTTTTTAACTCAGGTACGTTTACGCCATTACTGATTTCGACGTTCCACAAGTCGATGTCTTCGAACTGAAAAATCATATCGAATTTGCCGGTTTCTTCGCTGACCCATTCATCGATTTCATCTGCTGAAACACCGTTTGCTTCACCAACTGTCATGATGTCGTGTTTGCTGAATGTTTCATCGTATAATTCTTGTAGAAATGGCTGGATACCATCGACATTCATGAACTTATCCCACGAAGGAACGAATAACTGCTCGCCTGCTTCTTCTGTATTCACGTACTGTTTTTTGATGTGGCTAATAGCATCTACACGGAAACCATCAATTCCTTTAGCAATCCACCAATTAATCATTTTGTAGAGTTCGTTGCGAACTTCGGGGTTTTCCCAATTTAAATCAGGCTGTTTTTTCGAAAAGATGTGCAAATAATACTGCTTGGTTTGTTCATCGTATTCCCAAGCAGGTCCACCGAATATACTTTCCCAATTTAATGGTTTATCTTGCCAAATGTACCAATCGCGTTTTGGATTGTCGCGAGATGATTTTGATTCCAAAAACCATGGATGTTCATCGCTTGTATGATTGATGACCAAGTCGATAATTAGTTTCATGTCGCGCGCATGTACTTCTTCCATTAAACGTTCAAAATCATCCATTGTACCGAACTCTTCTAAAATGGATTGATAATCACTAATATCATAGCCGTTGTCATCATTTGGTGATTTGTACATTGGGCAAATCCAAATGACGTCAATGCCCATGTCTTTCAAATAATCCAATTTGCTGGTGACACCATTAATATCACCCAAGCCATCATCGTTTGAATCCATAAAGCTACGTGGGTAGACTTGATAAACAACTGCTTCTTTCCACCATGTTTTGTTCATATTCGATCCCTCTCAAAGACGTCGGCAAGAGCCTCTTTCAATTAGTCTGGAAGGAACCACGACTTGTTTCGGAGGTGTCGATTCGTCTGTTATTTTCTCTACGACTAATTCGGTTGCATGTAGTCCAAGTTCATAAATTGAAATATCCACTGTGCTGAGCGGCGGCTTTAAGTGTTTTGAAATGGTGTGGTTGTTAAATCCAATGATGGAGACATCTTCTGGTACTCGTATTTCCAAATCTTCTAGATAACCAATCACTTCGTACGCCACCATATCGTCATGTGTAACAATAGCGGTCGGCGGAACTTCGAGCGCCATCAAACGACGAATCGAGTCTTGTTCATTGCCTTGTATAAAGTCTTGGTTAACCGTGTAATTTGCATCAAACGAGATTTGATGTTCGCTGAGTGCTTGCTTATACCCTTGCATTCGGTCGATTGATACGACAAAATCAGAAGCCCCTCCGACAAATGCAATGTGTTGATGACCCAAATCGATTAAGTATTCTACCGTTTCTTTGGCCGTCTGGATATTGTCGTTATTGACATGACTTACAGATTCCGGATTTTTGTAAGGCCGCCCAACGACAGCAAATGGCAAGCTGCTTTGGCTCAAATACTCTAAAACCGGATCATTAATCTTTGAATAAAGAAGAATGATTCCGTCCACTCGTCTGCCTTGGACCATTTCAACTACTTCTTGATAAATCTCTTCTTGCGTGGCACCCGTTGATAAATACAAACCGTATTTGCTATCATGCGCTTGTGTAGATATACCACGCAACACTTCTGGAAAGAACGGATTTTGGAAAGCAAGTGCCGCCGAGTTTTCCATAATAACACCCAGCGTTCTAGTGTTATTCGCTACTAAATTACGGGCTTGGAAATTTGGATAATAGCCCATCGTTTCCATTACTTCTCGTACTTTTTGTTTTGTTTTAATACTAATTCGTGGATTGTCAGCAATTACGCGAGATACGGTAGCCGGCGATACACCCGCTTTTTTTGCAACGTCTTTAATCGTGATTGCCATTTGACTGTCTCCCTTATTTTACTGCTCCATCCGATACCCCTTTGATGATTTCGCGTTGAGCAAAAAAGTAGAAAATGATAACCGGAATGATTGCGAGCGTCAATCCAGCAAGTGCTAAATGCCATTGCTTGGTGTATTCACCAAAGAAGAAGAACATCTTCAAAGGAATTGTTTCACTTCCAGGCGTATTGATAACGAGTGATGGCAATAAATAATCGTTCCAAATCCAAATAATATTCAGAATGGCTACTGTCACTGTAATAGGTTTTAAGATTGGGAAAATGATGTACCAGAATACTTGAAAGCGGTTGGCACCGTCAATTGTCGCTGCTTCATCAAGCGAGCGCGGAATATTGTTCAGTGCACCATGATATAAGAATATCGACAAGCTTGCACCAAAACCAATATACATAAAAATTAATCCTCCGCGGTTTAACATTTCAAACTTACCGAATACTGTTACGAGCGGAATCATAACCGATTGAAACGGTATTAACATCGCTGCAACGAATGTGAAAAACAGCACTGTACTGAGTTTGCTTTTAGCGCGTGATAACGCATAGGCTGCCATTGCTGAGAAAATAATGATCAAAACCACACTAATGACGGTAATTAATAAAGAATTAAATAATGTTTGCATGAAATCTAGTTCTTCAAATGCCGTAATGTAATTATCAAAACTCCAATTTTCCGGAGGGCTAATCGTATCCATAAAAATTTCTTTTTTGGATTTGAATGAGTTGACGAACATTAAGTAAAAAGGCGCTAGCCACAAAATTGCCAACAATAACCCTAGAACTTCTAGTTTCACATTCCATTTTTTCTTCATTACATTTCAACCTCCTTGCGTTTGTTCAGATAAACCTGAACAAGAGCGATGAGTGCTACGATAACGAAGAAAATGACAGCTTTCGCTTGTGCATAGGCAAAAGCATTTTGTGCAAACGCGGTCTTAAAAATTTCCATCGCAACCATTTCCGTAGAATTATAAGGTCCACCAGCTGTTAACGACAAGTTTTGGTCGTACAGTTTGAAGGTATTCGATAGTGTTAAGAACATGCTGACCGTGAATGCAGGAGCAACAAGCGGAAAGACGACATAACGGAAACGTTGGAATGGAGAAGCTCCATCAATTTCAGACGCCTCGAGCAATTCTTTTGGCATCCCTTCTAAATAAGCAATATAGATGACCATGATGTACCCCGCCATTTGCCAGCTCATCAAAATGACCAAGCCCCAGAACCCCGTGTTCGTTGTAGACAACCAGCCTTGCAAGCCTTCCATGCCAATAATTTCGCCGACACTTGCAAATACTTTGATAAAAATGAATTGCCAAATGAAACCTAAGATCAAGCCGCCGATTAAGTTCGGCATGAAAAATGTCGTACGTAGTAATTTACTTGAACGCACGCGCCCCGTAACAAGAAGTGCTAACGACAGGCCAATGACATTAATTAAAATAACAGAGACAATCGAAAATTTTGTGGTGAACCAAAGCGAATCGAGGAAACGCTGATCTTTGAACAAGTCGATATAGTTTTGGAAGCCGACAAACTCTCCGGTGTCGATGCCATTCCAAGTAGTGAATGAATAATAAACGCCGAGTAGCATTGGAACAACGACAACTAGCGTAAGTGCCAGCAATACCGGGGCTAAAAACAACCAATAAGATAAATCTTTTGTACGCATACAGGCACCATTCCTTTCATGATTCATTCAGTAAGATTTTATGAGTGAGTAAATTAATCGCTACAGGCGGAGGTTCTCCTCGGCGAAGCGGTTTATAAAAGTGAAGCCAGTACAATTTTCTCTAATACCAAAACAAAGTAGCACAGAGGCTACTTTGTTTGAACCACTCATAATGATGATTAACTTATGTGTTGCTTATTTAGCTCGGTCTGTTTTCCAAGCTTCTTTTGCTGAGTCGATAACTTCGTCCCATGTTGCTTCGTCGCTCAAGTATTTTTGGATGCCTGAACCAAGTGCATCTTCTCCCCATCCAGTTGGATAGCCCATAAATACCCAGCCAATTGTGTTACCTGACTCGGAAGCATCATAGATTGCTTTCGACATTGGATCAGAAATTTTTGATGTGTCGTAGCCTTCGTAGGCCGGAATAAATTTAAAGTCTTCTATTACAGCTGTTTTACCTGCATCAGATGTGTATAACCAATCTAAAAAATCTTTTGATTCTTTAATGACGGCTTCGTCTGCTTTTTTGTTTACGCCCCAATACATTGGTACACCTACTGGTAAGCCTGTATCTTCTACGCCTTCAACAGGAATTGGCATAAGACCGATGCCGTTGTCTGCAAGTTCAGGATCGATACCTGCGATTGAACCGTAAGCCCAGTTTCCTTGTTGGATAATTGCAACGCGCTCAAGAGAGAACAATTCCTCAACTTGTTGAGAGTAATCAAGGCTAACTGTTGGTTGTTTTGAGTATTCATTTTGTAAGTCTACAATTTTCTTAAAGCCTTCTGCGTATTTGAATTCGACAGTTTCTGCGTCAAATGCTGTTAATACATTATTATCAAATTCAGGTGCTAAGAATGTGTTAGACAAATGAAGTCCTGTTACCCACGTTTCTTTTCCTGGGAAAGCGAAAACAGATTCAAGACCCAGCTCGTCTTTTTTCGAGTCTAATGTTTTGACTGCTTTTTCAAGTGATACGAAATCAGTAATCGATGCTGGATCAATTCCCGCTTCTTCAAATAGACGCGTATTGTAGATAAAGCCATAACCTTCTTGGTTATAAGGCAAGCCAAGTACTTCCGATTCAACGGTTACCCCGTCAAGCGTGCCTTCAAGCGCCGCTCCTGCAGCCGCTGTATCCGTTAAGTCCGATAAATTGTCTTTCCAGTCCGCTACATCTTGAGGGCCACCAATGTTAAAAATCGCCGGTTCGTTGCCAGATGCAAAACGTGAACGAAGTGCTGCGCCATAATCTTCTCCACCACCGACAGTAGTAATTTCAATATTAACGTTCGGGTTTTCTTTTTCATAAAGTTCAACCACGTCTTCAAACTGGTCTTTAAATTCCACTTTGAATTGGAAAATATCGACTGTTACTTTTTCGCCTTCTGCGCTTGACCCTTCTTTTTCTCCATCGCTACTACATCCTGCTAAAACTGCCGCTGATAACATCAATGACGTCACAAGCCCTTTGCTGAACTTTAATTCCTTCATCAGTAATTCCCCCTTTAAAATGTTGTGCAATCGTTTGCACAAAAGCATAAATAAAAAATGGAAACGGACTGGAGCGTGTTCCCAATAATTAATTATTTAGATCATAACATTATGAAAACGTTTGCACAAGATGTCTTTTTAAAATAATTAGAATTTTTCTTCAGCTCCTAGTTATCGAAAAAAGAAAAAAAGCAGACGCATTGTCCGCTCCGTTTCCAGTTGTTTAGTTAATTTTCAAGCACTAATAACGCAGCACCTAAAATTCCTGCATCGTTTTCAAAACGTGCCACTTCGACTTTCAGTGGGTTTAATAAAACCGTTTTGAGCTTTTGCTGTAACTCATCCATCCATAAGTATGCGGCTTCTGACACACCGCCTCCGATAATGACCATTTCCATATCGAATACGGCTTGTAAGCTACTAATGACCAGGGCTAAGTCTGTTGTAAATCCATCAACAACTCGCTTTGCAACGAGATCAGTATTCGCATTTCGGAAAAGTTCAGGTGGTGTGATTTGAAGTCCTGCTTCGTCAATTCGACGTTCGAGTGCTGTTCCAGACACGTACATTTCGCTACAACCAGATCGTCCGCACGCACATGTGACTCCATTTGGATAAAGAATCATGTGGCCAAGTTCTGCTGCTCCTCCGTGAGGACCGCCACTTAATAGCTTGCCATCCCATAACACACCGCCGCCAAGACCCGTACCGAGTGTTAACACAACAACGCGATTAAGTCCTTGTGCTGCTCCAAACTTCGCTTCTGCAAGTGCTACAACATTTGCATCATTTTCGACTTCGACCTGTTTGCCTGTTGTTTTTTCTAACCATTCTTTGACCGGTGTATTGCTCCACCCAGGCAAGGTTTCTGCAGCATAGATTACTTTTCCTTGCTTTGGATCGACAAAACCGTGTGTTCCTATGCCGATTGCATGAACTTCTGGTTGCTCCGCTAAAATACGCAAGATGTTTTCTTCAAGATACGGATACAGCGGAATGATTGTTGGAATTTTTTCTTCGTATAAAATCTGTCCGCTAGCGTCAATGATGCCTAAGCGGATTTTCGTGCCGCCAATGTCGACTCCTAATACTTTTTCCATGGCTCCTCCTTATAGTCTTCGTTTTTAGTGTTGGTAATAAACGACCGCTTCGTATGGCTTGAGTGCGAGTTCGTCATTATGATCTGAATAATTACCGATTAGCTTTGCGCCTTTTGGTCGTTCAACAGATTTGGTTTGATTTGAAAAATTGCAATAAACGGTCAAAGTTTCGTCATTCCATTTACGCGTATAGACGAACAACTCCTCGTCTTCCCGGTGCATCAACGTAAAATCGCCATGTGTGACGATATCCATTTTTTTACGAAATGCGATTAATTTTTTGTAGTACTGATAAATTGAATCTGGATCTTGATGCTCTAGAGCATTGATGTTTGTATAATTTGGATTTACTTGTATCCAAGGCATACCTGTCGTAAAGCCAGCATTTGGCTCGTCCGACCATTGCATTGGCGTTCGTGCATTATCGCGGCCTTTTGCGTAAATCTTCTTCATGATGTCGTCATGCGAAATGCCTGCTTCTCGTTTTTCTTGATACATGTTGATCGTTTCAATATCTTTATACGCTTCAATCAAATCAAAACGAACATTGGTCATCCCTAGTTCTTCGCCTTGATAAATATAAGGCGTGCCTTGCATGAAATGTAAACAAGTCGCGAGCATTTTAGCAGATTCCACGCGCCAATTTTGATCATCGCCAAAACGTGACACAATGCGCGGCTGATCGTGGTTGTTCCAGTACAGGCTATTCCAACCTTCTTCGTGAAGTCCGTGCTGCCACTTTTCTAGATTTTCTTTCAAGTCTATCAGTTCTAAAGGCTTTAAATCCCATTTCTCTCCAGACGCTTGATCGAGATCCATATGCTCGAACGTAAAAATCATATTGAGTTCTTGATTTTGACTAGCGGTATAGTCACGCGCTTCTTTTGGCGAAGTACCTGGCGTTTCACCGACTGTAACAATATTGTATTTGGACAGCACTCGTTTATTCATTTCTTTTAGATAAGTGTGAACATTTGGACCGTTCATGAATTGACTGCTGCCATCGCCGTCCGGTGCGTCTTGTATATTTGGAACTTTTGAAATCATATTGATGACGTCCATTCGGAAGCCGTCTACGCCTTTATCTAGCCACCAACGCATCATTTCGTAAACCGCTTCACGCAACTGGGGATTTTCCCAGTTTAAATCTGGTTGCTTTTTGGAAAACAAGTGTAAATAGTATTGGTTGCGTTCTTTTTGAAAGTCCCATGTAGAGCCACTAAAAAACGAGCGCCAATTGGTTGGCTGATCGCGCCATATGTAAAAATCGGGATGGTCTTTAAACCAAGTGTGCTCATCAGACGTATGATTGACAACAAGATCCATAACCAATTTCATGCCTCGCTCATGTACTCTTTCCAGTAACTCATCAAAGTCTGCCATCGTTCCGAACTCGTTCATGATTTTGTAATAATCGCGGATGTCATAACCGTTATCGTCGTTTGGTGAATCATATACCGGTGACAGCCAGAGAATATCTACACCAAGGTCATGCAAGTAATCGAGTTTTTGGATAATGCCCGGAATATCGCCTATGCCATCTCCATTCGAGTCCATAAAACTCCGCGGATAAATTTGATACACAGTCGATTTTTTCCACCATTCAGTCATAAAGCCGCCTCTTTTCTTATAAAGTGAATACTATTCTAACATCATACATGAATCTACCGAATTGCCAACTAAATCAAAGAAATTATGGATAAACGAAGAAATCGTTCTAGGCGGATGCTTTGGATCCACAGAATGTGGGTCGTGCAACTGGCGCAACAGGACGTCGCCAAGGGTACAGCTTGAATTTCCAAGATCCATTGAACTTTGGTAACCTTTAGTACACGAAAGACTTTATTGTATAATTGAGTCAATCACTGTGAAAAGAGGTATCCGATGATTAAGCAATTAAAAGAAATCTACCCTTCGCTTCAAGTGCTCGAACACGGCATGCCAACTTCAGATCTAGCGTACAAATGGTTTTCGGCAACAAATGGTACGATTGTAGGCATTCATGAATCTGAACTTCCATCGCGAGACTTGTCGCTTCTCGCTACATTTTTGACACCTTATAACCCGACTTTTCCCATGCTCACAGACGAAGAAAAGAAATGGTTAGCTGTACTCGATTCTTCTATAAAAGTGGAGGAAATAGATTTTCCATTAACTTTACCATTTCGTTTTGTTCATTTTTCCATTCAAGAAAAACAAATCAGTCCGATTGCCTTCAAACAAGCAGTGAATGATTTTTATGCGCAGCAAGTGCCGATTCTTTGGGAAAGCGACCATCAAGGTATTTTGGTTGAATACATAACAAAAGAAGATGGTCCTCTTTTTTACGAAGAAATCATCAATATCTTGATGAGCGATTTGTATATTAATATATACTTTTTTGTTGGACCGTTTCGTACGAGTCTAGACGGTGTTCTTGCTCATTACCGAGCAATGATTGATGGTGCAAAAGTCGTCAGTCTTTATTCGAATAAAACCGTTTTAAACTATACCGAGGCCATTCCGTATTTGATGATAAACCAAACATCTGCATCGCTTCGTGAAGAAATCAAACAATCGGTTTTACAAGTTTACCAAGAAGACCAGGAAACTATAAAAATGATCGAAGTATTTGTCCGCAATAACTTAAATATTTCAGAAACTGCCAAGGCTTTGCATATGCACCGCAATAGCTTGCAGTATCGTTTCGATCGATTTTTTGAAAACACCGGCATCGACGTACGAAAATTTCATGATGCCATGGCAGTTTACTTAGCGATTTCAACCCAAAAGTAAATATGCACAAAAACTGATTTGCTTTTTTAGGCAATGTTGATATTTCTTCTAAATGGCGGGTCAGTTAAGCTGTTACCAATGACAAAGAGATTATTGGAGGAAACCATATGACAGGCTTAACCTTAGTGAATATCAAAAAAGAGTACGAAAAAGGTGTAGTATCCGTACAAGATTTCAACTTAGAAATTCGCGACAAAGAATTTTTGGTATTGGTCGGTCCTTCTGGTTGTGGAAAATCCACGACACTTCGCATGATCGCTGGACTAGAAGATATTACAGAAGGCGATTTATTCATTGGTGACAGACGAGTTAATGATGTGTCGCCAAAAGACCGTGACATCGCAATGGTTTTCCAAAACTATGCGCTCTATCCGCATATGACTGTCTATGAGAATATGGCTTTTAGCTTAAAATTACGCAAAATGAAAAAAGATGAAATCAAAGCGCGTGTTGCCAATGCTTCCAAAATTTTAGGCTTGGATGATTATTTAAACCGTAAACCAAAAGCGCTTTCGGGTGGGCAGCGTCAGCGAGTCGCTTTGGGTCGCGCTATCGTACGTGACGCCAAAGTCTTTTTAATGGATGAGCCGTTATCGAACCTTGATGCAAAATTACGTGTGCAAATGCGTGCTGAAATCCAGAAATTGCATCGCCGCTTGCAGACCACAACGGTTTACGTTACACACGATCAAACTGAAGCGATGACGATGGCGACACGTTTAGTTGTTATGAAAGATGGCTTTATTCAGCAAGTCGGCACGCCAAAAGAAGTTTACGATTTACCCGACAACATGTTCGTCGGTGGATTTATTGGCTCTCCGTCTATGAACTTCCTGCGCGGCAAATTAGTCGGCAGCTATTTCGTCATGGGCGACATTCAAGTTCTTATCCCTGACAACAAATTGGTCGTACTTAAAGATAGAGGCTATGACAATAAAGATCTTGTTCTTGGCATACGTCCTGAAGATATTCATGACGAGCCTCTTTTCTTAGAACATTCGCCACACACGAAAATTCAAGCTTACATCGACGTAGCTGAATTGATGGGCGCAGAAATCATCCTCTATTCCAAAGTTGACGATCAGGATTTCGTCGCACGCGTGGATGCACGCTTTAACGTTGAAGCAGAGTCGACGGTCGACATGGCGTTTGATATGAATAAAGTCCATTTCTTCGATAGCGAATCTGAACTGCGCATTCACTAAGTGATTGTTTATTTTAGAAGGATAATTGTTGCTACCGAGTCTTTTTCGGTGGCTTTTTTAATTGTTGGGTTGTGTGTGAAATCCTTATAGAAGACTTTTTGTTCATGTAGACGCGTTAAAACTCCATGTAAAACCTTTAGTCATACTTTACATACCAACAAAAATACCAGAACAAGAGCGGTTTATCCATACTCTCATTCTGGTATTTAATCACTCTTCAAGCACCAATAACGCAGCGCCTAAAATGCCAGCATCGTTTTTAAAGCGGGCTACTTCAACAGCTAAAGGGTTTAGTAAAACCGTTCCGAGTTTTTGTTGGAGCGAATCCATCCATAAGTCTGCGGCTTCTGAAACACCGCCGCCGATGATCAGCATTTCCATATCGAATATGGCTTGCAAGTTGCTGATGACAAGCGCCAAGTCCGTGGTGAACTCTTCAACAATTTTCTTTGCATGTGGATCCGTACTGGCGTTTTTAAAAAGCTCAAGTGGTGTAATTGACAGTCCCGCTCCTTTGATTCGGCGTTGCAACGCAGTTCCCGAGACATACATTCCGCTGCATCCTAAACGTCCGCAAATGCATTTCTCACCATTTGGATAGAGGTTCATATGGCCAAACTCTGCTGCTCCTCCGTGTGGACCGCCACTCAATAACTTGCCGTCCCATAACACGCCACCCCCAAGACCGGTTCCGAGTGTTAGCACAACCACGCGATCTAGTCTTTGTGCTGCGCCAAACTTTGCCTCGGCAAGAGCTACGACATTTGCATCGTTTTCGACTTCGACATGTTTTCCTGTTGCTTTTTCGAGCCATTCTTTTACAGGTGTGTTGCTCCAACCAGACAATGTCCTTGCAGAATAAACAACTTTTCCTTTCTCCGGATCAACAAAGCCATGAGTTCCGACGCCAATTGCCTGAACTTCTTGTTGCGCTGCTAAAATACGTAACACGTTTTCTTCGAGATATGGATAAAGCGGATTGCGCGCCGGAATTTTTTCTTCGTATAAAATGTGTCCGTTTGTGTTGACGATGCCAAAGCGGATTTCTGTGCCTCCGATATCGACTCCTAATACTTTTTCCATGGCGCCTCCTTATGATTATCTTCAGATTTGGGCAAAATTTATCTTTGACATTAGTATATCAATTGCAATGGCGTTCTTGCCTTCTTTACGAATTAAATAGAGCGTCTGCTCATTTTCTTACCAAAAACACTTTTATCAAAAAAGGCCACCCAAAGGGCAGCTCTGCATTAAAAGTTTTTGATTCCAGCGATAATTTGTTTTAATGCATCGATGGATTTGAGTGGATCGGTTTCGCAATCTAATCGGTGGTTAATGTCTGGCAGTAGTGTCGACTTTAAATTCGGGTTCGTTTTTAATAACTCAAATGCGCCTGGTGAGTAATAGCGATCTTTGTCACCGATGTAACATTGAGCCTGATTTTTGCTGTTGACCATTGTGTTCAGTACTTGTTCTTGGTTTAGCAGCGGTGTAACCCATACTGCTTTGGCTTCGCTGAATTCCGGGCGCAACATTTCAGCTCCCATTGCAATGGTGCCAAGTGATTTGCCGACCACGTAAAATTGTTGATAATTTCTTCCTTTAAGTACTTCACTAATAACCAATCGCACATCGTGAGTGATGGCTTCAGTTAATTCTTTCATCGTGAATTCATCATATGCTTTGTCCGTGTATTGGTAATTAATCCGCAACACATCATAGTTTTCATTCAGGAAAATTTCTTCTGCAAAATGAAAAAGCGGACTTTTTGTTGTATAGCCAGCTCCTGGTAAAAAGATGGCTAATTTTTTTGTATAATCTTCAGTTAGCATTACGGTATAATGCACTTCAATCTCTTTATACCCTATGACTTTGTTGTTGATTGCTTTCATAAATTCCACTCCAGTCTCTCTCTAGTATAAAGAATATTCCATAAGTTTACTAAATATTTTTCAAATAAGCTATGATACAATCGATTTACCATAATTCTTTTGGGAGGCTACCAAATGACAACTGAAAAAGATAAGATGCTCACTGGTGAAATGTACGATCCGCAAGACTCGGGACTACGTCAAAATCGCATGAACGCTCGGCGTCTCAGTCGCATCTTTAACGATACAACCGAAATGGATGGCCAAGATCGTAACGATTTACTGAAAAAATTATTTGGCTCAACGGGTGAACTTATTCATGTCGAACCCAACTTCCGTTGCGACTACGGCTTTAACATTCACGTCGGTCATAATTTTTATGCCAATTTTGATTGCGTATTTTTGGATGTTTGCGAAATTCGAATTGGTGACAACTGCATGATTGCCCCAGGTGTTCATATTTACACAGCCACTCATCCGCTCGACGCAGCTTCTCGTAATTCTGGTAAAGAATTTGGTAAACCGGTTACGATTGGTAACAATGTCTGGATTGGCGGCCGTGCTGTTATTACGCCGGGAACTACCATCGGCGATAATGCCGTTATCGCAGCTGGTGCCGTTGTTACAAAAGATGTCCCCGCCAATTCAATCGTCGGCGGCAACCCCGCGAAAGTGTTCCAGCAAGTTGAAGAATAAAAGCAATGCGCTCTGGCGTATCGCTTTTTTAGTTTCTATTTTTAGGAAAATAAGATAAAGAAGAGCGAGTTGTTTTTATGAGATGCTTGTAAAGATGCAAATACTTCATGTAAAGCCAGCCTATCACCAACAACACCACAACAAAAAAATCCCGCAAGCAGCAACTTGCCACTTGTGGGAGTTCGTTCATTTATAATTCGACTTCCATACCTGTGCCATTGGCTTTGATTTTGCTGTAGACACCTTTAGCAACTGCTAAGTCAAAATACGCAGCGCCGACGCATTTAAAGAACGTGATTTCTGATTCTGCTTCACGTCTTGCAACTTCTCCCACAACAACTTGTCCAAGTTCTGCATGAAGTTGATCGAATGACCATGCGCCTGTTTCGACAGTGTGAATTAGTTCGCCTGCTTCATCTTTAACGCCTGGCAAGTCATCTGCGACGATTTTGTCCGCACGTAAGATAGTCGTTTCATCGACTTCGCGCATGCTTGGTAAATACGAACCGACTCCGTTAATATGCGTACCTGGTTTTAAATCGTCTCCGTTAAACACAGGGGTAGTTGAACGCGTTGCGCAACAAATGATATCCGCTTGCTGAACTGCTGAAGAAACAATGGTTTCGACAGTGTACGGAATTTCGATACCAAACGCAATAAGTCGTTCGCCAAAGCTCTCTGCTTTTTCCGGTGTTCGGTTAACCAAAATGATTTTTTCGATGGGTCTCACTGCTAATACGCCAAGCACTTGCTCGAACGCCATGCCGCCTGTACCGATAACTGTAAGTACGCGACTTTCTTTTCGTGCCAACAGATCCGTTGCAATCCCGCTCAGCGCACCTGTGCGCAAGCGCGTTAAATACGAAGCCGTCATCATTGCCACATGCTCGCCGTTATCACCATCCGACAAAAGAATGACACCTTGAGTCGTTGGCTTGTTTTGCGCTGGATTTTCCGGGAAAATCGTGACTACTTTCACGCCGGAGATTTTATTCACCATGTCCGCGCTTGGCATATAAAGTGCTGATGCGTGATGTTCTGGAAAACCCAAGACTGTGCGATGCGGGTTATTGATTTGGCCTTGCTCTTTTGCGCGCAGCATTTCCGTGACATCGCGGATTGCGTCGCTCATTCCGTATTGTTGCTGAATCTGTTGTTCGTTGATGATAAGCATGAAACCCCTCCTAAAAATAGGCGCTTAAGCGCGACTTTCCTCTGCTACTAATGCTGCTGCTTTTGCTTGATTTTTTGTACCACTCAAGTCTTTTACTGCCCAAATCGATAGCAATGAAATCACTGAAGTCAACATGATATACAATGCAACAGGTACGTAAGAGTTATCAAATGTCACTAGCAAGAATGTTGCCACTAAAGGCGCCGTTCCGCCTGCTAATGCTGCACCAATTTGGTAGCCTAACGTCACGCCTGTGTATCGTACTTTGGCATCGAAAATTTCTGAGAACATCGTTCCAAGTACTGCTGTAATTGGCGCCCAAATGACACCCAGTCCAATAATTGTTGCAACGATCAATAAAATCACAGAACCTTGCTGTAACAACCAGAAGTAAGGGAAAGCGAACAAGCCCATTGCAACTGCTCCAGTCACATACATCCTCTTGCGTCCTACACGGTCAGACAAGGCACCCATAAACGGAATTAAGATTGTCGTGATGATCGTTGCAATCATAACAGCCGATAATGTTGCGGTTCTTGAAAACTCAAGATTTGTCGTCGCATAAGAAACAACGAACGTACCGAAAATGTAAAACGGTGCCGTTTCAACCACTTTTGCGCCAATGGCGATCAACACTTCACGCCAGTAGTATTTTAATGTATCCACAATCGGTAATTTCGGAATTTCTCCAGATGCTTGAACTGCTTTGAATTCGGGTGTTTCATCGATTCCTTTACGAATCCAAAGACCAAAGACAACAAGAAACGCACTCAAAATAAATGGTACGCGCCAGCCCCAGCTCAAGAACGCTGCTTCTGGCAACAACGTCATAATATATAAAGCCAACGTTCCCATCATCATTCCGATGGTCACACCCATTTGTGGGATACTTCCAAAAAATCCGCGTCTTTCAGGTGGTGCATACTCAGTCGCAAGCAATAATGCTCCGCCCCATTCTCCGCCAATACCAAGTCCTTGGATCAATCGAAGTGTAATCAGTAAGATCGGTGCTGCAACACCAATTGCTTGATACGTTGGCAATAAGCCCATCGCAAATGTTGCAAAGCCCATCATACTCAATGTAATGACCAATGTTTTTTTACGGCCAATACGGTCGCCGATGTGACTGAAGATAATGCCGCCAAATGGACGAATAAAGAATGACAATGCAAACGATGCATAAGCGAGCATGAGTCCGACTGTTGGATCTTCATTAACAAAAAATATTTGGTTAAAAACCAATGCCGCCATTGTGCCGTATAGAAAATAATCAAACCATTCTATCGAACTTCCGACAAGACTTGCAGTTAATACTTTGCGTGTTTGTTTTTTATCCACTTTATTTCCCCCTTAAAGTAAATTGAAGTGCCACTTTAATTATCCCTTTTCAACAGTTTAGTCAGTTAGCAATATTCTGTCAATGCTTTGCTTGAATTTTATTTCTAGTCGATTTACGTTATGATAGCAATAGAACATTTAGCAAAGAGGGGTCTCTTATGTCGAACGGAACAATTGGAGTAACATTAAAAAGTCTTCGCAAAGAACGAAAATTGACTTTGAAAGAGCTAGCTGAACAAACCGGTGTCTCTATTAGCTTTTTATCACAAGTCGAACGCGGAAAATCGAGTGTGACACTGGAATCTCTACGCAAAATAGCAGATGCCCTCAATGTCGATCCCAGTCTTTTTTTCGCGAATGAAATCGAAAAAACCGGTTGGGAAACGCGACTCGAACAATTTCACTACAAAGATTTATCACACGGTGTCGAAAAAGCGAATATCGTTCCGATGCTTGTGACCATGAAGCCAGCTGAATCAGAAGGCAACCCATTTGCCCACAGCGGCTATGAATTTCTATTTGTATTGGATGGTGTGTTAACCGTTGAAGTAGACGGCGAACGCGAAGAACTTACCGAACGACAATCCATTATGTTTGATGCACGCAAAAAACATTATTGGTTTAACTTAACCCAACAAGATGTACGATTTTTACTCGTATCATCCAAAACGAATTAAGGAGAGTCTATCTATGCATCCAGTCAAAGATCCGCAAGTAGATGAATTTATCGAAGGGCTAGAAAACCCTGTGCAAGAAATCGTTTCAGAACTCCGTACATTGGTGTTTGATGCGTATCCAGAAATAGATGAAGGCCTTAAATGGGCCAATCCGAGCTATGCAAAAGAAGGGCTCGTTTGTTATATGGAAACTGCTAAAGGCCACGTTAACTTTGGCTTCTACCGTGGCGCAGAACTGCGTGACGAATCCAAATTGCTTGAAGGCGACGGCAAAAAAATGCGCCATGTGCGGCTAAATCGGACTGATGAAATTCGAGTTGATGAATTGAAGCTGCTGATTTGGGACGCTGTGGAGTTAAATAGAAGATAACGAAGAACGACATCATTTAAAAATAGGGCTGTTTTAACCATTGAAAAACCGAGGCAGAAATTCCGCCTCGGTTTTCTTATTTTGTCGCTTCAAAAGTGATGATAGCGTCTGCGTTTTTCGGGTAATTATCAAACTGATAGCCAGCTGAAATTTGAATCGTATGAAAGCCAACCTTTTCTAAGATACTTCGGAATTCTTCAACGCCATACCAACGCATCAGATAATGTTCGAGCTCGGTTTCAATTAACCGCCCTTCACGCCAACGTTCATAGCGTCCTTGTGACACAAAATATTGTTGAATCCAATCTACTTCGATCTTCTTACTTTCGAGCGTTAACGTATCGCCATTGAGTGCTTGCCACGTTCGTGTGGAGTTTTTCTCTAGTTCAATGTGAGATGGGACATGTAAGTCGACAATTAAACGACCCTCTTTTTCCAAGTGCTTGTAAAAGTTCTGTAAAGCTTGGAGTGATTTTTCACGTTCATGGAGCAACAAAAATGTTCCAGTTGGAATCACAATTGCTGCATATGCTTCATCAACCGAAAACGATTCCATTTTTGCATGAAATAAATTGGGCTTGAAACCTCGTTTCTCACAATTGGCACGACATACAGTAAGCATTTCCTCGGATACATCAAAACCGTCTACATCAAACCCTTTTTCAAGCAAAGGCACGAGCATCCGCCCTGTTCCCGTTGCTGGCTCTAGTATGCGTCCTTTACAAGAACTCAGTCGTTCTAAGTAATATTCGATATCCCCAAAAGAACTACCTACTGGTTTATCGAGATCGTAAACTTCAGACGACAAACTGCTATAATAGCCTAACAACGTCCCACCCCATCTGTTTTAAGAAATCATCGCCAAGTTAACGATCACCGCAATAATATTTGGCACAGCCACCATTACCGCATTTTTCATTTTCGTCACGCGCTGCTGTTTTTCTCGACGCTTTTCTGAACTCGTTGTTCTTGTCGATTTGTTTTTCCCTGTTCCCAACGCCAAAACGCCCCATATCAAGGAAATGCCAGCAACGAGGCCGCTAATGATATAAACCAACGACCAATCATTCATCAAATACGCGATCAGCACACCGATCAACGCAATTACTGTTCCAGTTAAAAAGTACTTCATTATATTCTCTCCTTCAAATACGATTTATGAATAAAATCTGCCTACTGGTTAATTTTATCAAATGTTGTGCAATAGAGGTAGTCGAACAGAAAGAATTTTGTTTTCTTGGTACGAGTTGAGTGGCGCTGTTGTTGTTACATGAACTTTCGCGTTCTTTAACTGGTTTTTTCGTTACCGATCAACTCAAGATATAAAGCATGGATTGTGCCATATAACCAAAAACAAAGCAGTGTATTTTCTGCTTTGTCGGGATTTTCGTTGAATTAAAGTGCTTTACGTCCATTCATTAGCAAGCATGCCATACACAACATGGTCAACATATCGATCATATAACCACTCTGCTTGGCGAATGGTGCCTTCTTGTGTGTAGCCGAGGCGTTCGGGGATGCTGCGGCTCTTATGGTTTTCAGTTGCTACACGAATTTCGACTTTGTTGAGTTTGAGTTCAGTTAATGCATAATCAGTCAAGGCTTTTGCGACGCGCGTCATAATACCATTCCCTTGATATTCTTGACCAAGCCAGTAGCCGATATAAGCGGTTTTACTTGCGCTATTAATCGCATTAAATCCTCCAATTCCCACAATTTCATCTTTATAAATGATGACAGCCCCCAAGCTCTTGCCTTCAACGAAATTACTACTACCGGATTGAATAAAGTCTTTAGTATCTTGCAATTTAGTAGTAAAATCAAGCCAAGGCAACCATTCTCTCAAATAGTCTCTAGACGCATCTGTCAGCTCAAAAATGCGTTCAGCATCTCGCATTTCTTGAATCTTGAGTGACAAGTCTTTATCAATTTTATGTATAAACATTCCATTTCCTCCTTTTTATTCGTAACATATCATAGCATAAATTTCAAAATTTTCCATTACGAATCTTTTGCTTCATCTTCTCTTTCTATAACGTGTAAATGAGGGTATACAAAAGCGTGACTCCATTTCAAGAAGGAGCGTGAAATCGTGGATACTGGAATTCCGTTATACTTATGGGCTTCACTGTTTCTGGTTTTTCTGGTGATTG
>JBBSRA010000039.1:0-21180 GCA_038243515.1 Caryophanales bacterium
CATCCAAACTCGCCATCGACCGATTAAAAGTTCTTCAAGCAATCGCAGCCTAATTCATCATTTCATTCGTTTTTTTAAGGAATCATTGATTTTCGGCTCTTCTATGATTTTTTAAAAGTGCGCATTATGAAATTGATTCAAATACAGACACATAAAAAAACGCCTATTTTAAATTAGGCGTTTTTTCTATCGACATTAGTTTTCAGGATCAACCTTGTCTAATGCATAATGAATTTCAGCTTCAAAAAACTGTCGATGATGATCCGCTGACTTTCTTCTAGATACTTTTCCACTTTCAAAAACACGACGGCACATATAAAATGGCGCATTATCGTTTTCTGCGACTTGCCAGTTTCCATGGATCGAATTCTGACTCCCAAAATCTACGGTGAACTTTTGACCAATAGGAAACACAGGATACTTGCACGCTACTTTTTCTGATTGGTTATTAGCTGATGTTTTCTTTGATAAAGTCATTACAAACACTCCTTACTATCATCATTTACGTGAATGGTTGTGCATCTTATTCTATAAATACCCATTATCACTATGTACTTAAACTGAAGAACCCATCTCTTGCATACTCGAACATTGCTAATCTCCATGTTTCTACTCTCTCTGTTGGTGGTATCTTAAAATAATAGCTCTGTTTTTTAATAAAAATTTTGATCAAGCGTCTTGTACTCATTATTTTAATTCGTAAAACAGAAAAACTTATTCGGAGGTGTATATGCATGATAAAATTCCCAGAGTACTGGCTTTACTTAGCGTTATCTATTTCAAAAATGTGGTTATTCAGCATATACGCGGAAACGGTTTTCTCTTTTAGTTTCTTCTTTCTCAATCTTGCTTCCATTATCGTGTTGTCTAGTTGGACTGTATTAGTAAGTAAAAAGAAGCGGTCTTGGATCCTATTGATCTTGCTATTTTTGCATAGTACTTTGTTAGTCTCCGACCTTTGGTATTATCGCTATTTTACTGACTTTCTCTCGATCGTCTTGCTTTCTGATATTACGCAGATGAGTGACGTGGGTGGCGGGTTTTTGACGTTAATCGAAACGAAAGACTTTTTCTTTTTTACTGATTTGCTCATTTTTTCTCTCATTTTTTTTATTACTCGTGCAAAACAAGATAACGCGACGCAAAAAAGCAAACGCATCTTCGCAGGAGCCGGCTTTGTTTTAGGACTGGTTATTGTTGTAGTTCCTCTAGCAATAAGTTATAACGACGAAGAAAAATGGCTTATTGATGAACCTATTTCAAATATGCGTGAATATTACCAGCTCGGATTTTGGGGTTATCACGGAATGGACTTTGCTCGTGGCGTTGGCTCTTTTTTTAAAGATGATCGCTTAACTACAGCAGACAAATCGTTGATTCAGAAAGTGAATCCAGAGACACCTTTTACTGTATCCGATTCAGAAAAACCAAATATCATTGTCGTGCAATTAGAATCGTTTCAAACGTCTGTAATTGACCATAAAGTAAATGGTCAAGAATTGACGCCTCATTTAAATGCATTAAAAGAAGAAGCGCAATTTTTCCCGTCGTTTTATCATCAGACACATGAAGGACGGACTTCCGATGCAGAATTTATTACTTTAACTTCGCTATATCCCTTGAAATCGGGATCTGTTTATACACAGTACGCAGAAGAAAACGAGTTTAGCGCTTTGCCAGAGTTACTAAAAAACGCCGGCTATGATACTGCAGCCATGCATGCGTTTAGAAAAGGCTTTTGGAATCGAGACACGGTTTACGAAAATATCGGCTTTAATCAATTTTTCAGCCGCCCCGATTTTCCTAATGAACAAGACATTGGTATGGCTGTAAATGACGAAGCCTTTTTAACCACTTCCGTCGAGCTTGCTGAGCAATTAACAGAACCGTATTTTGCATTTATGGTTACACTTTCTAGCCATACACCTTATACCATTCCCGAACAGTTTAAAGAATTGGATTTAACAAGTTATGAGGATCCGTTAGTAAAAGGCTATTACGAAACGGTTCATTACGTAGACGGTGCAGTTGGCACCATGATTGAACAGTTAAAACAAAAAGACATGTGGGATGACTCACTGATTGTTTTTTACGGAGATCATGATAGTGGACTCACTCAAAAAGACAGTGAAATGGCGCAAGAGTTGAGCGCTAAGACAGAGATAGATTTGTTCGAACTTGATCGTCGAGTACCGCTTTTTATTAAGCTACCTCATTCAAAAGGAGGAGGCATCAACAATAGTGTTGGAGGCCAAATTGATATTGCCCCAACCATTCTTGATCTTATCGGTATTGCGCCGCCTTATATGCTTGGTCAATCATTAATGGACGATGACAGCAATCTAACTATTTTTCGTGATGGGGCTTTCCGCTTTGAAGAACTTTATTTCAAACCTGATTTAACGCAACCTGCCGGAAACGGAAGCTGTTACGATGTCAGCTCGGGGAAAAAAGTTTCTGATGAGCAATGTAACAAATTCAGTAACGCCGCAACAGAGCAACTTCGTGCTTCTGACTTAATCATTCAAAAAAATGCGTTACAAAAAATGAGAGATGCTAATAACTAATGAAAATCCCATCTTCACGTGAAGATGGGATTTTATCGAGTTGTCTGAATGTATTTTATTAGATTTTCATTATATGATGTCACTACACAAAATTATTAAGCAATCGATTGTAGAGGATGATCGCGATGACAACAGTAATAAAAATAATTTTATCATTTACCATAGTTCTCGGATTGAGCGCGTGTTCTAATTCTTCACAAGAAAATGGAGCAACCGCTAAAAATCCAGCACCTTCTTTTGAATTGCTAGATTTAGAAGGAAACAAACAAAACCTCGCAGACTATGCTGGACAAAAAGTCTACGTGAAATTTTGGGCTTCTTGGTGTTCCATTTGTTTGAGTGGTATGGAAGAACTAAATACATTAGCTGGTGAAGAAACCGACTTCGAGGTGTTGACCATCGTATCGCCAGGCTCTAACGCTGAAAAAAATAGTGCGTCCTTTACTAAATGGTTTAAAGGATTTCCAAATGCAGAAAATATTACTGTATTATTAGATGAAGGCGGTACATTTTTTGATGAATATGGCATACTCGGCTATCCAACATCCGTCTATATCGATTCAGAAGGCACACTCGTCAAAAGCCAAACCGGCCATTTCAGCAACGAAGAAATCAAAAAGAGCTTTGAGTCAATCCAGTAAAGCATGAACAGACTTGAGCAACTATATTTCATCATTGAAACAAGCTGTTACCGAAAGAGTCCTTCGGTAATAGCTTGTTTTTTAAAGTACAAGAACTTTACAATAAATAAAATCCGATGCCCATAATGAGATAAGCCGCTAGTAGCGTCAAGCCTTCAAACCAATTCGACTCCCCATCGTTCATAACATTAATGGCGAGAAATACTGCAGTAATCATTGCGACTAGCTCTGAAACCGTAAAAACTAGTGGCATTTGCTGCGGCATGAACAAAGAAATAATTACCAATATTGGCGCTACAAACATGGCGATTTGCAGCGTGGATCCAATAGCAATTTCTACTGCTACGTCCATCCTGTTCTTCATCGCCATAATAAGTGCAGAAGCATGTTCAGCCGCGTTCCCAACAATCGCAACAATAATAACACCAATAAACAGTTCAGACCAACCAAATTGCTCTCCTACTTCTTCAAAAGTGTGGACCAGACTTTCAGAAACATACGCTACAATCATAGTAGCAACGAGTAGAATAATTATTGCCTTCTTTTTAGACCATTCCGGCTCTTCAGGCTCTGAATCTTGTTTTATATCTGCATGGCTATAAACGCCGCGGTGGGTAACTAGTTTGAAAAAGAGCCCAGCCAAATACAAAAGGATCATAATAATCGAGATGCCAACACTCAATTGAATGGTTTCGGTTTCAGTCATGGTTGTTGAAAAAATTTCCGGAATGACAAATGCTACAACAACTGCAAAAATCAATAAACCAGAGTTGTGCGAAGCATCATGGACATTGAACATCTGTCGCTTGAATTTAATGCCTCCACAAAAAAACGATAACCCAACAACTAATAGAAGATTCCCTAATACAGAACCAGTCAAAGAAGCTAAGACCACGCCAATTAATCCTGCCTTTAGCGCAAAAATGGAGATGATCAATTCGACCGCGTTGCCAAACGTGGCATTTAGCAGCCCTCCAATACGCGGACCGCTGACAATTGCCAAACTTTCCGTTGCTCTTCCCATAAAACTTGATAATGCCACAACGCTTATGGAGCAAATGAAAAACATCGCAATGCTTGGCCAATCCAGGAAAGAGCCAATTACTGTCAAAGGCACACCTACTGCTACCAAAATCCCGAATATCCGATTCATCTTATCCCTTCTTTCCATTTCAATACTATTAAATACCCATTAGTTAAAATTGCTAACACAAAAAACTACACACCGCTTTTAAAGGCAGTGTATAGTTAGTGAATAATTTCCAAAGATTTCTCTTTCAGTTTACTTATTGAAAAAAGGTATTTTTGTTCGTACTGTTCTATACAATGGTCCCAACAATTTACGCAGCGCATAAACTGGAGGTACCGAACTTCTACCATGCCACTGGATCCACTCTAATGCTACTAAGCTCAATATTAACCAAATCAGACCTGCCATATAGCCTCCAAGAACATCGCTTGGAAAATGTGCACCTAGGTAGATTCGACTGCTGCCAATCATAATAATGAGAACGCTTAAAATAGCAACAGTCATCCACTTGATCCAAGGCCGGTGCGGTGTCCGGATGACCAAATAGATTACAAAGCCATAAAAAATTAATGATCCCATCGAATGGCCACTTGGAAAGCTGTAGCCGATTGCATCTATATCAGGATTAATGCTTGGACGTTCACGAACGTATAGATTTTTCAATAACACTGTTAAGAGCGAACCGCCTCCTACTGCAATAATAAAAAATAACATGCCCCATTTGTCTTTCATCTTGAATCCTAGTACTACTAATACCACGAGGGACAGCACCGTCAAAAACCAAACTGAACCCATTTCGGTAAAGACGAACATCACATTGTCCAAAGTCCCACTTGCTCTTGCTTCCATTCCATTGATAATGAAGTTATCAAATTGAGCAACTTCCTTTTCTATTACTTCTTCAGCTAATTCTGCAAACAACGTAATAAACAGAGCAGCTAGACCTAGTCCACCAAACAACAATAAAAAAGCCAACCCAGCCATTTTTTCATTTTTTTCCATCTTATCGCTCCTACTTAATTCTGATATTGTACTTCTACCCTTTTTCAGTAGAGCATATGTAAAAAAAGTTCTTCAAATCCTACTATTTGTTACATAAGCTATGACATGGTATTTTTATCATACGACAAATGACATTACCCAGGAGCTGATCGTTTGAAACAGTTAATTGGAAAGACAGCCATCATTACAGGAGCCAATAGCGGCATCGGCTTAGAGGCGGCAAAAGTCTTTGCGGACCGTGGCGCACAAATCATTATGGCTGTGCGCAATTTAGAAAAAGGCGAGGCTGCTCGCGATTCGATTCTCGACATGAATAAAGAAGCACTTATAACCTTGATGAAACTGGATTTAGCAGATCTTGCAAGCGTTCGAGCATTTGCTGAGAGTTTTAAAAACCAGTATGATTCACTTGATTTACTTATTAATAATGCTGGCGTCATGACACCGCCTTATTCAAAAACCAAAGACGGGTTTGAATTGCAATTCGGCAGTAATCATTTGGGTCATTTTGCATTGACTGGTCTGTTGCTACCTGTGCTAAAAAACACATCACATTCACGCGTCGTAACTCTCAGTAGCCTAGCTCACAAAGGCGCTAAAATTGATTTTGATAATCTCGACGGTACAAAAGGCTATAAAGCCATGAAGTTTTACGGTCAAAGTAAACTAGCAAATCTACTGTTTGCGCAGGAATTGGACAAGCGCTTAAAAGAGCATAATCTACAAACCATGAGTATTGCTTGCCACCCTGGAATTTCCGCGACCAATCTTTTTAAATTCGGTAAACGAGACGCACCAAAACTAATGAAGTCGTTCATGCATAATTTCTTGCAGCCTCCTGCTATGGGTGCTTTACCGACCATTTATGCAGCCACAGATTCTCGTCTTACAGGTGGTGAATATATCGGTCCTGACGGCAAAGGTCAGCGTAAAGGTTATCCGACACTTGATACACCTCATCTATCTGCCGGTGATGAAACAGTTTCCCAAAAGCTGTGGGACGTGTCAGAACAGCTGACAGGAGTGAAATTTGATTTTGCTAACGGTTTAACCCAATAAAAGAAAAGCCACTTTCATGCTCATCCATGAAAGTGGCTTTTCCGATTCAACACATATCGCTGTCATTCTGTTAAAGTTGTTTAATGCTTTTCAAGAAATTCTTCAATGACTCTGCGGTGGCTGCCCACCATTTTGTCTGGCAGCTCATCCGGAGAAAAGAATTTAAAACTCAACGATTCTTTTTTATCGATGACCAAATCGCCATGATATGTATTTGAATAATAGGCGGTCGTTACGACATAAAATTCATCGCCGTTTTCAGCGACTGTAAAATGCTGTGGCCCAGAGTAAACATTGATGAGATGTAGCGCATCAATCGTAAAACCGGTCTCTTCCAGGACTTCGCGTTTCGCTGTATCTTCTGTAGATTCCCCGAGCTCCATCAATCCACCCGGAAGGCCCCATAGATCTTTCGGAAATTTCCGTTCTTCTAATAATAAACGATTGTTTTCGTCAACAATCACGACTACTGCTCCGACAAGGATCAGCGGACGATGACCTACAGCTTCACGCAATTCTTCTACATAACCCATCTGACCAATCTCCTTATTCTTATCTTTGTCTTCCATTTACCAGTACTATCTACGCATCCTTTTTCTGAAACCCCATATCGCGATTCCGAATAGGATTAGTGTATATGCAATTACCCACAACATAGGTGTTATTACAGCTCCGTAATTACCAGCAAAGACAGCACGCGAAGCATCTACGGCATATGCGAATGGCAACAAGTAAGCGACTTTCTGGAAAGCGCCGCCGATCATATCGAGTTCAAACCAAGTTCCGCTTAACCACGTTGCGATGTTGACAAAAATCGCAAACATCGCTCCCACTTGTCGGTCAGTGAAAAAGGTTCCAAAGAAAAGACCAAATCCGATATAAAGAATCGAAATGACTGACAAGACACCAAACGCAGGGATGACGTCAATAGTGACCGGCATTCCCAACAGCAGCGCTGTAACATAACAAGCCGTCATTTGAATAAACGCAACTGGCAGCAGTGGCAGCGCATAACCAATCAAGTAATCAGTGGCAGCCATTGGCGAAGCGAATATCCTCATTAAAAATGAACTGCTCTTATCACGACCAATGAGCATTCCAGTAAACAAAGTAATAAACGAAAAACTGAACACGATAATGGCAGGTGCCAGCTTTTCTAACGTAAACAAATCAAAAGGCATCTTTTCAGCCATCATCGAAAATAGCCATAGCATTAATAGCGGCAAAATCATTCCAAAAAGTAACGTCATCGGGTCACGTAAAATTTCTTTGCGGTTGCGTTCTGCGAATACGAAAGCTGTTTTCATTTCTCGACCTCCGCTGTCAGCTGCAAAAAAATATCTTGCAGTTTGGCTTGCCCGGTCTGTTCTCTTAATTCATCAAGTGTACCGAGCGCACGAAGTCTTCCTTTGTGCATAATGCCAATACGATCTGCCAACGCTTCGACTTCCTCCAAATAATGTGTTGTCAGAATGATTGTGATGTGTCCTTTCAAATCCAGTAAAGTCTGCCACAAGTCCAATCGTGCCCGAACGTCCAGTCCCACTGTCGGTTCGTCCAAAAAAAGGATTTCCGGTTCTGAAATCATCGCCATTGCGATACTTAAACGACGTTCCATTCCTCCTGACAAAGTTCTGCCCTTGCTTTTAGCTCGGTCTGTCAAACCGAATGTATCCATTAGTCGATTCGCTTTTTGTTCTGCACTTTTTTTATCGCTGCCATAAATCCTCGCAATAAACACCAGATTTTCTTTCACCGAGAGATTACGTGCAACTGCAGTTTTCTGAGGTGAGATGTTCAACTTTTTTTTGACGGCACGCGGATGGTTAATAATGCTGTCACCAAGCATAATTGCGTCTCCGCTCGTCGGTTCCATCAGGCAGCTCAATAATTTAATCGTAGTAGTTTTTCCGGCTCCATTTTCACCCAGTAATGCAAAAAACTCACCTTCTTCGATTGACAGTGAAAGATGATCCACAGCAATCCGATCCTTGAAATTTTTGGTTAACTCGTTGATCGAAATATTCATAACTTCACTATCGCCTCCTTTTCTCTATTCTAACGTTCCGCGCAACTATTGAATAAGATAGCAATACTTGCTAATTATGTTTCAAAAAATTAGAAAAAAGATGAAAAATCCAAAATATTGCCGTACTTATTTGCTATTATATAGATTGAACTACTGATTTTCATCTATAGTAAAGAATCTGTCATCAAAAGTGTTCATCCATTTTTTCTATGGTTGTTTTCAAATAGTAAAAAAACCAATAAACTAATAGATAGCAATTCTAGTCTGGTTAGATTATGGAAGTAAAGGAAGTGATTGTTTGTTGACAGGGAAAATAGCCGTCATTACAGGCAGCAACAGTGGCATCGGTTTTGAAACTGCAAAGGGGCTACTGAAACTGGACGCACAGATTATTCTAGCTGTTCGCAATACGAAAAAAGGAAACAAAGCACGCGCTGCTTTGCTTGCGTTTTATCCTTTTGCTCAAATCGATGTCATGAAGCTTGATTTGGCTAACCTTGAAACGATTCGGAAGTTTGCTGAACAATTCAAAAAGACCTTTGATAAACTTGACCTATTGATCAACAATGCAGGTATCATGGCACCGCCTTTTTCAAAAACGACAGATGGCTTTGAACTGCAGTTTGGCAGCAATCACCTTGGTCATTTTGCTTTAACTGGTCTGCTCTTGCCTCTGCTTGCAAACACATCCGGTTCACGCGTTGTGACCGTCAGTAGCCGAGCGCATAGCCGAGGCACAATCGACTTTGATAATCTTGATGGATCTAAGGGTTATCAAGCCAAAAAGTTCTATAACCAAAGCAAGCTAGCAAATTTGTTTTTTGCTTTGGAGCTGGATAAACGCTTCAAAAAACACGGTCTTCAAACAATTAGTATCGCCTGTCATCCCGGTGTTTCCGCCACTAATATTTTGAAAATCGGCAACTGGGAAATTCCAACTTTCTTTAAACATATCGCTAATCTTTTTCTTCAACCACCCAACTCGGGGGCATTGTCTGCCATTTATGCTGCGACTGAAACAAGTCTTACGGGCGGCGAATACATTGGTCCAATTGCCCAGTTTCAACGAAAAGGCTATCCAGCTTTGGGAACTCCACATATTAATGCGACCAATCCCGAAATTTCGTCCAAGCTTTGGGATGTGTCAGAAAAACTAACGGCTGTCGTCTATCCCTTTAAACAGCTAGATTAAAAGATAACGAAACTTATTGCTATTTTTTTATGCGACACTCATTTTGTGGTAAGACAAATTTGTAGTTTTGCTTTTCTATACCAATTTCAAAAAAACGGGGGAATATACAACGTGAGTAAAAAAAACATAGTTGTCGGCGGTATCGAATTACAATGGAATTTGGAAACAGGAGAAGCACTTTTTGAAGGCGGTGATGTTGTCTTTTTTTGGATTTCTGCTATGGAAACCTTTTTTGACACAATCAAAGACATCTCGGGAATTGAAGCGACAAAGCTCGTATTGGAAACAACAGGATTTCGCCAAGGGGTCATTGTTGGTGAAGGATTCAAGCATTTAAAACAAATTGATACGTCAAATATTGTGGAATGGGTTTCCAATACTTATGCTCCTGCCGGTTGGGGAAAAGTTGCGATTGTTAAAATGGATACTGAAAAAAACACTTTTACACTACATATCCAAAATGACTGGGAATATAAAATGAACTTGCTGAACAACAAAAGCACAGAAGGCATATTCGTCCCTTCCCATTATGCAGGCGTATTGACGGGGTTGTTTGGCATTAATTTCTGGTACAAAACGATTCAGTATCAAAACGAAAACAATTCTTACAGCATTGTCGAATATTTTCCTTCTGAAGTAACAGTTCAACAAAACATCCATGAGTTGTCCCGTAAACAAGACGCCGACCAAATCCAAAAACTTGAAGCACTCGTTGATGAACATACGAAATCTCTGCGGAATTTAGTTAGAGAACTTTCTTCTCCTATTATTCCTGTGCTTGAAGGCATTATTGTGGTACCGATGATCGGCAGTTACGATGAACAACGTACAGAGGATTTAATCTTTAAAACTTTAAGTGAACTTCCAAAGCATAAAGCCCAATACCTACTGGTTGATTTGACTGGTTTAAATCAGCACATTACAGAACATACTGCTTCCTTAATAGATAAACTTGGAGCTTCTGCGAGACTTTTGGGAACAGAAGTCATTTTAGTTGGCATTTCTCCTGAACTGGCATTGATCATTGCACAATCTCAAAACAGTCTTAAGAACTTTGAGTCTCTACAAAGCTTGCAGCACGGAATTTATTATGCGCTAGGTCGCAGCGGCCGAAAAATCGTCTGACTTACTCGCCTTCATTGTCAATCAATACCTGCTTTTCTAACGAATCCTCTTTCTAAAACTAAACTAGCGATACCTGGAATTTGTCCAGGTATCGCTAGTTTTTTGATAGTCTAAAGCGAATTTTCTCGCTCTTCTCCACTTCTCAAGAGGCTAATACGACTGGTCACAATAGACTTTCTAAAGAATTACAATCTTATTACTCCTCAATCCGGAACCAGCCTGGTGCATTCGTGACCAACTTCCATAAGTTTTCAGGGATATCGAGCTGTTCTTTTTCGCTCAAATAGATGGCTTGAAAAATTTCTTTATCCCTGCTTTTTTGAACTTTTGCTAGCCAGTCAGGATCCATTATTAGCGCATGACCGAGTGACACAAGCGGTGTAACTGCTAATGCTTCTTTGACATGATCTATTGTTTGCAATCCACCTACGCCAATTACTGGAACACGGTTCCCTATATGTTGCTGAATGATTTCTACGCGAGAGCGGCTATCTTCTTCGCGAATCGATCCTCCGAAAAACTTGCCAACTGAGACGTGAACATAATCAATGCCTTGATCTGTAATAGCAGTCAAGAACTTTAAGGTATCTTCCATCGTGATACCTGGCTCTTCTCGCTCTTCTGGGCTAACACGATAGCCTACTATGAAAGGGTTTTCAGCGTGTTTTGTTACTGCTTTTTGAATTGACTCGATAACAGCTAAAGGAAATGCCATGCGTCTTGTGACATCTCCTCCCCATTTATCGGTGCGGGCATTAGAATGCGGAGAGAAAAATTGCTGAATCAAATACGTATTAGCTCCATGAATTTCCACACCGTCAAAGCCTGCTTGAATAGCACGTCTCGTCGCTTCACCAAAAGCTTGAATGGTCACTTCAATTTCTTCATTTGTCATTTCACGAGGTGTTGCAGCATTCGGGCGAGGTGCAGGAACTGTGCTTGCTGAAACTGGTTGCTTTCCTTTTAACAATTCTTCATTCGACATGCGTCCTGCGTGGTACAGCTGAAGAATTGCTTTCGAACCACCTTCATGAATAGCTGAAGCTAGCTGTGTAAGACTATCGATTCGATCATCGCTGTCCGCACCCAAAGCACTTGGAAATCCGACACCTAGTGGTTCAATATGCGCACAAGCCGTAATGACAGCTCCCAATCCACTCGTGGCACGCCGTTTATAATATCGTAATTCGTCATCGGTAATGTCACCGTCCTGATCCGAAGATGATGTTGTCATCGGCGCCATCATTATCCGATTCTTGAGGGTTAATCCAGACGTAAATGTAAATGGTTCAAATAAATAATTGGTTGTAATGGTCATATTCATTCCCTCCTTGTTTAATTCTTTACCCAAATGAGGGGATTAGCAAGCCTAACAACTCTAAAAACAAGATGATGGGCTACTCTCTCAAACAGCTAAAGCGTATTCAGCATTCCTAGGGGTTATACTGAGAGTATATCCTACTCAAAAAAGGAGAATCCATTATGACTAAAAAAGAACGCACACATACCGGTTGGCAGCTAGAACATAGTTATTCACGCTTACCTGAAATATTTTATAGCAAGTTCTCGGTCAATCCGGTACCAGCACCAAAACTGGTTATCTTTAACAAAGCACTAGCAATAACACTTGGATTGGATTCCGACGAGTTAACAAGCGAAGACGGCGTTGCGATTCTTGCAGGAAACAAGGTTCCAAAAGAAAGCATACCACTTGCACAAGCTTATGCCGGACACCAATTCGGTAATTTCACCATGCTTGGTGACGGCCGCGCTTTATTAATTGGCGAACAACTAACGCCAAGTGGCAAGCGATTGGATGTTCAGTTAAAAGGTTCTGGCAGAACGCCTTATTCACGAGGCGGCGATGGTCGTGCTGCACTCAGACCGATGCTTCGTGAGTACGTAATTAGTGAAGCGATGCACGGACTTGGCATTCCGACAACACGCAGCTTAGCGGTTGTTGAAACGGGCGAAGTGGTTCGACGTGAAACAGCGCTTCCTGGTGCGGTCATGACACGCATCGCCGACAGCCATCTTCGCGTTGGAACTTTCCAGTATGCAGCGCGTTTTGGCACAAAAGAAGATTTAACCGCACTTGCTGATTATGCGTTAGCGCGACATTTCCCTCATGTTCAAGACGTTCCAAATCGCTATCTAGCTTTATTTCAAGAAGTGATCAAGCGTCAAGCTGAGCTGATTGCTAAATGGCAATTGGTTGGTTTTATTCATGGCGTGATGAACACCGACAACATGGCCATCAGTGGTGAAACAATTGACTATGGACCTTGCGCATTTATGGATAGCTTTGATCCAAAAACAGTTTTTAGTTCAATCGACGCACAAGGTCGTTATGCTTATGGCAATCAGCCGATGATTGCTGGATGGAATTTAGCACGTTTTGGAGAAAGCCTTTTGCCACTCCTGCATGACACACCTGAAGAAGCGTTAAGTCTGGCACAAGCCGAGCTCAGCAAATACGTTGGGCAATTTGAAAGTTACTGGCTATCAGGTATGCGCAAAAAACTTGGCCTTTTCAATGAAGAACTCGAAGATTCCAAGTTGGTAGAAGAGTTGTTGGATTTGATGACGAACCATCAAGCCGATTATACCAATACATTCCGAGTGCTCACTTTCAACAAGTTGGAAAACAACGAATTATTTGAAGCAAATGAGTTTAAAAACTGGCATTGCTCTTGGCAAGCGCGTCTCGAACGACAACAGGAATCGCTCCAAGAGAGTCAGCAATTAATGCGCGATCACAATCCTGCGGTCATTCCGCGCAATCATCGTGTAGAAGAAGCACTGGCTGCTGCTGAATTCCAACAAGACTATAGCCTGTTGCACAACCTCCTTGCAGTTCTAGCTAATCCGTATGCACACTCTGCTGAACAAGAAGGTTATACGGAACCTCCAGAGGCGACGAGTGGCCCATACCAAACCTTCTGTGGGACATGATAAGCGAGATACGTTTACAGGAAGGTCAAAAGGGAAAACTGCAAGTAGAGCTCAATCATCAAATTTTTTGTAGTTTCTTCTTTATATTGTTACACTATTCAGTGAAAGAGTTTCTTTACAGTAAATTTTTTAATATGAGTAGATTGGGTTTTTAAAATTCATTTAAGGGGCTGGGATGATGAATCAGGAACAAATGGATTTCGTAAAAAATGGAAAAGGTTTCATTGCGGCACTTGATCAAAGTGGCGGAAGCACGCCGAAAGCATTAGCACTCTATGGCGTATCAGAAGATCGGTACTCATCAGAAGAGGAAATGTATGATTTGATTCATGAAATGCGTACGCGTGTCATGACTGCACCGTCTTTTAACTCAGATTCGATTATTGGTGCTATTCTTTTTGAACAGACGATGAATCGTAAAGTAGAAGGTCATTACACACCTGACTACTTATGGCAGAAAAAAGGTGTCGTACCTTTCTTAAAAGTCGATAAAGGACTTGCAGATGAAGAAAATGGCGTTCAAGTGATGAAGCTAATTTCTGACTTAGATGACGTATTAAATCGTGCTAATGAACGCAATGTGTTCGGCACAAAAATGCGTTCAGTTATCAAAGAAGCCAATACTGAAGGTATAAAAAAAGTTGTTGAACAGCAATTTGACATCGGCAAACAAATTTTGGCAGCTGGCTTAATGCCAATTCTTGAACCCGAAGTAGACATTAACAGCAAAGACAAAGAACAATCTGAAAAAATTCTTAAAGAAGAAATGTTGAAGCATTTAGATTTATTGAGCGAAGATCAGAACGTGATGATTAAAATTACAATCCCAACAGAAGATAATTATTACAAAGAAATGATTGATCACCCGCGCGTAGTTCGTGTAGTCGCATTGTCTGGTGGGTATAAACGTGATGACGCCAATAAAAAATTAGCAGCTAACCACGGCTTAATCGCCAGCTTCTCACGTGCTTTATCTGAAGGCGTTAATGCTAGTCAAACAGATGAAGAATTTAACACGATGCTAGAAAAATCAATTAAAAGCATTTACAAAGCTTCTACTACTTGAAAAATAACTTAAAATAGCCCCGCAGCCTGAACTGGCTGCGGGGCTATTTTTACAAATTCAATAACGCCGTTCTGGTATTTTGCGGAACCATTCAAATTCACTAATATGAAGTTCGCGTAATTGATATTTCATAATTTTCTCTGTAGCGTTACGTGGTAACGAATCAGCGATCAAGTATTTACGTGGAATTTTATAGCTAGGTAGCTTTTCCATAAAGTAATCCATCAATTGATCTTCGTCAATGGTTTCGCCTTCTATCGGTACGATAATTACACCGACAATCTCGCCCCACTCTTCTTCCGGTAAGCCAACAGTCGCAGCTTCTGCTACTTGCGGGTGACTATTGATCACTTGTTCTACTTCAACCGAATAAATATTTTCTCCAGCTGAAATAATGCGATCTGCTTTCCGATCTACAAGCGTGATAAATCCATCTTCATCGATTGTTGCCAAGTCGCCTGTCAGCAACCATCCCTTTTGAAAGGCCTCTTTGGTTTCTTCAGGTTTATTGAAATACTCTTTCATAACCGTTCCGCCTTTAATGATAAACTCCCCAATAGTACCAGGCGCAACGTCTAGAAATTCCTCGTTTACGACACGTACTTCTGTGAAATACATCGGCTTGCCACCAGATCCGGCTTTGGTTTCATGCTGTTCTGGCAACAAAAAGATCCCACCTGGTCCGCCTTCTGTTAGTAAGCATAAATTGTAAAACTGTTGATGACCGAAAAGTTCCATTGCTTGTTTTACTAAATCAGTATCAATGGAATCGACACCATACATACATTTAGTAACAGAAGCCAATTTTTCTTCAGGTGCATTAGGCAGCTCTAGCAACTCGTCATACATATTTGGTAAGCCGAAGAAAACCGTAATTTGGAAGTCTTCAATCGCTTTAATTGTTTTGTGGATTTCAAAATCACGCAAAATAACGTTGGATGTCCCAATCATGATTCCTGTAACTAAAAATAAGTTTAATTGAATCGGGTGAAATAATGGAGCTGCGTGAAGAATGTTATCATTTGCACTCAGATCAACGCCAAATACAAAAGATATGCTAGCAGTAGTCAGTCGCTGATGATCAAACAACGCCCCTTTTGGCTTTCCAGTTGTTCCGGAAGTGTAAAGAATTTCAGCATCGTCACTGCTTTGTATATCAACAGAAGGTTCCAAAGCATTTTCACTCAGTAAGCTGTCCCAGCTAAAATAATCATCGTTCGCAGGTACTGGATAAACAATTACATGTTGAAGTAAAGTAGCCTGCGTTTTTGCTTCAGCCACAATATCTTCCAGTTCTGCATCGCAAAAAAGAAATCGGCTTTCGGACTGACCAAAAATATAGCCACTTTCATCGGGACTCAATCTGTAATTAACAGGTACAGCCACACCGCCAGCTTTTAATATAGCGAAAAAAGCCACCACATAATGATCCGAGTTTTTCATGAATAGTGAAACTTTATCTCCTTTTTGCAAACCTGCTTCCAATAATCCATTGGCTAATTGATTTACTTCTTCATTCAACTGTTGATAAGTATAACTTCTCTTCTCATACGTAATCGCCATTTTATCTGAAAACCGCTTTGCATTTTGTGTAAGTGTTGTTGTAATGTTCATTTAAATCTCCTCCTTTTATAGTTCATTGACTCTTCTATAATCAACCTTCCTTGTTTTAGAAATCACCAATATTTGATATCCGTATTAATTTCCATATATTCTTAAATAGTATATTTAACTTTATCGTATTCAGAAAATATAGTCAATTGTGCTTATGAACGATTCTCTATTTTCTTCGAACTTTATGCAAAAACCGCGCTCTATTTATATTGAAGAGTCACGGTTTTAGCATTTGGTTTATTTTTTTTTACTCTTTACTGTCAGGCGCCTCAATAGTTACTGCGACTACTTCGGCAAGCAGTTTCACACCGTTTACGATGTCTTTTTCACTTGCGTAACTAAACGACAATCGAAGATACTCAAGTCCTTTTTCTTGATCCAAGAAAAAGTATTTACCAGGTACGTAAGAAACTCCTGCCTCGAAAGCTTGTGAAAGCATTTTTGAAGTATCAACTCCTGGGATTTTAACCCACACAAAATATCCACCTTTAGGCACAAACCACGAAACTGTAGGCGGTAGGAATTCTTCTAAAGCGGCCAACATGACATTGCATTTTGATCTATATACCTTTGTCAAAGACGTTAAATGCTCATCAAAATCGATAGCTTCAAGAAATGATGCCATCGTTGCTTGATCGAATGGATGTGTCAAATCTTTTTTAAACCAATTTAATGGATCAACTAATTGCTGATCTGCCACGACCCAACCAATTCTCATACCTGGTGCTACAACTTTAGATAATGACCCAACATACAACACGCGGTTATTCGTATCCATTGCTTTTAGCAGTTGAGGTCTGTCGTGAAAACCAAGTTCTCCATAAGCGTCATCTTCTAAAATGAGAAAGTCATATTGCTCTGCAAGTTCTAATAGATGTTGGCGACGCGCATAGGACAGCGTTGTACCTGTTGGATTTTGATAAGTTGGAATGGTATAAAGCAAACGCGGAATCGACAAGCCTTTTTCTTTCCGATTTGCTAACATGTCCGCCAATAATTCTGTCTGCATTCCCTCTTCATCAATCGGAATGGTTATGTAATGTTCCGTATAGTTTTGGAAAATTTCTAAGGCTTCCATATAAGTCGGCGATTCAATAGCAACTACTGCTTCTTCATCCAAAAGAATACGTGCAATCAAGTCTATAGCCTGACAAGCTCCAGAAGTAACAAGCACTTCGTCATCAGTCGCATTTACACTTCTTTGAGCCATTCTGTCTTGAAGAAACTTTTTAAGCTGTAGAATTCTCGGGCTGCCCATATAATGAAGTGGCAAGTCCTTTTCTTCATCTAGTAAACGTATTACTGCTAATTTTATTTCTTCAGACGGAACAAGTCTAGGTTCTGGATAGCCTGAGCTCAGACGTAAGCAACCTGGTGGTAAAGAAGAAAGCCATTGTCCAGGTGGATCGTTCTTAAAAGCCAGTTCAATATCTTTCGAAAAATTGAAGTTTGTTTTCATATAAGGTACGCCCCTTTCATCTAGCTGATGGAATAATGCAAACTTTCTTATTCCTTATTCTACAGTGTGTGGTCAGCAATGTGTAGGTTAGCTTTCGATACATTACGTGATTACTGTAACTTTATCGCCTCTTCCCCGTTCTCATAGGTAAGGTAGTTACGTATCCTTTAGTAAATAAGGAGGTCTATTCATGAAAAACAAATTTTGGATTAGCATTTTTTTGCTTCTACTAGCCGCTTTCATTTTGACAGCGTGCGGAACGGAAAAAGAAGACAGAGTCATTCCGGAAGGTCCAGAGACAGAACAGTCTGAACCAGAAAAAGAAAAAGAACCGATTGATGGTATCATAGAAGGCGCTATGGAACCAGCCATCGAACAAGTTGATGACAACACTTATCGCTACACCTTAGTAAATCAAACAGAACAACCTCATACATTCGAATTCACAAGTAGCCAGCGCTACGACTTTTCTTTAGCGAACGAAAAAGGAGAGCAGATTTTCCTATTTTCATCTGTGAGCACTTACTTGCAGGTGTTGGGTGATATCTCTGTCGACCAAGGCGATAAACTCACATATGATTTTGCAATTCCTTCACTCGACCTTGAACCAGGTACTTATGAATTGACAGCTTGGTTAACACCAAAAGAAAGTGGGAATTTTGAAGTGAGTATGAAACATGTGGTGGAATAACATATTTTAAAAAGGCATAGTTGCCAATCCTATTTGGATGACAGCTATACCTTTTTTTGTTTACTTACTTTCTAAAAAACGAATATATTCCTGAACGACTTCATAAACATATTCTTGATTGGCAGCTGCTGTGTCTGGATTATAAGCACCATCATTTGTTTTATTGTTTGATAAGATGCGAATTGCTAGAAAAGGTACATCGTATGCTTTTGAAATCATTGCGGACGATGCTGATTCCATTTCTTCGACGGACGTGCCGTAAGTTTCGTGGAACCAGTTGATGCGATCGACTTCGTTATTCCATAAATCGGCCGAACCGATTGTACCTTCAACCACTTTTCCTTTCGTGTAGCTATCTTTTACTTTATTTGCTACCGCTAAAAGATCTGGATCTGCATCATAATAACGAGCCTTTTCAGCATCTGGGTCTTCTCCAGCACTCCCTTCAGAAGCCATGACATCCATTGGCTTCCACTCTGTCGATTCAATGCCTTGTCCTTCAGCACGGTCTCCTGTTTTCATTGAACCGATATTGACTGTGCGTGCGCCTAACACAATATCAAATACGTTTAACGCTGGATCATGACCACCTGATGTACCTTGGTTAATAATCGCAGCAGGATTGTATTTTTCAATCGCAATCGCTGTTGCAGCTGCTGTGTTTTCCATGCCTTTTCCTGTTTTCGATACAATCACTGGATAGCCATCAACAGTACCTATATAAAATTCAAATGTTGTGCCTGACTCTTCTACCTCAACATCCTCTAAACGTTCCGCAAAATTTTCAGCCTCAATCGGCATTGGTCCTTGGACCAAGATCGGTCGTTTTGTTTCTTCTTTTTCTGTCTCACTAGATTCAGTTGTTGAACTGCATCCTGCCAATACTACTAATAAAATCAGCGCCAACACGGATATTACTATCTTTTTGCTGATAGCTGTCTTCATTTTTGTCATCTGAATTTCCTCCTTGGTGTATGCTCTACTCGGTTACTTGGTCAAAGTAACAATTCTGAATCGGCACCTACCTTTAGAGCTAAAGTAATCATTTGCTTGAGAAATGTCCAGTACACGCTAAGCAGGTAAGACTCTAGCTCGTAGTCTGGTTCTTTAAAGGGAACCTGGTAGAAACACTCGGACCATATTACCGAGTTTATACGAGCGATATGTTGTATATCACTTGGTAACTATAGCAAATACATAAAGTGCGGTCAATGATATTACGAACATTATTTACAAAAAAATATTTACCGTTCGTAATTAGTTCTTTTTTCTATCTTTATTTTCGATATTTAGAATAAATAAAGGATTTTTACTTTAATTTCAATTTCCAGACTAACCTTGATTGTTATTCTCAAAAAGTGATCTACGAATGTTTTTATCCATAAGTTGACTTCTGAATAAAAATGCTTTATTGTTAACTACGCGATGAGCTCGTTTGCGTAAGACGGACAAACACTCCTTTTAGGAACACGTTGTGGAACGTGGTTTGGAACGCCGCAAACTATCAAAACCATCTTGCCCTCGGGCAAGATGGTTTTTTTCTGTTTTGATCCATAAAATTTTACCCGATTTGGTTGTTGTATTCGAATAAAGCCTGACTACATAAGGTTCTAACACTTTTGTGGAGTTTGTTTGCGGGATACGTGCGTTTGTTTGCGCAATTCTTTTCGTTGCTTGCGGAAAGCGACACTTTGTTTGCGACGATGCACTAGTTGTTTGCGCAATCGCTTAGCTTGTTTGCAAAACGCCAAAACTCACCAGAAATTACCCACATAAAAGCCCAGTTCTTCAAGTAAAACGCTTGAAGAACTGGGCTTTTATCTCACAACTCGTAAACACGTGCTTCAAAAGGCAGCAATTGTTTGGGGTCGCGGTGTTGATAATTGTGCAACAAACAATGCGCCGACTCGGGTTCATCCCAATAACAAGCATGCTGCGTTAAATTGGTGATGACCAAGATGGTTTTTTCTTCATTCGCACGTGTATAGGCATAAATGGATTCGTGGCCGACGTCTTGTAATTCGTAATTTCCGTAGACGAGAACTTCTTGCCGCTTGCGCAGCCAAATCATTTTTCGGTAAAACCAAAGAATCGAATATGGATCGCGCAGTTGCGCGGCAACATTGATTTTTTCATAGTTCGGGTTGACCCGTAACCATGGTTCTACATTAGAAAATCCAGCGTTTGGGCTGGCGTCCCATTGCATCGGCGTACGTGAATGATCCCGACTTTGTGCTTTGATGATGGTCATCGCAGCATTGTGTTCCATTCCTTCTGAACGATTAAAATGATACAAGTTATGCGTTTGAATATCATTGTAATGCTCGAGTTCATCAAATGGCGCATTGGTCATGCCAATTTCTTGTCCTTGGTAAATAAACGGTGTGCCTTGCATAAAGAAATACATACAAGCAATCGCTGTGGCACTTTCTCGCCAATACTTCTGATCATTTCCCCAAGAAGAAACAATGCGGGGTTTGTCGTGATTTTCGACAAATAATGCGTTCCAGCCGTGGCCTTCCACTGCTTTTTGCCATTTCGTCAATACTTCTTTTAACTTTGGCACATCGATACCGGTTGATGAGTCGGTATCCCATAGACCCATACTTTCAAATTGGAAAACCATATCGAATTTTCCGTTGTCTTCTGAAATCCATTCATTGATGTCGCTTGCTTCGACGCCGTTTGCTTCACCAACTGTCATAATGTCACGCTTCGCAAACGTTTCGTCACGCAATTCTGCAAGCAAC